>CANQBP010000027.1 GCA_947589415.1 uncultured Clostridia bacterium
AAGGAAACAATTTACGGTCAATATATAGGGTTCAGCAGGGTATATGACGAACAAAGAAAGCTGTACGGAAACAAAGTTGAGTGTATAAAGGAAACAATAAGAATATGTTTTGAAAACGGTTATCTTACGGGTTTTCTTAATATGCATAGAGGAGGTATTCAGTATGTTATCGGAATTATTTGATGAGAAAGCACTTCGTGAACAGTATGATGTTGCTATGGCAGCGCAAAGCGAAGCGAGAGGTATAAAAATAGGAGAGACAAACGGAATAATAAAAACGCTTGTGGGACTTGTAAAAGATGGAATAATAAATGTAAGTGATGCAGCAAAAAGGGCAAATATGACTGTTGCAGAATTTGAGGAAAAAACGGCAGAATTACTTTGATAGACAATATAGTGAATGACCGTACGCATGGATATGAAATATGCGTACGGTCATTGTTCATTAAAATAATAATATTGTAAAATGAAGTATAAAGGTGGATAGGATATACAATAATCACAATATAATAAGTGAAAAGATTGAGCAGATTTACATATCGTACAAAAAAATAATACGTACTTGACAAGAATACTTATAATATGTTATCTTATTATTACGTTATTACGCTATTGCATTATCACTTTACCGTGATAAAGTGATAAATTGCGTAAAGAAAGAATTATGAGGTATGTTTATATGAAGGATTATTTCAGAATTACCCCCGAAGGTACAAAGGATCTGTTGTTTGAGGAATGTCTTGCAAACAGGACAGTTTCTTCAATTCTCGGAAGTGTATTTTCACATAGAGGCTTCCACGAGGTACTTACACCGGGAATAGAATTTTATGATTTGTTTTCGGAAGAAATATCGGGAATACCGATGGAAAGTATGTTTAAGATGAGTGATTCCAAGGGCAGGCTTATGGTTATGCGACCGGATTCCACACTTCCGATAGCAAGAATGGTAACAACGAGGCTTATGAATGAACGACACCCGATAAGGCTGTATTATAATCAGCGGGTATATCGTTGTAATCCCGGTCTGACGGGCAGGAGCAACGAAGTTATGCAGACAGGAATTGAGCTTATCGGTGCAAAGGGAAAGAGAGCAGATCTTGAAACAATAACAACGGCAATAGAGGCACTGTCAAAATGTGTTCCCGATTTTAGGATAGAGCTGGGAAATGCGGCTTTCTTCAAGGCAGTAGCAAAAAATCTGCCGGTGAGTGACGAGAAAAGGGAAGAAATAAGGACACTTATCGAATCGAAAAACTATTCTGCCTTAAATTCGGTACTTGACAAAATCGGGGATATTCAGGCAGCAGATATAATACGCAAGCTGCCGGGGCTTTTCGGAGGAGTAGAGGTACTTGATGAGGCATACAAGCTCTGTAATGATGAAACTGCTCTGAAAACACTTGAATATGTGCGTGAGATATATAATGACCTTTCAAAGCTCGGTCTTGGGGAGAGGCTGATTATAGATCTCGGACTTGTTCAAAGGAACGATTATTACAGCGACATAGTATTCAGCGGTTATGTTATGGGTTCCGGTGAGCCTGTACTCATAGGCGGAAGATATGACAAACTGCTTGACAGGTTCGGACTTCCTGCACCTGCCGTCGGTTTCGGAATCAATGTTGATGCATTGGCGGGGGTAATGCTTGAGAGGGGAAATATACCTCAAAAACAAGTTCCTGCAGTTCTTGTACATAGTGTAAAGGGTCATGAGATCGAGGCAATAAAATATACAATGGCTCTTTCGGAGGCAAATATTCTCGGAGAGAACAGTGTCTTTGAAACCGAGGAACAGGCACTCGAATACGCAAGGTATAAAGGAATAAAGAAGCTGGCAATAGTGGGCGATGAAATAAAAACAGTAGATACAGGAGCATGAATATATGAAACCGTTAAGAATTGCACTGACAAAGGGCAGATTGGAAAAGGATACCGTAGGACTTCTCGAAGCGGCAGGTTTTGATTGTACGGCTGTAAGAGAAAAGGGCAGGAGGCTTATACTTCCCATAGGTGGAGCAAATATAGAGGTTGTTCTTGCAAAAGCCGCCGATGTTATCACATACGTTGAAAACGGAGTATGTGATCTTGGGGTTGTAGGCAAGGATACTATAATGGAAAACGGCAGAAGTTTTTATGAAATACTTGACCTCGGTTTCGGGAAATGTCGTTTTGCACTTGCAGGCAAAGCGGGAACGGATTTCTTTTCCGGGTATGAGGCTAAGACGATAGCAACAAAATATCCGAATGTTACGAGAGGATTTTTTGAAGGCAAGGGCATGGATATACGAATAATAAAGATAGAAGGTTCTGTTGAACTTGCGCCGCTTCTCGGACTTGCGGATGCAATAGTTGATATAGTAGAAACAGGCTCAACGCTTAGGGAAAACGGTCTTGAGATAATTGAGGACAATGTTGCGCCGATTTCGGCAAGGCTTATAGCAAATACTGCCAGTCTTAAACTGCGCAAGGCGGAAATTGAAGAGCTTACAAAGAAAATGGAAGCAGAGAGGGGCAAATAAATATGATTAAAAAAGTAAAAGCTGACGGTAAAGAGGAATATGAATATTTCAAAAAGGTTCGTGAAAGGAGTACGGAAACCGACAAAGACGTTACTGCGGTTGTTTCGGATATAATAGATAATGTACGCAAAAACGGCGACAAGGCAGTGCGTGAATATACCGTAAAGTTTGACGGAAAAGCTCCCGAATGTTTTGAGGTGAGCAGGGAGGAAATTGAAAAATCCGTTTCCGAGTGTGATGCCGAGTTTATTGGTATTCTTGAAAGAGCCGCCGCAAATATAAGAGATTTCCATGCACGCCAGCTTCAACAGAGTTGGCTCACTACCAAGAGTAACGGCGTGGTAATGGGACAGAGGGTAAGAGGTCTTGCGAGAGTAGGACTTTATGTTCCCGGAGGTACAGCGGCATATCCGTCATCTGTACTTATGAATGCGATACCTGCAAAGATTGCGGGTGTTGGGGAGTTGGTTATGGTAACGCCGCCCATGAAAGACGGAAAACCAAATCCTAATATTATGGCTGCCGCATATGTTGCAGGTGTTGACAGAGTGTTCCTAATGGGTGGGGCGCAGGCTGTTGCGGCTCTTGCATACGGTACGGAAAGTGTGCCGAAGGTTGATAAGATAGTAGGGCCGGGAAATATTTTTGTAGCAACGGCAAAAAGGCTTGTATATGGTACGGTTGATATTGATATGATAGCAGGGCCGAGTGAAATTCTTGTTCTTGCAGATGAGAGTGCAAATCCGAAGTTTCTTGCGGCGGATCTTATGTCGCAGGCAGAACATGACAGGCTTGCATCTGCTATTCTTGTTACGACATCGCAGAGGATTGCGGACGAAACCGTGGTTGAGATAGAGCGTCAAATACAAACACTTTCGAGAAAAGAAATTATTGAAGAGTCGCTGACAAATTATGGTGCTATAATTGTATGTGACAGTATGGACAGGGCGGTAGAAACGGCTAACAGTCTTGCGCCCGAACACCTTGAGGTATGTTGTGAAAATCCCATGGAGTATATAGGCAGGCTTGACAATGCGGGTTCGGTATTTCTCGGAAATTACTCGCCCGAACCTCTCGGAGATTATTTTGCAGGGCCTAATCACGTACTTCCGACGAGTGGAACTGCGAGATTTTTCTCACCGCTTTCGGTTGACAGTTTTATTAAGAAGTCAAGTTTTATATATTACACGGAGTCGGCTCTAATGGCGGATAAAGAGGATATTGAGCGTTTTGCTGAAACCGAGGGTCTTACCGCTCACGCAAACTCAATCACCATAAGATTTCAATAAGCGGCGGCGGCGTGCCTCCGGCGGCGTGCCGCCGCAGTCAATTCGCGGGCGGCGTGCCGCCGCAGTCAATTCGCGGGTCGCTCACTAACGTTCGCTTTGACTTTTGTGTGGGGCAGTCTGTTTCCGCGATAGCGGATTAACCTGTCGGCACAGGGTTAAAAGTATCGTGAGTGGCTCTTACGAGCCGCTCCGCCGAAAAAAATTTGGTGGGTAAATTCAGTTTTAGGTCAAGCCTTTTTCAAAAGGCTTGCGGTTTCCAAAGGCAGAGCCTTTGGTCGCCGTCCGCAGACGGCGAAATCTCCAATCCTCCACGCCTGGGCAAGGGGTGAATTTAAAAACAGTCCGGTGGACTGTTTTTAAAGAGGGGACGCCCTGCGAGAGGGCGGCCCCTTGTCAATGCCTACGCAAACTAATCCCGGCGGCGTGCCGCCGCTGTCAATTCACGGGGTCGCTCACTTGCGTTCGCTTTGACTTTTGTGTGGGGGAGTCTGTTTCCGCGATAACGAACTTGCCTATCGGTATGGGGTTGAACGTATCGAGAGCGGCTCTAACGAGCCACTCCGCCGAAAAAAAATTTGGTGGGTAAATTCAGTTTTAGGTCAAGCCTTTTTCAAAAGGCTTGCGGTTTCCAAAGGCAGAGCCTTTGGTCGCCGTCCGCAGACGGCGAAATCTCTTCTCCTCCACACATGGGCAACGGATATGTTTATATCGTGAGTAGCTCTAACGAGCTGCCACTAAATGAAAATATGTGATTATGAGGTGTAACTATGTCATATGAATTATGCAAAAAGGTTTGTTTACTAGAGCCTTATGAACCAATAAGCGGAGATTATAAAATAAGACTTGATGCAAATGAGTCGTATTATAATCTTCCCGATGTAATAAAAGACGAAATAAAGAATATAATTGATAATGTTGCTTTCAACAGATATCCGAATCCGAATGCGGACAGACTCGTTCAGCCTTTTGCGGATTACTACGGAATTTCTCCGTTTAACGTAACCGCCTTTAACGGCTCTGATGAGGTGCTTTATCTGATTGCTTCAGCTATGCTTACCAAAAACAGCAAGGTTATTGTAACAGAACCCGATTTTTCAATGTATGCCTTTTATTCGTATCTCTCCGAAAATGAAATAATAACATACAGAAAAAACGATGACCTTAATATTGATGTTGATGAACTTATAAGCCTTGCAAAATCGGAAAATACGGATATGATAATTTTTTCAAACCCGTGTAACCCGACAGGTCAGGGTATCAGCGCCGAGAAGGTACGCAAATTGATAAATGCTGTGAACTGCCTTGTTGTCCTTGATGAGGCATATATGGATTTTTGGAGTGAAAGCCTGATAAAAGAGGCGGCTGAATATGATAATCTTATTGTACTGAAAACCGCTTCAAAAGCCGTCGGCTCTGCCGCAATAAGACTCGGTTTTGCCGTTGCAAATAATAAACTTACAACCGCCCTCAAAGCTGTAAAAGCACCTTACAACGTTAATACACTTTCCCAAGAAATAGGCAGATGTATATACAGCCATAAGGATATTCTAAATTCCCGCAGACAGGAAATAATAAAAAATACAGCCCTCTTGTATAAAAACATTCGGGATATAGTTAATAATTATAAACTGCCTTTTAAGGTGTATGAAACTTGTGCAAATTTTGTGTTTTTAGAAAGCGACAGGTCAAAGGAAATATATGAGTTTTTACTCGAAAACAGCGTTGCTGTAAGATATTTCCGCAATGCGGATGCACTGAGAATAACAACGGGAAATGAGCAGGAAAATAAAGAATTTCTTGTTTTATTTGAGAAATTTATTATCGAAAACATACTAAAAAGAAATCGTTAGGAAAAAATTGATTTGTTATATTGCCCGAAAATGTTTAAGTTTTTGTTATTAAGTATTTACAACGGTAGGGGAATGATTTATACTTATTCATACGATATCGAAAGGAGTGCGGAATATGCGCACAGCTTTGGTAAAGAGAGAAACAAAAGAAACCCGAATAAGCATTGAACTCGATCTTGACGGCGGACAAACGGATATAAACACAGGTATAGGTTTTTTTGATCATATGCTGACGGCGTTTGCGGTTCATTCGGGATTTGGATTAAAGGTTAATGTAAAGGGTGACCTTGAGGTCGATTGTCATCATACAATAGAAGATACCGGAATTGTTCTCGGTAAGGCTTTCGCACAAGCAATTGGCGATAAAAGCGGAATTGCCCGCTTCGGTTCATTCTATGTTCCTATGGACGAGGCACTCGGTTTTTGTGCGCTCGATATAAGCGGCAGACCTTTCCTTGTGTTTGATGCATCTTTCCCGGAAGAAAAAATAGGCGGGTATGACAGTTGTATGACAGAGGAATTTATGAGGGCTTTTGCCTTTAATGCGGGAGTAACTCTTCACCTTAAAGCTGTATATGGAAAAAATTCACACCATATTACCGAAGCACTGTATAAGGCGTTTGCTCATGCACTTAAAGCTGCCGCTATGCAGACAACGTATAATAAACCGCTCTCGACTAAAGGAGTATTGTGATATCGAATTTATAAACTTAACTTTTTAGGAAGGTTGATATATATGTTAGTTTTACCTGCTATTGATATTATAGACGGAAATTGTGTGCGTCTTTACAGAGGAGATTATTCCACGGTTCATAAGGTCGCAGACAGCGTACTCGGAACTGCCGAAAGATTTGTTGAGGCAGGTGCGCAGTTTATGCACGTTGTGGATCTTGACGGCGCAAAAGAGGGCGTAAGAAAAAATTCCGATATAATCCTCGATGTACGTAAACATTGTGATATAAAAATAGAGGTCGGCGGCGGAATACGTACAATGGAATCTGTTGAGTTCTATATCGAAAACGGCATTGACAGAATAATACTCGGTTCGGCTGCAATTAAAAATCCCGATTTTGTCCGTGAGGCCGTAAACAAATATGCATCAAGAATAGCCGTCGGAATAGATGCAAAAGACGGATATGTTTCCGCCGAGGGTTGGACGGATACATCAGAAATAAAATATACCGAACTTGCAAAACGTATGGAAGATATTGGTGTTCAGTATATAATTTTTACGGATATCTCCAAAGACGGAATGATGAGCGGTCCTAACCTTACAATGCTTGATGAACTTAAATCCTCCGTGAAGTGTAATATAATAGCTTCAGGCGGTGTTGCAAATCTCAAGGATATTGTAAATCTGACCGACCTTGACATATACGGTGCAATCTCCGGTAAGGCTATTTATGCGGGTACACTCGACCTTGCAAGGGCAATAGAAGTCGCACACGCTGCAAAGCATAACGGTAAAGGAGCTAATCTGTAATGGGAAAGTTTGATTTTATAGAGGATTATTTTAAAAAATCCGAGCTTATTCCCGCAATTGTTCAAGAGGCATCAACAGGTGAAGTCCTTATGCTTGCCTATATGAACAGGGAGTCTATGAGGAAAACGTTTGAAACAGGTTATACGTGGTTTTACAGCCGTTCAAGACAGGAATTATGGAACAAAGGTGCAACCTCCGGTCATGTGCAGAGGGTACTTGATATAAAGGGTGACTGCGATAAGGATACTTTGCTTATTTCAGTCGAGCAAACGGGGGCTGCTTGCCATACAGGAAGTCATTCATGCTTTTTCAATAATATATGGGAGGATTTTAAAAATGGAGAACAACAATAATGAACTGTATAATCTCTATGAAACTATTATGAGCAGAAAGGAAGAAAAACAAGAGGGTTCATATACCTGCTACCTTTTTGAAAAAGGTCTTGATAAAATTCTGAAAAAGGTCGGGGAGGAATGCAGCGAAACTATTATTGCTGCAAAAAACGGTGATAACAAAGAAACCGTCCTCGAAATATCGGATTTGATATATCATCTCTTTGTAATGATGGCTCAACAGGGTATAACGGTCGATGAGGTAATGGACGAGCTTGCTAAGCGAAGTCAGAAAACCGGTAACCTCAAGAAATTTCATCAGGTAGATAAAAATACTTAATTCATCTTCAACGCATAAAACAGGTCGTTTCATATTATTGTATCGAAACACCTGTTTTTTTATTTTACATATAGATTTTTTTTCTGTATAATGCTATAATATAATCAGAAACAGGGAGGTGTCGGAAATGAACAGAGATGAAAAAATAGTAATGCTCAAGCTCGATATAATATTCAAGCGTATTTTCGGCAACGAAAATAATAAGGATATCATAGCAACGTTTATATCGGATCTGCTTGAAATCCCGCGTCAAAGCATAAAGGCAATTTATATTGATAACGTTGAGCTTACTCCGGAATACTTTCAACAGAAATTCAGCAGACTTGATCTCAAGCTAAAGGTTGACGAAAGAATTGTAAATATTGAAATGCAGGTTAATAAGGAATTTGATTTCAATGAAAGAACACTGTATTACTGGTCTAAAATGTATGGTGATGAGCTTAAAACCGGCGAGGAATACGGACAGCTGAAGCAGACAATCTGTATCAATATCATTAACTTTAACCAATTTGACTGCAAGGATTATCATTCGCACTTTAAGGTAATGGAAAATACAAGACATGAGGTGCTGTCGGATAAATTTGCAATACATTTCTTTGAATTGAAAAAAATAAAATATGCGAGAAAAAACAAGCGTATGGAAGATTGGCTAAATCTTATAAATGCCGAAACGGAGGGTGATCTTATGGATATACAGAACTCGACAACAATTCCGGAAATACAGAAAACGATAGTAATGCTAAGAGAGTTGAGTGCGGACGAAAAGGTACGACAAGAGGCATTTTATCGTGAAAGACGTATTCACGATGAGGCTACCGCACTAAACGGAGCAATGCGTGAGGGAATTGAGATAGGCAGAGCCGAGGGTAAAGCCGAGGGCAGAGCTGAAGGCAAAACAGAGGGAAAGAAAGAGGCAATAAATGAAATGGTTGATAAAATGCGTAAGGCAGGATTTTCCGAAGAGCAGATAAGGGCTGTAATTGATATTAAATAGGGTTGATAATTATGGATATACAGAACTCGACAACAATTCCGGAAATACAGAAAACGATAGTAATGCTAAGAGAGTTGAGTGCGGACGAAAAGGTACGACAAGAGGCATTTTATCGTGAAAGACGTATTCACGATGAGGCTACCGCACTAAACGGAGCAATGCGTGAGGGAATTGAGATAGGCAGAGCCGAAGGTATTACCGAGGGTATTGCCAAAGGCAGAGCCGAGGGCAGAGCCGAGGGTAAAGCCGAGGGCAGAGCTGAAGGCAAAACAGAGGGAAAGAAAGAAGCAATAAATGAAATGGTTGATAAAATGCGTAAGGCAGGATTTTCCGAAGAGCAGATAAAACAAATAATTGATACAAATTAAAAAAGGAGGTTTCTCAAATGGAAGAAAACAAAGAGAGCAGAAAAAGAATGGAAGATTGGTTGATGCTTATAAATGCTGAAACCGAAGAAGAACTTGCAGAACTGTATGAAAGTACAGATATTCCGGAGGTCAGGAAAACTATTGATATGCTTAGAGAAATGAGTAAGGACGAAGAAATTGTTAAGGAAGCAAGAGAACGTGAGGAATATCTCAAGGAACAGGAAGCCTTGATTGATGAGGCGGAAAAGGTGAAAAAAGTATAAAACAAACAGGTCGTTTCAGAAAACTAAAATCCGAAACGGCCTGTATTTTTTTAAGTAAAGGATAAAATATTCAGACGGTAAATCCTCCGTTTACACCAATAACCTGTCCGGTTATGAATGAGGAGTTTTTATCGGCAAGAAAAAGGGCGGTTCTTGCTATATCCTCCGGTGTGCCGATAGTGCCGGTCGGTGTTTGGTCGGCTAATTCCTTAAAATCATTATCTGAAAGTGAGGAAGTCATATCGGTTCTAATGACCCCCGGAGCTATGCAGTTTACGGTTATTCCGCTCAATCCCTCCTCCATTGCAAGTGCCTTTGTCAGACCGATAATACCGGCTTTTGCCGCAGAGTAATGTACCTCACACGAGCCGCCGACCTGCCCCCACATTGAAGATATATTTATAATTCTGCCGTAATGCCGGCGTATCATATAAGGCAGCGCACTGCGACAACAATAAAATGCACCGCTGAGATTTACCGATATCATTCTGTCCCAATCATCATTTGTAATATCCGTAAAAAGTTTTGTTTGGGCAATCCCTGCATTATTTATCAGAATATCTGCCCCGCCGTATTTTTAGGTTATTAAGGAAAATATCTTATTGACTTCGGCAGAATCGGAAACATCGGCTTTTAGGATTTCTGCCTCACCGCCGTTTTTTATAATTTCCGAAAGAAGTTTTTTTGCGTCATTATGAGAATTATTGTAATTGATTAAAACTCGGTATCCGTTTAGTGCAAAGAGTTCCGCGGTTTTTGCACCGATACCTCTTGAGGCACCGGTTATCAGTACAGTTTGCATATTATACCCTCTTGACAGCCTTAACTATTTCACCGACAAACATTTCGTGGAGGTCGCCGTTTGAATATTGTGCGTCTATGATTGACTTATCAATAAAACCGTCAAGTCCGACAGTTTGCTTATAAAGTTTTTTGCATACGAGTACAAGATGTGCCTGTTCAAAGTAGGGTATTTTTTCGGAGTCAATATTTTCATATACCGTTACAAGACCTGTTTCCTTTATTTTATCTACATCTCTTCCCGAATATTTTCCGCAGTATCCGAGTTCTTTTTTCATGCCTCCTCCGAAAAATGAGAGGGTGTAGTATTCGTTTTCGTCAAGAAATTCGAGTGTATATCTGCTTTGACGGATAAAGGCGAAAGTAACGTTTTTATTCCAAAGTACACCGCTGCCGCCCCAGCTTGCCGTCATAGTATTGACTCTTTCCGAGTTTCCCGCCGTAATCAGCATCCAATCGTTTCCTATTGCATTAAAGAAATTCGTGTCAAGCTCGCTTACCTTTATTTCTGTAAAATCCATAATAAATTCCTCCCGTAATAATAATATTATATTCTAAATTATATCATACACTAACATACAATTCAATAATTATGTTTTATGCATAATATGCATAAATTTATGTATATTTTCATTGAAAAATCCTTAAACGGTCAGATTTTACGGAAGAGGTTGGAAAATAATATTTAAAAAACGAAAATTCGGCAAAGAAATCATTGTAAAAATTATATATAAATTTCCCTGCCGAATGTATATTTTTATGTTAATAACCAAAAATCAATGATTTTGAATAAATATTCATATTTTTCTTGAAATTATGCAAAAATGTTGTATAATAAAATAGTAATTTAATAAAACGGAGGTAAATATCATGGGTGATATTAAGAAAGTTGTACTTGCATATTCGGGCGGTCTTGACACGTCAATAATTATTCCGTGGCTCAAGGAAAATTATGATAACTGCGAAGTTATTGCCGTTTCGGGTGATGTGGGACAGGACAGCGAGCTTGAGGGACTTGAGGAGAAAGCAAAGAAAACAGGTGCGTCAAAGCTCTATATTGAAGATTTGAATAAGGAATTTATAGAGGATTATGTATTTCCTACGATAAAAGCCGATGCCGTATATGAGAATAAATATCTTCTCGGCACATCATTTGCAAGACCGATAATTGCGAAAAGGATCGTAGAGATCGCTCTGAAAGAGGGCGCTGATGCAATTTGTCACGGTTGTACGGGAAAAGGCAACGATCAGGTACGTTTTGAGCTTGCAATAAAGGCATTTGCTCCGGATATGAAGATCATTGCTCCGTGGAGAGAGTGGAATCTCAAATCAAGAGATGAGGAAATAGAGTATGCAGAGGCACATGATATTCCCCTCAAGATAACAAGGGAAACGAATTATTCAAAAGACAAGAATATTTGGCATATATCACATGAAGGTCTTGACCTTGAAGATCCTGCAAACGAGCCTATGTATAATAAAGAGGGATTTCTTGAGCTTGGAGTATCTCCCGAACAGGCACCGGACAAGCCTACGTATGTTACAATTTCTTTTGAAAAGGGTAATCCCGTTGCCATTGACGGAGAGAAGCTCGGTGCGGTAGAGCTTGTAAAGAAGCTGAATAAACTCGGCGGAGAAAACGGTATAGGTATTGTCGATCTTGTTGAGAACAGACTTGTAGGCATGAAGTCAAGAGGTGTATATGAAACTCCGGGCGGAACAATACTCTATCATGCACATAACAAACTTGAGGAGATAACACTTGACAGGGATACATACCATTTCAAACAGCAGGTAGGTCTGCGTTTTGCAGAGCTTGTATATTTCGGTCAGTGGTACACACCGCTGAGAAAGGCACTTTCCGCATTTGTAGATTCAACTCAGGAAACCGTTACGGGTGACGTAAAACTCAAGCTGTACAAAGGAAATATAATTGATGCGGGAGTTACATCTCCGTACTCACTTTATGATCCCGATATCGCAACATTTGACGAGGACGAAGTTTATGATCAGAAAGACAGTGCCGGATTTATAAATCTTTTCGGACTTCCGATAAAGGTTCAGGCAAAGAAAAAACTTATCAAAGAATAATAATTAAATTGGTTTGGCACATAGTTCAAACATCGGGGCAGACAGTGGTTTGCATTGTTTGCCCCGTCAAATTTTTTGGCGGAAATTACTAAATCGGTTAAGGGTAATTATTGAAACGTTTTTTGTATGTTTGAATAACGGCGGAATTTATATATACAAAAGCTGTTTAAAAAAATTAAAGAACGGAGCGTGTAAAAATGAAACTCTGGGCAGGACGTTTCTCGAAAGAGGCGGATAAAAAAACAAATGATTTTAATTCCTCAATATCATTCGACAGCCGTATGTACCATGAGGATATAGAGGGAAGTATCGCCCATGCCGAAATGATAGGCGAATGCGGTATAATAGAAAAAAGTGAGGCAGATGCCATAATAAAAGGTTTGAAGGATATTCTTGCGGATATAGAAAGCGGAAAACTCGCTATTGATCCGAATGCCGAGGATATACATACCTTTATCGAGGGTGAGCTGACGGAAAGACTCGGACAGACAGGAAAAAGGCTTCATACCGCAAGAAGCAGAAACGATCAGGTGGCACTTGACATAAGGCTTTATCTTAAAAAGGAAATACTGAATATTAAGGCACAAATAAAAGAACTTATTGAAGTGATATGCAAAAAGGCTGAAGAGTACAGTACAGCCGTAATGCCCGGATATACACACCTCCAAAGGGCGCAGCCGATAACGTTCGGTCATCACCTTATGGCTTATGCCGAAATGCTCCTTAGAGATGTCGACAGACTTGAATGTGCATACAGACATACGGACTCTATGCCGCTCGGCAGCGGTGCGCTTGCAACAACTACTTATCCGATAGACAGAAGTATAACGGCGTCCCTTTTGGGATTTTCAAATATATGCCAAAATAGTCTTGACGGCGTTTCCGACAGGGATTTCTGCATGGAACTTGCTTCCGTACTTTCAATAATTATGGTACACCTGTCACGTTTTTCGGAAGAAATAATAATGTGGTGTTCATGGGAATTTAAGTTTGTAGAACTTGATGATGCTTTTTCAACGGGTTCAAGTATAATGCCGCAAAAGAAAAATCCCGATATAGCAGAACTCGTCAGAGGAAAATCCGGCAGGGTGTTCGGCGACCTCATGACGCTGCTTACGGTCATGAAAGGCATAGCACTTGCATACAACAAAGATATGCAGGAGGATAAGGAGGCAATATTTGATGCGGTTGATACCGTTAAAATGTGCCTGACCGCATTTACACCGATGATAGATACAATGCGTGTTTTGACGGATAATATGAGAAAGGCTGCCGCCAACGGATTTATCAACGCAACGGATTGCGCCGATTATCTTGTTAAAAAGGGACTTCCGTTCCGTGATGCATATAAAGCAACGGGAACACTCGTTGCGCTTTGCATAGAAAAAAAGACAACACTTGAAGAACTTCCCATAAAAGAATATAAAAAGATTTGCGGCGAATTTGACGAGGGAGTGTATGAGGCAATTTCCCTTGAAAACTGCGTAAACGGCAGAAAAGTACTCGGAGGGCCGGCAAGTGAAAATGTTATTGCACAAGTTAAAAGAGTAAGAGAAATAATACAAAAATTATGACACCCGTTCTATGTTATCAATTTATTTTTTATTACAGGGAAAAGAGGAAATGAAAATGAAAATAAGGGTAGGAATAATAGGAGCAACGGGATATGCGGGAGCGGAACTCGTGCGTATTCTCCTCACACATCCCGAAGCCGAAATTACGGCAATAAGCTCGGTAAGTTTTGAGGGCAAAAAGCTGAGCGAAGTCTATCCGTCATACAGAACCCTATGCGATATGGAATGCGGAACACAAGAGGAGGTTTTGGAAAAAAGCGATGTTGTGTTTGCCGCACTTCCGCACGGACTTTCGCAGGAGCTTGCCGCCCAATGCGATAATGCGGGAAAGGCATTTATAGATCTCGGCGCAGATTTCCGACTTGAAAGCGAGGACGAATATAAACAGTGGTACGGTTGTGAATTTCTTGATTATGATTTGCATAAAAGGGCTGTCTACGGACTTCCGGAACTCTTTAGGGAAAATATAAAGGGTAAAAAAATCATAGCAAATCCCGGCTGTTATACGACAGGCGCACCTCTTGCACTTGCACCCGCAGTAAAGGCAGGTCTTGTCAGCACGGAGGGAATAATTGCCGATTCAAAATCGGGAGTAACGGGAGCCGGAAGAAAGCCGAGTCAGGGAAATCACTACCCCGAACTTAACGAGGGCTTTCATGCGTACAAGGTGGCTAATCATAGACATACACCCGAAATCGAACAGACACTTTCTAAGCTTTCGGGGAAAAAGGTGACTATCACATTTGTACCGCATCTTCTCCCCGTAAACAGAGGAATAATCTCGACCTGCTATGCACGAATAAATGACGGTGTGACCTTTGAGCAGATAAGACAGGAATATGAAAAATTCTATGAAAATGAATTTTTTGTTCGTGTTCTCCCCGACGGTGAGAATGCGGATATACATAACGTAAAATATTCAAACTTCTGCGATATCTCACTCCACCATGATAAAAGAACAAATACGCTTATTGCCGTATCGGCAATAGATAATATGGTAAAGGGCGCAGCAGGTCAGGCTGTTCAGAATATGAATATAATTTTCGGACTTGACGAAAAAACAGGTCTTATTATTGTACCCCCCGCATTCTGATACGGCGGGGCAACCAATATAAAATGTACCCAAACTTTATATAAGTAATATCCTTTGGGCAAAAAATGCCCGAATTTTTGAATAAAATGCTGCGAAAAGCTATTTAAAAATAAAAAGGAAAATGACGGAGGAATTGATATGTCATATAAATTTATCGACGGTTCGGTCACGGCAGCAAAAGGGTTTAAGGCATCGGGTATCCATTGCGGTATAAGAAAAAATAAATCCAAGCGTGATATCGGAATGATATACTGCGAAAAGAGATGTACTGCGGGAGCTGTTTATACAACAAACCTTGTGCAAAGCTCACCCATAACGATAACAAGACAAAATCTTTCCGACGGGTATGCGCAGGCAGTTATAGCAAACAGCGGAAATGCAAATACCTGCAATGCCGACGGAGATATTAAAGCAAGAAAAATGTGTGAACTTGCCGCCGAAGCATTGAAGATAAGCCCCGATGATGTTATAGTTGCCTCAACCGGCGTAATAGGTCAGATACTTCCGCTCGAACCGATAGAAAATGCAATACCGGAACTCGTTTCGCAGCTTTCCGAAAATGGTGCATCAAATGCCGCAGAGGCAATTATGACAACCGATACGGTCAGCAAAGAAGTTGCGGCAGAAACAACAATAAACGGTAAGACCGTGCGAATAGGCGGAATATCAAAGGGAAGCGGAATGATACACCCCAATATGGCTACAATGCTTTGTTTTGTAACGACCGATGCGGCTATATCCGCCGAAATGATAAAAAAAGCCGTGAAAAAAGCTGCCGACGATACTTTTAATATGATAAGCATAGACGGCGACACTTCAACTAATGATATGCTTTCGGTAATGGCATCGGGACTTGCAGGCAATACGGAGATAACATCTGAGGGCGAGGACTATGACATATTTGTAGAAGCACTGACGGCAGTATGCAAAGAGCTTTCGAAAATGATGGCTAAGGACGGCGAGGGTGCAACTAAACTTCTTGTATGTAAGGTAAGCGGAGGAAAGACAGAAAAGGACGCAAGGGGCATAGCAAAAAGCGTGATATGTTCGAGTCTGTTAAAAGCCGCCATGTTCGGTGCTGATGCAAACTGGGGTCGTGTGCTTTGTGCAATAGGATATTCCGGTTGTGATACAAATGTTCATAGAGTCAATGTTTCTTTTGCCTCCGACAAGGGCAGGGTAGACGTATGCAAAAACGGTGCGGGTATAGATTTTTCCGAAGATATTGCAAAAGAGATACTTATGCGTGACGAAATAGACATAATTGTTGAGCTTAATGACGGTAACGCCTGTGCGGAGGCTTATGGCTGTGACCTGACGTATGATTATGTTAAAATAAACGGAGATTACAGAACATAAGACGGAGATGATTAAAATGAATGATATAACAAATAAAGATCGTGCAAAGGTGCTTATACAGGCTTTGCCGTACATACAAAAATATTCGGGACAAACTGTCGTAATAAAATACGGCGGAAACGCAATGATAAGTGATGAGCTTAAAGATGCGGTTATGAGTGATATAGTCCTTTTAAGGCTTGTCGGAATAAATGTTGTGCTTGTTCATGGCGGAGGCCCGGAAATAAGCGGAATGTTGAACAAGATAGGCAAGGAAAGTAAATTTGTGAACGGATTGCGTGTAACGGATAAGGAAACGATTGATGTTGTACAAATGGTGCTTGCGGGAAAGGTGAATAAAAGTCTTGTACAGCTGCTTGAACAGCATAGCGGTAAAGCAATAGGACTCTGCGGTCTTGACGGCAGAATGATTATGGCGGAGAAGAAAATAGCATCGGAGGATCTCGGCTTTGTCGGAGAGATAACCGAGGTCAATACCGAAGTTATAACAAATGCGACGGAAAGAGGATACATTCCGATTATTTCAACAATTGCGGGCGGTTATAACGGTGCGGTATATAATATAAATGCCGATCTTGCTGCGGCAAGAATTGCAGCCGAATTGAAAGCCGCAAAGCTGATACTCATGACAGACATAAGGGGACTGCTTAAAGACAAAAATGACGAAGATACGCTTATTCCTGTTGTCAATGTCAGCGAAGTACCCTCTCTTAAAAGGGAAGGAATAATTTCGGGAGGAATGATACCGAAAATAGATTGTTGTGTTGAGGCTGTAAGACGAGGAGTTAAAAGGGCACATATAATAGACGGAAGAATACTTCATTCAATTCTTATTGAGATGTTTTCTGACGAGGGCATTGGTACAATGTTCTATTGATTGTGTATCGGAGGGTTAATAATGAATTTTGAAGAAATAAAATCTGATGAGAATAATTATCTTATGCATACATACGGTCGCTTCAATGCCGCACTTGTAAGCGGAAAAGGAGCAAAGGCCGTTGATGTAAACGGGAAAGAGTATATAGATTTTACAAGCGGGATAGGTGTTAATTCCCTCGGCTACTGCGATGACGGTTGGGTTAAAGCCGTAACGGAGCAGGCAGGAAAAATTCAGCATATGTCAAATCTCTACTATTCGCCCGTACAGATAGAAACAGCCAAAAAGCTATGCGAATTGAGTGGAGCGGATAAAGTTTTATTCTGTAACAGCGGTGCGGAGGCTAACGAATGTGCAATAAAAATCGCAAGAAAGTACAGTTTTGATAAATACGGCGACGGCAGGAACAAAATTTTGACACTTGTAAATTCTTTCCATGGCAGAACCGTAACAACTCTTGCGGCAACGGGTCAGGAAGTTTTCCATAATTTTTTCTTTCCGTTTACGGAAGGGTTCGTATATGCGCAGGCAAACGATACAGATGATTTTAAGGCACATATTGACGAAAGTGTTTGTGCCGTACTTATTGAGCTTATACAGGGAGAGGGCGGTGTAGTACCGCTTGAGCCCGAATTTGTAAAGACAGTTGCGGATGTTTGTGCCGAAAAGGACATACTGCTTATGGTTGACGAGGTGCAGACAGGGGTTTCCAGAACGGGACAATTTTTATGCTGTCAGAATTACGGAATTAAGCCGAATGTTATAACGCTTGCAAAAGGTCTTGCGGGAGGGCTTCCGATTGGTGCGTGTCTTTGCAGTAAAGAGCTTGCAAACGTATTTACGCCCGGCACACACGGAACTACGTTTGGCGGAAATCCGATTGCTTGTGCGGCGGCTCTTGAGGTACTTAACAGAGTATCGACGGACGAATTTTTAAACGAGGTTCGTCAAAAGGGTAAATATATTATAGAAAAGCTGTCAACGTTTCCGAATGTTAAAAAGACAAGAAGTGCGGGAATGTTGATAGGCATACTTACCGAAAAGGATAATGCGAAAGAGGTTGCGGCAAAGTGTGTGGAAAGAGGTTTGTTGGTACTTACGGCAAAAAATCTGATCAGACTTCTCCCGCCGCTTACTATAACGTATGAAGAGATAGACAAGGGTCTTGAGATATTAAAATCAGTTATGGAGGAATAAACCGATGAAAAATTTATTGAAAATGCTTGATCTTTCAAGTGAGGAGATAATTGAGATACTTAATCTTGCCGACCAGCTCAAGTATGAGCAGAAGCACGGCATAGCACACAAACATCTTGAGGGTAAGACACTTGGTCTTATTTTTGAGAAAGCATCTACTCGTACGAGAGTTTCGTTTGAAGTTGGAATGTACCAGCTTGGCGGTCAGCCGCTTTTCCTTTCGTCAAGAGATATGCAGATAGGACGAGGAGAGCCTGTTCAAGATACTGCAAGAGTGCTTTCACGTTATCTTGACGGAATTATGATTCGTACATTTGAGCAGAAAGAGGTTGAAGATCTTGCAAAATACGGTTCAATTCCGATAATCAACGGGCTTACGGATTTTTGTCACCCGTGTCAGATACTTGCCGATCTCATGACGATACGTGAGTTTAAGGGTAAGCTGAGCGGTCTTAAAATGTCGTTTATCGGTGATGGCAATAACATGATGAACTCACTTATTGTTGGCGCACTTAAAACAGGAATGTCAATTTCTGTTGCTTGTCCCGAAGGTTATGAACCGGACGGTCAGGTGCTTGAGTTTGCGAAGGAATACAAGGATAAATTCAGTATGTTCCGCACACCTAAGGAAGCTGTTGTTGATGCCGATGTTGTTATAACCGATGTATGGGCATCAATGGGACAGGAAGGAGAGGCGGAAAAACGCAAAAAGGCATTTAACGGATATCAGGTAAATGCAGAACTTATGGCACTTGCAAAACCTGATGCAATGGTACAGCATTGTTTACCGGCGCATAGAGGTGAGGAAATTACCGAGGAGGTATTTGAAGCTCACGCAAACGAAATATTTGAGGAAGCTGAAAACAGACTCCATGCACAAAAAGCCGTAATGGTCAAATGCCTATCCTAGCGGCGGCGTGCCGCCGCTGTCAATTCGCGGGGGCGCTCACTTGCGTTCGCTTTGACTTTTGTGTGGGGTAGTCTGTTT
>CANQBP010000028.1 GCA_947589415.1 uncultured Clostridia bacterium
CAAAGCGAACGCAAGTGAGCGACCCCGCGAATTGACAGCGGCGGCACGCCGCCCGCAAGCCTTTGAAAAGGCTTGACCTAAACTTGCGCTTTTAACACCGTAACTTTCTTGCGGCGGAGCGGCTCGTTAGAGCCGCTCTCGATACGTTCAACCCCCCATACCGATAGGCAAGTTTGTTACCGCGGAAACAGACTTCCCTCACACAAAAACCAAAGCGAACGCAAGTGAGCGACCCCGCGAATTGACAGCGGCGGCACGCCGCCGGCGGCACGCCACCTTAGTTGCGGGTTACGGATACTATGCCGTTTATGCCGCTTAATTTGCTTATTACCGTCTTTAAATGATTTATGCCGTTTACGGTTACACTAATCTCAATAACAGCAAAACCGTTCTTGCTTTCCCTCGAATTGAGATTGTGTATGAATAACCGCATAGCCGATAACTGATTCGTTATGTCCGCAAGTAATCCCGTTCTGTCCGTTGCATTGATACATAACGTCGCCTTAAACGTTTCATTAGCTATGTTGTCCGACCACTCGGCTTTAACCCACCTCTCCGGCTCTTGACTATTCTCTATGTCTTTGGGTACATTGGAACATGACCTCTTGTGAATTGATACCCCGTACCCCCTCGTTATGAAACCTATTATCTCATCTCCCGGCAAAGGATTACAACACTTGGAATACTTTATAAGACAATCATCAAGCCCGTCCACCTTTACACCGCTGCTGACTTTCTTCTTCGGAATTTCTTCCTTTATCACAACAACCGGCTCTTTATCATTAACCGTGTACTTCTTGAAATAATTCTCCTTTATCCTCGGCAGTATCCTCCACAACTGTATGCCGCCATACCCGATAGATGCATAAAAATCTTCTATCGTGTTACAATTCTGCCTATGCATCACATCACTGAGAAATTCGGGCAGCTCTTTCTCCGGTACATTTATATTAAGTCGCTTAAATTCCGACTCTATCTGCAACTTGCCTTCCTGTATGTTCTCCTCTCGCTTTTCTCTCTTGAACCAACCCCTTATCTTACTCCTTGCTTCACTCGTCCTAACTATATTCAGCCAATCACGTTTCGGCCCTGTACTTTCATCTTTTGACGTCATTATTTCAACAATTTCGCCCGTCTTGACCTTGTAATCTATCGGTACGATCCTTTTGTCAACCTTAGCACCGTTCATTCTGTTGCCTAATTCACTATGAATTGCATACGCAACGTCTATGACCGTTGCCCCGTTCGGCAGACTTAATACATCTCCCTTCGGCGTGAATACAAATACCTCTTCGGGAACAAGATCCATTTTTATCGTTCTGACAATATCCGTTGAGTCATTGTCACTTTGATTTTCAAGCATTTTCCTTATCCATGCAAGCCGCTCATCAAACGTGTTTTTCTTTGTTATGCCCTCCTTGTACTTCCAATGTGCGGCTATACCGTATTCGGCCGTGTAGTGCATTTCCCACGTTCTTATCTGAATTTCAAACGGTATTCCCTCTTTGCCTATAACGGTTGTATGCAGCGACTGATACATATTCGGCTTCGGTGTGGATATATAATCCTTAAAACGATTAGGCAGAGGTTTAAAAAGGTCATGCACTACTCCGAGAACATTGTAACAGTCAGCAACGCTGTCAACTATTACACGCACTGCAAATATATCATATATTTGATCCATTGTGCGGCCTTTCATATAGGTCTTTTTGTATATTCCGTGTATGCTCTTTACCCTGCCCTCTATATATACGTTGCTTATCTCGTCTTTGAGTCTGTCATAAAGCTGCTGCTTTATTTCCGCAACAAAGTTTATCCTGTCTTTGCTCTTTAACTCAAGCTGACGCTCTATTTCGGCATACCCTACGGGGTCAAGATATCTTATAGAGAGATCTTCAAGCTCCTCCTTTATTGCCCTTATTCCGAGCCTATGTGCAATAGGTGCATATACCTCCATAACCTCAAGAGCCTTGTCACGTCTATGCTGCTCTTTCATACACTCTATCGTTCGCATATTGTGAAGTCTGTCTGCCAGCTTTATTATTATCACCCTTATGTCATTCGACATGGCTATGAGCATTTTCCTTATATTCTCCGCCTGCTGCTCCTCTCTTGAAGAATACGGTATCTTTCCCAATTTCGTTACTCCGTCTATGAGTATCGCTATCTCCGAACCGAATTTTTTCGTTACTTCCTCAAGTGTTACAGGCGTATCCTCAACAACATCATGCAAAAGCGCAGCAGCTATTGACTCCGAATCCATTCCCAATTCCACAAGTATGCAGGCAACGGTTGTCGGGTGCAGGATATAGGGTATTCCCGACGCCCTCCGCTGATCGGCATGCATCTCCTCGGCAAGACGATATGCTTTGTCTATCAGCTCGTAATCATAGCTGCGTCCGCTGTTCCTCATCAGCTCTACCAATTCGTTATAATCCTGATAGTACTTAATCTTTTCGGGCATTTCCTATATCCTCCTCCAGTTTTTGATATATTTCCGATGCTCTAAGGTCAACCTTGCCCTCCGCTTTCGGTATGTGTATATATATAATATCCGCCGCCCTTTTATATTCGGCAAGGTGGAGTTCCTGCATTATGTCAAGTATGATCATAATTTTGAAAATCCCCGGTGCCTTCAGCGGAGTATTAAGCATTGATGCATATTTCCCTACGGAATATGTTAATGTATCTGCCGTATATCTTTCCTTTCCGTCCCTTTTCAGAAACGTGTAGACTATCTTGAAATCATCTCTCGTCAAACTTTTACTGCGAATATTACCGCCGACAATTCCGTTTTTGTAAAGCTCGTAATCCTGCAATTCATACATTACCGCTTCCGTATCAAAAAGCTCTTTACTGTATCTTACGGCTTTTACGATAAGCGACAGACCTTCTCTTCCCTGATATTCGTTCCTCTCAAGGCTTATCGCAAAATCAAGCATATCACCGACAGAATAGGGAAATTCTTCGGGTGTTGTGAAAAAGTTCATTAGTGAAAGCCTTGACTTACCCTTTGACACGGAGAGTTTCAGATGTTTCCTGTCCTTAATCGGCGTTATCTTATCAAGTACAGCTCCCGTGATCCCAAATACAGGTTTCGGATTTTCACATCCGAACGGCTCAAAGTACGTCAGTTGTTTTGCCATATCCGTCGTTAATGTTTCGGGGTTGAGGGAGGCGTCCAGCTTTATTTGGGCAAGAGGCATATAATCCAATCGGTTGGCATAGTCATTTATGGCTTCGGAAAACTTCTTTATGTTTTCTTTCTTTATACTAAATCCGACAGCCATGGGGTGACCGCCGTATTTTTCAAGATATTCCGAACACGCAAATACTGCGTCCACGATTGAAAAACCCTCTATACTCCTGCCCGAAGCTCTGCACATTTCCCCGCTGCCCGCAACAAGTATAACGGGCTTTCCGTATTTTTCGCATATACGTGCCGCCGCTATACCAATAACACCCGTGTTCCACTCCTTCGAAAAAATTACTAAAACTCTCTGATTTGAAATATTCGTATCGTTTTCCAGTATTTTATCCGCCTCACGTATTATCTTACCCTCTATTTCCTGCCTTTTTGAATTAAGCCCGCACAACAGCTCTGTCTTTTCCGCCACAACATCGGCATCCTCGCTTAAAAGCAGTTCAAGTGCATCATACGGTGAGGCAAGCCTGCCCGCCGCATTCAGCTTCGGGCCTATTCGGAAACCTATTGCTCCGGAGGTGATTTTTCCCGTTCCCGATGCATCTATCAGGCTGTTCAGTCCTAATCTTTCCGTGTTTTCCATATTTAAAATTCCCGACTTTACTATATCACGGTTTTCCCCAACAAGAGGTACAATATCGGCAATCGTTCCCAAAGCCGCAAGATCGGAATAATTTTCCATTATCGAAAACTTGTCGCCCTCAAGTGCGGTTATCAGTTTAAGTGCAAGACCCGCCCCGCAATAGTCCCTGAACCTGCAGGTTTCGTCCGGCCTATGCGGATCTATCACGGCAACCGCCCTCGGAAGTATGTCAAGCGGCTTATGGTGATCCGTGACAACAACGTCAATTCCGACAGATGCGGCATAATCGGTTTCATCTATTGCCGCTATCCCGTTATCAACCGTTACTATAAGATTTACTCCCGCCTCTTTCAGCTTATCAATTGCCTGTATGTTAATACCGTAACCCTCGGTATTCCTGTCGGGAATATAATACATCACATCGGCACATAACGATTCAAGGTACGAATACAGTATCGCCGTTGCCGTTATGCCGTCACAATCGTAATCTCCGTACACGCATATTTTTTCGTATGCCGAAACAGCCTTTCTTATTCTGTCAACAGCTTTTTCCATATCCCTTATGTTCAAGGGGTCGTCAAGTTCGTTTTCCGTATCAAAAAAACGTTCTATATCCTCCTTTTCGGTTATTCCCCTAACCGTCAGCAGCATTGATGTGAAAACAGGCAGTCCGTACGAAGAGCTGAGTTTCCTCACAACATTTTTATCAAGCTCCGAAAACACCCATTTCTTCATTCGGTACAACCCCTTTCCATAATACTCTATATAATAACATTTTTTTCGGGAATATTCAATATAATATTTAAAATATATAATGATGTGATTTTAAACTACAAGATAAAATTTGGCGGCGTTTCCGACCCGACTGTATTAAAAAATTGATTTTCCCGGACGAACGGAAAAGGATTATTAAATTAGTGAGTTGTGCCTGTATAAATTATAGCCAAAGAAATTCTTATTTTTATTTATATTTTGAAAAATATGCGAAAATATTTTATTTGGCAATATTTGTCTCAAATTTAATTGCAGAGGACAAATTTATGTGTTATACTTGTAGTCGTGACAAATTACAGCGTTTTTTACATGAGGAGAGATCACTATGAAGGCAAAAAGGTTTATTAAGTACACATCGGTATTTCTTGCGATGGTGATGATATGTTTTGCGGGCGGCTGCGGTGATAAAAGTACGGAAAGCAGTTCTAAAGAGGGCGGCGAAACTGTTTCGGATACGCAGCAGTCTAAAAATGACGGAGAAATTTCCGATAATACAACGGAAAGCAGCATAAGCTCCGAGGAAGCAAGTGAACAAAGCGAAGATGACGAAGGGCCTGTTCCCGAAATACCCGACCCCACACCCGATAATGAGGGCGAAACCGTAAACGGCATTTTCATATACAATGATGTTGCATACGAGCTTTTTTACGGTAATGAGGAAATGGCAAAGTATTATGCGGAAATCATATCAGATATCAAAAATGCTCTCGGTGACGGTATAAAGGTATATAATGTTGTTGTTCCGACTCATGTGGGAGTAGATCTGCCCGCAAAATTCGATGATTTATGCGAACCGCAGGACGTATATCTTAACACAATTGTTTCGTCATATACGGCTGATGTTACAGGTGTTAATGTATATGACAAACTTCTGCACCATAGAGATGAGTATCTTTATTTCAACAGTGATCACCACTGGACGGCTCTTGCAGCTTATTACGCTTATGAGGAATTTGCCAAAGCTGCCGGAATCGAGCCTGTAAAACTTAGTGATCTCAAGGAAGATAAAATCGAGGGTTATTCGGGATCACTTGCATACGATACCGGTCTTGATACGCTGAAAGAGGATTATGTTACCTATTACACGTCCGATGACGATATAGACTGCACAAAGTATGATGAGGACGGCGAAAACCCGGAGGATTATATGCTTATACACGACTATGCGAGCGGCGTAAATTCCTACGGTGTATTCTTGGGCGGCGACACACCGCTTCTCGTTACCGATAACAAAGACGGCAACGGAAAAAAGATAGCTGTTGTCAAGGAGTCGTACGGTAATGCCTTTTCTCCGTTTATCGCATACACATACAGCGAGGCACATTTTATTGATTTCCGTTATGTTAATTTTGACTTAAAGGCTTATCTTGAGGAAAACGGTATAGATGAGGTCATTTTCATAAATAATGCAATGGCATCCGCAACCGATGTAAGGTGTGAGGAATTGTCAAATCTCGTAAAATCATGATATTGACCGCAGATTTTTCTAAATGAACGTATTTCCTTTGCTTTCGGATTTCGGAAAAGCGGCGGCATTATGTAAAATATTATGTGCTGTCGGTCTGTTTCGACACATACTTTAAGCAAATCGGCGAATGTAAAAAAGCTGTTACATTATGTTTCAAAACATTTTGTAACAGCTTTTTGTTGTTCGGATCGACTGTTGAGTCGGTTTATCATGAACCGTGTACTGCCGATGATATTGACTTTATGTACTCTCCCACGGGTTCGACACTATCTCTTCCATATTTTGCTATAATTCTTACAATTGCACTTCCTATGATTATTCCGTCCGCCTGCTCGGACATATTTTTTGCCTGTTCCGGTGTCGATATTCCAAATCCTACCGCACACGGTATATCCGATACTGCTTTTACGGCTCTTACTATCTCACCGATATCCGTGGTTATTTCCTTTCTAACGCCCGTCACACCCATTGATGATACTATATACAAAAATCCTTCGGCCTCCGAGGCTATTTTGACAATTCTGTCATGTGATGTGGGTGCTACAAACGACACAAGTTCCAATCCGTATTTCCTGCAATACGGCAGCAGCTCCTCTTTTTCCTCATACGGCACGTCCGGTACTATAAGTCCGTCTATGCCTATTTCACTGCATCTCTTTACAAATTTATCCGTGCCGTATCCGAAAAGCACATTACAGTATGTCATAAATACAAGCGGTATCTTTATATCCGATCTTATCCTCCCGACCATATCAAATATCATTTCCGTTGTCACACCGCCCGAAAGAGCCCTAAGATCCGCCTCCTGTATAACCGTACCCTCCGCTATCGGATCGGAAAAAGGTATGCCTATCTCTATAAGGTCAACTCCTTTATCGACCATTTCATATATCAGTTTTTCGGTCGTTTCAAGATCGGGATCGCCCGCAGTCAAAAATGCGACAAATGCTTTCTTGTCTTTAAATGCCTCTTTCAGTTTAATCATGCAAATCAACCCCCCTGTATCTTGCTATCGCCGCAACGTCCTTATCTCCTCTTCCGGATATATTTATAACTATTATCTTATCCTTTTCCATAGTCTTTGCGAGTTTTATCGCATATGCTACGGCATGGGAGCTTTCTACGGCAGGTATTATACCTTCCGTGCGTGAAAGATATTCAAACGCATTGACCGCTTCATCGTCCGTTATCGGAACATATTCGGCTCTTCCGCTGTCTTTTAAAGCTGCGTGTTCCGGACCTATTCCGGGGTAGTCAAGTCCTGCCGATATCGAATATACGGGAGCTATCTGTCCGAACTCATTTTGACAGAAATATGACTTCATACCGTGGAATATTCCGAGTCTGCCGTTAGCTATCGTTGCGGCATTTTCGGGAGTATCAACGCCCTTTCCCGCCGCCTCACAACCGATAAGGCGCACCTGCTTATCCTCTATGAAATTATAAAACGCACCTATTGCGTTACTTCCGCCGCCTACACACGCAATGACCGCATCGGGAAGTCTGCCCTCTTTTTCAAGAATTTGACTTTTTATCTCTCGGCTTATTACAGATTGGAAGTCCCTTACCATTGTCGGGAACGGGTGCGGTCCCATGACAGAGCCGAGTACGTAGTGAGTGTCGTCTACCCTCGATACCCATTCTCTGAATGTTTCGTTCACGGCATCTTTCAGTGTCATTGTTCCGCTTGTTACGGGGTGTACCTTTGCGCCAAGAAGTTCCATTCTGTAAACGTTGAGAGCCTGCCTTTCGGTATCAAGCTTACCCATGAATATTTCACATTCCATACCCATAAGTGCAGCAACAGTTGCCGTTGCAACACCGTGCTGACCTGCTCCCGTTTCGGCGATTAGCCTTGTCTTGCCCATTTTCTTTGCAAGAAGTGCCTGTCCGAGTGCATTATTTACCTTATGCGAACCCGTGTGGTTAAGATCCTCACGCTTGAGATAAATCTTTGCACCGCCGAGATCCTTTGTCATTTTCTCCGCATAGTAAAGGCGTGACGGTCTGCCCGCATATTCGTTATACAGCTCTGTCAGTTCCTTATTAAACTGCTCGTCATCTTTATAATGATTATATGCCTTTTCGAGATCATTAACAACATTCATTAGTGTTTCGGGAATATACTGACCTCCGTGTATTCCAAACCTACCCTTTGACATTTTCTTCACTCCTGACCGTGTTCACTAAATTGATTATCTTATCTCTGTCCTTTTTTCCGTCGGTTTCCGCACCGCTGCTGATATCGACACAATACGCACCCGTCTGCACCGCTGCTTTGATATTATCGGCCCTAATGCCCCCCGCAAGGAAAAACGGCTTACTGATTTTCGGTATTATGCCCCAATCAAATACCTCTCCCGTGCCGCCTATCATACTTTTCGTATAGGTATCGAGAAGTATGTAATCAACGTCAAGCCTGTCGGCGGACAATATATCCTCGACTTTTCTTACGCTTACGGATTTTATCACGGGTTTGTCCGTGCGGCTGCGTATATAACGTATATATTCACTGTCCTCGTGTCCGTGTAATTGTATAAGATCCGTTACACCGCTTTCGGCAAGCTCAATCACCTCATCGGCATCGTTATCAAGAAATACCCCGACCGACTTTATTCGGCTGTCAAGTTCTGCCTTTAGTCTTTCAGCGGTTTCATGCGTCACCGTACGCTTTCTGCCCTTTGCAAACACAAAACCGATATAATCGGGTTTTGCCGTATTTACAGCCTCTATGTCCTCAATGCGCATAAGCCCGCATATTTTTATCTTGGTCATTTATTCTTCCCCCGAAGCTCGTCAAGCATTCTTTTTTTATCTGCGGCCCTCATAAGAGTTTCTCCGATCAGTACCGCATCTACTCCCGCTTTTTTGAGATTTTCCACATCTTCTGCGCTTTTTATCCCGCTTTCGGCAACAAATGTTATACCGTCCGGCACAAGTGACCTTAGTCTTATACAGTTATTTATATCTACGGTAAAATCTTTAAGATTTCGGTTATTTACACCGATAAGTCTTGCTCCCGCCGTCAGAGCGGACTTAATCTCATTTTCGTCATGCGCCTCCACAAGTGCCGAAAGTCCGAGTTTGTCGCATATGCCGATATACCTTTTTACCGTTTCCGTATCAAGCAGCGAACATATCAGCAATACCGCCGATGCACCCGCAGCCGCAGCCTGATATATCATATACTCGTCTATTGTAAAATCCTTGCGTATTATCGGTATATTTATATTTTTGCTTATCTCCGTGACATATTCGTCACTGCCTTTGAAATACTCCGGCTCGGTCAAGACCGATACCGCCGCCGCTCCCGCATTCTCATATTCCTTTGCAATTTCGACATACGGAAAATCTTCGGCTATTATACCCTTTGAGGGAGATGCCTTTTTAACCTCGCAGATAAAGCCTATATCCTCTCCCTTGAGTGCGGTTTCAAATTCAAAATTCCTTTTCGGAAGTCCGAGTGCGGCAGCTTTCATTTCCGACGGCGATATAATTTTCTTCTGTCTTTCTATGCGCTCCCTTGTCACGGACGCCAATGTATCAAGTATCATATCATTATCTCCGTTATTTTGCCGATATTTCGTTTGAAACCCTGATGAATTTCTCAAATTCAGCCTTAGCCTTGCCGCTGTCGATGATCTCCTGCGCAAGAGCTATACCGTCCTTTATGTTTTGACTCTTTCCCGCAAGATAAAGGCTCATTCCCGCATTAAGCACAACTATATCACGCTTTGCACCCTTTACACCGTCAAGTATATCCGTTGTTATGCGTGCATTTTCTTCCGGTGTTCCTCCGATTATATCGGAAAGCTCCGCCCTGTCAAGACCGTACTCCCGTGCATCGACCGTATATGTTTCTATTTTACCGTTGTTTATTTCGCACACTTTATTTATACCAGTGGTCGTAAGCTCGTCAAGCTGCGATGCACCGCATACCGCTGCGCCTCTCTTTACTCCGAGGTGTACGAGAACTTCCGCAAGCGGTTCTGTTAATTTGTCGTCATATACGCCCATAAGCTCATATTCGGCACAAGCAGGATTTGTAAGCGGGCCGAGAACATTGAATACCGAACGCACACCGGTTTCTCTCCTTGCGGGTGATGCAAAACGCATTGATGCATGATATACGGGCGCAAACATAAAGCACATTCCCGCTTTCTCCAAAACCTGCGAATTTTGTTCGGGCGTAAGATCCAGCTTTGCACCGAGTCTTTCGAGTATATCCGCCGCACCGCTTTTACTCGACACACTTCTGTTTCCGTGTTTTGCTACGGGTACGCCTGCGGCGGCTATTACAAATGCCGCTGTTGTGGAAATATTGAATGTTCCCACCTTATCCCCGCCGGTTCCTACTATCTCGAAAACATCAAGACCTTTTGTGTCAAGATGTATTCCCTTTGCTCTCATTACTCTTGCGCAGGCCGTGATTTCGTCAACGGTTTCTCCCTTGATAGCAAGTGCCGTTATGAACGAGGCAATTTGTGCATCTGTTGCCTTGCCGTCCATTATCTCGCCCATAACCTCCTCTGTCATGCTGCTGCTCATATCCTTGCCGTCAATAAGCTGTGCTATTGCTTCCTTAATCATAATAATCTCCCTTTCTTAATTTATATTTTTTCTCATATTTTCAAGAAATTTTCCAGTATAATTCTTCCCTGCGGCGTGAGTATGGATTCGGGGTGGAATTGCAGTCCGTACAAACTGTACTCCTTATGCTTTACCCCCATGACCTCGCCTATTCTATCCTCCGCTATGATATCAAGGCATGACGGAATACTTGACCTGTCGGCTATAAGCGAATGATATCTTGCCGCCTCTATCTCATTTTCGAGTCCCGAAAATATATCACATTCGTTATTTATTCTTATTTTGTCCTTTTTGCCGTGCATAAGCTGTTCTGCGTGAGTAATTCTTCCGCCGTATGCTTCGCATATTGCCTGATGTCCGAGGCATACTCCGAGTATCGGTATTTCCCCTCCGAGCCGAATTGCCACCTCCTCACATATTCCCGCAGCCTTGGGATAGCACGGGCCGGGCGACAAAATAATATGACTCGGTGCAAGCGCACGTACCTCATCGACCGTAAGCTCATCATTTCTCACGGTTTTTATATCGGGAGAAATAGAACCGCAAAGCTGTACAAGGTTATAAGTAAAGCTGTCATAATTATCTATCAGCAAAAGCATTTTTTTCCCTCCTTATTCAATATCCGCACACGTTCTCAATGCGTTTATAACCGCAAGAGCCTTATTGTGTGACTCCATATACTCATTTTCCGGTACGCTGTCGGCAACTATTCCTCCGCCCGCCTGAACATATACCTTTCCGTTTTTTTTGACTGCCATTCTTATTGCAATACAGGTATCAAGATTTCCCGAAAAATCCATATATCCGAGTGCACCGCCGTATATTCCTCTCGGACACTTCTCAAGTTCTTCTATTATCTCACACGCCCTAATCTTAGGCGCACCCGAAAGCGTTCCCGCAGGCAATACGGATTCTATCGCATTCATTGCATCGCAGTCATCTCTTATATTGCTTTCTACCTGCGAGCAGATATGCATTATCTTTGAATACTTGTGTATCACCATGTATCTGCTGACTTCAACACTTCCGAATTTCGATATTCTTCCGAGATCGTTTCTTCCGAGGTCAACGAGCATATTATGCTCCGAAAGTTCCTTTTCGTCACTCAACAGATCCTTTTCAAGTGCTTCGTCCTCTTCCTCACTTCTTCCCCTCGGTCTTGAGCCGGCAACGGGGAATGTATAAAGTCTGCCGTTTTGCAGGCGTACAAGTGTTTCCGGTGATGTACTCATTATTTCATCTCCGTCTATACTGAAATACACCATATACGGCGACGGGTTGGTTGTTCGCAGTACCCTGTATGCATTTATAAGACTTCCGTCAAAATCAGCCTCAAATCTTCTCGATATTACGGCTTGAAATATATCGCCGTTGCGTATATACTCCTTTGTACGCTCGACAACGCCGCAATAATCTTCCTTTGTAAAATTACATTCAAAATGCGATATCTTAGGCTTCGGAAGTTTTGGCAGGGGACTTTCGGAATTGATCAGCTCCGACATTTTTTCGATTATTTTTTCTGCCTCGGCATAATTTCTCTCAAGGTCATCGGTTCTTATATTTACCGATATGTTTATCTTCTGTTTGAGGTGGTCATAGGCTATAACCTTTTCAAACAGCATTAAATCGAGGTCGTTAAACTCACCGCCGCTTATCTTGAGTTTAGGCTCGGCATAACCTATCATGGAGTATGAAAAATACCCCACAAAACCTCCCGTAAACGGAGCATTCTCCGATACGTCGGGGGCTTTGTATTCCGACATTATCTTTCTTACGATATCAAGCGGTCTTGCGGTTATTACCGTTTCCGTCTTTCCGTCCTTCTCTATTTTCAGCGTCTTGTCCTTGCAGGTCACACGCATTACCGGGTCGTAACCGAGAAACGAATATCTTCCCCATTTTTCTCCTCCCTCTATGCTCTCAAGCAGAAAAAACCTTTTGCTTATTCCTGCAATCCTCCTTAAAAGCGTTATCGGAGTTATAATGTCGGCATAAAATTCTTTGCTGACGGGAATCGTGTTATAAGCCTCCGCCATTTTCCTTACTGTTTCTATATCCGGTTTGAGCATAATTTCCATTCCTCCTGAAATCAAAAATAAAGGCTTCTGTCCCCCCTCATGGGACAAAAGCCTGTAACTTCTGCGGTACCACCCAACTTGATGCAATGCATCCACTCAAATGTACATAAATACACCTTCTGCTGATAACGGTCAGATTCCGTCGGCCATTACTCCCCTAACAGGTTTCCTGCCGCCCTTACGGGCCCATTCGATCAAAACTGAGCTGCCGCATTCACACCAAACAGCGGTTCTCTGAAGCAATCGCTTCGACCTACTACTCCCGATCAACGGTTTGTTTGAGTTATTAAATTCAAACTACAACTATTATATTCTCTGTTTTTCTTTTTGTCAACACTTATTTTGAATTTTTCCCGATTTTTCCCGATTTTTCAAGTTCAAGCAGCCGCTGTTTTCTTTCAAGTCCTCCCGCATATCCCGTCAGGCTGCCGTTACTGCCCAATACCCTATGACACGGAATTATTATTGATACGGGATTACGCCCTACCGCACCGCCGACAGCCCGTGCGCTTATCCGTGCGCCCGTGTTTTTTGCCGATATTTCCGCAATTTTTCCGTATGTACTTGTTTCGCCGTATGGAATCGTAAGCAACATTTTCCAAACCGTCATTCTAAAATGTGTATCGTTAAGTGAAAGTTTCGGTAAAAAGTCGGGAACACCACCGCCGAAATAAATATCAAGCCACCTTATGGTATCTTCAAAAACAGGCGGAAGATTTTCCGTATAGGGTTTTGAAAGTGTATTTGCAAAATATTTCTGCCCGTCAAACCATAAACCTGTCAGCGCATCTCCGCTGCCTGCTATTGTCATCTGACCGAGCGGGGAATTGTATCTGTAAATGCAGTTCATTACAGTACCCGTATATTCTCCCTCCTCCGTTGTGTATTTGACTCGTATTTTAACAAATTGCCGTAAAAATGTCAAGCTCGGCATATCAGCCGGTTTGAGAAAAACTCTTTTACGAAAAACTTGTATTTCGGGCGCTGCTGCATTATAATCTAAATAAAAAACGGAGGAAACACCATGAAATTTCTGTTTGCGTCCGATTCTTTTAAGGGAAGTCTGACTTGTGAACAAACAATAGATCTGATGACTGCCGCAGTCCGTGAGGTTTTTCCCCATGCCGAGTGCTGCGGCGTTCGTGTCGCCGACGGCGGCGAGGGTACGGTTAATGCGGTTATTTCCGAAACCGGAGGAACGATCGTCACGGCAAAGGTACATGATCCTCTTATGAACGAAATAAATGCCGCCTACGGTATTATTGACGGCAGCAGGGCAATTATTGAAATGTCTGCCGCCTCCGGTCTGACACTCGTACCGGAAAATTTACGCAACCCCTTGAATACCTCGACCTACGGAACAGGAGAACTGATACTCAATGCAGTCGAACACGGCTGCCGTGATATAACCGTTGCTGTCGGCGGTTCGGCTACAAATGACGGCGGTATGGGCTGTATGCGGGCATTGGGAGTCCGTTTTATCGGAAAGGACGGAAAAGAGCTTTCGGGATTCGGCCGTGAGCTTGAGCAGGTCGTACACATTGATACGGACTCTCTTGACAGCAGGCTTAGAGCTTGCAGCTTTACCGTGATGTGTGATGTAAAAAATCCCCTTTGCGGTGAAAACGGAGCATCACGCATTTTTTCAAAGCAAAAGGGTGCATCGGAGAAAATAACGGAACAGCTCGAAAGAGGTATGTGCATTTACCGTGATGTGATACGTTCCCAATTCGGTATTGACTGCGATAAAACGGAGGGTGCGGGAGCAGCGGGCGGTCTTGGGGCTGCGCTGCGGGTATTCCTCGGAGCCGAAATACGGTCGGGCATTGAAACGATTTTAAAAATCATAGGCTTTGACGAAAAACTGAAAGATGTTGATATTGTCATAACGGGAGAGGGCTGTGCGGACAGTCAAAGCGTATGCGGCAAGGTTATGCAGGGCATCGGTACACACGCCGAAAAGTTCGGTATCCCTTGTATCGGTCTGTGCGGTTCGCTCGGCGACTGTGCCGAAAAAATATATAACTTCGGCGTCAGTTCCCTGCAATGTACTGTGTGCCGCCCGATGACACTAAGCGAGGCCGTTGATAATGCAAAGTCCTTGTACTATAATGCCGCCGTCAGAATGTTACGGCTGTTAGATGTCGGCATGAAAATAAAACGCTGAGCATACGACAGCTTAAACACCCTTACGCTTGGGCGGTCGCTTATTTATCTCAAATAACGGTTTGACCGCCCCGCAGTTTACTCTGTTTATGTTTTACCGATATGTTCGTATTTATCATACATTGTTAAGAAACGGGAAGTTAAATCTTGATTTTCTGTACTTTGGCGGCAAAGGCCCTTGTTTCACTATTATCGTATCCTGACCTATCAGTTCTATGTTATCCCAACGAATTACAAAGTCCTCACATCTGCCGAATAACCCGAAAAATCTCGGTCTGCCGTATATTATTATCGACATAAGACGTGCCGAAACCGTATCTATCTCAACATCATCGACATATCCGAGCCTGCAGCCGCTTTGTCTGTCTATTACCTCTTTGTGGCGAAGCTCGGCTACCCTGCAACAACCCATAATAAAAGCCTCCTATGCATATTCTTATACATGATATGCATGGAGGCAGTTTTTGTTGACATTTTATCGAATTTTTGTTCTTTTCTTAATTTTCCTGTTCGCAATCCGCATTTCAACGGCAGGCGCACACTTTTCGGTTATCCGTGTCAAACCTATAAATATAAAAAGTGATATAGCAAACATTACGCACAATATCAAAACCATATTTATACTGAAATCGGATATGCTGAAAATATTATAACCGTAAAAATTACGGAAGCAAAGCAGTCCGACCGACAAGCCCGCAGTCATAACGACAAACAGCGCCCTTTTCAGCATATTAAAAGGCATTGATATTTTAAACAGCAGCATAAGCGAGGCTATCGCAAGTATGCATATGCTTAGTGTAGAATATTCTATGTCCGTAAGCGTAAATACCTTTTGTGAAATAATACACATAACTATACTTATCACTATCGTTATTGCGGCGGGTAAGGCATTTTTAAGAATATTGAACATAAATACACCGCTTATTCTGTCCTTATTCGGTTCGAGTGCGAGAACCAAAGACGGCATTCCTATCGTGAAAGCATTTATAAGCGTATATTGTATCGGCATGAACGGGTACTGCGCATTTACAAATATAAACAAAAGTGCAAGCAATACGGAAAATACTGTCTTGGATATAAATAATGTGGCGGATCTTTGGACATTATTTATCGAACGCCTGCCCTCGGCTACGACTCTGGGCATAGAGGCAAAATCGGAATCAAGCAGTACAAGCTGTGAAACACTCCTTGCGGCATCACTTCCCGCCGCCATTGCTATACTGCAATCCGCCTCCTTGAGCGCAAGAACATCATTAACTCCGTCGCCCGTCATGGCAACGGTATGTCCTCTGTCTTTAAGGGCAATCACTAATTTCTTTTTCTGTGCGGGAGTTACTCTTCCGAATACTGTGTATTTTTCTGCCGCATCATATATTTCGTCATCACTTTTGAGAGTCGTGGCATCAACATACTTTTCATATCCCTTTACCTCCGCCCTCCTTGCAACGTCTGACACGGTCACGGGATTGTCACCGGATATTATTTTAACATCAACGTCCTGCTCGGCAAAATATTTCAATGTCTGCGGAGCTTCCTCTCTTATTTTATCGTTGAGAAGTACTATCCCCGCAGCCTCTATATTGTCGGGAAGTTCTTTTCCGTTAAAATCATCTTCGGAATACGCAACCAATACGGTTCTGTAATTTCTCGAATAACCGTCAATAAGCTGTCTTAAATCCGCGGGTATATCCTTCAGTATAAATTCCGCTGCGCCGATTATAAATGAACCGCTGTCCTTAAAATGCGCACCCGACCACTTTTTATCGGAAGAAAATGGTATTGCTCTGTCCGACTCCGACTTGCTGCCGCTGCCGAATTTATTATACAATGCCGTGAAAGTGGCGTTTGTATCATCAAGCGTACTTGTCAGGGCACAAAGCATATCCTCTATATTTTCCTTTTCGTAACCGCCGTACGGAACTATGTCCGCAACCTCCATGCAGCCCTCGGTTATCGTGCCTGTCTTATCAAGGCAAAGAACGTCCACACGGGCAAGTGTTTCTATACAGTACAGCTCCTGTACAAGCACTTTATACCTCGATAATCTTATTACACCTACCGCAAGTACGGTACTTGTCAAAAGCATAAGTCCCTCCGGTATTATACTCGTAACGGAGGCAACACACGATACAACTACCGCCTGTAAATGACCGCTTATCTGTCCGAATACCGTATTCACGGTTTGGCTCGGATCATAACTTACAAAATACTGCCTTACAAAAAGAAGTACGGTCAACGGAAGAATAATGAATGTCAAATACTTGATTACGGTTTTTAATGTAATCATTATTTCGGAATTGACTTTTTTTACATATGTCGCTTCAGCGGATATTTTTGATGCATAATTGTCTGCTCCTACGTGTTCTACTTTAGCAAGACATTTTCCGCTTACAACATAGCTGCCCGAATATACGGTATCACCCTTTACCTTATGTATCGCATCAGCTTCTCCTGTCAGCAGTGATTCATTGACATCACACTCACCCGACATAAGCACGGAATCTACCGTTATCTGATTGCCCTGCGAAAATTCAATTATATCATCAAGTACGATATCCTCGGCATTTATCGTTTGCCTTTCGCCGTCTCTCACAACGACCGCCTTTGTCGCAGAAACTATCGACAGCTTATCTATTGCCTTTTTTGCCCTTATTTCCTGAATTATTCCGATCGCCGTGTTAAAAAACATTACTCCGAGAAAAAGAAGATTGCGGTAAGAACCTACCGCAAAAACAGCCACACCGAGAATTATATTCAATATATTAAACAATGTAACTATATTGTCGTAAAATATACGCTTTATGCTTTTGCTCTTCGGTTGTGTGTTGACATTGTTAAGCCCCTGCCACATACGTTCGGTCGCCTGCTTTGCCGTAAGACCGATTTCCGGTGATGTATCTATCCGTTCATAATCAGTTATATCCTTACTGTTATCTTTTTTATTTTTCTTACTCATACATACCCCCCTCTGACTTGACGGTACCGTTTAAAATACAGTACAAATTGCGACATCATGCGATTATAATTATATAATTCAATTTCAACCGTGTCAATACTAAAAATATATTCATATATTACTATTATGTGATTTTTGTACTCTATCGCAAATTTCTATTGACATCTCCTATCAATTGTTATATAATACCTAACAGACCTTGTGTTTATCCGCCGATGTGTTGGAATTGGCAGACGAGGTGGACTCAAAATCCATTGCCGGCGACGGCGTGCGGGTTCAAGTCCCGCCATCGGCATAAAAATAAACTCCGCATGGTTACATGAAAGTCAGTAATCATGCGGAGTTTTTTATGTTGTTATGATTTCAGAATTGTAATTATTGTTTCACTTTTCTATATAAAATTCCATATTTTTATATAATATTCCATATGAAATTCCATATGGGATATTCAGATATTGTGAATGATATTTTATGAAAACAAAAGTATTTTATTTCATTAGTTTCCTCGAAGTGCGCATATAAACTACTTAGTCACCGCAGTAATAAAAGCGTCTTTAAAGCCTGCCGACTGAACCTTTTTAAGATAGGCGTCAGCATTTTTCTTATCGGCGAA
>CANQBP010000029.1 GCA_947589415.1 uncultured Clostridia bacterium
TGCCCTGGTCCGATACGCTGCCGGATTATTGTAGGTAAGTCTCAATTGGTCTGATCAAGTCCATATAGTGCATTAGAGCGTGTTGACACTTAATTAGACCATTTTACAATGCAAGCAAATTGAATAAAAGATAAATACATGGAATCAAGTTTATCATATCGAGTAAAGACTTTTCGGAACTCTTTGAGCCATCGAAATAACCTCTCTATGATGTTTCTTCGTTTATAAAGTTCAACATCATATTCCCAAGGATCTGAGCGGTTTTTCTTTGGTGGAACAACAGGTTCATGTCCGTAATTACCGGCAAGATTACGTGTTTTATCCCCTTCATATGCCTTATCCATCAAGTAGGGTATACCTTGATACTCATTTCATATTTTTTCGATTGAAGATCGACCTTCCGGAGCGTCGTGTTTATTTCCTCCAAATAAGTGCATTTCAATGATTCTCTTGTCATCTGCGGATACCACGTGAAGCTTGGTATTCCAACCGCCTTTTGATTTTCCGATAGACTGCTTTCCATGTTTTTTAAACAACCGTGTCCATCCGGGTGTACTTTACAAGAGGTACTGTCTAACGCCAATACCTCAACCTTGATTGATATGATTTTTTCCTGTTGCAAGGCTGTGAAAATTCTCTGTATTACACCGTTATTTACCCATCGATTAAAACGCTTGTATATACTATTCCAGTTGCCGTATTCCTCTGGTAGTGCCCTCCATTTGCACCCATTTTCGGCTATATACAGTATTGCGTTAATAAAATCGTAGTTACTAATTTTTACGTTTCCTCTCTGAACAGGAAAGTATTTTTCGATTTTTTGAAATTGTTTTTTAGTAATTCTCATGTATTTATTATAATACATTTTGTATTTAGTGTCAACAGGCTCTAAACTTGACCCGAAAGTGGATCTGGAAAGGTTGAAAAATGCTGTTGACCGTACCGTGGAGGCTCATTCGTATTTAAAGGTACAACTTTTTATGGACGAGGACGGGGAAATACGTCAGCGCAGAAATGACGATCTTCCTTATCATACGGAGATCATAACAGGTATGGACAAATCGGCATTGGTACGGCCATTCGGATTGTTCAACGAGCCGCTGTTCCGTTTTGAGATTTACATAACGCACGACGGAAGCTATCTGTTTATGGATCTGCATCACCTGATTGCTGACGGAACATCTTTTAACGTAATTTTGTCGGATATAAACAGGGCTTATGAGGGAGAAGCACCTAAGGGCGAAAAATACACGGCGTATGATGCGGCACTTGATAATGAAAGACTGGCAAAAACTGACGCCTATACGAAAGCGGAGGAATATTTTAAGTCAATTTTCGACGGCTGCGGCGGGAATACCGACTTTTATCCCGACAGATGCGGCACGCAGTCAAAAGCGGGAAATTTGTGCGTGGTAAGTGATTTGATAGACCGCAATGATGTAAAGAAGATTTGCGAAAAATACGGTGTGACCGAAAACGTATTCTTCTTGGGTGCGTTCGGTGCAATGCTTGCAAGATATCATTTTGATGACAAGGCTGTTTTCACTACCGTATATCACGGAAGAAATGATGCACGTTTGAGTGAAAGCGTTGGAATGTTTGTCAAGACTTTACCTGTTATATGCAGAACGAACGGCAGTGCGGCGGAGTATTTTACTGCCCTTCAAAATGAGCTTATGGGAATGATGGATAACGATGTTTATCCGTTTACGGAAATAAGCCGTAAATTCGGAATATCACCCAATGTTATAATGGTTTATCAGGGCGACAGCTTTGAGTTTGATACGATTGGCGGAGAAAAGGCAGAAACAGAAGTGCTTGACTCCGATACGGCAATGGAACCGATATCACTGTCTGTTTATCTTGTAAACGGCAAGTATGAGTTCAGACTCGGATACAGAAGTGATATGTACGATGAGGAAACAGTCGGATATATTCTGAAAAATCTCGAACTCGCCGCACAAGCACTTGCAAAAGGCTGCGACCCCTCGGATATTCATCTTATGTTTGATGAGGAAACGAAAATGGTTGACGATCCGAGGTTTGCGGGTAAGACATTTGCGGACTTGTTTGCCGAAGCTGCGAAAAAATATTCGGAGAATACCGCCGTTATTGATGAAAGCGGCAGCATAACATATGCAGAACTTGACAGGGCATCGGACTATATAGCCGAAAAACTTGTGAAAAACGGCTTTGGACACGAAAAAACCGCCGGAATATTGTGCGGCAGGACACGTGAATTTGTGGCGGCTTATGTCGGTGTTATGAAAGCAGGCGGTGCTTATGTTCCCCTCGATCCCGAATATCCCGTTGACAGGCTGGAATATATGCTGTCCGACAGCGGTTCGGAAAATCTTCTTGCCATGCGCAAATACATTCCGCTGGCAGGGTCATATGATAAAAACATTATATATCTTGACGATATAATGAAAGAGAGCGAAGGTTTTGTAAAAACGGTTGAGTTTAAATCTCCCAAACCCGAAAATCTCGCATATATGATATATACCTCCGGTTCTACCGGAAAGCCTAAAGGCGTTATGGTGGAACAGAGAAATCTTGTAAATCTCATTCAGCACGAAACGGTATTTCATAAACCCGTTTCGCAGGATATTTACGGTGAGTTTGCGAGCTTCTGCTTTGATGCGTCCGTACATAATCTTTTTGTTCCGCTGACTGTCGGTGCGGCATTGTATCTGTTCCCGGAAAGCATAAGGAAAGATGTCGTTCAAGTTTGCCGTGCCTTTGAGGATATAGGGATTACCGTGGCTACTTTCCCGACACAAATGGGTGAGCTTGTGGCAGAAACTCTTAAGGGTGACTGCGCACTCCGACTTATGATGCTGGGCGGAGAGAAATTCAAACGTTTTTATGACCGCAGTTATACTATGCTGAATGTTTACGGTCCGACAGAAAATACGGTTTCATCAACTGAATTTTTGGTGGACAAGGACTACACGAACATTCCTATCGGAAAATCTCATCTTAACGTCCGCAGCTATATTCTTGATGAGAATTTAAAGCGTGTGCCCGTAGGGGCGTCGGGAGAGCTTTGCCATGCGGGACGTCAAATCGCAAGAGGCTATCATAATCTTCCCGAAAAAACAGCGGTTTCCTTTGTGGATAACCCGTTTGCAACCTGTCATGACGAGGAAAGACTCTACCATACAGGCGATATGGTGCGCATGAAGGGTGACGGAAATATCGAGTACATAGGAAGAATTGACTCGCAGGTTAAAATACGGGGATACCGTGTGGAACTCAGCGAAATTGAAGGTGCGCTGTTAAGACGGAGAGGAGTCGTTGAGGCGGTAGTGACGACCGTCGATCAAAACGGCACTATGTATATTGTCGCATATTATACGGGTGCGGAGTATCCCGATGACGATTGGAAAAAATTTTTAAAACCGATTTTGCCGGAATATATGCTTCCGTCATACTATGTACATCTTGATGCAATGCCTGTAACTCCGGGAGGAAAAATTGACAAACACGCTCTTCCGAAACCTGAAATAAGCGCAGAAAGATCGGGATATGCTGCGCCCGAAACGGAGCATCAGAAAAAACTATGCTCATTGTTTGAACGTGCGCTCGGTATGGAAAATGTGGGAATTGACGATGACTTTTTTGCGCTGGGCGGTACATCGCTTTCGGCATCAAAGGTGGCGGTCATGTGCCTGAATGAGTCTATCCCGCTTGTATATGCGGATATATTCAAGCATCATACCGTGCGCAGTCTTGCAGAAATCGTGTATAAAAACGAGCCTGCATCTGACGGTGAAAACGGAGTTTTTTCGGATTACCCGTATTACGAAATTGACAGACTGATTGCAGCGAACGATGTTAAGAATGCGGACAGTGTAAAGGCAGAGCCAATCGGTGATATACTGCTTACCGGTGCAACCGGCTTTTTGGGTATTCACGTACTAAAGGAGTATATTGAACATTACAGCGGAACAGCATATTGTCTTGTACGAAAAGGCAGCTATCAGTCGTCGGAGCGACGTTTGATGAATATGCTGATGTATTATTTCGGTGAGCCGTACAGGGAGCTTTTCGGCAGCAGGATTATTTGCATAGACGGTGATATGACCGAGGCCGAAGATGTTGAAAAGCTGAAAGGACTGAAATATGATACGCTTATAAACTGCGCTGCGTGTGTAAAGCATTTTGCAGCCGGTGATTTACTGGAAAAAATAAATGTACACGGTGTGGAAAATCTTATAGATTTGTGCAAGGCGGAAAATAAGAAACTTATACAGATATCCACCGTTTCGGTAGGCGGAGAGGGTATGGACGGACAACCTGCCGAAACACGTAAGATTTGCGAACGGGATTTGTATTTCGGTCAGAGGATTACGAATGAATATGTAAGAACAAAATTCCTTGCCGAGAGAGCCGTACTTGCAGCGGCTGTAAACGGACTTAACGCAAAGGTAATAAGAGTCGGCAATCTGATGAGCCGTCAAAGTGACGGAGAGTTCCAAATCAACTTTATAACTAATGCATTTCTGCGTACGCTCCGTGCCTATACGGCAATAGGTAAATTCCCGATTGGCGGTATGAACGAGAGTGCGGAATTTTCCCCGATAGATTCTACTGCGGCGGCGGTATTAAAAGTTGCGGCAACCGATAAAAGGTTCACGGTTTTCCAAACGTCAAACAGCCATAGGATTTATATGGGTGATGTGATATATGCTATGAAACGGTACGGATTTGATATAGAAATTGTGTCGGACGCCGAGTTTGAAAAAGCCGTAAGCGTATATGCATCGACTCACGAAAACAGCGATGCGGTACTGGGATTGATAGCATATACCTCTCGCGGTGACAGTAAAATTTACACAATAGATTATGACAGTACATATACTACCGAAGTTTTGTACCGTCTGGGATACAAGTGGCCTATTACCGATGACAATTATCTTGAAAATGCGATACGTGCCCTTGATAATTTGAATTTCTTTGATGATGATTTTTTTAGTGACGGGAGGAGTATGAAATGAATATCAAAAAGACGGTAACAGGGAATACGGCTGTTATGGAAATAGAAGGCTGGCTCAATACTCAAACTGCATCTGAGTTAGGCGAAGCATTGGAAACGCTTGAAAGTAATGTGACGGAGCTTATTATAGATATGAGTGCGCTCGAATATATTTCATCGTCCGGATTACGGAAGATCGTTAAGGTATTTAATCCTCTCGAATACGTGTCGGATAAAACATTTGAAGAGCTTGACGACGGCGGAATGGGTATAAGCATGATAAAGCAGGCTGCCGATAATGTGAGTTACGAATATAAAAACGGAAGAAATATTCTTACACTTGATTTTTACGGAGAAAGCGAATGACGGATTATTATTTGCTTAACGTATCGTCCTTGCCGGACCCGGCGGAGGACGATACGGCGCTTGACGGCATTCCGCTGTGGAGGCGCAAAAAAATATTAAAATATATACGCTGCTGCGACAGACGGTTGAGTCTTGGTGCGTGGCGTCTTATGGAAAAGGCACTGGAACAGCACGGATTTTCGGCGGACGGAGTTATAATAGGTAAAAACGGAAAACCCGAATGTGCGGGAATATATTTTAATCTGTCACATTCCGATGAAATGGTTCTGTGTGTAGTAAGCGACCGTCCCGTGGGCTGCGATATTGAGAAGATAACGGCAGCGCCTATGGAAATCGCCGAACATTTTTTTAGTCATAAGGAACGTGCTTACATAAGTGCATCGAATAGTGTGACGGAAAGTGATCGGCGTTTTTTTAAGTTGTGGACTATAAAGGAAAGTTATATGAAAATGACAGGTGAGGGAATGAGCCTTTCTCCGATACGCATAGAAGCCGATCCCGAAGATAACAGTATCAGACGTGACGGTGTTTTGGTGTCGTGCAGGTTAAGTGTTTCTGTGTTTGACGGTTATGCAACAGCAGTATGTACGGGTCGTGGGGGCAGCCTATGACCCGTTAATGTTATTGACCAAAACTAATATATTTTAACCGAAAAAAGAATTTTTGATTTGCGGGCAGACAAATAAATTTCTATATATCTTGGGGAACAAAAAAATTTTTTTGGATTTTGTATTTGAAACGGTTATGTTGTGCTTATTCCTGTTGATATTACGAAAATGAACAATAGAAATTGATATAATAACACTACCCGTTTTAGCTGATATACGTTAATTAACCAACCCTTTTTTCCACGTATCAAGCTCTTTTCTTTTTCCGAGGGCAATCAACCATGCCTCAAATCGGACATCAAGGTTGTCGTCATAATCTATCAGTGTGTGACAAAAGTCCTCAAACTCTTCATAAGAGGAGGCAAGAAGTTTTTTCATATGTTCATTAAGATCGGAAATATCCCTTAGTTTTTCATTTCCAATATTAAACAGTTTTTTATCGGACAGTAAGTAAGCCATAGTGTAGTAATCAATTATGGTACTTCTCTTGTTTGTGCTTGAAATATGTGCGGTTTCAAGTTCAGTGACAGCTTCTTCAAGAGTGAAAGCAGCCTCCTCAATCGAAGCTGCGGCTTCCGTAGACAGTTCGGTATTTTTTAGTCTGATCGTTGTCAGGTACTTTGAGAGTAGTTTTTTATCCAAAATACTGTCCCAATATTCATAGTCGGACTCATCATTTTTGGAAAGTTTTTCGAGCATATCCCGTCCCAAAGCAGGAAGTGACTCATAGCTTTTTCCTATCCAATAAAAACCGTTAAGTTCGAGATATATTTTATAAAGCAGGCTGCGGAAAATAATATCATCTTTTTCTGATGTATCGGCAGTTTCATTCTCTGCATCAATGCAATATTCGGCAATTTCGGGACTAAACGTACCGAAGAATGCAGACATCGAACCGTTATAGAGTTGTTTTTTACCATCGTCCCGATTATTTGCAAAAGCCGTGATAAGCGACAAAATATCTTTATATTCATGATCCGAGAAAGTGTATGCAGGCATAGATTTTTCCGTTTTGACCGGAACGGCTTGTTCTTTTCCGTTACACCAATTCTGAACCTCTGTATATGTCCAGCGGCGATTCGGGTTTTCCTTATTTTGCCGATTTTTAATATCGAAATATGTTAAGGCGGAAATAAGCTCCTGCAACGCTTTCGGCATATCTTTCGGAAAGAGGAGAGGTTGGACGGTCGTACATGGGGTATAGCCGCAATAAAGCTCATACAAAGCTATGCCAAAGGAGTAGTAGTCTGACTCTTCCAAAAAAATATTTTCAAAGGTTTCGGGTGCGGAATATTCAAGTGTTGTGTCTGTTTTATCTGTAAGGTCAGCGTTTTTATGCCCGATAACAGAACTGATACCAAAATCAAATATTGCTGCGCCCGTATTATCATCTGAAAGCACAATATTTGAGGGACTTAAATCTATGTCAATGATATTGTTTTTGTGTAAGGTATGGATAGCCTCACTAATGCACGGAATAACTGCGTTTTTTAACTCATCGAATGTAAGCGTCTTACCTTTAAGACTGCCATTCTCATAGTAGGGAAATACCTCAAATGTCAGGCCGTTATACTGACCGACATATAATAACGATGCTGTATAAGGTGAATTTATCGACTCCAAAGTTGAGATAATTTCCGGTTTGATCGAAAGCTGCTTTTTATAAACCTTTGCGGTATATTTTTTTTCGTCGTATTTGCAGACATACAGATCTGCCTCTTCGACTCCGATACTCAAAGGCTCAATAATTTGGTACTTATCCCCAAGAACAGTACCGACCGGTATTTCTTTGGTTGTGACGTCAGTCGGGTCGGAATTGACTGCGGCAGTCTGTTCGGTTTCAGAATTGATTGCAGTTTCACCAACGATCGTGCCGCCCTCTTTATGGTTATTCATGTTTTTCCTCCTGTAACAGTAGTTATTTGTTATCCGTTAATTGAGCTTTACCGTCAACAAGTTTTATTCTGTCGGTTTTAATCAGGTATTCTATGGCAGCATCGGTTTTTTGCTTGATTTTCGGCCCTTTACGCTCAAAGCCGAATACACGGGCACATTCGGTAGACAAATCCTCTGCGGTAATTCCGAAAGAATGTTCAATAATTTTTATCATTGCGTTTGCCGCTTCTTCGGTATGAATATATTCCATAGGCCGAGGCGTGTCATTTTCCTTTGGAATACGTACTATAACGGGAGTTTCGGGTAACAGTCTGATAAAATTATCATTATCCGTCTGCACCTGACCGTTAAGTTTTTGGGCGATTGCCTCGTCGACGGTATTTTTAACACTTTCAGTTACTTTTCCGGCCGTAAACAAAGGAGCCATACGCTTGTATAGTAATTCCATGTGCATAGGCTGCTCAACCGAAACAACATACTTGATTTCTTCACTTATTTTTGTGAGATTGTCATTTGAGTCAAAATCAGGGGCATCACACCATTTTGCTTCTTTGTAGTAATCAAACCCGTACGGGTTATCGGAAGGTGTCTGTTGAACGGTTTCCGCCGTTTCGCTTGCAATTTGCTCGATAGAAGTATTTGCATTTCCGTCATTACTGTTTTTTATTGAATGACGAACCTTGCCGTTTTTATCAATAACCGAGTTTAGGAAGGTAAGCAGTGCTTTACCCTCGGCATCGGGATTGCGAATCCATTCGGTAGACCAAACACGGTAAAGATTCCAGCCCATGTTCTCAAGAATTGTTCTTCGCAGATGATCCCTGTCCCGTGCTGTTTTTGCATGAGAATAAGAAAATCCGTCACACTCTATGCCGGCAATATATTCACCGTCAGCATCGGGATTAACAACTGCAATATCAATTTTATAATCGGAGCAGCCGACAGAAGTTTCAACAGAGTATCCGTGATCCTTTAGGAAAGCGACAATCACTTTGCAGAAATCGTCCTCCGACTCAAAGGCTTCATGTTTCTCGGCTGTTTTAAGCACACTTTCTCCACGTTCGGCAAACTCAATGTAGGCTCTCAACATTCTTACACCCTCGGAATTGGTTTTGCTCAAATCAATATCGGACGGGAGAATTGATCCGACGAGTTTGATATTGCACTTTGCCCTTGTTATGGCAACATTCAAACGGCGTTCACCGCCCTCATGTCCCAAAGGACCAAATCGCATATACATTCTTCCGTTTTTGTCCCTCGCATAGCAGATACTGAATATTATGGTATCTCTTTCGTCACCCTGAACATTTTCAAGATTTTTTACAAAGAACGGTTCTTCTTTGGATTCGTCGAAAAACCATTCGTATTCCGGATTACGTTCTCTAAAATCCGTTATTGCATTTTCAATGGTGGTCTGCTGTTTTTCGCTAAATGCAATAATTCCGAGGGAACGATCGGGATATTTTTGAATGTGTTCTAATACGAGCATTACACATTTCCGAGCCTCTGCTATGTTGCAGTTTTTTCCCTTTCCCTCGTAACAGCCGTCCTTGACATAGATGTATTCGACACCCGTGTCCGGAGCTTTAGTGACGCTGTTGGGGAAGGTGATCAGGTTATTGTTATAGATTTCTCTGTTGGAAAATGCAATAAGGTTTTCATGCTTACTGCGATAATGCCAAAGTAATGTTCTGTTAGGCAGTACCGAGGCAGACTCTTCCAATATAGAGTCGGAAACGATTTCATCGAAATCTTCATCTTCTGTAATTTCATAGTCCGAATCAAAATTGTTAGTCGTTGCAGCAAAGAAGTTAGTTGGCGGCAGCTGCTTACTGTCACCGGCAATTACAACTTGTGAGCCTCTGAAAATTGCACCAATGGCATCTTCGGGGAAAATTTGTGAGGCCTCGTCAAAAATTACAAGGTCAAAATGGTAGGCTTCTGTTTCTAAAAAATAGGATACGGAAAGCGGGGACATCATCAGACACGGCTTGAGTTTTAACAACAGGTTAGGAATTTTCTTAAACAGTTTTCGCAGCGGCATGATGTTCCGCTTTTTATTTAATTCCTTTTGCAGTATAGCGACTTCGTCTGTTGCCTTGAGTAATTGATGATTGGAGGGAAGGTTTTTAATTAACTTTTCCCGAATACGCATTTGTGCAATTAAGAGCTGAAGATCATCTAATTCGATAAATTTCTTAATGCGCTCATCTTGGGTATTTCTTCTAAAACGTCGTATTGAAGCAGATTTATCGCATACAGCTTCAAGCCACATATGATAAAATCCTTTTAGGAATATTTTTTCGATATCCGAGTGAAGTTTTGCGGCCTCGATTTTACGGATAAAGTCATCAAGACCGTTAGAGCAGCAATTATCCTTTGCCTCCTGATAGTCTGTCCAGCCGCCGAGCATATTGATTGAAGTCAGGCAGTTTTGTACCTTTGAGGAAATTTCATGCAGCTTCATAGACTGATTTAAGCTGTCCGAAGAGAATTGTGCGGACAGCCAAGCCATACTGCTATCGGTGTTGGAGAATATCTTAGTAATATGATCGGAAATATTAAGAAGTTCTTTCCTGCGGTTTTGATCGGAATTGATAATAGGTTTTAATACACCATACATTTCCGTATGCATAATGTTGTTTGCCTGTTGGAGAAGCAGGAGAATATTATCCCAATCAGTGTTTCGCTCGGCATACAGGTTATCAAAATTTTTACTGTAAGCGGCAGTTTCGTTTGAAAGTATTTCGGATAGTTTCTTATGCTCGTTCAAGTTTTCAATTGCGCTGCTGACTGATGTGAAAGAAACATCGGAATTTACCGTATATGGCGAAAGCAAAGCCGACTCTTCAGCTATGTACTCAAGTCGCTCAAGGCAGACAGATGCCTGATCCATGACTGTTCTGCCGTCAAAGTCTGTATCATATACGTTCAGTTCAATCCCCGCAGATGATACAGCCGCTTGAATTTGTTCAAAGGCGGTTACAGATGTGTTAAGGTAATTACCCAGAGCCGTAATTTCTTCAAGGTGATCCCTTGCGACGATACTTTTTAATTTATCGGATAAAACAGTTGTCGGAAGATTTTTTATCTTTTCCGCTTCTTCCAATGCGGCAAGAGCCGTATCCCATTCGGATTCTATACCGTGGTAATATATTGAGAGTACAGCGGAAAGTTTGACCGAGTTATTCTCGAACCATGCTGTTTGTTCGTGGTAATCTTCCAAGCTGATAAGAAGTTCGCTTGCAACATCATCAGACAGTTTCCTGATGATGTTTTTTGACATTGCCATGAGCTGTTTTTTATCTTGTTTGTATTGTGATTTGAAAGCTTTGAAAAAGTTTGTGTATTCCGTTTTATATCGCAGCAACATGGGTGCATAGTCTAATGTCAAAACATCGGCTTCCCATTCTGCAAGAATTTTCGATTTTGTTTCCGCCAGTCGGGCAGCATTGGTTTTTGCTTCGGTAATTAAAGCCTTGTGTGTTGTTAAATCTTCGTTAAACCACTGCGTAGGAATAATACGGTTTCCGCCAATTGCCGAAATCAGTTTCTCTATATTTTTATTGCTGATTGTGTTGACAACAAAGTTTGTATCAAGAATACAATTTATTGAATCGAATGAAGTGATCGCACTTGCCAACTGCCCGCAAATTTCAGAAAAGCTGTCATGTAAAGACACATGGTTTTCTATAAAAAAGTTAGGATTAAAATTTTTTATGAAGGGTATCTCAACAAGGCTGTTTGCAATAGCCGACAATTTATCCCTCCATAGGTTGTAATCATATTCGTATATTTCTTTAACAAAGATACCTGATATTTCATTCTCAACAGAAAGCAGTTTCTCAAAATTTGATTTTAATTCTTCGGCTTGTGCGTAAATATCGGGGAGCTTTTCGGGGTCAAGCCATACTTCGGGAATGTGTGGCAAATTACATATATCTGTTATGTTTCGGCTTAACTTCGGCAGCGAGTCATATGAAAGCGATGCGAATAATTCGGGACATTCATTGATACCTCCGACAGCATTTTTAACAGAATCAATTGCAATATGTACGGCAGAAAGCTCTTGCTGCATTTTTTCGGAATATTCATATCCTGTTGTACGGGTTTTAAGACCGTCCCAAGGATTGTTCTCTGTACGACAATCTATTCTTTGCAGTGCTAAGGAATAGTCTTTCAGCTTGTTAAGGTAGGACTGTAATTGTGCCTGCGTTACGTCAAGCGGAGATGTGAGAGAGTAGGTAACGGTAGGTGCATCGTTTACTTCCTCTAATTTACCGTAAACCTCATAGCAGCTTATATTGAGTTCGGGATTGAGCTGATGTAACTCGGCTGCATATTGATTTAACTCTTGACGAATAGCAAGCAGTTCTTCCAAACTGTTTATTGCAGTATCTTTTACTTTTGTCTGCTTCAGCTTCAAATTTGCTCCGATTTGCTCCAAAATCTCTTTCTTGTTCGCCTTATAGTTGTGTAAGGTCAGGCAAAAGTCGGCAAGGTGTGCATCTTGAAGTCTTCGGTACACAACTTGCAGAGCAGCCATTTTTTCCGAAACAAACAAAACTTTCTTGCCGTCCGCTAAGGCTTCGGAAATTATGTTAGTGATAGTTTGACTTTTTCCCGTACCGGGAGGCCCCTGCATAACAAAGCTGACATTATTTTTTGAATAAAGAATTGCCTCCTGTTGGCTTGAGTCGGCACTCATCACCTGATAACAGTTTTGAGTATGTATCGAATCTAAATCAAAATCCTGCATATTTTCAAGAATATCATTTACTTCATTAGGATCACCGCACATAGCCTTGATTACCGGATTGTTCATAATTCGTTCTTCATTACGAATTAAATCATTATACATTGAAATCTTCAAAAAAGACAGCAATCCGAGGCTTACTTCTTTCAGAATTTTCCAGCCGTTTTGGTTTGCAATTTTTTCAATACTTTCAAAGTACCCGCTTATCGTATCTTTGTCCGCATCAAAGCTCGGAAGATCAATACCGTATTCCGTTTTTAAATAGTATTGCAGAGTCGGATTAACAATAATATCATCTTCATGCTTTGAAAGAGCATACGGTGAGTTCAAAGATTCAAGTTCCAATACGGCGGGCACAAGAATTAACGGTGATTTTATCCGTTGTGCGGAAGCTCCGCTGCCGTCTTTCCATTCAATAAATCCGAAAGAAAGGTATAGGATATTAGTGCCTTGTTCCTCCATAGAAAGGCGTGCTTTTGAACGAATATTCTTTAATGCTTTTTGGCGTTCCAAAATACTTTCTTCAGTCTTAATGTCGCCAATGGTAACAGGTAATGGGGAAGAAAGATTTTCGAGAAGTGATAAAATCGAGAAAACACGAATATCGGTTTCTCGGTCTACGGAGCGTTGAAAAGTAAGAGTTTCTTCATTGATTGCCAACCTTTGAAACAAATCTTCAAACGTCGGCTCAATCAATTTCAAAGTTGACCTCTTTGTTTCTCTGTAACTAATCATTCTGTTACGCTTTCCGAGATCCAGAAGTTGGTGTTCCCAGTATTTAATTTTTTTGTTTAACAATGCAGAGGACATAGAAAACTCTCCCCGATATCAAATATATTGTGCTTTATCGTCAAACTCAATTATATCCGCATACATGACTTAACAGCTATTGTGCGGTCAAGCCATCGGCTCATATTGGCAAGTGTTTTTTATCTCACGGTTTATGGGTGCGTTTTTTGAAAAGCAATTTTTTTGTGTTTAATATACTTTTTGCTTTGTGATAAATAAGCAAACACTCCATGGTTTTAGCCGATTGACGATAAATTTCTATTTACATTGTACTTTATACCGTGAATGAAATCAAGATAGTTTTCGTATTTTTTCAAAGGTGTCATAAAAAATCTCAAGCTGTTATCAATTGATTAACCCATTTGATTTCATTTTATTTTTAATGTCAATCATGCAATTTATTTCTGTCTCAAATACTGTTTTAATCTTGACTTTATTTGAAAAGGTGCATAATAATTACAGGTATTCGGGTTTGCTGTAAGTTAACGAAAGTCAGAGAAAAGTCATAAGTGACTACCGAACAGATAAAAGCAAGTGTTATGTTAATGCGGTCAAAATATCTCCTTTGTGCAGGTATCGACTGCATTAGTGTAGGATAACAAATAGAATACACTATTAAAGTTCCGTCGAAAATTTGACTTGAATTTCCCTTAGAAATTTCTCCGCAGCTTTGGAAAAAACCTGATAGCGTTTCCAAACAATACATAAACCTGCCTCTAAAATCGGGGACAGCGGTCTGAAACAAAGACCGCTGCTGCCTGACGTGTTTATCAGTTTATCGAGGGCAATTGCATAACCGAAACCTGATTTTACAAATCTTGAAGCATTATACAGGAGATCGTAAAATGCGACAATGTTCAGTTGGGATAAATCTTTACGCAGCCATGACGATTATAAGGGGTATAAAGAATTAGCTGGGCGGAATATCTTGATAATTTCTAAAAAAGAACCACTTTTATAATATTTTATTATCTGTAATATAGAATTTATACCCTTGTATTTAAACTTTAACAAATGATTTATAATTTTACTTGAAGCTGATAAAATAACATAGTCAGATTACAGTCGGTAGAATTTATTTATTTTAAGGTAAAAGGATTTGATTTTGAAATGATATCGTTTATTATATCAATAATACACTCACTTCCAAATTGTTTATAATTCATAAAGTATGCATAAAATCCGCCCATAATATGATATGTCAGCCTTATATTTGCAGTTGCGTCCTGTTTTAAATCGGGTATGATTTTGAAAAGATATTCTTTTATTTCATTTTCGATACTTATAGGCAATAAAGACATCTGTTCCTGTGAAAATAATATATCCGTTATATCCTTATGGGCATAAAAGCTTACTAAAAGCTCTTCTAAGAATTTTTGGGGTTGTGTCAATGCTGTTGCCGGGTTGCTAAGTGAAACAAAAACATCATGAATAACTTCCTTTTGAAGTTTATCGGAAAGATCGTAAATATCTTTATAGTGTAGGTAAAATGTTGCCTTACTTATTTCTGCATATTCGGAAAGCTCTGTTACCGTAATTTTTTCCAAAGGCTTTTTTGAGCGAAGTGCTAAAAATGCATTATGTATGCTTCTCTTTGTTTTAGTAATTCTTTTGTCCATATAAATATTACTCCTTGTCAATTTTATAAATTTGTACATTATTTGACTGTATTTAATAATTGCAAATTGCTTTTTAAAAGAAATAAGATTATATTTATTATAGACCAATAATTTACTGATGTCAAATAATTATAAGGAGGAATTTGTATGGATTTTTACGGGTTTTACACGGGAAAAATTTTCGATGCATATGAATGGTTAGGGGCACATTTGGACCGGAAAGGTACTGTTTTTCGTACATTTGCACCTCAGGCGTCAAGGGTTGAACTTGTTTTTCCGGATAAGATTGTTCAAATGAATCAGGTCTTTGACGGAAATTTCTATGAGGTGCTAATTCCTGATATTCCCTGCGGTACAGCATACGAATACCGTATATGGTCAGGAAATGGAAAGTATATAGACCATTGCGACCCTTACGGATATCTTATGGAGTTTCGTCCGAAACACAAATCAATAGTACATAATTTAAAAGACTATATTTTTTCAGATGATGAGTGGATGAAAAAGAGAACTGATATGAAGGATAAGCCACTAAATATTTATGAAATACATGCAGGATCGTTCAGAAAACCTAATCCGAAAACAAATGATTTTTATAATTATGAAGAACTCGGAAATATGCTTATACCATATTTGAAACAAAGCGGATATAATTATGTAGAGTTTCTGCCGTTATGTGAGCACCCTTGCGATGAAAGTTGGGGATATCAGATTACCGGATATTTTTCACCGACAAGCAGATACGGATCACCGCAGCAGCTTATGAAGCTTATTGATATGCTTCATCAAAATAATATAGGAGCAATACTTGATTTTGTACCCGTTCATTTTGCGGTAGATGAATATGCTCTTGCAAAATATGACGGTACTGCTCTTTATGAATATCCTCATACGGATGTTGGAATGAGTGAATGGGGGAGCTGTAACTTTATTCATTCACGAGGCGAGGTATGCAGCTTTTTGCAGTCATCGGCAAATTATTGGCTTAAAGAATTTCATTTTGATGGATTGAGAATGGACGCTGTCAGTAGAATGATATACTGGCAGGGAGATGAAAAAAGAGGAGTAAATTCAAATGCTCTTGAATTTGTCAAAAACATGAATAAAAATCTTAAGAAGCTTAACCCCGGATGTATTCTTATAGCAGAAGACAGTACATCATTTGCTAAGGTAACGACAGATATAGATAAAGGCGGTCTGGGATTTGACTACAAATGGGATCTCGGCTGGATGCATGATACTCTGTCTTATTTTGCACTTCCGCCCTACAAAAGACGAGAGAATTATCATAAGATAACATTTTCAATGCTGTATTTTAAAGATGAAAATTATCTTTTGCCGTTTTCTCATGATGAGGTAGTACACGGAAAGGGTACAATATTAAATAAAATATACGGAAGTTATGACGGTAAATTAAAACAGGCAAAAGCTTTATATATGTATATGACAGTACATCCGGGCAAAAAACTGAATTTTATGGGAAACGAAATTGCGCAGTTGCGTGAGTGGGATGAAAAGCGTGAACAGGACTGGAATTTGTGTAATAATTTAAAACATAGGTTGTTTTACGAATATATTTGTAAATTAAATGAAATTTACCTTTCTCATCCGGCACTGTATGAATACGATTACGATGAAGATGGCTTTGAATGGGCAGACTGTCATCAGGAAAGCAGATCTGTATATGCAATAGAGAGAAAATCTGAAAATGAAACCTTAATGACGATTTTTAATTTCGGCGACAGTATACTTGAGGATTATTCTCTTGATGTTAAATATGCGGATAAAGCAGAAGTTCTTCTGTACTCTGATTGGAAATGCTTTGGAGGAAACACAAATGAAAATAAAATAATTTGTAAATTGGAAGACAATAAATTGATAATTACATTACAAGGATATTCTTCAATATTGATAAAGTTGATTCCGTAATTATTATTTTATATCCGAGATAGCGGCTGTTGCAAATGAGTAAAAAGATTGCGGCAGCCACGTTTTTACACAAGTTTTTTTATGGGATTGCTCTACTGGAGAAAATTGTGGTATGATAATATATTATGAGGTGTTATGCCTGTTGATAAATCTGAATTTGTGGAGGGAAAAAATGAACCATAAAGAGAGAATGTTAAATGGTCTGCCGTATAAATCGTGGTTAGATGGCCTCGACACGGAAAGGAATGCTTGTAAAGCAATTATCTATGAGTTTAATCTTCTTAAACCGAATGAACAGGGAAAAATACCGGAAATTCTGAAAAAATTATTCGGTAAAACAGGGAATAACATATGGATAGAGCCGCCATTTCATTGTGATTACGGATGGAATATTGAGGTAGGCGAAAATTTTTATGCCAACTATGGTTTGACAATTCTTGATGTCGGTAAAGTTACATTTGGCAACAATGTTCTGATTGCACCGAATGTGTCGATTTATACGGCAGGTCATCCCGTGCATCCTGACAGCAGAAATTCCGGATACGAATATGGTATTCCTATTACGATAGGAAACAATGTATGGATAGGTGGCAATGCTGTTATTCTGCCGGGTGTTACAATAGGTGATAATACTGTTATCGGGGCGGGTAGTGTTGTCACGAAAAATATCCCGAGCAATGTAGTTGCCGTAAGAAAACCATGTAAAATTATTAGAAAAATAACGGACGCAGATAGAAAACTCTACTATAAAAATCTGGAATTTGATGTTTCGGATTACTAAAGCGTTTGTACTTACAAATCCACTATATTAACCCGAATAATAAACAAAACAAAAAGATGCTGCCGCAATCTTTTCTACCCATTTGCGACAACTCCGTAATGATTTTATGGTAAAACTAAAGCCTGTTGACACTAAATACAAAAACGTATTATAAAATACATTAAAATTACTAAAAAACAATTTCAAAAAATCGAAAAATACTTTCCGGTTCAGAGAGGAAACGTAAAAATTAGTAACTGCGATTTTATTGACTCAATACTGTATATAGACGAAAACGGGTGCAAATGGGTATCCCCTCAATTCTCCAGCGACTTCAAATAATAATTTGAAAATGGTAAAATAACTCCAAGCAGGTCTGGATAAG
>CANQBP010000030.1 GCA_947589415.1 uncultured Clostridia bacterium
GCATTAGAATAACTCCCATGGTTTTTTGCCACGGGAGTTTCGCTTTTCTATATTACGCTGGAGGATTGAGGGGATACGCTGTATCAGCTGACACGGGAGTTTTTCGGGTCGGTAACAATGACCTCAAACTTTCTGTCAAGCTCTCGGTGCATTTTTAGCAAGTGCTGCCCTTGCTTTTTCACGCAGCTCTTCCTTTGCCTGTTCGGGTGTTACGGGCTTCGGGGCATCTACCTGCTCATCATTCATAATATTAGGCTTATATTCGGGTTTGACCGACTTATCTATATCGCCCTCAACAACAATTTCTTTAAGTGATGTCGCAAGACTTGCCATTGACTGTATCTCGGACGGAACAATAATCTTAGTTGCTCTTCCGTCAGCGACTTTTGCAAATGCTTCAAGACTTTTCAGTGCAATTACCCTGTCTGTCGGAGCAGCATCATTCAACATTCTAAGGCTGTCCGCATACGCTTTCTGTACCGCAAGAATAGCCTCGGCTTCACCCTGCGCCTCACGTATCTTTGTTTCTCTTATAGCATCGGCACGAAGTATAGCAGCTTCCTTATGACCTTCTGCAACGAGTATCTGGCTTGTTTTTTCGCCCTCTGCATCAAGTATTCTTGCACGGCGTTCACGCTCGGCTTTCATCTGCTTTTCCATGGCAACTTGAATTTCATGCGGCGGAAGTATATTTTTAAGCTCTACACGTTTTACTTTTATGCCCCAAGGGTCGGTAGCCTCATCAAGTATTTGGCGTATCCTTGAGTTGATATCATCTCTTGAAGTAAGCGTATGGTCAAGCTCAAGCTCACCTATTATATTACGCAGCGTTGTTGCACAAAGCGTTTCAATAGCCATTATCGGATTTTCAACGCCATAGGTATAAAGCCTCGGATCAGTAACCTGATAATACACTACCGTATCTATTTTCATTGATACGTTATCCCTTGTAATAACAGACTGCGGTTCAAAATCCACGACCTGTTCCTTGAGGGATATTTTCTTTGCAATCCTATCCATTGCCGGTACTTTCATGTGTATGCCGTTCCCCCATATTTTATAGAACGTACCGAAACGCTCAATAATATAGGCATTAGACTGGGGAACAATATTTATATTTTTTATTATTACCAACAACAAAACAATTCCTATAACAATTAACGCAATCAATCCGGGATCCATAATAAAATTACCTCCTTAGATCCAAACATTTACCTCCGCAGATCAAACTGCCGATACCACCAGTTTTACTCCCTCTATGCGTTCAACACGCACAAAAGAGCCTATTTGCGGAATTTTTCTGTCAGTCGTAACGGCCGACCAATCCGCCCCCTCAACACTTACTCTGAATAAGCCTGACGACTCGTCAACTATTTTAGTGACCTTACCCGTCCTCCCGATATTCATATCGGCATTGAGCCTTGTTTCGGGAAGATTTTTCGTAAACTTTCGCACAAGCGGTCTTGTGAGGATAAGTGCTGCGAACGTAACGGCAAAGAATACTATTATCTGCGTTGTGATATCAGCACCGCACACTTCACACACAAGTGAAGCAACTCCGCCGAATGCAGCCCATATTGAGGTAAGCTGGAGTTGTGTCGCTACCTCAAATATACAGGCAGATACAATTACAGCTATCCAAAATCCGAGCATACCAATGCACCTCCGTATATTATAGAACGATATATCGTACTGACAATATACTATCATATCTAACGACAAAAATCAACAAATTTTGATCTTTAACAACCAAATTTACAAATTGATAATAATTAAGAAATGAATTATACAAAATCAGTTTTTATGCCCGTTCTTTCCGCTTTTTTTACTGCGGTGCGACTCGGCTTTTTGAATACTGTCATATTTTTCAAATGAAATTCCGTATTTTTTTTCAAGGTCGGTTTGTTTTCGCTGATGTGCCGCATTTATACTTTTTCCTTTATTCGGGTTATCCTTCGTATTTTTAGGTCTTATAAGACACTTTTTGTCAAAACCTATCAGATCTGTTCTATGTGCCTTGACGAGAGCCTCACGGACAAGCTCGTAATTTTTCGGATTTTTATACTGTATGAGGGCTCTTTGCATAGCCTTTCCATGCGGATTTTTTTCAACATATACGGGTTTCATGGTACGAGGATCCACACCCGTATAATACATACAGGTAGATATTGTGGAGGGTGTGGGATAAAAATCCTGAACCTGTTCCGGATTAAGGTTATTATCTCTCAAATATTCCGCAAGTTCTATTGCTTCTTTAAGTGTTGAGCCGGGGTGTGAGGACATCAAATAAGGCACAAGATACTGGGGTTTTCCGAGTTTTTTATTTATTTCGGCATACTTTTTGCAAAATGCCCTGTACACACTGTTTTCGGGTTTTCCGAGTGTTTTCAGAACGGCATCGGAAATATGTTCCGGTGCAACTTTCAACTGCCCGCTTATATGATGCTCACACATTTCCCTGAAAAATGTTTCGTCAGGATCAGCCATTATATAATCAAATCGTATTCCGGAACGGATAAATACCTTTTTAACACCCGGCAGTTTTCTCAGTTTCCGCAAAAGCTCAAGATAATCGGAGTGATCCGCCCGTAAATTCGGGCAGGGTTTCGGAAAAAGACACTGACGATCCGGGCATACTCCTTTTGTAAGCTGTTTATCGCAGGCGGGTTTTCTGAAATTAGCTGTCGGGCCTCCGACGTCGTGGATATATCCCTTAAATTCAGGGTCATTTATTATGATTTCCGCTTCTTTTATGATAGATTCGTGGCTGCGTGACTGAATTATTCTGCCCTGATGAAACGTAAGTGCGCAAAAATTACAGCCTCCGAAACAACCTCTGTTGCTGATAAGACTGAATTTGACCTCCTTTATTGCATCAACGCCGCCGAGAGCCTCATAAGACGGGTGATAATTACGCATATACGGAAGTGCATATACCCTGTCCATTTCCTCCGTTGTCAGCGGATATGACATAGGATTTTGAACAACATATATACCTCCGCCATAGGGTTCGACAAGACATTTACCGGAAAACGCATCTGTATTTCTATATTGTATCCCAAAACTTTTTGCATAATTCAGTTTATCCTTAATAAGCTCATCATAATTCGGCAGTTTTATATAATCGTAAAGATCATCAAGTTTTTTTGTCTTAAAAACAGTACCTCTTACAAATGTAATCTCATCAACCGGAATACCGCTGTTTAGAGAGTCCGCTATTTCCACTATTGACCTCTCACCCATTCCGTACGACAGTATATCGGCTTGTGAATCAAGTAAAACAGATCGTTTGATACAGTCGTCCCAATAGTCATAATGTGCAAGACGTCTTAAACTTGCCTCTATTCCGCCTATAATAACGGGTTTATTTTTATAGGTTCTGCGTATAAGATTTCCGTAAACGACGGTTGCATAGTCCGGTCTTTTCCCCATTTTTCCTCCGGGAGTAAAATGATCCCTTGAGCGGCGTTTTTTTGACACGGAATAGTGATTAACCATAGAATCCATATTTCCCGCACTTACAAGAAACCCCAATCTCGGTTCACCGAATACATTTATACTGTTTTCGTCTTTCCAGTCGGGCTGGGATATTATTCCTACTTTGTAACCCTCACTTTCAAGAATACGGCTTATTATTGCAGGGCCGAAAGAAGGGTGGTCAACATATGCATCTCCTATGATATACGCAAAATCAACGTGATCCCACCCTCGTTTTTCCATATCCTCACGGCATACAGGTAAATAATCTTTCATTTCCGTTCTCCGTTATTATTTATTCAAAAGTTTGTTTTCCCATTCGTTTTCTTTGAAACCGACAAGTATAATTTTCTTGTCTATAATAAGGGGTCTTTTTACAAGCATTCCGTCGGTCGAAAGAATTTTAAGCATTTCCTCGTCTGTCATTGTCGGAAGTTTATCCTTGAGCTGCATTTCCCGATACAATACTCCGCTTGTATTGAATAACTTCCTTACGGGTATTCCGCTGTTTTCCGTCCATTCAAACAGTTCGTCAAATGTCGGATTATTGTCTTTTATATGACGCTCATCGTATTTGATACCGTTTTCGTCAAGCCATTTTTTAGCCTTTTTACAGGTACTGCATTTAGGATATTCCAAAAATATCATGATTTACCGCTCCTTTTATATTAAGTATGCAATCATTTTTTTATAATTATCTTTGCAAGGGGATTTGAGTCTATTGCAGCCTTTGTCTGCTCATTGGAAAGGTGTGTATATATTTCGGTTGTCCCCAAATTTTCATGTCCGAGTATATCTTTCAGTACTCTTATATCAACGTTGCCGTGCTGATACATAAGTGTTGCCGCCGTATGTCTTAGCTTATGGACGGAGTAGCCCTGATCTCCCAGTCCGATTTTTGTCAAATATTTATATACCATTTTCTGTATGGCTCTTGTGCTGATACGATTATTTTGCCTGCTTATAAAAAAAGCCTTTTTGTCGGTCACACCCTCGGCAGGTCTGACATACATATAATCTTCTATTGCAGCTATGCAGGCTTCATTAAGATATACGGTTCTCTGCTTATTGCCCTTTCCGGTAACGGTCAATTTATCGTCCTTTATATCCCCTGTATTTATTCCCGCAACCTCCGATACTCTCAAGCCGCAATTAAGGAGCAGCAGCAGAATACATCTGTCCCTTACTTCAAATTCTCCGTCCACGGCTTTAAGAAGATCAATGCTTTGTTCAAGTGTCAGATATTTCGGTTGTGATTTCGGTTTCTTAGGGAAATCCAGCCCCTCCGTCGGGTCATTTTCTATTTTATGCTGTTTTTCCTTCAGATACTTAAAATATCTCCTAAGAGCCGTTATTTTTCTTGAACGTGCGGCAGCCTTGTTTTTTCTGTCACGCATACAGTAATCGAAAAACAAAAGAACATCATTAAAATTTACTGATTTTACAAAATCAAGGTCAATTTCGGATATATCAGCCTCATCAATTTCACAATCCTTAGGGAGTCTGTTTTTAATATACAGCATATATCTGAAGAAAGTGCGCAGATCTCTGTAATATTCATCAACGGTTTTTTCTCCCTTTCCTTGTATGTTCTGTACATACAGCAAAAACTCCCTTATTATATCGGGAGCTTCCTGAAGATACTCCTTTCTCATACATCTCACCCCGAAACTATTTTATCATTTAATATCATTACTTTCAAGAGGAAAATCAAATGTATAGTAACGTACACACTCCGATTGATTTTGCTTTAATCCCCCATTGATATCATTCCGTATTTTAACTTTACTCTTTCGAGCTTTTTAAGAAACGGTACTGCGGCTATGTATAAAAATATTCCGACTGAAACTGCGTGTATAATATCAAAGGGAAATCCGCTGATATAAAATGCCGCAAAATTTTCCGCTGTCGGCTCAATATGTGAAATAAGCAAAGATGCGGGATTCATTATTCCCCCGTATATGAATATTGCCGCAAGGAATCCGTACATTGATATTGAGAGTCTGTTGCACGGTATGATATTTCGTCCGAATAATAATCCTGCCAAAAAACCTGCCGTACCCGTTGAAAACATCTGCCATGGTGTCCACGGCCCCTGACCGAAAATAATATTTGAGATAAATGCAGATACTGCGCCGGTCAAAAAACCCGCCTCTGCCCCAAACGACGTGCCTGCTATTATTACTACTGCCATCATAGGTTTAAACTGCGGAAGCATATAAAATACCGCCCTTGACAATACCGCTAAAGCACACATGACGGATATAATGACCTGTTCGCTTGTTTTGATATGTCTTTTTTCAAATACACCGAAAAACATAACAATACATTCGACCACTATAAGTAGCGATATAAAAAGGTATTTTGAGTCATCAAAAAAATACATACCCGCAAAAACGGTAAGAGGTACGGCAGCAAACATCAATATCAGCGGCAAAATCACGCCTTTATTTTTATGCCTTATTCGTCTGATTTCTATATTATTCTTTTTACTGTTTTTTAACACTGCCGCAGCCGTTATAAAAATTGAGGTTATTATCATGACCGCACAACTTACGGCAAAGCTGTCGGAGAGGATATCCTGCCTGAAAGGATTTAATACGGCAAATACGGAAATAATAAACAGTATTACCGCAAAAAATACGGATATATCAAGAGGTGACATTTTCTTATGCTTTTTTATCGTTTTTTTGTCGGAATTTTTCTTGGTGCGGTAAAGGTCGTTTATGTCATTTTTCCTGCTGTCGTGTTCGTTACTGTTACGGGGTAATCCGAGGGAAAACAATATATCGTTTTTTGTGACCGCATTATAAATTATATCCCTTGACATTTTTACGGCGGCAGTAGTATAAAAAGTATTTTCGGAAAAAAATATATGCGGGGCATCGGTGCCGATCAGTTCCCCGTCAAAAAACAGTGCGCATCTGTCGGAATATTCACAACCGAAATCGGTATCGTGACAGACCATTATTATGCATACTCCCGTTTTTGCCAATTCGGTTAGAATTTCTCCTATTTCATTTTTTGATTTTACGTCAAGTCCCTTTACGGGTTCGTCAAGCAGGAGTACATCGGGTCTTGTAAGCAAAACCTTTGCAAGCGCAGCTTTTTGACATTCACCGCCCGAAAGGTCATACGGGTGTCTTTGCCTCAAATTTTCAAGACCGCAGAGTTTTACAGCCTTATCGACTAAATCCTTATCGGTTTCACAATTATCCGAAATATCGTATAAATCTTCCTCCACGCTGTCCCTTGTAAAAAGTGTACGGGGATTTTGCGGCAGGAGAGTGATTTTCGGAAAATTTTCATTTTTCTTTTTACCGTCAGTCCCGTTTAGTAATATTTTACCCTCATACGGTTTGAGTACACCTGCCGTAACCGAAAGTAATGTAGTTTTTCCGCTGCCGTTTCCGCCGAATATCGAAAAAATTTCTCCTCTATACGCTTTTAGCGAAAGACCTCTTATTATGTCGGGGGATTTTTTTTCATATCTGTACCATATTTTTTTAAGTTCTATTACGGGTATTTCATTTTTATCCCTTTCCGATTTTTTATGTGTAATTTCATTTATTTTCTTACCCTCCGTATATTCTTTGAGCCAAACTCTGCTCTTGCCGAGCGTAAGCGGAGGATTTTTTGAGTTTTTTTCCGCTGCGGAATATATCTGCGTTCCCACGGGGAGTGCGTCAAACATTTCATTTTTGTTATTATAGAGAATATCTGCAGTTTTTTCGGGAGTCGCATCGGAAATTATTTTCCCTTCGGACATTACTATTATTCTGTCGCTTATGCCATATACATTTTCAAGATTATGCTCACTTATTATTATGGTTGTGCCAAATTCCCTGTTTATTTTCACCACAAGCTCCATAAATTCTTCAGCACCTATCGGATCGAGTTGTGATACGGGTTCGTCAAGTATCAATACGGAGGGGTGCATTATCATGACCGAGGCAAGGTTAAGTATTTGTTTTTGTCCTCCCGAAAGCTCACTTACCTTTAGGCGGTACCAATCATTTATTCCGAAAAATGAAGCGGTTTCCGCTGTTCTCCTCCTTATCTCCGAATTTTTAAGTCCCATGCTTTCAAGCCCGAAAGAAAGCTCACTCCATACGCTTTCGGTTATCCCCTGATTTTCCGGAGACTGCATAACAAAACCTATTTCCTTTGCCTGTAAAACTTCGGGAACTTTATCAAGCGGTTCTCCCTTGTATTTAATATTTCCCTCACTTTTACCATAAGGTGCAAGAGCTGTTTTGAGGCAGCGCAGGAGTGTGCTTTTTCCGCTTCCCGAAAGTCCGCATACGGTTATTATCTCACCCTCGGAAACGGTAAATGAAATGTTTTTGAGGGCATTTTCTTTTTGTTGGGGATATGTAAAATTCAAATTTTCGATCGAATATATTTCCATTTTCCGTCCTCCGTAATATCAATAATAAGCGGCAGCAGGCAGATTGTACCGAATACGGCATATGCGGATATCGTAAAAAAGTTTGCCGCAGGTATTTCAAAACAGGGATAATATGAATAATCAAGACTTCCCGCCATGAATGAAGCCGTAATATAAATATCGGAAATAAGTGTTGCCGCGCTCATAATTATATCTTTCGGTACTATACGGAACAATGTGAAACAGGTGCGTTTTTTCAGTCCGTAGCCTCGACTTCTCATCGAGTCGGCAGTATCAACCGAATTTTCAAGAGACCACTGTATCATAGCGGAAAAAATTCTTATCCCGTTTTTTATTCTTGTTATCGGCGTACCGTTTTTTATATCCTTTCCCATAGTATATTGAGCCGATCTGACCGAATTTAACTGTATTTTAAACCGTGAAATAAAGTTAAGTGTCATAGATATAAGGAGTGCTGTTTTTGGGGAAAAACGTCCGAATAAATATATTATCCTGTCCGATGTCATTACCCTGTTTACGGAATAGAACCAATTAAAAACAGCGGACATAAGAATTGCGGCGGCAAATCCGAAAATAACCGACTCAAGTGTAAGCGGATTTCCGTCGGGGAGGTATGTTATAACGGTAATTCCGCCGTGACTGACAAGGGAATTTATTATAATTACAGTTATTGAAATAATGACGGTTATGCCTAAATTCCTGATAAATGTATGTATTCCTCCGTAATACAAAACACTTGCGCACGATGCAGCCAGAGAAATTATAAGAAATACGGGGTTCATTATAAGCATTGTTGAGGATAATACGGATAAAAAGAATATAAGTTGTGTCAGCGGGTGATATTTCATAAATCCTGTATCCATTTTATTGCCCCCGATAATAATTTCCCACGTCTGCCCCCAAATCGCAGGTGTAGAGAATTTCAACCTTATCCCCGTCCGATAAAATATATTCCGAACAGCCTACATTCGGGAAAGTATCGTTTACGCTGTATGTCCAACCCGAAAGACTTCCGCAGTCAAATTCATAAAGATTATTTATTCCCTCGATATATGCCGAATTAGTAACGGGTGTGATTGAAAACTCAAAATGGATATTATTGTCCGTACAGATTCTTTTCAATACATCAAAAACCGATTCACCATTGTCAAAATACACCTTTGACTTATTAGTAATACAGCCGTCGGACGGCAGCAGCTTGCGTTTTTTGTCATCAAGCTCACTGCTGTTTATTGCCGTCGTACAGATTATACTGAATGTACAGCAATTTTTGTTATCAATATTTTCCGTTATGGAGCTTTCAACTTCCGAATGTGCGGTTGATGTGTTTTCGGATACCGAACTTTCCTTTTCCTCCGAATTGCCATTTTTAGGATTAGTTTGAAATTCGGTTTGCGTTTGAGGTTTTTCGTGCATTTCCGGCTCAAAACCGTTTACGTCCTCACTATCACGGTTTATTTCGGTATCATCGGAAGTATTTTCTTGTACTTCTCCGTTTTCGCCTACATTTTCGGTATTGTTGATCGGAGTAGAGATTATTTTTGAAGATTGTTCTTTACTGCTTTGTTCCGATGGGCAGCTTTCAGAGTCCGAACTGTTTTTTGAACCGTTATCCGCTGCAGTTTCTTTTACGACACTTTTTTCGACATAAACGGTACTGCTTTCGTCATTTTCCTTGGAAGTGTCTAATATGTGATTTTTTTGATATGATAATTCCGATACCTTTGAAGTATTGTCCATGGAGGCAGTTGAAATATTAACGACATTATTGCCGTGACCTCCTATAAAAAAAGCTGCCGTAAGTACTGCCGCCGCCGTTAAAATAAATGCAAGACTTTTTTTATACTTGTTTAAAAAATCCTTCATTACTATGCCACTCCCCCGTTTGCCTGATATTTTCCGTCACGCTCATAAATACTGCAAAAAGCAGGCACCCCTCGGATGCCTGCCGTTTTTTTATTATTATCAGTCAGACTTATGTTTCCTATATGCAAATATTACCGTAAATGCGGATATTATCAGTAATGTTAAAACAAAGTAAATTACTCCGCTGTCGCCGGTTTCCACTATCGGCGTACTGCTGTTTTCGGTATTGCTTACTTGTGACTGATTATGCTTATTATCCGCAATGTTGTCATTGTCATCAATTGACTGCTCATCTGTTATTAAACTGTCGGAAATCTCACTGTTTAGGGAAACTTCACTATCTTCGGATATCTCGGAAGCATTAGAGTTTTCATTATTATTTGTGTCTGTCATATCATACAGTCTTGTCTGATTTTTTACTAAGCGACTGTAAGCACATAATGCATAAAATGCCTGATCGGTGGACATACCGTTTACCGTTCCCCCAAGCGTATGCGAAAAAGCACCTTCTCCGTCTGCATAAAATGAACAGAGTCCGTCAAGTGCGCTGCCGCCGTTTTTAACAAAACGATCATCTGATGCGGGATCAATTCCGAGCGAACATAATGCGCATACTATTTGTGCGCTGTTTTCGCAGCCCGGCGCACCGTAGGACGTATATGTACCGTCCTCATTCTGATTTTCCGAAAGCAGCGTAACGGCTTTGTCAACTGCCGTTTTAACATTTTCATTACTATCGTAATACGGCGCAAGCGACTGCAAAACTATTCCTGTCATGTCAGGCTCGTAACTGTTTCCGAAAAATGCCCAACCGCCGTCCTCAAGCTGACCGGAGAGAATAAAATCAATCAGCTTTTCTCTTGTATTCTGCTCTGCTCCGTCTTTTGATGCAGGAATTTCATATCCTTTTGTATCAAGTGCAATCAGCGAATATACTGCCCCGTTTAAACCCTGTCTTATGCAGAAATCGTAATCGGAAAGATAAGATATATAATTCACACCGTTAAAATCCGTCATATCATAGCCGAGTGAAGTGAGAACTATTATATATTTAGCCGTATCCGTTGCTTTACCCGGCTCGGAAACGGCAAGATATTCACTCAAATTTTGAACATAATCGGCTTTTACCGAATCGTCAATGCTGCCGAAACGGGCAAGTGCAAATATTCTCCATTCGTTCCCCACTTCCGAAATTTGTCCGTCGGATTTTACCGCCTGTATCGTTTCATTGATTATGTTATCTGTATCTGTCGGATTTTTTTGTTCCTCGGACGGTTCTTCCGATATACTCTCGTCATTTTTTGACTGTTCATCGGAGGAGTTTATTTTAAGTTCATATACTGTTTCATGTACGTTATCCCCGACATACTGCCAATCTGCATTTCCCACGCCTATATAAACGACATCACCGTCAGAAACCGGGATATATTGTGTTCGCTTATAATCATTATCATTTTCGGGTGTATAATCGTTTTTATATATTCTGTATCTGTAATATTTATTTTCCGCAGTCGGGATTATTTTAATACTGTCTTTTCCGTCATCGAGTGTCAGGGAATAATCCGTTACATCAGAAGAGAAAGGTACGGAAAGTTCCGCATTTTCGACCGTAAGCGATTTAAGACCGGTATTCGTGTTATTATAATCACTTCCGATATCAACACCCATGTTAAGCGAATACGAAACAAACAATTCATCACCGTCAGAAAGCTCAATGCTTGACAATCCGTTGTTTCCGTACCAATCATTATATCCGACCAGCCAACCGGGGTAAGCACTTTCTTCAAGCTGCGAACCGTCACCCGAAAAAAGTCCGTTCACGCCGGAAATATAGCTTCCGTATGCCCCGCTTTCTATCGGGTCATCATATCCTTTACGCTTCATAACTTCCGAAATAATATTCTCTGCCGTTGAGTCAGCTTTAAGCTCTACCCATTCATCGACAAGCGTACCCTCCCATTCGGCGCCGTCAGACACTTTATAGGTATTATTTTCAACGACCAATCTTACCTTGGCATTTTCACCCTCTGCCGATGCAGCAAACGGCAGAACCGAGAATATAAGTGCGGCTGCCGTTGTACACGATAGAATTTTAACTTTTGTTTTCATTGTTATTCCCCCATATTTTTGTTGTCGGAGGCTCTTTCGACGGTCAAATCTGAATTTTCGGATAAAGATCTCTTATACAGCTTTCTGTTTTTGCGGCTTCTTTTTCTTTTAATTTTACTCTTTTCCGCAGCTGAAACTTCCGGCGGTTTTTTAAGTCCTGCCGCCTCAAGTGCTCTCGGCCACGGGCCGAGCTTTTGTTTGATAAAGCACACCGTTTCTCCGTCAAAATCCGTTCGTTTCGGCAGTCTGCCCAACTTATCATATTTTTGGCGGAGGATATTTAAAGCAACTAATCTTTTGTCCTGATTTTCCATAACATCACCGTAACAAAAAAGCCTTCTCTGCAAGGATACAAAGAAAGCACAACAGACCTCCACACAGCAAATCGGAGTCATGCCAAACAGAAGCACGAATGTCACAGCTGTATAAAAATCGGCTGCACTTCTTCGTCGTCCAAGATAGCATAACCCCGAATACGGAAGTATTCTGACTTATGGCACAAAGCCAATCACAGTAATGACGGTTGTCCCGGATTTACACCGAATTCCCAATTACCTACAAGGCGAAAGCCCTTCGCACCGTATTTCGGAAGTATTTAATTCTCTCCTAATATACCACACCTTTTTACTGTTGTCAATATTTAATTTTTTTAAAGAAGAGGTATTCACATCTGATAAACAGCTAAGACGCAAAATTTCATCTTCAACTCTCAACACACGTTATACCCCACGTCCTTTGCAGTTTAGATACAAACGGGCAGACTTACACTGTCATGTACCGCAAAGGCACATTTTCCGATTATTCATCAGCGTGTATCAAACTCTGTAAACAGATTATTTCAGAAAACGGACGCAACACGGCATATAAGGTTTGCGGCTGTTTCGTAATCATATTCGGCAGTATTTACGCATAAATCAAAATTCTTCAAGTCTTTCCAGTCGTTTCCCGTATAATACTTATAATATTCGGAACGGTGTTTATCAATATCCCTTATTGTTTTGTCGGCTTCTGCTTCCGTAACGGAAAATTTTTTCATAACCGTTTCAACGCATTTGTTGTGTGGTGCCCATATAAACACTCTAAGCGGTCTGAAACCGCTTTCTTTAAGTGTATGGTTTGCACATCTTCCTATAATGACACAATCGTTTTTTTCGGCAATTTCCCTTATTATATCACTTTGGTATTTGAAAACGTCCGTATGAGATTTAAAACGTCCGCTTTCGGGCGGTATGTTTTTCATTGATATATTACTGAGTTTTTCAAAGAAACTTTGTTTAGCGGGAGCTTCATCATGCTTTAAAAAGTATTCCAGATCGACTCCGCTTTTATCCGAGGCAAGATACAGAATATTACGGTCATAAAATGAAATATTCATCTTATCGGCAATCAGTCTTCCGATAGTTCTCCCGCCGCTTCCGTATCCTCTTGCTATTGTAATGACAGTTTTCAACATAACACAACCTCCAATCCGAATTTAATTATATTTTACATAATTTTACCCCAAATAGCAAGATTTTTGCAAAATTTTTCTAAATTATCCATAATTAAATATATATTTTAGAATTATCCGATTTTGAATATCATGCGAAAAAAAGGATATAATACTTTTGTAAATTACATTAAAGGAGAATCCTTCATGAAAAGATTATTTGTTTCATTGTTTGCATCTGTATTGATCTGCATGAGCTTTGCAGCCTGCAAAAGCAATACAAACGAGCAGCCTGAAGCCTCAAAAAACAATACCGAATCGACTGTTTCGCAGGGGGCAGCCGATGTTAATAAAAACAACGGTTCGGTCACGGACAAGAACGGTATCATCGGTGATGATGATACGCCCGCAGAAAGCAGCAGGGGAAGTCTTATGTCCAAAGCGGGAGATGCCGTAGATGATATCGGAAAAGATGTCGGAAGTGCCGTTGAGGATATCGGTGACGGTGTCGGCAGTGCCGTTGAGGACATCGGTGACGGTGCAGGCAGTGCCATTGAAGATATTGGCGACGGTGTAGGTCAGGCAGCAGGCGATATAGGTGAAGGTGCAGGAAATGCTGTCGGAGATATGGGAAATACCGTGAGCAGCGGTGAAAGTTCCGGTTCCAACCGCTAAGCTGACCGAACGGGGCGGATCTTATCAGACAATAACGGAAGATATTCCGTATATTCACGCCCCGAACCGTACATAACAATAAAAAAATTGACGGACATAAACAGATTTTGCCCGTCAATTTTAATTTATCCGATGCCTAAATATGTTTGCCGATAATTTAAAAATAACATCGGATAACAGGTCGTCGTATATGTATATAAATTTAATTATGCTTCCTTTTCGGACTTTCTTACAAGATCCTTAGCCAGATTCATAACTTCTTTTCTCTGCTTCGGATTAAGATTACGAACAACAAACAGAAGCTCAACCTCATATTTTGTTGTAGCGTGTGTTCTATACTTATATGTTTCGTCGTCTTCGGGTCCGGAATGAATCTCCGCAACCGCTGCCTCTAATTCTTCTTCGACACCCTCAAGCAACTTCTGGTAGTTTATACCGTAAACCTTTGCTATCTTGATAAGAGTGTTAATGTCAGGTTTAGTTTTTCCCGTTTCATAATAAGTATACGTCGATCTCTCAATCTTCAGTCTATCGGCAACCTGTTGCTGAGTCAACCCACACTCATGTCTGTAAAACTTCAACCAGTAAGATATCATGCTGTACATGAATATCCTCCCCCTTCTTCTGAATAAAATTTGAATTGAGTGAAATTAAAATATACCTTAAACAACCCTGTAAGTATATTATATAACAATAAAGCCAAAAAGTCACGCTTTTTCTGATATTTCGTACAATTTTCCTTAAAAACGTTAAATTGCAACATTATACAGTATAAAGCATAGCAATAATAAACAAAAATATTTGAACATTTTATGAACAAATTAAGTGTGAAATGATTTTTGAGATATATTTTTTCCAAAAAGCATTGTAAAAATAAAGAAAAACAGCCAAAATATTTATTTGTTATTCGGAAATTTACACGGATTATTTTGAGTAAGTTTTCTTTTTAAATCTTTGGGGTTCACTTAATTCATTAAAACATACCCGCATAATAACACAAATATATTTTGTTACAAAAATAGAGTTGTAAAAATTTATAAAAAATTATAACATAACAGATCCGATAAGTATATCAAATACACCTGTCGGATCTATGATGTTTATATATTGCTTTCGACAGCGGTTTCATTAACTTCGCATAATACTGAAAACTAATTATCGGAATGTACGCCGCCGCCTATGTCTTTGCGGTAATGAGCGCCCTCAAAGGATATTTTCCTTACAGCTCCGTATGCTTTTTCCAATGCCCTTTCAAGTGTCTCTCCGCTTGCCGTAACACCGAGTACACGACCGCCGTTTGTGTAGAATTTACCGTTCTCGTACTTAGTTCCGGCATGATAGACAACTGCCCCGTCAACCTGTCCGATATCGTCAAGACCGCTTATTTCAATACCCTTTTTGTATTCAAGCGGATATCCTCCCGATGCCATAACGACACAAGCCGTGGCTTCATCAGACCATTCAATGTTGATTTCATCAAGTCTGCCGTCGATAACTGCCTCTATGATATCTACAAAATCCGTCTTGAGCCTCGGCAATACGACCTGCGCTTCGGGATCACCGAAACGTGCATTGTATTCAATGACCTTTGGGCCGTCAGGCGTAATCATAAGTCCGAAATAAAGGCAGCCCTTGAATGTACGGTTTTCGCTGTTCATAGCCGCAATTGTCGGCTCAAAAATTGTTTTTCTGCAAATTTCCGCAATTTCGTCCGTATAATACGGATTGGGACTTATCGTACCCATTCCGCCCGTGTTCAGACCCTCGTCATTGTCATAAGCTCTTTTATGATCCTTTGAAGATACCATAGGCTTTAGGGTTTTTCCGTCCGTGAATGCAAGAACGGAAACCTCCGGGCCTGTAAGAAACTCCTCGACAACAACATTATTGCCCGATTTACCGAATTTCTTATCCTCCATTATTTCCTTGAGAGCCGCCCTTGCCTCATCGTGACTTTGAGCTATAATAACACCCTTTCCGAGTGCAAGACCGTCAGCCTTAACAACAACGGGATATTTTCCTTTTTTCTCGATATACTCCATAGCCTTAGCCGGGTCATCGAAAACTTCATATTCTGCCGTGGGGATATTGTATTTTTTCATAAGGTTCTTTGAAAATACCTTACTGCTTTCTATTACAGCCGCATTCGCACACGGTCCGAAAGCACGTATGCCCTTTTCCGTCAAAGTATCTACCATACCGTCCGCAAGCGGATCATCAGGTGCTACAAAAACTATATCAATCGCATTTTCTTTTGCGAATTTTGCAATGCCCTCTTTATCCATAGCGCCGATATTAACGCACTCCGCATCACGGGAAATACCTCCGTTGCCGGGTGCGGCATAGATTTTGTCTGTCTTTGGACTTTCTTTCAGCTTACGGATTATCGTATGTTCCCTTCCGCCGCTTCCTACTACCAATATTTTCATATCAATACCTCCATTAGTGGTGGAAAAGACGAATGCCCGTAAATGCCATTGTCATTCCGTATTTGTTGCAGGTATCAATTACGTTATCGTCACGGATTGATCCGCCGGGTTGTGCTATATACTGCACACCGCTTCGCTTTGCTCTTTCGATATTGTCACCGAACGGGAAAAATGCATCAGATCCGAGAGAAACTCCGCTGAATGTTGAAAGCCATTGTTTCTTTTCCTCACGGGTAAGCGGTTCGGGTTTTGTTGTAAAGAATTGTTCCCATACTCCGTCTGCAAGAACATCTTCGTAATCGTCGGAAATATATACATCTATTGTATTATCACGGTCGGGTCTGCGTATATCCTCTCTGAAAGGAAGTGCAAGAACCTTAGGACATTGACGCAGATACCATATATCTGCCTTATTTCCCGCAAGACGTGTACAATGTATTCTTGACTGCTGACCTGCACCCACACCGATTGCCTGTCCGTCCTTTGCATAGCATACGGAATTTGACTGCGTATATTTAAGTGTGATAAGGGCGATTATAAGGTCACGTTCAGCCTCTTTTGTAAGCTCCTTGTTTTCGGTTACGATATTTTTGAGCATATTCTCATCTATCTTGAGGTTATTTCTGCCCTGCTCAAAACTAATTCCGTAAACCTGCTTATTCTCTATTTCTGCAGGAACATATGAAGGATCTATCTTAACAATATTGTACGTTCCCCTACGCTTAGACTTGAGTATTTCAAGTGCCTCGTCCGTATAATCGGGAGCTATAATTCCGTCTGAAACCTCTCTTTTAAGCAGAAGTGCAGTCTGCTTGTCGCAGGTATCGGAAAGTGCTGCCCAATCCCCATATGATGACATTCTGTCCGCACCTCTTGCTTTTGCATATGCGCTTGCAATCGGAGAAAGCTCTAAATCATCGACAAAATAGATTTTCTTTAGTGTGTCGGAAAGCTCCGTTGCTATTGCTGCACCCGCAGGACTTACGTGCTTGAATGAAGCGGCGGACGGAAGTCCCGTTGCAGCCTTCAGCTCGGAAACAAGCTGCCAGCTATTGAATGCATCAAGAAAATTTATATAACCCGGTTTACCGTTAAGCACCGTAACGGGAAGATCAGAGCCGTCCTGCATATAAATCCTTGACGGTTTCTGATTAGGGTTACAGCCGTATTTCAGTTCAATTTCGTTTGCCATTGTACTATCCCCTTTTTTATTATTATTTGTTTTTATTTACAATTCTATCCGTATATTCGCCTGTTGTAATATCTATAAATCTTGTATAGAGCGACACCTTGTTATCCTCGTTAAGAGCGTTCCATACGTCATCGGTGAATTTATCTATATCCCCGTCAATATTTATAAGCGCAGGTTCGCCCTCAAATGAAGGGATAGGATCGCCGTCACATTTATATGTATGGATAAAATGTCCCTCGCCTGCTATCGGCTGAACATATTCATAGAAAAAGCGTAATGCCGACTGCTCTCTTCCCTCGCTGCTTTTCAATATAGACAACTTATAGGAAAAGTCTCCGTTCGCAAGTTCAACTATACCGGAAATACGGGGGGTGAAATTCGGCGGATCGGGTTCAAATGTGCGTGTGCGGAGAGCCTCCTCAAAGGTTTTTCCCTCAAGCATAAAATCTCTTATTGTATCCGTCTGATCTCCGTTTGTTACTATTGCTGC
>CANQBP010000031.1 GCA_947589415.1 uncultured Clostridia bacterium
CATTAGAATAACTCCCATGGTTTTTTGCCACGGGAGTTTCGCTTTTCTATATTACGCTGGAGGATTGAGGGGATACCTTTGTATGAAGCAATGAAATTGGTGGCAAAGAAGAGAAAGATAAAGGCTTCGCCGCAGCATGATCTGTACAAAAGAGTTGATCCGTATTTTTTCAATGTCTTTTATAATGCACAAAATAAGGATGATCTTAAAACCGAAAATGTTAATATTTGTTTAGATATTGGTCTGAAATACTGTCGCTTTGACGAATTGCGTTTTGGTATCATAAATCCGGAAAATGATTATCGGTTTACGGATAAGATTAGAGCAAACAGTTTGATAAAGTGTCCGTCAAACTTCCCAAGAATGACAATACCTTTCGGCATTGACTGTTCCGAAAAGGGACTTGAAAGACTTTGTGAGGATATTCTTGATTATATTGAGAATTTTTATACTAACCTTTTTGAAGAGGTCAAGGAGAAATACGGCAGTCTTGAGGAATACTATATTGCTAACAGTGAGGAATTTCCATTGCTTGCCGGATTGGTATATATCGAAAGAAAACAATATTACAAAGCAGAAACCTGTTTCCGAAATCCCAATATGCCGGGCCGGAATATGTTCGTATCGTGCAAAGCGGTCACCGATGAACAAAAAAGGCGGCTTGAGGCTTCCGGAAACAGGAATTTATACAGGAGTGACGCAAGCACTCTCCTTGATTATACGATCGCAATGCAGAAAGGTCTTGAATGGCGGCGAGATCTTGCAAACTTCGGACTTCTTCCCGAAGAAAGACAGTAGGGTCGGAAAACCTAAAATCAGTTGCTTTATTGAATTTCCGATATTTCCTTTTGTTCCCTTTACTGAAACTGTACAGTACCGGGTTATACGATTTGTCTAAAATTTTATTATCGGCTCGTTTATTGTATTTAATTAGATTTGTCCTTTCGCATTTTAAGATAATAAAATATACCGCAAACGGCAATAACTGCAACAGAGATAAATCTTAGTATCCATGCATATGTACCGTGTAAAAGGTCGACTTCAACAAACTCGTTTGCAAACCACCAACAGCCGAGAAACAGGAAGTATATGCTTATCAATATCACTATTTTGCTCTCTTTTCTAAAGCGTACAAACAGAATAATTGCGATGAGCAGCCACGCCGCCGAATAAACGAATCCCACAAAAACAGCTCCTTTTAAAAAGTATGAAGTGTCATTCTTTATGCTTTTTTCTCTTATCGGAGCCGAATATGACACTAAGAATTAAATATGCCGCTATTGCTATAAGACCGCAATAATGTATTATGTCCATAAATACATTGTCGGGTATTATTTGCGTAAAGGCATAATCGGCTAAAATCCATACACTTTCAAAAAGAAAAAACAGAGCAACCGGGCGGTAAAACGCATAACTCCTCATTCTCGGACTATACATTACGGTTGTCGCAGCAAGGCAGGCAACGGCACTTATTATAGCAAGAACCATAAAATCACACTCCTATTTCTACATAATAAAAATTATACAGTTTATTGGCGGAAAAATCAAGACTGATGTGTATTTAATTGTAAATATACTTATTGTAGTATATATATCTAATATACAATATGTATAGAAACATTGAAAAAACAAGGTAATAAAAAATATCATGTTTGGATTATGCGGTTGAAAGTTTTACATTATTGTGTTAAAATACTGATTGTAAGGGTTTATAATATCAGAGAAAACATGGGAAGGGGAAAAAATATGTGCGGTTTATGCGGATTTACCGGAGAAATTATCGACAGGGACAAGGTCATTGAGAATATGACAGATGTTATTACTCATAGAGGTCCGGATAGCGTGGGGTATTATAAAGATGACAGAATATCTATGGGATTTCGCCGTCTTAGTATAATCGACCTTGAAGGGGGAGATCAGCCTATCTATAATGAGGATAAAAGCCTCGTTCTGATGTTTAACGGAGAAATATATAACCATAAAGAGCTTCGTGAGGAGCTTAAACAGAACGGACATAAGTTCCGTACTAACGCCGATTCGGAGGTTCTTATACACGGCTTTGAACAATGGGGAGAAAAACTTTTGAACAGACTGCGGGGTATGTTTGGCTTTGCAATATACAATACCAAAGACGGTTCGCTTTTTATTGCAAGAGATTTCTTTGGAATAAAGCCGATGCACTATGCCGTTATAGACGGTGAGCTGATATACGGCTCGGAGATAAAGAGTATTCTGGAACACCCGAAATATGTAAAAAAGTTTAATTATAGAGCACTTGATAATTATTTGTCATTTCAGTATGTCGTTCCGCCCGAAACCTTTTTTGAGGGTATATATTGCCTGCTGCCCGGTCATTATATGTGGTTCAGGGACGGAAAGGTAACGACAACAAGATATTTTGAGGCTACCTTTGAGCCGGATTACAGCCTTACGGAAAAGGAAGCAGTTGATAAAATCGAGGCTGTATTTGAAGATTCCGTAAATGTTCACAAAATCAGCGATGTTGAGGTCGGCTGTTTTCTTTCAAGCGGAGTGGATTCGAGCTATGTTTCCACTTATTTTGCCGATCAAAAAACTTTTACCGTAGGTTTTGATTTTGGTGAGAGATATAATGAAATAAGCTGGGCGGAGGGTCTGTCGAAAGAAATAGGCGTTGAACACCATACCCACCTTATAGGCTCGGAGGAGTTTTGGTCTGCTGTTCCAAAGGTACAGTATCAAATGGATCAGCCCCTTGCGGATCCGTCATGTATAGCTCTTTATTTTGTATCTAAACTGGCAAGCGAATATGTAAAGGTTGTTCTTTCGGGAGAGGGGGCGGACGAGCTTTTCGGAGGATATACCGTTTATAATGAGCCTCATGTGTTCAAGGTATATCAAAAGATTCTTCCCGAAAAGGTACGTTATGCGCTTGCAAGAAAGGCTAAAAAATGGCCGCACATAAAGGGCAGGGGATATATACTCAGGGGTGCAAGAAAGACCGAGGATAAATTTATAGGAAATGCCTTTATGTATGACGATGAGGAAAAGAAAAAAATACTCAAGGATAATTCGATAGTAACACGACCGCAGGATTTGTGCCGCAGGTATTATGACAGGGTCAAGCACTATGACGAAGAAACAAAGATGCAGTATCTTGATATAAATCTTTGGATGGTCGGCGATATTCTTCTAAAGGCTGACCGTATGAGTATGGCTAATTCACTTGAACTGAGGGTGCCGTTTCTTGACAGAGAGGTATTTAAGGTTGCAAGAACGATACCGACTAAACTGCGTATAGCCCACGGTACAACAAAGTATGCAATGCGTATGGCGGCACTTCGCCACCTGCCGAAGGCTACGGCGCAGAAACCTAAACTCGGTTTTCCGGTTCCCACGAGGGTATGGCTCAAGGATAAGAAATACTATGACAGGGTCAGGGAGATGTTCACTTCGCCTACTGCGGAGAAGTTTTTTAATACCGATTTGATTGTATCGTATCTTGACGATCATTTTAACGGTAAGGACGATAACAGCCGTAAAGTGTGGACGATATATGTTTTCCTTTTGTGGTATGATATTTACTTTGGAGATGATAATAAAGTCAACCGTCCCGAAGGTGTGGCGGAACCGTCAAACAATTTATAAACGCTCGGACGTTTTAGTGTAAGCAGGATTACGGAAAGGAGAACTGCGGTTTCGGTTTGTACCGCAGCCGTATCGGACGGTTTTATGTTTTGTTTATTATGGTACGCAGCATCCGTTATTATAAGTTTTTTGGGGGCTGCGCAGTTATATGGAATTGTCGGAAATATTATATCGGCAGACTCAACATTTCAGTCTGCCGATGCAGATGCTTTCAAAGCATGGCTTTTGGATCAGGAAAAATGGTTTATGGAGTCGGACGGTTGGACAAAAATACTTGTTTGCGGAATTATGACTGCTATTGTGCTGCTGCTTTTATTGAGCTGCAAGCTCGATCAATATCTTCGGAGGCTGCCCGGAGGTGATATTATTGAGTGCAGAACGGGGGAAAGTCCGTTAGAGGAGCTGTGGTATTTAAGACTTTTACCGGGCATGGTTTTTGCGGCTTATCTGGTTGTGAGGATCGTTGTTTCTCTGTTTTATCAGCAGGCTGAATTTGACATAGCCGTTTTTAGCCTGCTCTTTGAAAATTATAATATATTTCAATGGATTACTCAAATATCATATTTTCTTATAATTTTTCTTATGATTTTCTTGGTGTTCGACTCCTTTTTAAGTGCGGGCATTATCGGGGGAATATTGCATCTCGCTGCCGTTCTTTCTTCAAATATATTGAGTTTTGTATTGTGCTTTGTAATATTGATAACGTTTCTGTCGGCTGTTCCGATTGCGATAGGAATGCTTTTGGTTCTGCTTGCGGTCATCGGAGTTTTTACAACAACTTATCGGGTCGTTGTGTATCATTATTATTAAAAAAGTTCTGTTTCGGTTTTTTACAAATCGGGACAGAACTTTTTTCTGTCAGTCATTATTTTGGCAAGGATATCAGCTTTTTGTTATAATACAGTACCCGTGTTTTTTGGGCAATTTGCCTATGACAATTTTAATAAAAAAGTTTTATAATTATAGTGTGCAGGTATTAGGGGAAGGAGGCGATAATATGTTCAAAACTGGGGATACGGTTATATACGGCTCTCACGGTGTGTGCAAAATAACGGGAACGGAACAGAAAAGAGCAGGCGGAAATTATATTGATTATCTTGTATTGCACCCGGTTTATGATGAAAATTCCACCATATTTGTTCCTGCAAATAATAAATCGCTGACGGAAAAAATGAAACCTGTTCTTTCACAAAAAGAAATATATGACATGATAAATGCGATTGATGACGATGAGATTATTGAGGCAGATGATGACAATGAGCGCAGGGAACAATACCGTAAAATTATAGCCGAAGGCGACAGGCATATGCTGTTCAGACTTATAAAAACACTCTATTTGAAAAAAATCTCTCAAGAGAAAAAGGGAAAGAAGCTGCATCAGTCGGACGAGGCAATACTGAAACAGGCGGAAAAACTCTTACATAACGAGTTTGCGCTTGTTCTTGACATGAATCCCGATGAGGTCTTGCCGTTTATAATCAATAATATTGAGGGAAAAGTAAGTTAAACCTATAAAAGGGCGGTTGCACGGTATCGAATGTACCGATGCAGCCGCTCTTTTCTGTTTTGTGGAGAAAAGGATTATTCCTCGTTTTCTTCCTCAATATCCTCCGGCAAAGACTCAACGCCGATTGCCTCATGGTGATATGTCGGAACGATTTCCGCAATTATATCTTCTACCGAATTTTTATCATTTCTGTTTGCAGCATCATACAGTGTTTTCAAATGCTCCAAAAACATATCAACGCTAAATTCGATAGGCTTGCCTATATAAATCTTTTTATTATCCGTTTTGGTTATGCCCTCCTCGTTCAAGAGAAGCTCCTCATAGAGCTTTTCGCCGGGGCGCAGACCTGTATATTCTATTTTTATATCCTCATGCGGCTTAAATCCGGAAAGGCGTATGAGGTTTTCGGCAAGAACCTTGATTTTTACGGGTTCACCCATATCAAGTATAAATATTTCTCCGCCCTTTGCAAGACTTCCCGCCGTAAGGACAAGTGATACCGCTTCGGGTATGGTCATAAAATATCGTATGATATCCGGATGTGTTACAGTAACCGGGCCGCCCGTGCGTATCTGCTCCTTGAACAGCGGTATTACGGAACCGTTAGAACCGAGAACATTGCCGAAACGTACTGCGACAAAATTCGTTTTACTTTGTCTGCCCATCATTTGAATTATCATTTCGCAAATTCTCTTTGAAGCTCCCATGACGCTGGTGGGGTTTACCGCCTTGTCCGTGGATATCTGTACGAAATTTTTAACATGATACTTATCCGCTGTTTTTGCGAGTTTTAGTGTCCCGAAAATATTATTTTTAACGGCTTCTTCGGGATTAGTTTCCATAAGCGGGACGTGTTTATGCGCTGCGGCATGGAATACCACATCAATATTTTTAGTCGAAAAAATATGATCGAGTTTTTCCTCGTCACGCACGGAGGCAATCTGTACCTCAAAAGACAGATCTGTTCCGTGTTTTCTTATAAGCTCCTGTTGGATCTCGTATGCGTTGTTTTCGTATATATCAAGTATGATGAGGTGTTTCGGCTTGAGTCTTGCAATCTGACGGCAAAGTTCCGAGCCTATCGAACCGCCCCCGCCCGTTACGAGTACGGTTTGTCCGATGAGATATTTACCGTATTTTTCCGTATCGAATACCACGGGCTCACGTCCGAGCAGATCTTCAACCTCGACCTGCCGCATTGATGAGGTTATAGGCACGCCCGACGTCATAAGATTATATATATTCGGAATTATCTTCACCTCAAGGTGGGTATTGGTGCAGGCATCGAGTATTCTTTTTTTATCCGTTACACTTATCTGTGATATGGTAAAGAGTATCACTTCAATATCGTATTCTTCACATACTTCGGGTATCTCGTAAGTGGTTCCTACGACCTCAACGCCCGAAATTCTGCGATGCAGCTTTTCTTTGTTGTCGTCAACTATACAAACGGGAATGTACTCGTTACCGGGAGTTTTTGAAAGCTCACTGAGAACCGACAAGGCTCCTTCGCCGCCTCCTATTATAAGGAGTCTTTTTTTTGCCTTGTGGGCAAGATTTCTTCTTTCGAGTATTTTGTTAAGGCGGTATATTATCCTAAACATCATAACAAAAAGCGTGGACATAAGGGCAAAGGTTATATATATCCTTGTGCCGTAATTAAAATCAGGGACAAATGCACCCAAAATCATTGTTATGACCATAAATGCGAGATTTGCCGTGAATGATGCAATACCGGCATAGAAAAAGTCCTCTATGTCCGCATACCGCCATAGCTTGTTATAAAGCCTGAACAGCAGGAATACGACGGTAAAGCAAACATTTACGATAAGCGCTCCGCCGAAAAAAATACCCGTATTTTCCATAAGCAAAATATTATTGCTGTTTATTCCGCAGTTTATCATATAGGAAAGATAATACGATAAATTCCAAAGCACAAGGTCACATAGAAACAAAATAATTCTCCTATGTGCGCTTAAGGCATTATATATTTTAAACATAAAATATCAATTCTCCGTTTTCGGTGTCTGGCTTTCAACACTCTGTTTTTTTTATACCAATCCAAATTATAGTACTTTTTTTAATAAAATACAATAGCTTGCAGCTTTTTAAAAGAAAGTTTAAGAAAATTAAGGCTGATATGACAAAATATTATACACTTTTTCGACTTTATAATTCTAAATAAGAACAATATAAAATGTTGTATGCTCTATAATATTATCTTAGGTCAAAATGTATATTTATGTAGAAAATTGTTTGAGGGATAAGTTTTTAATTTAAGGTTAATGCGTGTTATCCGACAGTCACATCTTATGAAAGGAAGAAATAAACATGGTCAGAATTGGTCTTGATATAGGTTCAACAACGGTTAAGTGTGTGGTGCTTGACGAAAGCAATAATATATTATTTAACACGTATGAAAGACATTATTCACAAATTACAGGAAAAATATCCGAACTTTTGAGGAATGTGAAAACAAAGATACCCGAAGGCGAAACGGCAGTCGTAGCTATGTCGGGTTCTGCGGGTATGGGTGTTGCCGAGGCCTGCGGTATTGACTTTATACAAGAGGTGTATGCGACAAGAGCAGCGGCAAATACATTTCTTCCCGATACCGATGTTGTAATCGAGCTTGGGGGAGAAGATGCGAAAATTCTTTTTCTTTCCGGCGGGATAGAGGTTCGTATGAACGGCTCATGTGCAGGCGGGACAGGTGCGTTTATAGATCAAATGGCAACGCTGTTGAATGTGCCGATCGAGCAGCTTAACGGTCTTGCCGAAAAACACGAAAAAACATATACGATTGCCTCACGCTGCGGAGTTTTTGCAAAAACCGATATACAGCCCCTGCTTAATCAGGGAGCAAGGAAAGAGGACGTTGCGGCAAGTATATTTATGGCGGTGGTTAATCAGACAATATCCGGACTTGCGCAGGGAAGAAAAATAAAGGGGAATATAGTTTATCTCGGAGGCCCTCTGACCTTTATACCGCAGCTAAGAAAGGACTTTGACAAGGTTCTCGGAACGACCGGAATATGCCCGGAAAATTCACTGTACTATGTTTCTCTCGGAGCTGCACTATGTGCGGAAAAAACAATAGATTTCGATTTGGTATGTCAGAAAATAGAAAAGTATAGGGGTACGGGTAATTTTGCCTTTAACAAACCGCTTTTTAACGATGAGCAGGAGCTTGAATCATTCAGAAAAAGACATTCTCTTGCCAAGGTCGAAAAAGGTGTTATTGACGGATATGAGGGTGAAGCGTTTGTAGGAATAGATGCCGGCTCAACGACTGTAAAAGGCGTTGTTACCGATGACAAGGGTACGTTGCTTTATTCCGAGTATATGTCAAACAGCGGTAATCCCGTGCCGATTGTTAAGCAGTTCATTACAAACATATACAAGAAATCCCCGAATATAAAAATAAAAGGTTCGGCGGTCACGGGTTACGGTGAGGAAATAATTAAAAATGCGTTCGGTGCTGATTTCGGGATAGTTGAAACCGTGGCACACATGACGGCGGCAAAAAAATTTATGCCCGATGTCGAATTTATTATAGATATAGGCGGACAGGATATAAAGTGCTTTAAAATAAGAAACGGAGTTATAGACAATATATTTCTTAATGAGGCGTGTTCTTCGGGCTGCGGGTCGTTTTTGCAGACCTTTGCAAACGCACTCGGATATTCCTCGGAGGAATTTTCAAAAATGGGACTTCTTGCGAAGCACCCTGTCGATCTCGGATCACGCTGTACCGTGTTTATGAATTCTTCCGTTAAACAGGCACAAAAAGACGGTGCAACTATTGAGGATATATCCGCGGGATTGTGCCTTAGTGTTGTTAAGAATGCACTGTATAAGGTCATAAGGGTATCAAATCCGAGGGAACTCGGCAAAAAAATTGTCGTTCAGGGAGGAACGTTCCTTAATGACGCCGTACTTCGGGCATTTGAGCAGGAAATGGGTGTTGACGTTATAAGACCCGATATATCAGGTCTTATGGGAGCATACGGCGCAGCACTTTATGCCCGTTCAAAATGTCCGGAGGATTATAAATCCTCTCTTATTGATATGGAGGGGCTTAATAATTTCAAGCATGAAATAAAGTCAATAAATTGCGGCGGCTGCAGCAATAACTGCCGTCTTACGATAAATACGTTCAACGACGGCAGAAAGTTTATAGCAGGAAACAGGTGCGAAAAACCTGTTACGAAAAAATCCCCCGATAACAGCTTTAATATATATCAGTATAAGCTGGAACTTCTTAAAAGCTATAAGCCCAAGGAGGGCGCAAAGCGAGGAAAAATAGGGATACCGCTCGGACTCAATATGTATGAGCTTCTTCCTTTCTGGCATACGTTCCTTACAAAGTTGGATTTTGAAGTTATCGTATCACCGTTTTCAAACAGGAAACTGTATTTGCACGGACAGCAGACAATACCCTCCGATACCGTATGTTTTCCGGCAAAGCTGATTCACGGGCATATACAGTGGTTGCTTGACAACGGAATAAAGCAAATATTCTATCCGTGTATGTCATATAATTTTGACGAGCATCTCGGTGATAACCACTATAATTGTCCCGTTGTCGCTTACTATCCGGAGGTTATCCACGCAAATGTCAAGGAGATGGAGGACGTTAAGTTTTTCCATGAATTTGTCGGCATACACCGACCAAAGGATTTCCCGAAAAAAATACATGAGGAGCTTGTAAAGTACTTCGGGGATATTTCCCTAAGGGAAGTGAAAGAGGCGGCAAAGGCGGCATATGAGGAACGTGATGCATATTTGAAAAAGGTAAGGGAGTTCGGAAACGATATAATAAGACGTGCAAGAGAAAACGGTATGAACATTATTGTTCTTGCAGGTCGTCCGTATCATGTCGATCCCGAAATAAATCACGGTATAGATAAGCTCATAACCGGATTTGGCGTTGCCCTTGTTTCGGAAGATGTGGTGAGTGATAAAGAAGCCAAAAAGGTAAAAACAAGTGTCCTTAACCAATGGACATACCATTCAAGAATGTATGCGGCTGCGGAATATGTGAGTCATTATGATGATATGGATCTGGTTCAGCTTGTTTCATTCGGCTGCGGTGTTGATGCGATTACGACCGATGAGGTACGTGCCATTCTTGAAAGGCACGGCAGGATATATACGCAGATAAAAATAGATGAAATTACAAATCTCGGTGCTGTCAAAATAAGACTGAGAAGTCTGCTTGCGGCAACGGAAAAGAGTAAATAGGTTATAAGCCTGCAATCGGTAATGGGAGTGATAAAATGGCTAAGTTGGTGTATGATGAAAGCGGCAGACTGCTTTTTACAAAGGAAATGAGAAAGGAAAATTATACTATTCTCATACCTATGATGGCAAAAATACATTTTGAAATTATGAAAAATGTATTTGTACATTACGGATATAATGCGGTTTTGCTCGATACCGAAGGTCCCGAAATAGCGCAGGTGGGACTTAAATATGTGCATAACGATACCTGTTATCCTGCACTTCTTGTTATTGGACAGCTCATTCATGCTTTGCAAAGCGGAAAGTACGATGTGAACAAGACGGCTCTCCTCATAACGCAGACCGGAGGGGGCTGCCGTGCATCCAATTATATACATCTTTTGAGGAAAGCTCTTGTAAAGGCGGGGCTTGAAAATGTGCCCGTAATATCCCTTAATATGTCGGGACTTGAGAAAAACAGCGGGTTTAAGCTGACGCTTCCGATGATAAGAAGAATTGCGGCGGGGCTTGTGTACGGCGATATGCTTATGGCTCTTCGCAATCAGGTCATGCCTTATGAAATAAATGACGGTGAAAGTCAGTCGTGTGTGGATAAGTGGGTAAAGGAACTCACGAAAATACTTGCGGACGGTCATGGCTTTACAAAAAAAGAAATGTCTGAAAATCTTGACAGCATAGCAAAGGATTTCTCTAAAATAAAACAAAATAAAGTGCCTAAGGTCAAAGTAGGCATTGTGGGGGAGATATATGTAAAATACTCCTCACTCGGAAATAACGATCTTGAACAGTTTTTACACAATCAGGATTGTGAAGTGAACCTCCCCGGAATAATGGGATTTGCCATGTTCAAGGTCGATAACCGCTTGGAGGATATAAAGCTGTATGGAGGAAGCAAGGCAAAGTATATCGTTGTGAAGAGGCTGTTCGATTACCTTGAGGGGCTTGAGAGCGCAATAATAGAAAGCCAAAAAAAATACGGTTTCCGTCCCATAGGAACATATGCCCATACAAAATCACTTGTTAAGGGTATGGTAGGATACGGAAGTAAAATGGGCGAGGGTTGGCTGCTCACGGGTGAAATGCTTGAGCTTATAGAGAGCGGGTTTGAAAATATAGTATGCACGCAGCCGTTCGGGTGTCTGCCAAACCATATAAACGGCAAGGGTATGATAAGACCTATAAAAATGCTCGATGACAGGGCTAATATAGTTGCAATCGACTATGATCCCGGCGCTCCGAAGGTCAATCAGGAAAACCGTATAAAGCTAATGCTTGCATTGGCTAAGGAACGTTTGGCAAAGGACGGTCAGGCTCAAAAGGCGGTATAAACATATATGAGAAACCTTATAACTGTTTCCGTTCTTACATTATTACTCTTTGGTGCTGATGTGCTGATTTGTATAACAGCGGCATTGGGCCTGACACCATGGTTTTATCCCGTTTCCGCAATAGTGGTTTTGGCTTGCAATATTCTGTTTTTGCCGGAAAGAGATTTGAGTAAAAAGCTGAATAATGCCGTATTCGGTGCAAATCTTCTTTGTTCGTTTCTTGTGCTGACTGTTCTATGTTCGGTATTTGTGCTGCTTTCGTTTACTGTTTATTCCGATATATTATGGGGAGAATTTTGGCTTGAAATATCTGTTTCGGCAGCCTTATTGCTGGTTGTGTTCTGGAACGGAATTATAAGAGTATATCTTTCCGCATCTATGATAGGCGCAAAGTGGCGTATTATCGGAATCGTTTGCGGTATGTTGCCCGTATTGAATATAATAGTTCTTGTCAAGATAATAGGTCTGACAAGAAAAGAGGCAGCCATGGAGAAAAAGCGGAGCAGACTGAACAGGGAGCGTGCAGGACAGAATATCTGTAAAACAAAATACCCGCTGCTGCTTGTTCACGGGGTCTTTTTCAGAGATTTGGAAAAATTTAATTACTGGGGAAGAATACCCGAAGAGCTTGAAAAAAACGGTGCGGTAATTTATTACGGGGAACAGCAGTCCGCACTCGGCGTTGAGGAAAGCGGTGCGGAATTAGCGGAAAGGATAAAAGAAATTGTTGACACAACGGGCTGCGGTAAGGTCAACATAATTGCCCATTCAAAGGGAGGACTTGACAGCCGTTATGCAATATCATGTCTTGGAACGGATAAATATACCGCTTCGCTTACGACAATAAATACTCCGCACAAGGGTTGTGTTTTTGCCGAGTGGCTGCTTGATAATATGCCGAACAGCTTTCAGAAAAGTGTTGCGAATAAATATAATGCCGCAGTAACGCTTATAGGCGACAGCACACCCGATTTTATTAAGGCAGTCAGTGATCTTAAAGCATCGGAATGTGAAAAGTTTAATAAAGCTGTTCCGGATATGCCCGATGTATATTATCAAAGTGTGGGGAGCAAAATAAATAAAGGAATGAGAGGTGCATTTCCTCTTAATTTTTCACATTTGCTTGCAAAGCATTTTGACGGCCCGAATGACGGTCTTGTGGCATTGAACTCTGCGAAATGGGGAGAAAAGTTTACCTGCCTTGAGTCAAAGGACGCAGACGGTATTTCTCACGCAGATGTTATTGACCTCTTCAGGCACGATAAACCCGATTTAGATATCAGAGAATTTTATGTTCAACTGGTAAGTGAGCTGAAAAACAAGGGATATTGATCAACATGAATTTTTGGGGGATATTATGAAAAAGTGGGACGAGCTGCCCGAAGAATTAAAGAATGATGCCGTGCGCCCCTATTATGATATATTATTAAAAAAGGGAGCGAGCCGTGTTATAAAAAGAATATTTGATGTAATTGCTGCCCTTATACTGACAGTCATAGCTGCACCGTTTATGCTTATAATAGCAATATGGATAAAGCTCGATTCAAAGGGAAAGGTATTTTTCCGACAGAGGCGTGTTACGTCATACGGACGTGTTTTCGGGATATATAAATTTCGCACCATGGTATCGGATGCGGAAAAACTCGGTACGCAGGTTACTGTAAATAATGACAGCAGGGTGACAAGGGCAGGACATTTCCTCAGAAAATTTCGTCTTGATGAACTTCCGCAGCTTTTCAATGTCATTAAGGGGGATATGAGTTTTGTCGGTACAAGACCCGAAGTAGAGCGATATGTGGAAAAATACAGTGATGAAATGATGGCGACTCTCCTTATGCCTGCGGGGATAACATCTCTTGCAAGCATAAAATTTAAAGATGAGGAAAAGCTGTTGAACGGGGCGGAGGATACCGATGAAGTATATGTAAATGAAGTACTCCCGCAGAAGATGAAGTATAATCTTGAGTATTTGAGAAAATTTAATTTCTTTTATGATATAAAGCTGATGTTTATGACGTTTTTTGCAGTGCTTAAATAGTTTGTGATAATTAACAGCTTTATTTGTTTTAAATTGTTTGTGTAAGGTGCAGTAATGCACAAAAAAACAGAGGGCCGCATGACTCTCTGTTTATTTTTTTGTTGATTGTCTTCAATCGGTCTGCATACGGTAAATACAGAATACCGACTCGAAAATTATTTATACGCAATTATTTTTTCATAAGCTCGGATATCTTTCCTGCAATACCGTCCTTGTCGAGTCCGAACTCCGCTAAAAGTCCCAAAGCGGGGCCGCTGTGTCCGAATGTATCTTCAACACCGATACGGTACACGGGAACGGGGCAATTTTCTGCTGTAACGGCGGCAACCGCCTCTCCCAATCCGCCTATTACATTATGCTCCTCAACCGTAATAATCTTTCCTGTTTCTTTTGCAGCCTTGATTATTATATCCTTGTCAATGGGTTTGATTGTGTGCACATTGATAAGACGGGCATTTATTCCCTTTTCCTTTAATTCACGAACAGCCTTGAGTGCCTCGTAAACAACAAGTCCTGTTGCTATGACCGTGCAATCGTCACCGTCTTCGAGCATTATACCTTTGCCGATCTCAAAACTGTAATTGTCGGGATCATTAAAGCTGTCTATTGCAAGTCTGCCAAGACGGATATAAACCGGACCGTTATATTCATAAGCAGCCTTTACCGCCTCAATCATTTCGTAATGATCGGCAGGATTAAGTATCACCATTCCGGGAATGGTTCTCATCAATGCTATATCCTCACAACACTGGTGTGTTGCTCCGTCCTCGCCGACGGATATTCCTGCGTGTGAACCTGCGATTTTTACGTTCAAGCGGGGATAACCCACGGAATTTCTTACCTGTTCATATGCTCTTCCCGTTGCAAACATCGCAAATGAAGCGGCAAACGGTACTTTTCCGGCTGCTGCAAGTCCTGCGGCAACGCCTATCATATTTCCCTCGGCAATTCCGCAGTCGAAAAAACGATCCGGATATGCCTTTTTGAAAATTTCTGTCTTTGTTGCAGCAGCAAGGTCTGCATCAAGAACTACAATATCATCATGCTCTTTGGCAAGCTCACACAATGCCTTGCCGAAACTCTCTCTTGTCGCAATTTTAATACTCTCTGCCATGATCATGCCTCCAATGCTTTAAGCTGAGCGTCAAGCTCGTCCATAGCTGTCTTGTATTGTTCTTCGTTCGGAGCCTTGCCATGCCAGCCTACCTGATTTTCCATATACGAAACACCTTTGCCCTTAACGGTTTTTGCTATTACGGCAACAGGCTTTCCTTTTACCTCTTTCGCCTTATTCAGCGTATCTTCGATTTGCTCAAAGTCATGTCCGTCTGTTTCAAAAACTTCAAAGCCGAATGCGGTAAATTTTTCGTTCAGCTTATCAAGACCCGCAACATCTTCAACACTTCCGTCGATCTGCAAACCGTTATAATCTACGATTGCAACAAGATTGTCGAGTTTATAGTGCGAGGCAAACATTGCAGCTTCCCACACCTGTCCTTCTTCACATTCTCCGTCACCGAGCATAGCATAAACACGGTAGCTGTCGCCGCCCAGCTTTGCGGAAAGTGCCATACCGCAGGCTGCCGATATTCCCTGACCCAGTGAACCCGAACTCATATCAACGCCGGGAGTATTTTTCATATCCGGGTGTCCCTGCAGCATTGCACCTATATGACGCAGGGACTTTATTTCCTCCGTCGGGAAAAATCCCTTTAGTGCAAGTGCGGCATAGAGTGCCGGACAGCAATGTCCCTTGGAGAGAACAAAGCGGTCACGTTTCGGATCCTTCGGATTTTTGGGATCGACATTCATTTCTTTGAAGTAGAGATAGGTCATGATATCCGCTGCGGACAGTGAGCCGCCGGGGTGACCCGATTTTGCATTAAAGACACCTTCTACCGTCCATTGTCTTACCTTACAGGCTGTCTTTTTCAATTCTAAAAGCTCTGATTTGTTCATTCCGTTTCATTTCCTCCGATTCAATCGGCCTTAATGCCGAATAATATACAAAGAAATTATATCATACACGCAGGTGTTTTTATTTATTTATAAGAATTAAAATGCCTATAAATTTTTATTCCCGTCAGTATCATCTAACTCTAAGGGTTTGGTAAGTGTATTTTGAAGGTCATCTTTAACATTAGGCGTATTTTTTATGTTTTTCTGTTTGCTGCGGGCAGCTTTAGCCGCTTCAAACGCTTCTTTTGAAGGAAGTTGCGAAAATTCGTCGTTTTGTACATCGGGAGCAGACGTGACTTTTGCATCTTTCTTTGCCCGTGTGTTATAGAATATAACATAGGCAATACCGCCCAATCCTATGAGAAACAGCGGCAGACCTATCACAAGAAATATCCATGCGTCATTTTCTTTGCTTTCGCTGTTTTTTATGGAGTCAAATTCCCCCGAACCGTTGGGAGTGTCGGTTTTGTTTGATGCGTTGTTTTTCGAGTTAAACTCCTTTTCGAGATTTTCCCAATCCTTTGAGGTGAGTTCCGATGTGTCAACGGAATTTTCACTTATTTCTGATGTTTCAGCCGCTTCCGAGGTGCTGTTATAGTCGCTGCTGTCGGAGTAGCTTGAGTCCTCATAGTTTGGATCTTCGTATCCTGGGTCCTCATAGTTTGGATCTTCGTTTGGATCTTCGTATCCTGGACCCTCATAGTTTGGATCTTCGTATCCTGGGTCCTCATAGTTTGGATCTTCGTATCCTGGGTTCTCATAGTTTGGATCTTCGTATCCTGGACTCTCATAGTTTGGATCTTCGTATCCTGAGTCCTCATAGTTTGGATCTTCGTATCCTGGGTCCTCATAGTTTGGATCTTCGTATCCTGGGTCCTCATAGTTTGGAT
>CANQBP010000032.1 GCA_947589415.1 uncultured Clostridia bacterium
AAAGTCAGGGAATTTTCTGCCATAGGATATACCTCCCAATATTTATTAATTTCTACTGAAACCACTACCATTATACAACAAAAAAAGAATAATTACAAGGATTTTATTATCTAATTATACAAATTTTTTTATTTTTTCATTTTTTAGTTAGATAAATTTAACCTATTTTATCGTTATAAATCATTTTTGTTTTTAAAATTCATAAAATTTCCGTTACGAATAATTTATACAAGCATATTCCGAACGATTGGTTCACCTCACATCATATTATGATTTTCGGAGCATATCAACGTTTGTCAGCATAACCCGAAACGACTGTCAACTCATTTCTTTGTCCGCCGAAAACATTCATTTCTTTTAGGACTCGGTAATTATCATTTTTCGACTGCATGAACAATTATACAACAATATTTTGCAATTGTACAGTAGTTTTATCACAAAAATGTGTTCCATTACTGTTAAAATATTACAGCAAAAAACTGCGTATCTTCGATAAACCGAAAAATACGCAGTTTCGTTAATTTTTCTCCTTTACGGGCAATATCCCGCCTATATCGTACAAATCATTATTGCCGAGCGGTACAGTATCAACACCGTAATTTTTTGTAAATGCCCTTATATTTTCATAGTCGGGGTGTTTTCTGATATCTCCGCTGAATACCAACAATCCTCTGTCAATAAGCCCGCAGCACCCTCCGATAAATCCGTATTCGTAACCGTCAAGCCTTATATACCCCTCTCTTATCTTCAAAACATCAATTTGATTTTTCCTACATAATTCATATATGGAGCTGTCTGCCGTTATTACCGCATTTTCACCGACAACGGCTGTCGAACAGGCTGAATAGCTTTGATTTGTGTGGAGAATTTTAATTTTCTCACGTAAACAAAAATTGAAGATTTCCTCATCTGTTTTATTCTTATTACATATAATCTTATCCTTTAAAAAACACACGTTAAGTTTAGGATTTTCCGCACTAATATCCCCGCATAACGAAACCTCCGCCCCGGAAAGTCCGAAGCTGTCAGCTAAATCACTGCTATTTTCATCTACTATAAACTTATTTCTTCCAAGGTGGCAAACCGACATATCGGCGTGATATTTTTCAGCACCGCATATATTTTTTACGGGACACGGCGAAAATATATTTATATGGTAGTTATTAACCAATTCACATAAAAATTCGGCTTTATCACCCGACATTACCGCCTCCGTCACTACTGATTGGGGCAAATTAGGAAAATCCACATATTTTTCCATGGTACGGCTCCTTGATTTTAATAATATCTGAGTGCATCTACCGGTTCGAGATTTGCCGCTTTAAGTGCCGGATATATACCGAAAACCGCACCGATGGCAGCCGAAAACAGAAGCATCATAAAGATTATATCAGGCTGTAACTCTATTGTCAATCCGAACAATGCTCCGCCGAGGAGCATCACCGAATTACCGAGGATTATTCCGAGCAATCCGCCGCATATGCTTATTATTGCCGACTCTGCAAGAAACTCCGATGCTATCATGATATTTCTTGCGCCAATAGCCTTTTTTATTCCGATTTCTCTTGTTCTTTCCTTCACGGAAACAAGCATAACATTCATTATATTCATGCCCGCAACGATAAGCGAAACTGCTCCGATTGCCGATAATACCAATGAAAATATATCAATTATCTCATCAAGGCTGTCCTTTTGTTTTGCAAGATTGTTCACATTGTATGCATTTTTGTAATTATTGCTTCTTTCAATTTTCCGCACAACTTCGTCACTTAGTGTATCATAGTTTTTATCGTCACGTGTTTTTATAACTATTTGCGTAAAATTATTACTCGACATATTTCTCTGCATTGTACTGTACGGTATATATACAAAATCGGGGATAACACTCCCCATTACATTCTGAACAAGTCCGCTTCCGGTTTTCAGTATTCCTATTATCTCGTATTTGTCGGTATTTCCGCCGCTGCTGACAGTTATGGTCTTTCCCGTTATATTTTCCGTTCCATAATTTGTCATGGCAAATTTACTGTCAACCATACAGACTTTTGCGTATGACGCTATATCCCCCATATTAAAAAATCTTCCGTACAGCAGCTTTAATGATATGGCACTTTCCGCATTACGGTCTATACCGAAAAGACATACGGGAAGTGACTGATTATGAAAATAAATCGTGGAGGTTTCAAACACAAGAGGCATAGCGGATTTTACCGAAGATATCTCCTCGATTTCGTTAAGCTCGGAAATTGTAAGCGGCGCATTGTTATCGTTAAGACTTACAGAAATCCCGTCCATTCCAAGACTGTCTATTTCCTCTCCGAGTGCCTGTTTTCCCAGATTACTTATTCCCATTGTTATAACTACCGCCGATACCCCCACGGCTATTCCCAAAAGCGTAAGAAAAGTCCTTCCTCTGTTTTTTAAAAATCCCCTTAAAGACTTCCATATTATTTCAAGCACTCTTTCCGCCCTCCGATACTATAATTCTTTGTCCGTCATTTATATCACTAAGTTCCTTTATCACCCTATCCCCTACTCTTATACCCGATTTTACCTGTATCCCGTCCTTATATTCGCTGCCTGTTTTTATATACTTCTTTATTGCCTGATTTCCTCTTGCGATAAAAACATAATCACCTTTTTCATCAGAGCGTACATATTCGTATGGGAGTATTATCTTATTCTTATCGGTAGATGTAGTTATCGTACATTCCGCACTATATCCGATTCTCAGCTTTTCATCGGTTTTATCAAGTTTGATTTTCACCTCGACCGATGTTTCTTTTGATGTAAGTCCGGACGTCTGCTTTGCTTCCTTTGATATGGAGGATACCTCCCCGCTGAATTTTTTATCGGGAAGTGCCGTAAATCTTATACTTGCCTTTTGCCCCTTTTTAATTTTTTCTATATACGCCTCATTTATATTTACGGGAATAACAAGAGTATCCGTATCCGATATTTTCATAAGAAGTGTATTCTTGCCGACAATTTCATTTTCATTGTGAGCAACATTAGATACCATACCGCTGTTTTCCGCACAAATTGTTCTTTCGGTACAGTATTGTTTTATTTTTTCGATGATCTGATCGGTTATGTCGGTTTTGGAAAGCATTGATATCAATGTATCTGTTTCGGAATATGAATACGGAACCGTATCACTGTTGAAAGGCTCAAGCACTGTCATAAGCGGATCACCCTTTTCAACCATGTCCCCGCCCTTGACATATATCCTGTTTATTATAAAATAATTATCGCTCATAACGGCATTTTCCGTATTATACCCCAGTTTTCCGGAAGCCGTTACCGTATTGTCGGCATTAGAAAGTCGTACCGTATAGACCGAAACCTCCAAGGCATCGGCCGTTATCCTGCCGAATGTAAAAATTCCCGTAATACAAAGTATTGTGCTTAAAAACAATATTATATATTTTTTCATATCGCTCAACTCCCATATTTATTATTGGAGTTCGGACTGAAAATATATATGCTAATTTATAGCAACAATTTTATTTTTTAATATTTTCCGAAAATTTTTCATTAAATTGGCTTTTTTTACGTTTTTTGGTACTGATAATGAAAAGGGAGGAAGAACAAGTCCTCCTCCTTTAAATCAAGATTGCTTTCAGTCTGCACTCATAGTGGTGAGCACTAATAGTCACAGTCTGCACTTATAGCGGTGAGCACTAATAGTCACAGTCTACACTTATAGCGGTGAGCACTAATAAAATGTGCAATCAACATTTGTCAAGCTGTATTATATGCTATAATTCCGAAAAAATCAAGCATTTTTCAAATTTTTTAAATTATGTGAGTATATTTACATATTTTTTACTTAAATAAAAAAAGCCCCCTGCCGACAGCACAAATTCCGTACATAAGCCGGCAAGCAGGCCTATATTTTAAATTGTAAAAGACGGGAATATCATCAACAAACATCAATACGAATACGATGTTATTTTCCGAAAATGATTTCCTTTCCGAGAGCAAATATTTCCCTTGTCACAAGATTAGCAGTAAGGTACGTTTGTGTCGGTGTCGAAACCGCACCCACACCTGTTATTCCCTGCCTTTTTGCAATGAGTGACGCTCTGTATTCATGGTACCAATCTGTAACTATTGCTAAATTTTCATTCAATCCCTTATTTTTGATAATTTCCATAGAGAATTTTATATTTTCATATGTCGTAGACGATTTTTCCTCTTTATAAAGACGATTTTTTGATATACCCTTTTCCGTAAGGTATCTGTACATACATTCCGCTTCACTTATGCTTTCGTTACTTCCTTTTCCGCCGGAAAGCACGGCACTTACATCAGGATTTTCTTTCAGGTAATCATATGCGGTATCAAGACGGTTTTTAAGCGTTTGACTCGGTTCCGTTCCCCTAACTTCACAGCCGAGAATAACTACTGTCGATCCCTTTTCCGGTGTATTTGACGAACCGTAAAACATAAGACTCATTGCTGTAATAACATACACAAGAAAAAGTCCTATCAATATAAAAACGATATTCACAACAATTTTTCCGCCTCTCTTTCCGCGGAGCTTTATAATAAATTTCTTTACGCTCCCGTAAAACACGGCACAGCAAATTGCCGCTAAAAAGAAAACTATTCCTATTATGTTACCGAATCCTATAAATCTTGAATCTATATACCAATATATCATTCCCAGCGAAACAATAACAATAATCACACGAACAGCAATTTCGATATAATTTCCCGCATTTCTATTTTTATCCATATTTATCACCCTTAATCCATGGTAACACAGCAAAAACAGATTGTCAATAGTTGTTACTTAATATAATTTCGCTCTGCACAACGCATATGTTACATAAATCAAAAAAAGATATCAAAAAAAATTTTTATTTTATCAAATTTGTTCTTGACATACAACATATTACAAATTGTTATTTTATTCGTTCTAAAACCTCTGTATCTTCATTGTGTTGAAAGTCACTTAACCGTTTTAACAATGGCAAAACTGCGATATATTCAACTTTTCCACATAGTTTTCAACATCTAATCAACGTATTCTCCACATTTTAAACAGAGTTTTCAACATTTACGGACTGTATAACTCGGGAAATTATGTGAACTAAATATTTTTTCCAAACCCTCCGTGTATAAAATCATAAAATATGCCAAAATGCGGGGGATAAAAAGACAGAAGTAATAAAAGAAATATCATTGAACACAGCGAAACAATGAGAGGAACAGTAAAATACTCCGTCCTTATTTTGGAAAAATATAAACCGTATGAAATATATTGTGCCGCTGCAACACCGAGAGCTGCAGAAACAATACACAGCACGGATATGTTTACCGTAAAAAAGCGTAAAACCATAGCCGCACTAAGCATGACAAAACAAAGTGCAAGCATTCCTATCAATTTGGAACTGATAAACTTTGTAAGTGACGGTCTAAGGCATGAAAGCTCTATAATGATAAAAAATATATATGAATATCCGAAAGGTTTATATAACTCCCACGCCGAATTATTGATACTTGATATTATATAACTCCAGGCAGCCCTTTGAGAAAGCAAATATGACGCACAGAGCAGACAGCCGAAACCGAATATAAAAAATGCAATTATTATGGGGAAATATCTTCTTTTCATAATACCACCACCGCTTTACAAGGTTATTCAATAAAATTTCGCAATATTCATACTAAGCGGCTAAACCGGCAAAAAATTGCGCAGACTTCAAAAGTCGGCGCAGCGGCGGACGGTATATACAAACAAAGTATTTTAATTGATACCAAAAAAGCGAAACATCTATGTTTTTTCTAAACACAATTAAAAAAACGGCAGGACTCCGATACCGCACCGTTTTGTGCGTGTACAACAGTCCTGCCTGATATAAAATGCCTTATTTAGCAAACTCCGGATATTTAGACAAGGTTTCTTCCATAGTTCCGTCAAATATGATCTGACCTTTTTGAAGATATATACACCTTTCGCATATTTCTCGAATATCCTTTCCGTGGCTTACATACAACACGGTAATATTTTTCTCTATCATCTCTCTTATCTTGTCTTTACATTTTTTCTTAAAAGCTGCATCTCCCACACTTAATGCCTCGTCTATTACAAGAATATCGGGATTCATATTGATATTTATTGCAAATCCCAGACGCATTTTCATTCCGGACGAATATGTACGCACGGGCTGGTCGATATACTCTCCCAAATCGGCAAAATCAATAACCTTCTGTTCGATTTCCTTTATCTCGGCATCACTTAATCCGAGAACATAACATTTAAAGCTTATATTTTCCCTGCCCGTCATATCAGCCACAAAGCCTGCGGTCAGTTCAAGGAGTGCAGCCACTCTGCCCCTCACCTTAACTTCACCGCTTGTAGGGAATGCAACTCCCGTTATCATTTTAAGTACAGTCGACTTTCCTGCGCCGTTTTTACCGATAATTGCAACAGACTCTCCCCGACGAATCTGAAAATTTACCCCGTCGAGAGCCTTATGTTTTTTAAACCTTTTTAACTTTACAAAAAGCGCTATAAACTGCTGCTTGCTGTTTTTATATAAAGTATAAACCTTACTCACGTTCTTAAATTCAATGATAGGTTCGTCTAAATCATCATTTGTTTTAATAACTTCAGCCATACGATCACTGTCCTTTCCGTATTACCATATATTTTAACCTTTAAATACGGTTTTGTCAATAAATTAACGATTTCTTATTTATTGTAAGCAGGAAAATTATTATACAGTTATATTCATTCAAATATCAGTTTAATTTATCAAAATTCAAATCCTTTTCCGCTGTCATTACCTCCCAAAAGAAGCACTGCCGATGCTGCAAGCCTTGCATAAATCGGAAATGAGCTGTCAGTCCTGACTATAAAATCCTGAGGTTCAATTATGCCTGCAGCCGTTTCAAGATTTCTCCTAAGACTTACAAGTGAAGTGTTTTGATCAATATTTCCGGAAACAGTAAGTGTATCATGCTCCGACATAGAGCAGCCGACAGCTCTTGCGTCAGAACCGCCCAAAAGATTTATTGCATCATTATTACCGGTATCCAATATACAAACGCTATTATCAAACATTATACTTTTTTGAATTTGCATGAGTGCCTTTCCGAAGATTATTATGCTGTCGGGCAAATACAGATCCGCAAGTGTACACATACCGAAAATAAGATATTCGGGATTTTTTCCCGTACTGTATATCTTATCCCCGTCACACACGACCGAACCGCCGTATTTTGAGCAGGCACTTATCACGGAACGGGTAAGAGCTTTCTCCCCGCAGTCACCGCATATAACTACATTTATCATTTCTTATTTCCTCCGAATTTCTTTACTTTAGTATTCCCGTTATTAAAGAAAAAAAAACTTCAAAATGTAAAAACTTTACTATAATACTTGACAAATCCCGGCGTATAGGTTAAAATGAGGTATATTTTAAGGAAAGTAAGGTGAATTTCATGACAATTAAATTTGTAGTACGACCTTTTAAATACAGTATAATATCAAAACAGAAGCATGAAATTTGCCCGTGTACCGTTAGCAAATACCGACATTTGCTTTAGTACTGCTCAAAATTATTCAATTTTGATTTTTCGGAGTAAATTTCATATGTGTCATTTATGCACTTCTGTTTTTTTCGGCAGAAGTGCATATTTTTTGTAATATCCTGCTTAAACACTAAATTACTGCGAGAGTTAAATAACAGGTTCGATAATTCATTCAATAAAACAAAAACAGAAATTTCGGTCTGTTTAGCTGTATTTAATATCAATAAAACCCAAAATAATATAATAAACAAAGAAACAATAATTCGGAGGTATTTTTTGTGATTATTCTAAACGGAAAATATAATGAAGCAAAGGTATTCGCAGATGTTATTGAAGAAACCGCTGTTTCACAAATTATCAGACTTCTTAACCAACCCATATCCGAGGGTCAAAAAATAAGGATCATGCCTGATGTTCATGCCGGTACCGGCTGTACTATCGGAACGACCATGACAATAACCGATAAAGTCGTTCCGAACCTTGTAGGCGTAGATATAGGCTGCGGCATGGAAACCGTAAAAATCAAAGAGAAATTTATTGAACCGCAAAAGCTCGATAAACTCATACGCACTACAATCCCGTCAGGATTTTCCATACGCTCCAAACCTCATCGTTTCGTCGAAAAAACAAAGCTGTACGAGCTTTACTGCATTGAAAATATAAATATTATCCGAACCGAAAAAAGTCTTGGTACTCTCGGCGGAGGAAATCACTTTATTGAGGCAGATAAGGGCAGCGACGGATCAATTTATATCGTTATCCATTCCGGTTCAAGACATCTCGGTCTTGAGGTTGCACAATATTATCAAAATACCGCATATAAAATGTTAAATCAATGTTCAAAAGATGAAATCAATAACCTTATAGCAAGGCTGAAATCCGAAGGTAAAGAAAAACAGATAAAAGACGAGCTTAAAAAACTGAAATCCGCAAAGACGACTTCCGTTCCCAAAGATCTTGCATATACCGAGGGAATACTTTTTGAGCAGTATATACACGACATGAAAATAGTTCAGGAATATGCGATGCTTAACCGCAAGGCTATGATGGACGAAATAATTAAGGGAATGAACCTTCATGTACAGGATTGTTTCACTACCGTTCATAACTATATTGATACAGACAATATGATTATGCGAAAAGGTGCAGTTTCCGCCCAAAAGGGAGAGCTGCTGCTTATTCCCATAAATATGAGGGACGGGAGTCTTATTTGTACGGGAAAGGGAAATGCCGATTGGAACTGTTCCGCACCGCACGGTGCAGGCAGGATTATGAGCCGCAGTGAAGCTAAGGAAACGCTTACACTTTCGGAATTTAAAAAACAAATGCACGGCATATACACTACATCTGTCAGTCGCTCAACTATTGATGAATCCCCTATGGCATACAAGTCAATAGATGACATAACGGCGAACATCGGGGATACGGTTGAAATAAACGACATTATTAAGCCTGTATATAACTTTAAGTCCGGTACGGAATAATGTAATATGCATCGTATTACTTGACGATATGCTTTAAAAGTAGTATTATGTATTTGAAATAATACAGAAAATATGGGGAATTTATATGAATAATTTTCAATCAAGAAGGATTGTTGTCAAGGTTGGTACTTCTACATTGACATACGAAAACGGAAAGGTCAATCTCAGAAATCTTGAGAAACTTTGTAAAGTCCTGAGCGACCTGCATAACAGCGGGAAACAGATAGTACTTGTAAGTTCGGGAGCAATAGGAGTAGGCGTCGGAAAACTCAAACTTAAAGAACGTCCGAAAGAAACACGCCAAAAGCAGGCTCTTGCCGCTGTCGGACAGTGTGAGCTGATGTTTTTGTACGATAAATTTTTCGGAGAATACAACAATTATGTTGCACAAATACTCCTTACAAAGGATATCGTACTGAATGAGTTTTCTAAACAGAACGTAGTCAACACATTTCAAACACTTTTTGAAATGGGTATAATTCCTATCGTCAACGAAAACGATACAGTTGCAACAGACGAGCTTATAGGGGCAAATTTCGGAGATAACGATAATCTTTCCGCAATAGTTGCGGATCTTGTCGGCGCGGATCTGCTTGTAATTCTTACCGACATCGACGGTCTTTATGAAACAGATCCGAGAAATGATCCCAATGCCAAAAAAATCGGTATCGTGTATCATATTGATGATAAAATCCGTGAGATGGCAGGCGGCTCGGTATCAAACAGGGGAACGGGCGGAATGGCAACTAAGATAACTGCCGCCGCAGCAGCAACCGCCGCAGGGATAAACACCTGCGTTATGAGAGGCGATGACCCCGACTATATTTATAAACTGCTTAACGGAGAACCGATAGGTACGATGTTCGTTGCCGAAGAGGGAAAAATCTGAACGGCTGCGGTCATATATTCAAAGGCAAAAAATCATTTGCATAATATTTTAAATTATAACATTGGAGGTTAGTAATATGACAATCATTCAAGAAATGGGAGCAAAAGCCAAGACGGCTTCAAGATCACTTGCTTCGGCAGGTGAGCAAAAGAAAAATGATGCACTTACGGCAATTGCTAAGGCACTTTGTGAAAACACGGATATGATAATCAAGGCAAATAAAATCGACCTTGACAACGGCAGAAAAAGCGGTCTTTCCGACTCGCTCCTCGACAGACTTATGCTAAGCGAAAGCAGAATTAAGGGTATTTCCGAAAGCGTTATGGAGGTTGCCGCACTTCCTGATCCCGTAGGTACGGTCATATCGGGAGGTACAAGACCGAACGGTTTGAAAATAACAAAGGTACGTGTTCCACTCGGCGTTATAGGCATTATATTTGAAGCCCGTCCCAACGTTACCGCCGATGCTGCCGTTCTTTGCTTGAAGAGCGGAAATGCCGTTATACTCCGAGGCGGTAAGGAAGCAATCAATTCAAACAAATGCATAGCCGATATTATGCGTGATGCTATTGAAAGTGTCGGACTTGACCGCAACTGCGTACAGCTTATAGAGGATACGTCCCGACAGTCATCTGCCGAGCTTATGGCACTCACGGATTATCTTGATGTGCTTATCCCACGGGGAGGCAAGGGTCTTATACGTGCCGTTGTAGAAAATGCTAAAGTTCCTGTTATTGAAACAGGTGCGGGTAACTGTCATGTTTATGTTGACGAATATGCGGATATCAATATGGCGGCTGATATCATCTATAATGCAAAGACGTCACGTCCGTCCGTATGTAATGCAATAGAAACAATACTCGTACACGAAAAAATAGCAGAAAAAGCCCTCCCTGCTATTAAGAAAAGACTTGACGAAAAAAATGTTGAGCTGAGAGGCTGCGAAAGAACAAAAGAAATACTCGGAGAAAGTGTTGTTCCCGCTGTTGAGACCGATTGGGATACCGAATATAACGACTATATACTTGCTGTCAGAGTAGTTAAGGACATAGATGAGGCATTGTCACACATAGCTAAGTACTCCACGGGACACAGCGAATGTATCGTTACAGATAATTACAAAAATGCAAATATTTTTAAGGAACGTGTAGATGCGGCAGCGGTGTATGTAAACTCATCAACACGTTTCACTGACGGAGGTATGTTCGGTCTTGGTGCGGAAATCGGAATATCCACACAAAAACTTCATGCAAGAGGCCCTATGGGACTTTTCGAGCTTACCTCAATGAAATACATAATTGAAGGTGACGGACAGGTAAGGTAAAAGCGACCCGCATAAAAATAAATGGACTTTATTGCCGGTGCAAGCATATAGTTTAATACCTGTTATAGTTCGATCAATCAGTTATGTGTTTACAAAATTAACGACTGACGGCGGCGTCATGCCGCCGTTATCTTCAATCTAAAAGAATGTATATCAGTGCCAGAAGCAAACTGTAATCCGTTTTGCCGTCTTTGTCGTCCATAAGCAGCAAAAGCAGCGCAAGTATGACCGTTTTATCCTTATCCTTAAAAAGAGTGTTAATAATACTGCGCTTTGCTGACTCCTGTTCCTGCGGCGGCACGGGTGATTTATTTTCGGATTTTTTCTGTTCCTGCTGATGCTGCGGTTCAGGCTGAGATTCGGCATATATTTCTTTCATTTGCTTTTCTGCCTCGCTTTTCATTCGATCAAATTCATTTCTGTCCAAATCTCAGCCACCTCGTCACAACTAAAAAGCAATACTAAAACAGTCCTATTTCCCTGACCATCGGTAAAATTTTCATTATTCCGAGGAGTTTTACGGATTGCTCGACTCTTTTTTGCCGCTTTTCACTTAAAAAAGGCTTCAATGCATGAAGAAGCCTTGTGCTGTCGTTCTCCTCGTGCATAGAACGCAAAATCGGCACAAACTTCATTATCATGCCCAACATTTCGGGACTCGGCATATCCCCCGCAGGAATGTCCCGCTGACTGCCGACAGATGTTCCCGATTTGTTGCTGCCGACTCCGAGTGAGGATAAAAGTGAATTTATCGGTTCGGTTTGAGTTTGCTTCTGCGGAGGAGGAGATACATTTTTTTCTTCGCCCTCACCTATACCAAGCATACCTCCGAGCGCCTTTATCTGCTCCATGGCTGACGGGTCACTTAATATAGAATTTACAGCTTCCATAATATCAGCCATTTTTATTCTCTCCCATCAGTTTTTTAAGCAAAGCCTGCGCTTGTGGTGTCTTTAATATCTTTTCGGTTTGTGCTTTATCTGCCAGAATGTTTTTAACCCTCTTCTGCTGGTCGGGTGACAGTTTCTCAAAGAGTTTATCAGCATCTTTGCTGTTCATATAATCACCACCCTTGTCAAAGTATTTCTTAATTTTAAAGAAATTCGGCAATTTATTGAATTTATTGGAGGTACATCATGAAAATTATTGTTTTCTCCGACAGTCACGGAGATGTTGCGTCCATAAAGGAAGCACTAAGAAAACATAGGAGTGCCGATGTTGTTTTATTCTGCGGTGACGGCTGCCGTGATGCTGCCGCGGCAGTATCGGGTCATAACGATAAGGTTCTTTATTCAGTCTGCGGAAATAATGATTGGTACTGCAACGAACCTAATTTCCTGATTGTGGAGCTTGCAGGAAAGAAAATCTTTATGACACACGGTCATCTCTTCGGTGTAAAACAGGGAACCGACAGAATTACGGAACTCGGCAGACAAAACGGAAGCGATATTATTGTATTCGGACATACTCATAAACAACTCACAACTGTTAAATGCGGTATGCTCCTTCTTAATCCGGGGTCGATCGGTTATAGCGGAAATTACTCAATAATTGAGATTGATGAAACGACCGGAAAAATGAAGGCTGTTGAATATCCGAACGACAAATTCGGTCCCGTTATTCTATAATATGCTCTAACATAATTGTAAATGCATGGAATTAAGTACAATATTTCACTATTCGGCAGGTTGCCGAATTTTATATAACCGTTGTGAGATGCCCCCGCAAGTGCAGGATACACTCTTTATAAAGTACTGCCGTAATAAAACGCACGGCAGTATTATTTGTATATTTTCATATCCCCCTCACCGTACGCATTAAATTATTCATGGTATTTTTCTGTTTTTTCTAACATATCTATGTTAAAAAAGAAAAAGGGTGGTTCAATGCTTACGGTACTTAAAATAACAAACGACACCAATCTTGGAACAGGTAAAAAAATCATCTCCCTGTTTAAACCATACCAAATTAAAACCGAACTTCGCAAATGCGATGATGTTGAGGTAAATTATATCAACTATATTCTTCGGCACGGCAATATCAGATTTGATAAACTTTATAACTGCTGTATCGGCAAAAGAAAGACTATATTGTGTGATAATAAGATTTCTCTTGAAGGTTCTCGGCTAAAACGCTTTACGGGGATAATTTTTAAAAAAATCATGCTTGATAATTTTATCTGCAGCATTTTGGAAAAAGCCAATATCCCACCGACTGACATAAAAATCTCATATTATGATCCCGGCGCAGAAAATCCCGCTCTTGCAGAAAGACTTCTTTCATACTGTACAAATCTTACCGTTGTGAGTGATATGCCCAGATTTTATGAAAACGAATCCGAAAGAATTGCAAAAACACGGGGTGCGCTGTTCACCGTAAACAATGATGTTTCGGCACTATGTCCGTGCGATATTCTTATTGCTCCGACTATAATAAAGAAACCTGTACCAACCTCGTCAAATAACATTATTTTTACTGTATATCCACCGGCATCACCCGTACCCGGCAATATTATAACCGACTATTTTTGCGATTTTCCCGAAAAATACATCTCTCTTACCGATGACGATATTGATGATATGTACCTTTTATCCGCACTGTACTCACTATGCGGAATAGACTCCCTCGCAGAGCTTATCCCGCACTCATGCGGCGGTTCGGGGATAAAATACTCATCTGACGATATTATAAGAATTATTAAAAGTAAGTGCTGAAAAAATAAAAGGCGGACACCTTACAGTTGGGGTGTCCGTTTTGCTGTTTGTCAAATCTTGATTTTCGGCAGACTGTTTAACCGAAACGAAATACTCCCGCCGCCCGTAATTAGCTCGGCGGCGGGAACTTTCCGCTATAATTAAATATAATGTTCCGTCATTCATCGGAAGCATTATTTTTATGCTTCTGCTCAATTATCCTTTCAAGCTCCTCTTTATTGAAACGATAAATTTTATTGCAAAAATTGCAGACAACTTCCGCATGACCTTTTTCTCCCGCACTATCCCTTATATCCTCGTCACTCATTATAGTAAACGCTCTTTCAACTCTTTCTCTGCTGCAACCGCAAACGTAGTCTATGGGCGACTCGTCAAGTACCTCCACTTCAAATCCCTCAAGAGCGGCATCACATATTTCCCTGATTGTCATACCTTTGGAAAGCATGGTTGTAACAGGCTCAAGTTTGCTTACGTTTTCTTCTACCTTTGTTATTGTCGTTTCATCTGCCCCCGGAAGAAGCTGCAAAAGGAAACCGCCCGATAAAAGCACCTCATGATTTTCCTTATCAAGAAGTACTCCTAAGGCACATACAGTAGGTATCTGTTCACTTGAGGCATAATAGTTTGTTATGTCCTCGGCAATTTCTCCGGAAACGAGCGGCACGGTACCTATATACGGCTCACCCGTTCCGTAATCACGCATAACATTAAGCACACCCGTATTCCCTACTGCCTTTCCGACATTCAGTTTTCCGTTAGGATAATACTCTGTCGGGCAATCGGGATTTTGTATGTATCCCCTTACATTTCCACGGCTGTCACTAACAGCAATAACAGCACCTGTATTTCCGTTATCTCCGTTTACTCTAAGAGTGACGGACGCATTTTTTTGTTTCAACTGCGCCCCCATTATAGAGCAGCCCGTCAAAAGTCTGCCGAGTGCAGCCGTTGCAACGGGGGAAGTTCTATGAATTTTTGCAGCCTTAAACACTATATTTGAAGTTTCGGCAGCAGAAATAACGACCGCTCCGTCCGAAGTAATACATCTCATTATCTTATCCATATAATCACCCTTAGTTTATATTGTAAGTCATACAGCGGAATAAATTCTTTCCGCTACAAAAAATTTTCTTTCACATTTTTCAGGCGGCTCTTCAAAAGTCATATCACCGAAAACCGCCTTTACCTCAAATCCCGCCTCACCGAGCCACTCGGTTAAAGCATCATCACTATATGCCCTCTCACAAAATTCCTCGCTTTCACGGCGATATGTTTTTCCGTCCGGCACAAAAAAATCAAGTATGATCCTAACTGTATCCGTTTTTTCATCAAGCTCATTCTGCCAAGCGCAAAACACCTCGTCTATATCATAAATAAAACAATTGTTTCCGAGAACAAAACGATGTTTATATACCGTGTTTACATCAAAAATAAATAATCCTCCCGCAGACATATATTTTGCAATCCGCATGAACGTATTTTTTACATCGGTTTCATTTGTAAGGTGATTTAAGCTGTCAAGCGTACAAATACAGGTATCAATTTTGCCGAACAATTCAAGCTCCTGCATTTTTTGACATATATATAAAATCTGCGCATCATTTTCGCATGATTTTTGTTGTGCTTCCGAAAGCATATCCGCCGAAGCGTCAGCACCGAAAATATCAATACCTCTCTTATACAGCTCAAGTGTCAGACTTCCCGTTCCGCAGGCAAGATCCAATGCCGTCCCCCAATCATGGTTGAAACGGCGGCAAATCTCGACAAGATAGTCCGCCCTTTCGCTATAACCGACATTTTCGGTAAGGCTGTCATAAAATTCGGAAAAACAGGTATATGTCATTTTTTCTCTCCTTTCAAGCGTTCAAATGTAAGCCTGTATCCGTCACTCCCATAATTAAGAGATCGGTTCACTCTGCTTATGGTTGCGGTACTCGCACCTGTGTCCCTGACTATATCGTTATATATTTCACCCTCGCTGAGCATTTTTGCAACAACATATCTTTGAGCCATCGCCTTTATTTCCGGTACAGTACATAAATCATCAAAAAACTTGTAACATTCATCAACATTTTTTAACGTAAGTATGGCTTGAAAGAGCAAATCCGTATTATAATTCTTAATTTTCGGGTTCATTATTATGCCTCCCGCAAACAATTTAGTACTATAATATTTTAACACATCAAAGTGTGAAAATCAATAGATGTACAATCAATATATTGATTTTTCCCGAATGTAATTGTATAATTAGATTATTGCTAATTTAAAGGAACGGAATGATCAAATAATGGGTTACTTTATGGAAACAGACCTGCACGGATTGACCTGCGCCGAGGCAAAACAAAGGCTTGATGACATACTTAAACATCTTCCGAAAGATGTCGGTGAACTTACGGTCGTACACGGATATCACGGAGGCACTGCCTTAAAAAATATGGTAAAAAATTATAAAAATCCGAAAGTTGAAAGGAAAATTCTCGGACTAAACCAAGGCACAACGGTTTTTGTTATAAAAAGGAAATAACAGGTATATTTTTTCTGACAGGGCAACCGCATGAAAAATTAGAAGAAATATGTTATAATTGACCAAAGGGAGTTGGTCAATGATGAAAAAATAC
>CANQBP010000033.1 GCA_947589415.1 uncultured Clostridia bacterium
TCGTTGCTTTTTTCATTCACTCTGATTTGACCTAAAACCACTCCGGCATTGCTTGCCCATGCACTTACCATATGAATAACATTACGATTATCCTCTTTATCCTGCGTACCTCTTAAAGTTTTTCCGTCAACACTGACAATTTCCTGTGCTTTTACATCTATTACAGATTTCACTATCTTCTGTTGGTATGCCGTTTTCCAGTTCAAGATGATATGTCTTTTTCAATATATCTTGTTTGGATTTACAATATATGACTCTTTCGCTCCAATGCTCTGCTCCTGCTGTTACTGCTATAATTGCCATTACTGCTACTTCTGCCAATTTGTACTTTATTTTTCCCTGCTGTCTGCTGTCGCTTAATTCTTCAAAGTATTTTTTCATCATTGACCAACTTCCTTTGGTCAATTATAACATATTTCTTCTACTTTTTCATGCGGTTGAACCGTCACAAATTGCACTATCTTGTTGTAAGTCATAAATTTAAAAAAATTGTTACATTTCATAACTCAATAAAAACTTTCTATATTCGCTTTTATTCGTGCTGAAATATGAAATTTATGATAAAAAGACAAAATATGACCGATAAAAACAAGAAAATTATACATTATGCGGTACTGATACAAAAAAATAACAAATTATACTTTACTTTAGGCGGTGCTTATAGTAAAATATATATTGATAAAATATAAGAAAATAGGAGCGTGTGATGAAATGAAACCTAAATATAAAAGAGTGTTGCTGAAACTCAGCGGGGAATCACTTGCGGGAGAAGCTAAACACGGAATAGATTTTGATACTGTCCAAAAATTTTGTGAACCTATAAAGAAACTCAATGAAATCGGTGTAGAAGTTGCGATTGTGGTAGGCGGAGGCAACTTCTGGAGAGGTCGTTCGAGCGGTAATATGGATAGAACCAGAGCAGATCATATGGGTATGCTCGCAACCGTAATAAATGCCCTCGGAGTGTGCGACACCCTTGAACAGCTCGATCTTGAGGTTAGAGTACAGACCGCCATTTCAATGCAGCAGGTCGCAGAACCTTATATAAGAAACAGGGCTATACGTCATCTTGAAAAGGGTAGAATACTTGTGTTCGGCTGCGGAACGGGAAATCCGTTTTTCTCGACCGATACGGCCGCAGCATTGAGGGCGGCGGAAATAGACGCCGATATAATTCTCAAGGCTACAATGGTTGACGGAGTATATGACAGCGACCCGAAGAAAAATCCCGCAGCGAAAAAGTTTGATAGGGTATCGTTCCATGAGGTTCTGAATAATGACCTCGGCGTTATGGACAGCACGGCGGCGGCAATATGCAAAGATAACCATATACCGATAATCGTGTTCAGCCTTGAAAATCCGGATAATATAGTGTCCGCCGTATGCGGTGAAAATGTAGGCACAATTGTTGAAGAATAAAATATATATTGGAGGTTTGACCAAATGAAAACAGTAATTAAGAACGCAGACGAAAAAATGGGAAAAACCGTGAACCACCTTGAAACTCAGTTTTCCGAAGTGCGCGCGGGCAGAGCTAATCCCTCTGTACTTGATAAAGTAAGGATAGATTATTACGGTACGCCGACACCCGTAAATCAGGTTGCGGCAGTTTCCGTAACAGAAGCAAGAACCCTTACAATACAGCCTTGGGATTCATCACTGTTGAGAACTATCGAAAAGGCAATACAGACTTCCGATGTGGGTATTAACCCCCAAAATGACGGCAAGGTTATTCGTATGATATTCCCGCCGCTTTCGGAGGACAGACGTAAGGATATTGTTAAGGACATAGCTAAAATGGGAGAGGAAGCCAAAGTTGCAGTAAGAGCAATAAGAAGAGAGGCTATGGATAAACTCAAGTCAATGAAAAAGAGCGGCGAAATAACCGAAGATGATCAAAAACACGGTGAAAAGAAAATACAGGACATAACCGACAGTCATATAAAGTCGATCGATTCCGCAACCGAGAAAAAACAAAAACAAATTATGGAAATCTGATTCTGCCGACGGGATGGGTCTGTATTTGCGGGGGATTTGCCGATTACCTTCCTGCAAGGTGCGAGTTTGACCCGATATCGGTTTTTAATCAGGACTTTATAAAAAGACTTGCGGCTTTCAAGGATACTGCCTTTGAAAACCACCGACAGGTTTTGTCGATACGGCAACACCTGTTTGCAATCAAAATTGACAGCGGCAGGTCGCCGCTGTCTATTCATATTTTTTATCAGTGTATGAATACGGCATTAAGCCGAAAGGGTGTATCAGCGGTGTTTGAAAAAATCGGCGGAAGTATTGTAAATTTCACTAAAGCCGTACAACGGCAATTCGGATATGAAAATTACATTCTGACCGTGAGATATCATGCTAAAAGATCCGCCGAGAAAATCAATTGCATATCGACAGCGGTGACACACCGCTGTATTGGGGTGATAAAATGGGAGAAAATAACAGTAATCTGTATATTCCCGAACACGTCGGGATAATTATGGACGGAAACGGAAGATGGGCGCAGAAAAGGGCACTTCCGAGAAGCATGGGACATAAATTCGGCGCACAAAATTTCCGTAAAATAACAAGATATATAAGCAAAAGAGGAGTAAAAATACTGACCTTGTATGCCTTTTCAACGGAAAACTGGAAACGTTCCGCCGATGAGGTTGGGGCACTTATGAAGCTGTTCAAACAATACCTTATAGACTCTCTCACGGATTTTCGTGACGATGACATAAAAGTCGTGTTTATAGGCGACCGAACGGCATTTGATGATAAGCTGATAGAGCTTATCAATGAAAATGAGGAGGTATCCCGCAACAGAAAGGGTATGCTGCTGAATATCGCAATGAATTACGGCTCAAGAGCAGAAATACTTATGGCGGTGAAACAGCTCTGCCGTGAAGTGAGGGATAAGGGTCTTGACCCCGAAAGCATAACGGAGGACGATATATCCTCACGCCTCTATACCGGCGGTCTTGCCGATCCCGATTTGATTATACGAACCGGCGGAGAGTTCCGCCTAAGTAACTTCATGCTCTATCAATCTGCCTATTCCGAATTTTATTCAACCGAAACACTTTGGCCGGATTTCCATGATAGGGATTTTGATAAGGCTTTGGAGGAATTTAACAAAAGAAACAGGCGGTTCGGGGGTGTATAAATGATAAAGCGTATTATGTCGGCGGGAATGCTTATTATTTTTTTGGCGGCTGTTTCTCTTTTAAGTCTAAAAATGTCCGTTTTTATAGATTTGTTTGTTTCCGTGATATGTGCTGCGGCAGTCTTTGAGTTTTGTAAGGCTGTGAAAACCCTCGGTATATTTCAAATAAGCATACTCAGTATTGTCTATGCATTTGTTCTGCCGATAACACTAACATACGGGATCGGTATAACAATCAGCTATTTGTACACTATAATGATGCTTGCTATGCTTATATTTTTTCACGAGAAAATATCCTTCAAGGATTTTGCATATACTTACAGTATGACGCTTATTATAACAATTTCAATGTCACTTATCATACTAATGACAAATATGCATTCGGATTATTCAACAATGTATTTTATCTTGTCTGTGGCTATTCCCTGGCTCGCCGACGTTGGAGCATATTTTACGGGTGTATTTTTCGGAAAACATAAGCTGTGTCCCAAAATAAGCCCCAAAAAAACGATTGAAGGCGCTGTGGGCGGAGTACTGTTCTGTACACTGTCGTCCGTTATTATGGGCTTTTTGTTTAACATACTGTTTTACTCAAACAGCCTTAATATAAATTATTTGTGTCTTGCAATAACGGGTGTTTTGGGTTCAATGCTTTCAATAATCGGAGATTTGAGCTTTTCGGTAATAAAACGTTCGTATTTCGTTAAGGATTACGGTGATGTGATACCCGGACACGGCGGCATACTCGACAGATTTGACAGCGTCATATGTTTTGTGCCGTTTATGTATATTCTGACTATGTATTTTCCCGTGGTTATAAAGTAAAGGAGTGAGCATTGTGGCTTCTAAAATATCTGTACTCGGTTCGACGGGTTCTATCGGTACTCAAACGCTTGACGTTGCAAGAATGAACGGATTTGAGATTACCGCATTGACTGCAAACAGCAACATAAAATTGCTTGAACACCAAGCAAGAGAATTTCACCCTAAAATCGTTGCCGTGCTTGATATGGGTGCGGCATCTCAGCTTAAAATAGCCCTAAGTGATACCGACATAGAAGTTTTCTGCGGTGAGGAGGGCATAAAAATGGCGGCGGCAGAACAAAGCTGCGACACCGTGGTAAATGCCGTGGTTGGCGTTGCAGGTCTTTTGCCTACACTTGAAGCCATAAATGCGGGCAAGAATATTGCCCTTGCAAATAAAGAAACGCTCGTAGCCGGCGGGAGTATCGTTATGAAAGCCGTCAAAAACAAAGGTTTGAAACTGTATCCCGTGGACAGCGAACATTCCGCTATTTTTCAATGCCTGCAAGGGTGTCCCGAAAACTCGTTGAAAAAAATTATTCTGACGGCATCGGGCGGTTCGTTTTTCGGAAAAACAAGAGAGGAATTGAGGAGTGTCACCGTAAAACAGGCACTTACGCACCCCAACTGGAATATGGGGGCGAAGATAACGGTTGACTCTTCAACAATGATGAATAAAGGTCTTGAGGTGATAGAGGCTTCATGGCTTTTTGATTGTGATGATGAGGACATAGATGTTGTTATACATAGAGAAAGTGTTATACACTCTATGATACTTTTGAAGGATAATGCAGTTATAGCGCAGCTCGGTGTACCCGATATGAGGATACCGATACAATATGCACTTACATATCCCGAAAGATTACCCTCGCCTGCAAAAGAACCGGATTTTTCCGAAATTGCGCAGATGACATTCTACAAACCGGATTATGATACTTTTACCTGCCTTGCCGTTTGCCGTGAGGCACTAAGAAGAGGCGGACTTTGTCCTACTGTTGCAAATGCCGCAAATGAGATGGCTGTGGATATGTTTTTGAAGGAGAAAATAAAATTTCTCGATATAGGGGATATTGTGGCGGAAGCTGTGTCGTCTTTTACCGAAAATAAACATGATATTACGATTGATGATATTCTGCAGGCGGATAAGGAAACACGCATAAGAATAAAAAATAAATATTGATATTGGAGATGGTTTTTACGGATATAGTACTGCTTATCATTATAGGGGTATTGTTGTTTGAACTGATTATACTTATACATGAGGGGGGACATTTTGTTACCGCAAAGCTATGCGGTGTAAAAGTGAATGAATTTGCACTCGGTATGGGTCCCAAACTGTTAAAGTTTCAAAAAGGTGAAACGTTATACTCATTGCGATTATTTCCGATTGGCGGTTTTTGTGCCATGGAGGGAGAGGACAGCGAGAGTGATGACAAAAGGGCATTTAACAATAAAAAAGTCTGGCAGAGAATGATAATAGTTGTTGCGGGTGCAGTTATGAATGTAATTCTCGGTCTTGTTCTCATGATGATAACATTAGCGCCGAATAAGTATTTTGCGTCCTCGACAGTAGCTGTATTTGCCGACAACGCCACATCAAACAGTCAGCTTAAAGTCGGTGATGAAATAAAAAATATTAACGGTTATGATATTATTACCTCCACCGATATGAGTTTTGCATTCGCAACGGCAAAATCAAATAAACTTAATATGACGGTTAAGCGCAACGGGGAAATTGTTGAACTTTCCGATGTGCAGCTCCCGACAACAAATAGTGACGGAAAGGAAATTTTACAGTTGGATTTTAAAGTCGCCGCTGTGGAAAATAATTTCGGAACGCTTATATCACAAACGTTTCTATCTACCGTATCGACCGTGCGAATGGTATGGTCGAGTCTTGTCGGGATCGTTACGGGTCAGTTCGGACTTAATGAAGTGTCAGGACCTGTCGGCATGACTTCGGCAATATCCCAGGTAACGGCAAGCGGACTTGAAACAAGTTTTTGGGACGGACTAAGCAATCTGATTTATGTTATGATGATAATAACTGTCAATCTCGGAGTTGTGAATTTACTGCCGTTACCCGCACTCGACGGAGGCAGACTTATATTCCTTATAATAGAAGCAATCCGCAGAAAACCGATAAAACCGGAACACGAGGGTTATGTTCATGCGATCGGTATGCTCGTATTATTTGCATTTATGATAATAATTTCAATTAAGGACGTAATTCAGCTTATTTTTTAGACGGAGTTGAAAATAATGAAAAGAAGAAAAACAAGACGGATAAAACTCGGAAACACGGTTATAGGAGGAAATTCCGAAATTACCGTGCAGTCTATGCTTAATATTCCCGCATCGGATATTGACGGAAGTGTTAGGCAGGCAGTTGAGCTTGAGAAAGCAGGTTGTGATATAATAAGGATAGCTGTACCCGACCTGTCGGCGGTAAAACTTATTCCCGCAATAAAAGACAAAGTCAGCGTACCGATTGTAGCGGACATACATTTTGATTACAGGCTTGCTTTAGAGTCAGCTGCGGCAGGGGTAGACAAGATAAGAATAAATCCGGGAAATATCGGCGATGATTCAAAAGTAAAGCAGGTTGCCGATGAATGCAGGAGAAGAAATATTCCGATACGAATAGGAGTTAATTCCGGTTCACTTGAAAAGCATATTCTTGAAAAATACGGACACCCGACTCCGCAGGCATTGTGTGACAGCGCAATGTATCATGCTTCCCTGCTTGAAAAATTCGACTTTTACGATATAGTGCTTTCCATGAAATCCTCTGATGTCGGTTTTATGACACAAGCATACAGGCTTGCAGCGGAAAAATGCGATTATCCGCTGCATTTAGGTGTTACTGAAGCCGGAACGGCAAGAATGGGCATAATAAAGTCTTCAATAGGGATAGGTTCACTCTTGCTTGACGGAATAGGAGATACGATCAGGGTGTCGCTTACAGATGATCCGGTTGAAGAAGTACGTGCGGCAAAGGATATCCTAAAATCATTGGGACTGAAAAATGACGGGGTACGTTTTATATCCTGTCCTACCTGCGGAAGAACGAAGATCGACTTGATAAGTATAGCAAAACAAGCGGAAGATTTGCTGCGTGATTGCAGAAAAAATATAACCGTAGCAATAATGGGCTGCGCAGTAAACGGCCCCGGTGAAGCAAGAGAGGCGGATATAGGAATAGCAGGAGGAACGAATGAGGGTCTTATATTTAAAAAAGGCAAGATAGTAAAAAAAGTTCCCGAAAGTGATTTGCTTAATGAGCTTATCAAAGAAATAGACAAGATGTGATCCGTTCCCTTGATAATGTTTCAAGCGGACGGTCAGCTTTGATTACAATAAAAGAGGAGATATTTTGAACAGATTTGCTGATTTTTTTGAAAAATATATTGACATATCTAAAATTAAAAAAAATATAATTGACAGTGAAATCAGAAGTATTTCAATAGACCAACAGAACAGGGTCATGAATATCGGAGCTGAATGTGCCGAACTTATAGACAGAGAGGATATATTTTCCGTTGAGGAAATGATAAAGAACAGTGTTCTGGAATTGTCTGCCTGTACATTTTCTCCGCATTATGATACGGAGCTGTTCGATGCAGGCTATTATTCCCAGCTTGTTCTTGAACTCAAGAGAAGAAATGCATCACTTAACGGAATGTTAAATGATTCCGAGATAACGCTTGACGGAAAGAAACTGACGGTTGAGCTTAAACATGGCGGAAGTGATATTCTCTTAAAGCAGAAATTTGACAAAAATTTATCGGAACTTATCAGGAATGAATTCGGTATTTCGGTCGAAGTCGAATTTGGAGGTGTTTTAACAGTTGACTGCGAAAGCGACCAATATATAGAAAGGCAAAGGATAACCGAAGAGAAACTAAGACGTGAAATGCAGATTGAAAAAATGGAGAATTATGAGTCGATGATGAATACCGCAAACGAAAGAAAAGCGGCGGCTGATAAAAAGCAGATAAACCTTTCTCCGACAATGACACCGGAAATAAGTTTTCGTGATGAAAGTAATATGATACCTACGTATGCACCTGAAAGTGCAAATCCTATATACGGTTCACCGATACACGGAGATGTTACTCCGCTCAACAGGTTGACGGAAAACTCCGGAAAGGTCATCGTGTGGGGAAAAATTCTTGATATAGAAATAACGGATACGAAAAAAGACCCTAAAGTTAAGATAATAACGATAACCGTGACCGACTACCGAGGTTCGTCTTTTGTAAAGCTCATTGCCAATATAGACAGATGTAAGGCTGTTACGGAATTAAAAAAGGGCATGAACATACTTGTCCGAGGTGAGGCAAAATACGATGATTTTAAGAAGGATATAAGTATAATGGCTGCGGCTATAAGTACTGTTGCCGTTCCGAAGATAGTGGACAGAGCCGAAAAAAAGAGAGTAGAGCTGCATTTACATACCAATATGTCGGCAATGGACGGTATGACAAGTGCGGGCGACCTCATTAAAAGGGCAAACGAATGGGGAATGTCCGCCATAGCGATAACGGATCATGGCGTTGCCCAAGCGTATCCCGATGCGATGAATGCCTGCGATGCTATAAATAAAAAAGGCGGGGATTTTAAGGTAATATACGGAGTTGAGGCATATTTTATAAATGATCAGGCAGCCTCGGCCGTTGTCGGAAATTCGGATATGCCGCTTAACGGTGAATTTGTTGTTTTTGATATCGAAACAACGGGACTGAACCCGAAAAAAGAAAAAATTACCGAGATAGGTGCGTTTAAGCTGATAAACGGGGAAATAAAAGATAAATTTTCAACTTTTGTAAATCCCGAAAAACATATTCCCGAAAAAATTACGGAACTTACGGGAATTACCGATGAAATGGTCAAAGATGCACCCTCGGAAGAGGAAGCGGTCAGGGCATTTCTTGAGTATTGCGGGGAAAATGCGGTCGTTGTTGCGCACAATGCGGGATTTGATACATCTTTTATAAAAACAGCGGCGGAGAGAAACGGACTTACGTACACTCTTACTCACATTGATACCCTTGCGATATCAAGGGGAATATTCCCGCAGCTTAATAAGCATAAGTTAGACAGTATAGCTAAATTCCTTAAATTAGGAGATTTCAACCACCATAGAGCCTATGATGATGCTAATATGCTGGCAAAAATATTTCAAGTGATGCTTAAAAAAATGTCCGATGAGTATGATATAGAAACGGTAGACGGAATAAATGCCGCAATAAAGAAACCCGATTATAAATCATACAAGTCATATCACCAGATAATACTTGCTAAAAATCAGATTGGACTTAAAAATCTGTATAAGCTGATATCAAAGGCACATATTGATTATTTTTATAAAAAACCCCTTATACCGCGTTCGGAGCTTGTAAAACATAGGAGCGGACTGATTGTCGGAAGTGCCTGCGAAGCGGGTGAACTTTTCAGGGCAATAGTTGAGGGCAAGGATAGGGAAGAACTCAAAAAAATAGCATCTTTTTACGACTACCTCGAAATACAGCCTATCGGGAACAATATGTATATGTTGAGGAACGGCACAGTCAATTCTGTTGAGGAATTACAAGAATTTAACAAAACAGTTGTAAGTCTTGGCGAAGAACTCGATATACCCGTTGTGGCAACTTGTGATGTGCATTTTATGGATCCGTATCAAAGCGAATACAGAAAGGTTCTTATGACTTCACAAGGATTTTCCGATGCCTCCGAGCAAGCTCCCCTCTACCTGAGAAATACGGAAGAGATGCTGAAAGAGTTTGAATACCTCGGTAAGGAGAAAGCCTATGAGGTAGTGGTTGAAAATACAAATAAAATTGCTGATATGGTTGAAAAGCTGCGTGCAGTCCCGAAAGGAAATTTCCCGCCGTTTATTCCGGGGGCAGAGGAGGATCTTACACGTATAACTTGGGAAAAAGCAAAAAGTATATACGGTGATCCCCTTCCCGAAATAGTAAAGGCAAGGATTGATAAAGAGCTTAATTCAATTATAAAGAACGGATTTTCCGTGCTGTATATGACGGCACAAAAGCTCGTTGCCAATTCCAATGAGCATGGCTATCTTGTCGGTTCGAGAGGTTCGGTAGGTTCTTCGTTTGTAGCTACTATGTCCGGTATATCGGAGGTAAATCCTTTATGCCCGCACTATGTGTGTCCCAAATGCAAGAACAGTGAATTTTTTAATGACGGAAGTGTAGGTTCGGGATTTGACCTGCCCCCGAAAAAATGTCCTAATTGCGGAACCGATTATCTCCGTGACGGACACGATATACCGTTTGAAACATTTTTAGGATTTAAGGGAGATAAAACACCCGATATTGATCTTAACTTTGCAGGAGAATATCAGACACGCTCCCATAGATACACGGAGGAGCTTTTCGGAAAGGAAAATGTGTTTAAAGCGGGAACGATTGGAACGATAGCGGATAAAACGGCAATAGGATTTGTCAGAAGTTATGCCGAAAAAACAGGTGTAACGGTAAATAAGGCGGAGGAGCTTCGTCTTGCCATGGGCTGCACGGGTGTTAGAAGAACAACAGGTCAGCATCCCGCAGGAATGGTCGTTGTTCCGAGAATGAACGATATATACGAATTTTGTCCCATACAAAGACCTGCTAACGATCAGAAAACCGATATCATAACCACACACTTTGATTTCCATTCTATTCATGATACTGTATGTAAGCTCGATGAACTCGGACATGATGTTCCTACAACCTATCACTATCTTGAGGAATATACGGGCATAAGCGTAATGGACGTTTCAATGAGTGACCCCGAAGTGATGTCACTGTTTACGTCTACCGAGGCACTCGGTGTTACGCCCGAAGAAATAGATTCGGAAACAGGAACTTTCGCACTTCCGGAAATGGGTACGAAATTTGTCCGAGGTATGCTTATCGAAACACAACCGAAAACATTTTCCGACCTGCTCCAGATATCGGGACTTTCACACGGTACTGATGTATGGATAGGAAATGCTTCGGAGCTTATTCAAAAGAAGATATGTACTATTTCCGAGGTTATAGGAACGAGAGATAATATTATGGTATATCTCATGCATAAGGGTCTTGAACCCGATATGGCGTTTAAGATAATGGAAATAGTAAGAAAAGGTAATGCAACAAAACTTCTTACGGAGGAACATATAAGGGCGATGAAAGAACATGATGTTCCCCAATGGTATATTGATTCATGTATGAAAATAAAATATATGTTCCCGAAAGCTCACGCTGCCGCATATATGATAGCAACATTAAGGCTCGGTTGGTATAAAGTCCATAGACCGAAGGAGTATTATGCTGCGTATTTTACGGTTAAAAATGATGACTTTGATGCAGCATTGGTATGCAAGGGACGAGATGCGGTAAGAAGTAAAATGTTGGAGCTGAATAAAAGAATACAGGACAGAGAAATAAAAACAACGGCAAAAGATGAGGGAACTTATGCTATGCTTCAAATTGTGAATGAAATGCTTGCAAGGGGTATTGAGGTTTTGCCTGTTGATATATATAAGTCAGACGCAAAGAAGTTTATCGTCGAGGGAGATAAGATAAGGCTTCCGTTTGTGGCACTGTCAGGAGTGGGGGAGGCGGCAGCCTGTTCACTTGCTAATGCCCGAAACGGTGGAGAATTTATCTCTATCGAGGATTTTCATGAACGTTCTAAAGTATCAAAATCGGTTATAGACCTGTTAAAAGAAACGGGTGCGTTTGGTGATCTGCCCGAAAGCAGTCAACTTATGCTTTTCTGATAACGAGGGATATGACTATAATTTGGAGGAAAAAATGGATAAAGATGTGAATTTGGATTTGGAAGAAAATATACCGGTAATAATGCTCAGAGGGGTAGTGGTATTTCCGGGTTCCGTGCTTCATTTCGATGTTGCACGGAGCAGGTCGGTAACTGCCCTTAACGAGGCAATGAATAACGGACAGCTTGTATTTATTACTGCACAAAAACAACCTTTGGACAATGACCCGCGCCCTGATGAACTTTTCAAGACAGGTGTTTTTGCAAAAATTATGCAGATGACTACAATATCGGACAGTTATCTTCGGGTAGTAATAAAAGGTTTCAGCAGAGCTAAAGCAATAAAATTCAGAGATATGGAAACATATTATTCTGCCGATATCAGGATTCTTGAAAGCAAACCCGTGAAATCACCGTTAAGGTCGGAAGCACTTATAAATATGGCTGTTGATGCTATGGAGGAATATGCATCACTTAACCCCAGACTGCCGCAGGATATATTGTTTAGCGTGAAAAACCTGCAAGAGCCGGGAAGAGTTGCGGATTTTGTAGCCGACAATGTTTTGAGGGACTACAAGAGCAAACAGATAGTGCTTGAGGCACTCGATGAAGAAGATCGTATGCTGAAAGTATTGACTTTGCTTGCACATGATGTCAATATAATCGAGATTGAAACCGAGCTTAACGAGAAAACCAAAGAAAATATAGACAATAATCAAAAAGAGTATTATCTTAGGGAGAGAATGCGGGCGATACAGGACGAGTTGGGAGAATCCGACGGAAATGATGACGAATTATTGGATTATCTGTTCAGAATAGATGAACTCAGAACTACTGACGAAAATAAAGAAAAGCTCAGAAAAGAAGTCGGTAAGCTCGAAAAAATGCTGTCAAATTCAGCAGAAGCCAATGTGATACGCAATTATATAGACACCTGTTTGGAACTTCCGTGGGGAATATACACAAAAGAAAAGTCTGATATTGTTAAAATAAGAAAAAGCCTTGATAAAAATCATTATGGCTTGAAAAAAGTCAAGGAGAATATAATTGAAGCTCTTGCAGTACGTAAGCTGAATCCGGAAATAAACGGTCAGATAATATGTCTTGCAGGGCCTCCGGGTGTCGGAAAGACATCTATTGCAAGTTCTGTTGCAAAGGCAATAGGAAGAAAGTATTACCGTGTTGCCCTTGGCGGAATACATGATGAAGCAGAGATAAGAGGACATAGAAGAACCTATATCGGTGCTATGATGGGAAGAATTATGTATGCGGTAAATCAAGCCGGTTCGGCAAATCCGCTAATACTTCTTGATGAGGTCGATAAGCTCGTCGGGGATTACCACGGCGATCCTACGTCGGCGTTGCTTGAGGTACTTGACGGTGAACAAAACTCTACCTTTTTCGACCACTATATAGATATGCCGTTCGACTTGAGCAAGGTCATGTTTATAACAACCGCAAACGATTATACGGCAATACCCGCCCCGCTGTTGGACAGAATGGATATAATCCATGTTGACAGCTATACAAGAGAGGAAAAATTCCAGATAGCCAAACAGCACCTTATTCCGAAACAACTCAAGAAACACGGCTTGACATCAAGGAATTTCAAAATAACAGATGAAACCGTTTATGACCTTATCGACAGTTATACAAGAGAGGCAGGAGTAAGAAATCTTGAAAGATGTATTTCAAAGCTGATGAATAAGGCAGCCGTAAGAATAGTTTCCGATGAGGTCAAAAAGGTCAGCATTACACCTGACAATATTGAGGAAGAATTAGGCTCAAGAAAATATAAGCAGGACAGAATGAATAAGGAAAATGAAGTGGGTCTTGCAACGGGTCTTGCATGGACTTCGGTCGGGGGAGAAACACTTCCGATAGAAGTAGCGGCAATGGACGGAAGCGGAAAAATAGAGCTTACGGGTTCGCTCGGAGATGTAATGAAAGAATCTGCCCATGCTGCGCTGACCTGCGTCAGGACTATGGCAGATGAACTTGAGCTTGATGCTGATTTTTATAAAAAGAAAGATTTGCACATTCATATTCCGGAGGGTGCCGTACCAAAGGACGGCCCCTCGGCGGGTATAACGATGGCGACTGCCATAACTTCGGCACTTACGGGTATTCCGATAAGGAATGATCTTGCGATGACGGGAGAAATAACGATAAGGGGCAGGGTACTTCCCATAGGCGGTCTTAAAGAAAAGACAATGGCGGCGTACAGATTGGGAATTAAGACCGTGATAATACCGAGAGATAATCGGTCTGACCTTGACGAAATTGACGAAGTAGTAAAAAATTCGATTGAATTTGTTTTTGCCGATAATATAAAGACGGTGCTGGATACGGCATTAGTACGACCAAAATGAGAGGTGCGGAGTGAATTATAATATAGTTGAATTTGAAGCGTCCTACGGAAAGTCCTCGCAGATACCCGAATCTGATATTCCGGAAATAGTATTTTCGGGGAAATCCAATGTTGGTAAATCTTCTCTTATAAATAAAATACTTAACAGAAAATCAATGGCAAAGGTTAGTGCAACGCCGGGTAAAACTGCTACCATTAACTTTTTCAGACTAAGAGAGGTGCGTTTTGCTGATCTTCCGGGTTACGGCTATGCAAAGGTATCAAGGTCTGAAAAGAGCAGGTGGGCAGAGCTTGTTGAGGGGTATTTTGCACAAGACAGAAATATATCGCTTATAGTACAGATATGTGATATCCGTCATAGTCCTACTGCCGACGATATGACGATGATCGATTTTCTGTATAATACGGGGTACAATTTTATAATTGCCATGACAAAACTCGATAAAATCAAAAATTCGCAGAGGCAGGCGAGGATAGATACTCTTACCGAAGAGCTTTCGCAGTATGCAGGGATAAAGTTATATCCGTGTTCGTCACAAAACGGAGAAGGCATTGAAGAAATTCGGAAAGCTATTGAAAGAAGTATTACGGAGGAATAATAAACGACAGAAAAAACCGCTTGTTCGGGATAAGTCCGAGCAAGCGGTTTTTAAAATTATTTGACTTAAATTTCCGTGTGCGGGGGAATGACACCTTTCCGCACTTAATCTATATCTAAATGTTTTGTTTCGGGGAGTGATTTCTGTTTTTTCGGCATAGTTAATTTTAAAACGCCGTTTTCGTATTTCGCTTTGATACCGTCTGCATCAACGGCAGAAATATCGAACTGTCTGCTGTATTTGCCGTATGAACGTTCAACACGAACATACTTTTCCTTTTTGTCTTTTTCCTCGTGTTCCGAATGACGTTCGGCACTTATTGTAAGCGTGTTATCGGACAGATCAATATGGATATCATTTTTTTCAAATCCGGGCAGATCTGCCTTTAATACATAGCTGTCACCCTCGTCGGTAATATCCGTCTTAAATTCCGCAATATCACCGCTGCGGAAGAATGAACCGAACGGCTCTCCGAAAAATCTTCTCTCAAAATCTTCCATTTCGCTAAAAGGATTATAAGTCATTCCGTTTCCGTGTCTGCGGTAAGGTCTGATCTCAAACATAATAAATACCTCCAAAATTTTGTATTATATCATGTCCGCCCCTTTTTGTGTTTTTTGTCAACGGGGTAGATAAGGAATTGGTTTGTTTGTCCTCTTACTCATATTTTATGGCTTTGTGCCGATTATGGTCAAGACTTTGAATTTAACCGTTTCCTGTTTTTTATTTTTGACAAAAAATATGAATAATTTGTGATAAAATTATGAACAGTTAATGAAGATCGACAACGATCGTTACACGAATAAAAAAAGCGTTTTGTTAAACCGTCCGAAAATTATGCAAACGTTATAGACTTCTGTCTGCGTTATCGGAAATATGATATTCAAGTCAGAACTTTAGCGATTTTCAAACGTTCGAGCGCATTGAGAATAACGGGAATAACAACAAGCTCTACACCTGTCATAATAAGTATCTGCGGTATGCGAAGAAACAGGTTGTCAATGTAAGGTGTATTATAGAGCAGAGAAAGCCAAAGGGGAGTTACAAACGTTGAAATAATAAGTTGTGTTATCAGCACGGAGATAAGAATACGAATAAACTTAATATTATTTTTAAGAAATATTCCGAAAACGGCGCCCACAACCATAGATGTTACGGTTATCGGCGGATACAGTGCCGCAATAGGGTGGAATACCCAGCCTATGATATCACCCAGTCCTGCAACGGCAGCGGCGCCTGCTGCTCCGTATAATCTTGCGGCAATTACAATGGGGATAAAAGTCAATGTGATATTGACCACATCGGTTTTTATCGTGCAAAACATGGATATTACCGCAAGCATAGCCGTGAGAATTGCGACCGTTGAGAGAGTAACGGTCGTCTGCTTAATATTTACTTTTCTTTTTTTCATAAAAAAAACCTCCTTTTATATAACAGATTCACGCTGTTAATAATAAGGAGAAAAAATCAGCTTAATATCAGATACAGCGGGATGCAATATATGTACCGCAAGAAAATCTTTTCGTTCGTGTGACAACTCCCCGTTCACACGACACTTAACGCACATATATTTACTCTGTCCTATACACTATATACCAATTTCATGTGTTTGTCAAGCCCTGCGATCAGAAAAAACAGGGCAACCGCATGAAATAATTATGAAAATTTGTTAAAAATAACGCTTGACAAAAATTCATCATCAAAAGA
>CANQBP010000034.1 GCA_947589415.1 uncultured Clostridia bacterium
TTATCCAGACCTGCTTGGAGTTATTTTACCATTTTCAAATTATTATTTGAAGTCGCTGGAGAATTGAGGGGATACCTAAAAAACTCCTTGCTAAGGGTAAAACCGACATTATCAAGGGATTCACTGCGAAATCAGGTAAAAGCTTTGACGCACATCTGAAACTTAATAAATCAACCTTTGCGGTAGAGTTTGAGTTTGAGAACAAGGGCGGTAAGAGGAGATGATTGCAATATGTACGATGAGCGAAGTGAAAAAATAGTGCAACATTACGTTACATATTCAAAGTTATCTGATGAGGAAAGATTGCCGGAAAATCTAAGACATACGCTATGTAATGCGATTGCAAAAAAATATGGCAAATATTCATTGGAAAATCAGCAGAAGTTTGAAAGATACCTTTTTTTGTCAAACGGTTGTCTTAACGATCTGCAAAGTCGGTTCTTTATTTCATTATCAGATTTGGAAAAGGTCTGTATCTATCTTGAGCCGCCTGTGTGGTTGATGTTCTACTGGATAGAACATTATGTACCTGAATTCCATAGCTATGAAATATAAGCAGCAAAGGAATGTGCGGATATGTTTATTGAAGAAAATATGAGAGTATGTGCTGTTGTAAACAACGGCGGCACATACACGGGAATCGTATACAAAATAGTTATTCAATCCTGCGAGGATGACGATTATCGTCCTCACGCTTTATTGTTCATTTCGCAGGACAAAAGCCGTATTGAACAAGAGGGTGAATTCGGGTGTGTGTCTATATATACAGATAATCTTAAACGCATTGATATTTTATAACAGGGTAACAATAACAACACACAAAAAGAAAGGAAATATGCTATGCCGGAAATAAGTAAATCGCCTACGGCGAAAAAAACTGCTGAGAAGCTATCAGAAATTTCTCAAACCGAACCGATTAAGATTAACAACTCTGTTATTGCTTCACTGGCTGCAAAACGGCAGGAAAAAATAGTAGTACTTACAGATAAAGTTGCAATACTTGAAGCAAAGATTGAGGATAATAAGGCAAAAATTGATAAGTGGACGCAAAAGATACAGAAAGCGGAAAGCAAGAAGAATTTCTGTAACGATATGGTAGCCACTGCTTCTCTGCCTAAGCCCGTATTATCCTTTTTTAAGTCTATGGCTGAGCGTCAAGAACAGAAGTTAGCAAATCTAAATTCTAAAATTCAAAAAAGGAACATAAAAAACATCTCGCTGAAACAAAAAATACAACAAAACAACAACAAGATTTCCAAGCATAAGGCTAAAATTGATAGGCTGCTAAACACCGATAAATTTCTAAGTGACATGAAAAATCCCGAAGCACTTAAGGGGGATTTCGTCAGTGCCTTGCAGGATTTCAGAAAACAGTCGTTATATAACTGTTCTAAAAAATCGTTGAAAATTGATAGCAAAATTGCACGTATGGAAGAAGCAATTAACAAAGCTGACACGTCTCTCCAAAAGGTTAAGCTCCGCAACAAAATAGCAAAGCTTGAAGATAAAAAATCTGATATTAACAGAAAAATTGCAAAGCTTGAGGATATGACAGAAAAGTTGGAAAGTCTTAAACAGCTTCCCGATGAGCAGGTTGAACAGATTGTTAATAATTCTGTTGAGCAAATAGAAAATCAAATCAAAAACAACAATAATTTGTCTGAAGAAATTATTAACGACACAATGATAAATGAAACCGACAAAGCCATAACCGATAGTCAAAAGTCTGTACCTGATAATGAAAAGGACATTATAGATAAACTTTCGGCTGAAATTAGTAATGATATGATTTTTATCGGTGAAATTACATTTGAAACTGCTAAACACATTAAAGAAGCAGGTTTTTCTTATGAAAATGGTAAATTGGAAAAAATAACAGATACTGTCAATGATAATTTTTACGATTACAGTCGCAACGGAAAGATTAACGATGAAATGGAGAAAGCTGTTAGTCAAAGTGATGGCAAGGACAAAATGGTATATTTGCAGATAACTCAAGAGCAAGCTGATTTTTTGAAGAGTCGCAACGACTTAGAGTTTGCGATTTTTGAAAGCAAACCGAATACTAATAATACTGAAAAACGTAGTGACATTCTTCGATATCAGATAAGCTTCAGAGCTTCTAATTCCGAAAGTATTTCAAACGCATTAGCAGCTTTCAAAAATGAAATTGATAATCCTCTTAAAAATACTGAAATGGCTATTGAAGAAAATTACAACAACATTGATGGTGTTTTGAATAATATTCCTGCCGAAAAGTTAGTAAATACAAAAAGAAATCAGAAAAAAAATAATCCATTCAGCAAAGCGGCTATTAGTGAAAGTGCTAAAAATATCAGTTCAAAGCCAAAGCAGATTGAACCTAAGAATAACACTCACAAAATAACACAAGGTATTGAGTGATTATGGAAAGAAAAATTGATTTTAGCAAAAACGAGAATTATCTGAGTTTACTTCCGGAAATTGCACAAATTCTTAATATGTCTGTTTCTTCAATAAAAAGATTTCCTTATGACATACAGCAGACTTTATGCAGTACATATGTTAATAATTATCATTCAGACTCTATAAGTATTAAACGGGAATTGAGTAAGGTATTTCAACTCAATGCAGAAACTGATAGAGAAATTGATAATTCAAAAAGGAATGAACCTGTTGAAGAAAAAGAAATCAGCCTTGCAGCAATTTTTTGCCGAGAGCAAATATCTAAAAATGCAAAGATTATTGAAGAAAAATATCATCAGGACAGAATATCAAATGCAGTTCGTGAAAAGAACGAAAACGGAGATAATTCTTAATATATTACTTTTGCCCCACCGGGGCAAAAGTGGAGGTGCGTAAAATGAAACTATATGGAAACGAATTATGGAATACAGCAACATCAAACAGTGAAAAAAGTATTTTTACCGTTGAAAAAGAACGTGTTGAAGATATTATAAAAATACTTGACGAAGCAAGTATCAATTACTGCTATTATGTTAAGGAAAATAAGGTTACAATTGCTTTGGCAAAGTTCGCTGTTAAAAAACATGATGCTAATAGTCTTGCAAAATTACCGCAATTTAAGGACATACATTTTAATAGTTCCCCTGTGCCGTATGTTCCGAAAATACAGATTATTGGGAATACCCCCTATCGTGATATAAAAAATCGTCATTTTCAGAATTTGAATACTGATTTGGCTCTAAACGTAGCGGAACGATTAAACAAAGCCGGGATCAATTTTTCCGGCAGAATTAACGGGAAAAACACAACATTAACTATAAATGATGAGGACAAATCAGAATTTGAGGGTATTGTTTCTGATGTAATTAACGCTCGACAGGGCTTTTCGGAAAAAATTAAACGTATAGATTACATTGAAAAAAGTATCTCAGATATACCCGAAGAAAATCGAGCTATTATACAACCGCTTATTGATCGTACATATTATCTTGATGATAATTATTTAACACTTGTTGACATTGAATTATTAGAGGAGACAGCAGGATATAGTGCTTCGCAGTTGGAGGGCTATGTCAAAATATTCAAAAAAACTTTTGAGCCATGGAGTACAGAGCAATTTTTATTTGCGGACAGATCTGAACTTGAAAGTTATAAGCGTAATGTAGAGATTGAAAACAGGCTTACTGAACTTACGTATTTAAAAGGATTTACTTCTGAACAAAAGGAGAGCCTGAGAGAAATTATTGAGCGCGATGTTCCCGACAGCATTCTTGAGCTTGTTGATTATGAATTTTCAGCCGAAAATATACGACAAATCCCCGAAATAATATCCGGTTCCGGTTATGATGCTGATCAGCTTCTCAAATTTATTGCTGATATTAAAAATATTGATCAGTTTGCCCTTCGCCGACAGCTTTCTTTAGGAACTTATCTTCCCGAAACCGCCAAGATTGATTACAGTAAAATTGATGTTGAAAACTATTCGGTTTTCAAAAACGAAAAGGGCAGTATCTATAAAATACCGATAGAAACAACCAATGCATTGTTGAATAGGCTTGCCGACTCCGGGATTGTTCCAAAAGATGAGTGTAAAAACGTATATATAGAAACAGATGGCAGAGATTGGAACAGGATTGTAATTCCTGATCGTTTCGGTAATATGACGAATAATATTGATTGCTTTGATATCCTCGATGAAAATGAGCTTAAAACGATGTATAAAGTTTATTTTGATATAGACCGTATTGAGAGAAATAAGCAATCAGCACATGAAAAAAATAGGGTTGCTAATGTAGAAATTAACGCTTCTGAAATACCAGATACTGATAATGATAATGATACGAATCAGAGCCGGAATGATACATTGATAGTCAACATCTATGGCGGTCCGGGTGCAGGTAAGTCAACCACAGCTTTGCAACTTGTGGCGGAACTAAAAAAGCATGGTTTGCACTCGGAGTATGTTTCTGAAGTTGCAAAGGAGCTTGTCTATGCGAAAAATTTTGAAAAACTTGACGGTTCGCTTGAACATCAGAAAGAAATATTTACGGAACAAAAAAGCCGCCTTGATTTAATGATTGGAAATGTGGATGTCGCCGTAACAGACTCACCATTACTCCTTAATACAGTATATCTTAATGAAAATGCTCCGGATTATGCTGATGATGTGTTTGATATATATAACTCATATAATAACGTAAATATGATAGTCAAGCGTGATCTTTCCGTAGGATTTGAACAAGCAGGAAGAATACATAATCTTCAAGAAAGTATTGAAAAAGACGGAGAAATTGAAGAACTGCTGTCTGACCGTGGTATAGAGTTTGAAAGCTTTGACAGGAATGATATGCAGAAAATTATCGATTTTGTCATTTCAAAAACATACAAAAAAAGCGAAAGAGAAACAGAGGACAGGAACAAAACGGCAACATTGCCAGAAGAAGGTGAAGCAGAACTGAATGCTTCTATTAACGATGAGGCTGAACTGTCCGATATTGACAATCACAATACTGCCGCACCAAAGCAGGAAGTACGTTTCAATAGTATCGAGTTTGAAAAGTTAATTCCCCACCATATGCGTTTCAAAGAAGCCGACTTGGTAAATGGGAACGAGATGTATTGGGTAACACAGGGAATTTTTACTGTCGAAGATTTGCGAGAGTTTCAGCAGGCAGTCAAGGATTATGACGGGGAAATCAAAAAGTTCTATGTTACGCCCCGTGATTTAAGTACGTCCTACACATTTGAGGATGACAAGAAAAAAAGGGTTCTTGCGACCGTTACGCCGGACGAGATTTTCACAGACGATTATGTCCGTGCCATCATGGAAAGAGGACTTGCCGACTACCTCACACCGAAGAATACGGATAGTTTAGTTACGGTTTCTACAGAAAATGAGCCGGAAGACATTACACTTGATATTTCAGAAGAAAAAACAGTTGACGAATTGTATATCGGTGATAAATTTGATTATATGGGAACAGAATACGTTGCACAATCCACAAAAGGTACTTATCCGGGGGATATTACCGTTTCCTATCTTGAAACAAACTCTGAAGGAGTTGAATATGAGGTTACAACCAATGTTAATGCTTATGAGCTTGTAGATAATGGAAAGTATCTTGGTAAGATTGGTAAGAGTGATACAAAATCGCCCGGTATTCAAGACACATCATTTGAAACGGACGAGCAGCAAATAGCTATGGACTTTTCCAATGCAGAAGTTGAAGATGTAATAATGGATAATTCAGATAAGACAGCCGTTTTAAAGGTTGAAAACTTCCGTATTACAGATAGTGAAATCGGTTCGGGAACACAATTACAGCGTTTTAATAATAATCTTGCGGCAATCAGAACATTGAAACAGATTGAAGAGGACGGCAGACAAGCGACTCCGGAAGAACAGGAAATATTATCACGCTATGTCGGTTGGGGCGGATTAGCTGAGTTTTTCAAGGAAACAAATCCACGTTATAATGAACTTAAATCATTGTTGACCGATGAGGAATATGACTCAGCCCGTTCTACTGTTCTTGACTCGTTCTATACTTCCCCTGTTGTTATCGACAGCATTTATACCGTTTTGCAAAATGCAGGATTTGAGGGTGGTAACATCCTTGAGCCGTCAATGGGGGTTGGGAATTTCTTCGGCAGAATGCCGCAGGAAATGCAGGAACAGTCAAAAATTTTTGGTGTGGAAATCGACAGCCTGACGGGACGTATCGCAAAGTTGCTTTATCCCGAAGCTCATATCGACATTAAGGGGTTTGAGAAAACTGCTTTTAACAATGGGAGTTTTGATGTTGCTGTCGGCAATATACCTTTCGGGGATTATACTCTTCAATATAATGATCAACCTTTAAAAATACACGATTATTTCTTTATGCAGACACTAGATAAGGTCAAAGACGGCGGAATTGTAGCCTTTGTGACATCAAAGGGTACTCTTGACAAAAAAGATCCGTCTTTCCGAAAGTTACTTGCAGAAAGAGCCGATTTGCTCGGTGCGGTCAGATTACCGAACAATGCGTTTAAATCGGCAGGAACGGAAGTAACAGCAGATATAATTTTTCTCCAAAAACGTTCGACTCCTCCGGAAAAAATGCCCGAATGGGTGAATATCGAGGCTTCCCCTGCCGGATATCTAATCAATAATTATTTTATTCAACACCCGGACATGATTTTGGGTGAGGTCGTTCAAGGAAATAAAATGTATGGCAGAAGTGATGATACAATGTGTATCCCCATTAAAGGAGTTGAGCTTTCCGAAAGTCTGCCACAAGCTGTTTCAAAAATCAATGCTGAATTTTTAGCAAATACAAAAGTTGCAGAACCAATAGCAGATAATGGTGTTGTTGTCCCTGAAAATTTGAGAAATTACAGTTATTTTATAAACGGTAATGATGTTTATACCGTTGTTAATAATACGGCTGTGTGCCTTAAGGACGAGTGGAAACGGTCATATACAGCTGCTAATGTTGAACGTGCAAAAGCATATATACAGATACGTGATACCGTGCGTGAACTGCTTGCTGTTCAGCAGGAAACAACACCTGATACAGAAGAAAAAATTAAAATTTTACAGGAAAAATTGAATATACAATACGATAATTTTTATAAAAAGTACGGACTGCTGCACAGTCGTTTCAATAATCGACTTTTTAATAATGACACTTCTTTTCCCCTCATGCTTTCGCTTGAGGAAAAAATTGATAAGAAAAAACTTGTTAAAAAATCCGATATATTTTATAAGCGTACAATAAAAGTTCCTAAGGTTGTAGAAAGCGTTGATACACCGCTTGAGGCATTGACATTATCAGTTGCCGAACACGGAAAGATAGATTTTGAGTATATGTCCAATCTGACATCTTTACCGCAGGAAACGATTATAAAAGAACTGAGGAGTGCCGGAGAAATTTTTCCATCACCGGAATTATCAACGGAAAATAATATCGTATATCAAACTGCCTCTGAATATTTGAGCGGTAATATTTATTCTAAAATTGACAAAGCCAAAATTGCAGCAGAAGAAAATGATATTTTTGCTGATAATATCAAAGCTCTTGAAGCGGTTATTCCTGCCCCGCTTAAAGCCGGAGAAATTGACATTGAGTTAGGGGCAACGTGGATACCGAAAGAAATTTATCAACAGTTTATGTATGAAACATTTAAAACGCCGAGGGAAAATAACGCAAATATCCCAACAGGACTGTTTCATCGAAATAAACGTAACATTGAAGTCGATTATTCTCCTGTTACAAACAGGTGGTATGTTTCAAATAAATCAGCAGACAATTCAGTCACAGTATGTAGAACCTATGGTACTGAAATAAAAAATGCTTATCATATTTTTGAGGGTATTTTAAACTTGTCTACACCAAGTATTACAAAAACAAGGCATGAAAACGGTAAAACAATTACAGAAATGGACTTAGATGCAACAAAACTGGTTCAAAAAAAGGCAGAGGCTATAAGAAAACAATTTAAGGACTGGATTTTCAAAGATCCTAAACGCAGAAAAGAACTTGTTGATCTGTATAACAGACAATTTAACTGTATGCGTCCCCGTGAATATGACGGTTCAAATTTACAATTCCACGGAATGAATGCCGAAATTGAATTACACGGTCATCAGAAAAATGCTATTGCCCATGCTATTTATGGAGGAAATACACTTTTTGCCCATTGTGTCGGAGCAGGAAAGACATACGAAATGATAGCTACGGCTATGGAAAGTAAACGTCTGGGTTTGTGCAGCAAGTCTTTGTTTGCTGTGCCGAACCATTTAACGGAACAGGTCGGAACTGATTTTATGAAACTTTATCCCAATGCCAACATTTTGGTTGCGACTAAAAAAGATTTTACAAAACAAAACAGAAGTAAGCTGCTTGCCAAAATTGCTACCGGCAATTACGACGCCGTAATAATCGGGCATTCGCAGTTTGGTATGATACCTCTATCCCCCGAAAGACAGAGAAAATTATATAAGGAGCAAATCAGGGAAATAACAGAGGGAATCAAGGAATTATCAAGTAGTGATCCTAAAGGTTTCCAAGTAAAAGAATTAGAGCGTACGAAAAAATCCCTGCAAAAGAAACTGGAAAAATTAAATTCAGGTAAAAAAGATGATACGGTTTACTTTGAAGAACTTGGAATTGACAAGCTGTTTGTTGATGAGGCACACGAATTCAAAAATCTGATGTGTGTAACAAAACTTAAAAACGTGTCCGGAATATCCGGACGTACTTCGCAAAGGGCTACCGAACTCTTTATGAAATGCCGATATCTTGATGAGAAAACGGGCGGAAAAGGTATTGTTTTTGCGACAGGTACACCGGTTTCAAACAGTGTAACGGAATTGCATACCATGATGAGATATCTGGAGTATGATTTTCTTTTGGAGCATGGTTTGCAAAACTTTGATAACTGGGTATCCGTTTTCGGTAAACAGAAAACAGATTATGAATTAGCACCAACAGGTGATAACTTTAAGGCTCGCACTCGAATAGCAAACTATGCCAATATGCCGGAGCTGATGACAATGTTTAAGCAAATTGCCGACGTCAAAACAGCAGACAGTTTAAATCTTCCTGTTCCGGAATGCGAACTGCATATTGTTAATGCCGAACCTACTGAACTTCAGAAGAATATGGTTCAAGAACTTTCGGCAAGAGCTGACGAGGTTCAGACCGGGACTGTTGATCCGCATGAGGATAATATGTTGAAAATAACAGGTGATGGTCGAAAAGTCGGTCTTGATCCAAGACTTATTGATCAGACATTGGAGGACAATCCGAACACGAAGCTCAATCAATGCGTAAAAAATGTTTTTGACATTTATCAAACGACCTCTAAAGATAAACTTACACAGATCATTTTCTGCGATTTGGGTGTACCAAAGTCCGAAAAAGATAATGATGTTACAGATAAAGAAGTTAAAGAAGATGATATTGAAGAAGAAAAGTCAATATCGGAAATTGACTCCCTCGAAGAAAGCGGAAGATTTTGTATTTATGACGATATAAAAAACAAACTTGTTGCTATGGGTGTGCCAAAAAATGAAATTGCATTTATTCATGATGCTAAGACAGAAGCCCAGAAGTCAGATCTTTTTGAAAAAGTCAGGAGCGGAGATGTAAGAGTTTTGATTGGTTCAACCGCCAAAATGGGTACAGGAACAAATGTGCAGGACAGATTGATTGCCTTACATGATTTGGACGTTCCATGGCGTCCGGCGGATCTTGAGCAACGTAGAGGTCGAATGGTCAGACAAGGCAACATCAATGATAAAGTACATCTGTATCGTTATGTTACAAAAGGCACATTTGACGCATATTCCTATCAACTTTTAGAGACAAAGCAGCGTTTCATCAGTCAGGTTATCACCTCGAAAACTCCTGCCCGTACCTGCTCTGATGTTGACCAAGAATCATTGACTTATTCGGAAATTAAAGCTCTCTGCACCGGCGACGAGCGTATCAAGGAGAAACTCGTTCTTGAAAACAGAGTTAAAGAACTTACACTTTTCGAAAAAGAATACAAAGATACGCACTATGAACTTGAAGATAAGGTTGAAGCATATCCGAAAAGACGGCAGCTCTTATGCGATAGAATTGAAAAAATTGAAAAAGATGTTGCAAAAAGTAGTGCTATTCCGCTTGTTGAGGACGGTACTCCCGTGTTTAAAATGACAGTAAAGGGTATCGAATATACCAATAGAAAAGACGCTGCGGAAGCACTAAGAGTTGCAGCTTCAGCTGCCAATAGAAATAGAAATGCTTCCATTGAGATTGGCGAATTGTACGGTTTTAAAATTAGTGTTACATATGACAGTATCAATGAGTGTATTAGGGGGATTGTGCAAGGAGAAACGCAGTATAATACAACTTTCGGTGTGTTGCCGTCAGCTAATTTGAACAAACTTGAAAAGGTTATTTTAGGTACAGATAAGGTGCTTGAAGAGAGTAAGGCAAAACTTGTTAAAGAGGATTTGGATATCGAAGCTGCAAAAGAACTACTGGCTGTACCGTTTGAATTTGAGCAGGAACTCTATGAAAAAAGCGAACGCTTGTCTGCACTCACTGATGAACTTAATGCTGAAGCTGCAGAAAGGGCAAGAAGCGGTGCGAAAGCTCCTAAAACGCACTATTTCAGCAAAAATATGTTCCTATCTTCCAAAAAAGAAGCCCATAAACAGACTGAAAGAAAAGACAAGGATAAAAACACAGCTAAAGATAAAGGGGTAGCAATATGATTAAATATATTTTCAATGAAAACATAGCACTTGCTGACACGGACGCTGTTGTAAATTCTGCGAACGGTCAGGGCTACATGGGCGGAAAAAGGTGCATTGATGAAATGCAGGTTGGTGTTGCTGAAAACATTCAATATTTCAGTCGGGGAAAAGTTGAAGAACTTGCAAAAGCCGAGTGCCGAGAAAGAGGCGGATTTCTCGGCTTTCGCCCGGGTACTGTTTTTTGCACGGAAGCTCCGTTCTTAAACACTCGACATATTATTCATGCCGTAACAATGCGTTTTCCCGGCAACAGGGCACACATAAAAACGATAGAGAAACTTGTCCCGAAGATACTAATGTTTACTGAGTTTTTAAGCATTAACAGCGTTTCAGTACCAATGCTCGGCTGCGGAACAGGCGGGCTTCCTCAATCGGAGGTTTTGAAGATTTTTGAAACGTATTTAAAAAACAGCCAAAAACAATTTTTAATATATATTAAGGATAAGGAGATGTTTTGAACATGAATATTATTGCATTGGTAGGCAGACTAACTGCCGACCCTGAGCTGAAGCATACTCAATCGGGAATTGCTGTGTCAAGATTTACAATAGCGGTTGACAGGGCGTACACAAAGCAGGGTGAGGAAAAACAGGTTGACTTTATCAACATTGTTGCTTGGCGAAATTCAGCCGAATTTCTGTGCAAGTATTTCAGCAAAGGTCAACGTATAGGTATTCAGGGTTCTGTCCGCACAGGCTCATATATGGACAACAACGGTATTAAACGCTACACCTTTGAGGTTTATGCAGACAGGCTTGAATTTGTTGAACGAAAAGTCAATACCGGTTTACCTGCTGCACAGGATGAGGAATACATTCCGCATGATGAAGATCTGCCATTTAATTAACGGTGAACATTGTGACCAGTCATATTTTATCATTCCTACCAAATAGTTAAAATTCTGCGAAAAAATCTTAAATACTCCACTTTTGCCCACCGGGGCAGAAGTGGAGTATAACGAGGAGAATTATATATGAAAATGATTGTATTTGCGGATTTGCATACAGATTGCACGGATAAAATTAAAAGCATTGATTTTTCAAGCTATCATGCGATGTATGTTTTACACTCGGGGATATCAACTGTGAACATTTGCGTTGCATTAAAAATAGTGTGAGCGTACCTGTTTATGGTGTCCTCGGCAACCATGATGAATGCGGTATGCTTGAAAGCTGCGGTATAGAGGAACTCAGTGACAATCCGTTAGAGGGACTTGGTGTTATCGGTGATAATGACAAAGGTAGGGAATACACAGTAGCCGGTTTATCCGGCTCGGCAAAATATAAAGACAGCGATTATTGTATGCTCACGCAACAGGAGAGTCTGGATATTTGCAGAAATTTAATTCATGCAAATATTCTTATTTCTCATGATTGTGCTTACGGATTGTATGGTGATAGATCAGACCTTGCTCATTGCGGCTTAAAGGGAATTTCAAGATACATCAGAAAGCATAAGCCTATTCTGTGTATACATGGACATCATCACGAAAACACCGTAAAAATCTATAAGAAAACAATAGATATATGTGTGTTCGGCTGTTCGGTTATAGGTGTTGGTAATGGCTGTCTGTCTGAGATTATACGTATTTTCTAAGGGGGAGTTATCATTGAAGTTTCTCAGAGTTATCAAAAATATATTCAAAGGTAAGACAAAAAAATCAAATATCGATTATGTTTGTATCGGCGGATCGGGATTTGGCAGAGCAATTCATGCATGGGATGATCTACCAAAATGCAGCTGCGGAGGGTATCTTCATATGGTTGGCAAGAAGGACGATTATTTAGAGGATTATGAGCCTAACAGGATTTATTGTCTGAAGTGTGGTAAAACAACTAAATGGGGAAAGGTTGACGACATTAGGAAAGAATGGATAGATATGAACTTAACAAAGTAAAAAATAACCATAGAAATTTTAAGGAACTAACTATTGATATTTTTCATAAGATTTTTTCTAAAACAACAGGAATATTACTTATTGTCTTATTCTATGTATTCATGATAGTTTTGGGAATTGTTATTCAAATAAGGGATGATACAGAAAGAAGTAAAGAATTATCAATAAATAGTGGCATTATAATAAAAAAATATGATGTTCCGGGGAATTCAAGGTATCCTGATGGTTACTATTTTATTTACGAGAATGAAAATTCAAAAGGAGAAAAAATTCAGCGTAAAGATAGAGTTACCGCAGTTACTTATGAAAATTATGATGTTGGCGATTTTTATGACAGCGAAAATTGATTATGCTTTTTTCGGAATTATAGCATATTGTAGTTGTGAGGGGAGGTGCTTAAAAGTATTATGTACTATGTCTATAAACAGCCTGACGGATTGCCCTGCGTTACCGAAAAGGAACAAAATGGAATGAAGTTAATCGGTAATGCCGAAAGTTTGGAAGATGCTGAAAAGATACTTAAACTGTATCTGCTGAATATATCTAAAAACTTAGGGAAATAAATAATCTACAAGTTAACCTAAAAAAGATTAAGAAAACTACTTGACAAGAGGTGAAGAATGTGCTATAATATCTGGTAAAGGAGGAGGTGCTACCATGGCTTACACGAAATTTGGCGAGTTTATGCGCATATTGAGAGTAAAACACCATGAAGTGATGGGCGATGTCGCTAAGCTGCTCGGTGTCTCCACACCATTCCTGTCTGCTGTTGAGAACGGTAAAAAGAACGTTCCGACAGAATGGTTCAATATAATTGTAGAGCATTACGCTCTCACAGACGAGGAACAAGCTGAACTCAGAGAAGCTATCGAAAACTCAAAAACACAGATAAAGCTGAATTTGTCGGGTTCTTCTGCCTATCAGCGGGACGCAGCATTGCAATTTGCCCGTTCTTTCGGAGAGATCGACGAGAATACAGCTCAGAAAATTTTAGAACTATTGAAAAGGAGCAACAACGACTAATGGATTACATTACCAAACCTACCAGCAGAGCTACATTAAGACGGTTCAGTAAGATCGTTAGGGCTATTTTCGGATGTGAATCCGATGACGAGCCGTTTCCAGTGCTTCAAGCTCTGGAAAAGCTGCCTGATGTTATTGAGGACGCAAGCTTTGAGATCGTAGATGACAATGATCTGCCTGCAAATGTTTTCGCACAGTGTTACCCAAAACCCGAAGGCGGTTTCGTGATACAGATCAAGGAAACCGTCTATGATGGAGCTTGTTATAATGACAACTATGCTTTCCTCTGCTTCATTTGCCATGAGATCTGTCATGTGCTTCTGTTTTGGATAGGCTTTACACCCGTATCTACCCGTGCTTTTGGTGATACTGAGATCGAGCCGTTCAGAAGCGTTGAGTGGCAAGCAAAAGCGTTGACTGGCGAAGTCATGATCCCGTATGAAGCTTCAAAGGGAATGACATCAAAGGCTATCGTGGAGAAGTACCATGTTACCAAGAAATCGGCAGATTACAGGGTGAAGCAGGATAAGAAGAAAAGGTAAGACATTTTATGAAAGGTAGGGTGATTCCGATGGACAATTATTTTTGACAAGAAGAAACGCACAGGTGTACGATACTGCGCCAACAGCATCTACCTATGCGTTCCCAGCTATGCATTATAATACACAGCTCTCCAAGCATTATTATAGCATAGCTGAATCTTCTTGTCAATAAGCAATCTATACAAATATTATTGACCGTCGCTGTAAGCGGCAGAAAGGAGAAGCTATGACTTCTTTAGACATGAGAGAAAGCCATCTCTTTATGAGAAACGGCTTTGATGTTACGGGCAAGTGGGATATTCCTATCGTAAAGAAGCAGGAAATTCCTCTTGATAATGTGCGTCTTATCGCATATTCCGACACAAGACAGAACGACAGACCTGAGAACACTACTTGCGGAGTGCATTTCTTTATTGACGATTATCGTTTTACGGGCATTTACAACAATCCTGAGAGAAGTATCGAGAAGCTCTCACAGTATGCTTTCCTGCTTACCCCCGACTATTCGACGTATTCCGATATGAATTACTGGAGACAGCTTGAGAGCGTTGCTCATAGTCATTGGGTAGGAGCATATTGGCAGAGTATGGGACTGAAAGTAGTACCCACCATGACATGGAGCGACAGCAGAAGTTACTCTTTCTGCAATGACGGAGTTGAAAAGGGTTGTGTTGTAGCCGTTGGTATGATTGGCTGCAAGCACACAAAAATCGGATTTTTGCGCGGCTATCATACCATGTTGGAAAGAGTTGAGCCAAGTGCTGTTATTTGTTTTGGTGAGCCTTTTGCAGAAATGCAGGGAAATATCATCGCAGTTGACTACCTTAATTCAAGAAAGGTGGTGCGCTGATATGGGCGGCAGAGGTGCATATACAGAAGGTAAACAGAAAAAATATGTTTATAGCACTGTTGGTGAAATTGAAGGTGTAAAAGTATTAGAACCTGTCAATGATAAAGCAAGTCATAGTATGCCGGCTGAAGCACATTCTTCAAGAGCATACATAGTGCTTGACAAGGAAAACGGAGTGTTCAGGCAGTATAGAGAGTTTAATGAGGGACATCTTCCTACTCTTGAAATAGGTTATCATTTTGAAAGCGGTCTTTCTGAGAATGGTAAAAATGTATTTCATATTCACGAATACTCACAGCCGGGCATTGAACATCGTCAGAAGGGCAGGCTAATGACACCGGAGGAGATACAGAAGTACAGGAAGTATTTCAAGGGTGTTTCAGAGTCACAAATCAATGACTATCTTGATTATTACAGGAGGCGAAACAAATGACAGGCAGAACTATAAGGGAGTTTATTACAGAACTGTATAACAATCCTGAAATGGAATTTATCTATCACAGCAACCGTTACATGATTTCGGGCTATATTAGTCCTTCCGGCGGTATATATACTTTGGAACTTTGGAATATAACGACGAACAGCCTTGTGTTTAAATGTTCAGACAAACTTCGTGAGAATTGCGTAGAGCAGTTTGAGAATTCAATGCTGTTTGATAACAGAACGATTTATGAAGCGGAGGACGAGATAAATGTCCAGTACGGCTAAAAAGAAATACTTTGGAGGTGTTACAAGATGGAAGCCGAATCAGTAAAAGAATTTGTAAACAATCTTACCATTCAGGACGAAATGGTGAGATATAACGGTCATCTTTATTATTTCTATGGTATCAGATATGATTGTGATAGAAACGTCTATTATACGAGAATAGATAAGTTCGGTGAAGACATTCATCACTTTGAGAGGGAGTTTTACTATTACGAGAGTGCTGATTCAGCGGATTGCCTTGAACATCTTATATCTGATAAGTATTGGAATGGTAAGGATTTCTATGAAGTCGAAGCCATGATGAAGTGGGTTGACGGATAAAGTACAGCTCATTTTGCAAATGGAGGGAGAGTTAAATGTCCAGTATAGCTAAAATGACATGGCAGGAGTTTACGGAGTGGCAGCGTTGGGACGAGTTTCCTGAGAGAGCCGATGATCCGCCTATGACCGTAGATGTAATGTTCTTTTATAAAGGCGACACATACTTTATTGACGAGTCATATGGACAGTACCATGTATTGGATAAAGAGACTCAATCCCAAATCTTGTGTAAACCTCCAAAGTAGTGTATAATAAGAAAGACACTACAATGGAGGTTTTAATTATGACAAGAA
>CANQBP010000035.1 GCA_947589415.1 uncultured Clostridia bacterium
TCAATATCACTGCCCGTTTCGTCATTAAAGTTAGAGGTAGGACAGTCGGTAAAGTTAGAGCCTACAATATTGCCTGCCAATGCCACCGATAAAAGTTATGAGGAACATTTCAGCAATAGCAATATAGCTTATTATGACGGTCATACCGTAAAAGGAACAGCAGAGGGTACTTGTACGGTAGGGGTATCGACATCGAACGGTAAGAGGGTAGACATTACCGTAACCGTGACCGACCCCAACGCCCACAAGAACAGCGGCGGCAACTCAAGTACCACCACAAAACCCTCAACGCAAAATAACAATTCAAATAATAGTAATAACAACACCACTACAAACAATAATAATTCAAACAACAACAGTAATTCAAACAACAATGGCGGAGGTACATCAAACTCGGAGCAAACAAAGGAAGAGCCAAAAGTGAAGAGGGGTAAACAGACAATTAAAGTTTCGGTAGACCTCTCCTCTAATTTCGCATCAGCGAACAATGTTATAGAGGACGCCTGCATAGACTTTACAAATGTGAAAGTATCATTATTGACAGCGGATAAGAAAAAGGTACTTAAACAGTTCAACATATCTAACGATATGCTTGATGATGATGTACACAACTCCGGTGTATATCTCTATATTGAAGTACCCGATTGGGGTGACGACAGTATATCCTATGTATTGAGGTTTGAAAATTTACCATCGATATATGAAACTTCTACGCAGGACTTTACATTACAGTGTGATGTAGGCGAAGGTTATGTGGAGGGTGTGAAAAAGTACATTGTAAATGGTGTTGATTACTATGAGGGATGTACCTTAAAAGTAAAGGACTACAACTGTACCTTTTTCATTTACGACTTAGACCATAACTTAATGCCTAACGTAGAGTTATCCTTAAATGGGTACGACGAGAATGGACATATAATATTCAAAAAAAATATTAAGACAGCCGCAGACGGCGTAGGTATCTTAAAAATGCCTGATAATGATAAGATAGTAAGTTTGGGTATTGCTGTCAATACAGTATTAAATAATAGTATGGTTACCGGTGAGACGGTGTACGAGTATGACAACGAATACGTACAAGATTGGGGTGAAACTTATTGCCTAAAGGCAGACACCAAGGTGTAGCACCAACTCTAACAGGTGATGTCCAATTGAAATTTTCGGCGGGGAGGATTACAAGGATATAGTAAAAACTTGCGGTTCTTCCCCCCTTGTACACCGATTTAAGCTATAATAAACAATAAGATGAGCTTTTTAGGGAAAAAATCTTCGGCGGTATAATCACCCGCAACATTACCAAATAAAATTAAAGGAGTTAAAAATATGTTTTTGAAAACAACAGCATCTAAAATTATAGCCGCCGTGGCAGCCGTTGCAGTTGTCGGCGGAGGTATCACGGTCGGATTTATAGCAGGGAGAAATAGTCAACCGCAGCCGGATAACACCAACTCACAACCCGAGGCAAGTAAAGATACAGAAAGCAGTACAGAGCCTGAAGTGTCATACTCACCGGTGGCGGATTTTAAGTATGAAATTATCAATGACGGAATAAGAATTACTGAATATATCGGTAGTTTAGATACTGAGGTTGTTATACCGAAGATTATAAAGGGCCAACCTGTTGTAGAAATAGGAATGAATGTTGAAGAAATAGAAACAGCAGACCCTGAGGTTTCCATAACTTTTGGCGAGTATGCATTTTCCAAATGCAGAGGTCTGACAAGCATAACCATTCCGGACAGTGTTTCAAATATTGGAAGTTATGCATTTTCCGGCTGTGAAGGTCTGACAAGCATAACCATTCCGGACAGTGTTTTAACTATTGGAGCATTAGCATTTTCCGGCTGTGATAGTCTGACAAGCATAACCATTCCCGACAGTGTTACAACTATTGGAGATGGAGCATTTTCCGGCTGTGATAGTCTGACAAGCATAACCATTCCAAACAGTGTTACAAGTATTGGATATGGAGCATTTGGTAGCTGTTCCAGTCTAACAAGCATAACCATTCCGGACAGTGTTACAGGTATTGGAGAGGGGACATTTGGGGGCTGTACAAGTCTGACAAGCATAACCATTCCGGACAGTGTTTCAAATATTGGAAGTAATGCATTTTCCGGCTGTGAAGGTCTGACAAGCATAACCATTCCGGACAGTGTTACAACTATTGGAGAGTGGGCATTTGGGGGCTGTCCCTCACTAACGATCCACGGCAAAAGCGGATCAGCCGCCAAAACATATGCAAAAGAAAACAACATACAGTTTGTTGCAGAATAAAAAATGAACATGAAGAAAGCTGATGAATATGTCGTCCGTTCGGGATAGCCTACCCCCGATACGCCGACACAATTCATCAGCTTTTTCAACAGGTATATATCTGTAAAAACAAATTTCACTTTATGTAATTATAATCCTTGTACTCTGCACGAAAATCCGTATAAAACTCATCTCTTGTATATAAGCGCAACACTATGTGCGGCTACTCCCTCAAGATGTCCCGTAAATCCGAGCCTTTCCTCTGTCGTTGCCTTAACACTAACCTGATCCGTATCGATCCCCATTGACTCGGCTATATTTTTGCGCATCTCATCAATATACGGTCTTAGTCTTGGTGCTTGTGCCACTATCGTGGCGTCCGTATTTGATATCTCATACCCGTTTTCACGGAGCATTTCACATACATTTTTAAGAAGTAAAAGACTGTCGGCACCCTTATATTTTTTGTCGCTGTCAGGGAAATGTTTCCCTATATCCCCAAGTGCCGCCGCACCGAGGAGTGCGTCCATAATCGCATGAACGACCACATCTGCATCCGAATGTCCTGCAAGCCCTTTTCCAAACGGTATATCCACACCGCCGAGAATGAGTTTTCTCCCCGATACGTATCTATGTACATCATAACCGTGTCCGACTCTGAAATTCATACTGCCACCCGCCTCAATATATTTATTTTTGTACGCCGACAACTGCAAAAAGATACCCGCCGCCTAACGGTAAGCGGGTATCCTTTTTTGCGCCGCCCCGCCCGTTGAAAGCGGAGCTGTCAACTAACTATCGGATAGTTTACTATATATTTATGAACACGATATGAATATATGGAAATATTTGTAATTACATCACGATTTGTCAAAATCATTTACATCGAAACAAATTTTTCCGTCCCTGTAATCTACTGTAACGTGCTTTCCCCCTTTTATTGTACCCTCAAGCATTTTTTCCGAAACCGGATCTTCAATTTCGGACATAATTGCCCTCTTTAGCGGACGTGCGCCGTAAATCTCGTCAAAACCTTCCCTTGCAACCGCACCGACCGCCTCATCGGTAAAGCTGACGGAAACGTCAAGTTCGGCAAGTCTGCCCTTTAAATTGTCCAACAAATTTTTGGCAATATTCTTTATATCTTCCTCATTCAGTTTGTTAAATACGATTATATCATCGACTCTGTTAAGAAATTCGGGTTTAAATAATTGTTTAAGTTCTCCGAGTACAGCCTGTTTAATTTCGTCCTCGTTACTGTTTGATTTATCATCACCGCCGCTGAAACCGAGACTTTTTTGTTTTTCGGTTATAAGTCTTGCCCCGACATTTGATGTCATGATAATGACCGTATTTCGGAAATTTACGTGTCTGCCTTGAGAGTCCGTAAGTCTGCCCTCATCGAGGATCTGAAGAAGCATATTGAATACATCGGGGTGGGCCTTTTCTATCTCATCAAACAAAAGTACCGAATACGGTTTGCGGCGAACACATTCGGTAAGCTGACCGCCCTCGTCATATCCGACATATCCCGGAGGTGAACCTATCAGCTTTGATACGGTATGCTTTTCCATGTATTCCGACATATCAAAACGTATCATGGCATTTTCATCACCGAACATAGCTGCGGCAAGAGCCTTGCAAAGCTCCGTCTTACCCACTCCCGTCGGGCCGAGAAATATAAACGAACCGACAGGTCTTTTAGGATCTTTAAGTCCGACTCTGCCTCTCCTTATAGCCTTTGCAACGGCTGATACAGCTTCATTCTGACCGATTATTCTTTCGTGGAGTATGCTTTCGAGTTTAAGAAGTCTTTGACTTTCCTCTTCCGTGAGCTGAACGACCGGTACTCCTGTCCAACCCGATACTATCTCCGCTATATCCTCCGTGGTGACTTCGCCCTCACGCCGTGCGTTCTTTCTTTCCCACTCCTCACGCTTCTCCTCAAGCTCTGCTTTTACTTTTTTCTGTTCATCACGTACCTTAGCGGCACGTTCAAAATCCTGCGTATTAACCGCCTCGGATTTTTCCTTTTCAAGCTCCTTTATCCTCGACTCAAGTTCCTGCATATCATCAGGTGCGGTGTATGCCCTAAGCCTTACTTTAGAGGCTGCCTCGTCAATGAGGTCAATGGCTTTATCCGGAAGATATCTGTCGGCTATATATCTTGACGACAGCTTTACTGCGGCATCAATAGCTTCATCGGTTATCTTAACCTTATGGTGTGCCTCATATTTGTCACGCAGACCGAGTAATATTTCTTTTGCCTCTTCCTCCGTGGGTTCTCCTACATTTACAGGCTGGAAACGGCGTTCAAGTGCGGCGTCCTTTTCAATGTATTTACGGTATTCATTTATAGTGGTAGCACCGATAACCTGAAAATCTCCTCTTGCAAGTGACGGCTTGAGGATATTTGCCGCATCTGCCGAGCCTTCCGCCGAACCCGAACCTATTATCGTGTGAAGTTCGTCAATAAACAGGATTATATTATCGGATTTTTTGACTTCATCAATAACAGATGTTATTCTTTCCTCAAAATCACCCCTATATTTTGCTCCCGCAACCATACCCGTCAAATCAAGTGAAATTATCCTCTTATTTTTAAGAGGTTCGGGAACATCACCCGATACGATTTTCAGTGCAAGACCTTCGGCAACGGCAGTTTTTCCGACACCCGGCTCACCTATAAGACAAGGGTTATTCTTTGTGCGGCGTGAAAGTATTTGTATCACTCTGTCAATTTCATCACGTCTGCCTATAACCGGGTCAATATTTCCCTTTTCGGCTTCTTTTGTCAAATCTCTGCCGTATTTGTCGATTGCCCCCGATTTTCCGCCTCGGTATTCTCCCGATTCTCCCTGTTCTCCCCCTTGAGAACCGAAAAGTTCACGGATAGATGATATTATACTTTCCTTCGAGCCGCCGACCTGCGCTATAAAGTGGTTAGCATAACTTCCGCTGTCGGCAATAAGTGCAAGGAGCAGATGTTCCGTTCCCACATAACTGCTGTTCATTCTTGCCGCTTCGGCAACAGCCGTCTGCACGAGCCTTTTCGTGCGTGGTGTGAACCTGTCGGGTGTAAGCCCCGATATCGGTGTACCGGTACCCTCCGTTTGTTTTATCAGCTCCTCAACTTCATCAAATGAAACTCCCGCCTTTTCAAGAATATTGCTTGCCGCACTTCCCTCCTCCTTTAAAAGACCGAGAAGGATATGTTCACTTCCGATATAGTTATGACCCATTTCGCCGGCAAGAGTAATTGCCGTATTTATCGAATTATTTGCCCTTTCCGTAAAACCGCTGAATTTAAACATAAAACTGCCTCCCCCATAATTATTATTTTATCAGCATCAGTTTTCAAGCCTTCTGCTGGCAGGTATTTTTTTCCTCATCAATGCCGTTCTGACTACCTCCGCACGTATTCGATCCCTTTCTCTCGGCGTCAGCTTTTTACCGATATTTTTCATAAGTGTTGCAGGCTGTACCTCAACCATAAGGTTATTTACGGTATCAAAATCTATATTATCAAATATTCCCACCTCGATACCGAAACGCAGATACGAAAGCAGCTTCATACACTCATCATTACTAAGCAGTTTAGCATACCTCAATATGCCGTAGGATCTGTATATATTGTCAAGTACTTCCTCATCTGCCGCAAGAGCTTCTCTTGCCGCCCTTTCCTGCGCAATAAGCTGTATCGCAATATCCCTCAAATTATTGATTGCTTCCTTTTCGGAAATTCCGAGCGTCACTTGATTTGACAACTGATATACCGAACCTTTCGGATCTGAACCCTCTCCGTACATTCCTCGTATAGCAAGTCCCAGCTTTGCAAGTGACGCTCCGATTTTTCCCATTGCTCCGCTTTCCTTGAGTGCGGGTAAATGCAGCATAAGCGATGCCCTCATTCCCGTACCTATATTTGTCGGGCATTGTGTCAGATATCCGAGTTTATCGTTGAAAGCAAAATTAAGCTGCTCATCAAACAAAGTGTCGATCTTATCCGCAAGATCATACGCTCCCTCAAAATCCATCTGCGGGCGTATTACCTGTATGCGTATATGATCCTCCTCGTTTATCATAATACTTACCGATTCGTCATCAAGCAGCAACAGCCCTCTTCCCTCTCTGTCGGAAATAAATTCGGGACTGACCAAATGTCTTTCAACGAGTGATACAGCCTCCTCTTGTGTCAGTTCGGACATCTGAATATAACGAAATCTGTCCGATATCGCACTATGCCCCTCAAGTGCAGCCTCCTTAACGGTCGTTGCAACACGGCATTTCTGTTCCGTATTCATTCTGCACGGGAACGGATAATCCCTAAGATTTCTCGCAAACCTTATCCTTGTGCTTATAACGACATCACTTACGTCCTTAAACTGCTTTAATTTTTCGCTCATAATTACCCTTCCTTTCCCTTACCGTTTGCACTTGTTTCATTAAGTCCCTTTTCGAGTTCTCTTATACGATCCCTAAGTTCCGCAGCCTTTTCAAACTCCTGCGCCTTAACCGCCTGTTCGAGTTCATTACGGCACTTCGCCATTTCGTTTCTGATCCTCACCTCTGCGCCGGCGGAACGTGCAAGTTTTCCCGCATGACTCGTTCTTCCGTGTATTCGCTGTATAGACGGCAAAAGCTCCTCATAAAATTCATCATAACATTGTGCGCAGCCTACCTTGCCCGATTTGGCAATATCCTCGAAACTGCTCCCGCAGAATTTACAGCGTTTTGAATTTTTTGTTTCCCCGAAGCCCTCCATAAAGCTGCCGAAAAGTTTATCAAGGTCGAAACCGAAATTACCGAAAAACGACCCGTAACCGAGTTTTGCGGCACATTCGGGACAAAGACTGAACTCCTTCAGTTCGCCGTTAAGTATAGTTTTTATATGTGTTGTAGCCTGCCTTTTTTCACATGATTGACATAACATAATTCTTTACCTCCCGTTTTAATTTATTACCATAAGTGTCATAAGCATATTTTTCATGACAGAAGCCCTTATCATATCTCTTTGTTCTTTTGTAATTCCCGCATATATCTTATCCGACACGGCAGAGGATATAAGAGCAAAATCATACTCGGATATCATATCCTGCGAAAGCATATTACTCAATATAATATCTGCTGTTGAGGACGATATGCTGTCGCCTATTGAATTGACAATATGCATTATCGCAACTCGTTTGTCCGTTGTCACACGGGTTATTCTGATATAGCCGCCTCCTCCTCTCCTGCTCTCTACAATATACCCCTGTTCGGGCGTAAAACGTGACGTAATAACGTAGTTAATCTGGCTCGGCACACAACCGAGAAGATTTGCAAGCTCGTTCCTTCTTATCTCCGCATTCCCCCCGCTTTCATCAAGCATTCTGACAATATATTCGGCAACGATATCACTGATTTTCATAGTTTCACCTCTTTTTGTCTTTGACTTTCTTTGACTTTACGTTTATTATTATAAAATCAAAGTCAGACAAAGTCAAAGTCAAATAAAGTCAAAAAACAGTCGGAATTTATATTTTTTCTCTCGTATTCTTTCATTTTCTCTTATTTCCTGCATTATACTGTTTTTTTATTTTTATTTTCCCCGCCCGACAAAAAAGCACATTACAGTTCCGCCGTCATAAAAAAATCGGCAGCCGCACAATTTCGCCGTGCGGCTGCCATTTCCCATAATACTCTTTTCTTTCCCTTATACTTAAAATTTCAGAAAAATCATCAATCGGTATCCTGTAAAGCCTCCATACCTGTTTCACCGGTACGAACCTTTACTATATCCTCAACATCATATATGAAGATTTTTCCGTCGCCGATATGACCCGTGTAGAGTGTCTTAACCGCCGTATCTACAACGTCCTTTACAGGCACTTTGCATACTACGATATCAACCTGAATTTTCGGCAAAAGATTCATTTCGACTTCTACACCACGGTAATATTCGGTCTTACCCTTTTGTACACCGCAGCCAAGAACCTGCGTAACGGTCATACCGGTAATTCCTATATCCGAAAGAGCTGTATTAAGTTCGGAGAATTTACTCTGCTTTGTAATAATACGGATATTCGTAAATTTAACACCATCGGAGGTAGATGCCTTCTGTACGCTCGGTGACAGCTTAACCTCCACAGCCTTTTCGGGAGGTACATTACCGGGCTCGTACTCGTCGTCCTTTTCACCCGTAAGAACCTGCGGAACAGGCATAAAGTCTGCATAGGAGCTTGAAAGACCATGCTCTGTAAGGTCAAGACCTCTTACTTCTTCTTTTCTTGATGCACGCAGACCGATCGTATGCTTAATTACAAAGAAAATAATAAACATCATTACAGCCGTATATCCGCCTACCGAAACAACACCGAGTGCCTGTTTGCCAAGCTGTTCAAAACCGCCGCCGTAGAAAAGACCGAGTGTCTGACCGGCTTCGGCATTCTCATGTATTGAGAACAGACCGACTGCAAGAGTACCCCAAATACCGTTGAAGCAATGAACTGCAATTGCACCGACCGGGTCGTCGATTTTGAAAACCTTATCAACAAGATCTACTGCGACCACAACAAGTATGCCTGCAACAGCACCAATGATAAGCGCACCGAGAATATCAACCGTATGACAGCCTGCCGTTATGGCAACAAGACCTGCAAGCGAGCCGTTAAGTGACATTGAAACATCGGGCTTACCGTTCTTGATCCAAGTGAAGATCATTGTAATACAGGTAGCGGTAGCCGGAGCAACTGTTGTTGTTGCAAAAATCTGTGCGAGCTGTGTAACATCCGTTGCGGCTGCACCGTTAAATCCGTACCAGCCGAACCAAAGGATAAATACACCGAGTGCGCCGAGTGTGAGGCTGTGACCGGGAATTGCTCTCGGCTTGCCGTCCTTGGTATATTTACCGATACGAGGACCTACCATAGCCGCACCGATAATAGCCGATATACCGCCTACCATATGAATGCAGCATGAACCTGCAAAATCAATGAATCCGAGCTGTGCAAGCCAGCCTTGGGGATTCCATACCCAACCTGCTTCTATCGGATATACAACAAGGCTTATAAGACCGCTGTATATACAATAGGAAATGAACTTCGTTCTTTCTGCCATAGCACCGGAAACAATTGTTGCTGCCGTTGCACAGAATACAAGGTTAAATACGAACGATGACCACGGGAAGTCATTGAAATCCGTGAAGATCTGTAAACTCGGAACACCTATTACACCGAAAAGATAATTTTCGGACATCATAAGACCGAAACCGAGGAATATGAACATTACTGTACCTATACAGAAGTCCATAAGGTTCTTCATTATGATGTTACCTGCATTTTTGGCTCTTGTAAAGCCTGTTTCAACCATTGCGAAACCGCACTGCATAAAGAACACAAGTGCCGCACCGATCAAAAACCATATTGCTATGGTAAATGAATTTGACTGTTCGACAGCTTCAGACACAACCTGCTGTAAACTGCTATCCATTACTATTCCCCCTTGTTGATTATTGAACGGGAAGTATTTCACTTTCCCGATATATACAAAAGGCGTATATCCTGCCCTTATTCATAAGCAAAATACACGCCTTTGTGTAACAAAATAATTCGGTTTTAAACTATCGCAAGTATCACACGCTGAAAAGCAATGCACCGTATGACGGATAGGGCCATGCCTTTGCCGACATAGATGATTCCATTTCATCTGCTACCGCACGAAGTTCCTGCATAGCTGCAAGCACTTTTTCTTTGAAATACATTGCATTTTCCGCAACATCCGTAACGTCCTTTGCGCCTACTACCGCATCGTCAAGCGCATCGATCTTCTTAGCAAAGCAATTAAGAAGATTTGTAAGTTTTTTGACAGTATCGATCTCCGCTGTCGGAGTTACGTCAACACCTGCCGATTTTACTAAGCTAACCGTCTTTGCAAGCTCACCGACATAACTTGAAACTGCCGGGAAGATATCTTTCTTTGCCATATCAAGTGCCGTCAAAGCCTCTATATTGATAATCTTGGAGTACTTTTCAAGAAGTACGTCACGTCTTGAGCGAAGTTCAACTTCGGAAAGTACATTATGCTTTGTAAACAGCTTAACATTCTTTTCGCTTGTATAAAGCGGAAGAGCTTCGGGAAGTGAACGGAGATTGAGGAGTCCTCTCTTTTCAGCCTCTTCTACCCATTCCTCGGAATAGTTATTTCCGTTAAAGATAATTCTCTTATGAGCCTCTACCGTCTTTTTAACGAGAGCCTCTGCCGCTGCATTAACATCTTCAGCCTTTTCGAGCTGATCGGCAAAGTCCTCAAGAACATCGGCTACCATTGTATTGATTATGAAGTTTGCACAAGCGATATTCTCCGATGAGCCTACCATTCTGAATTCAAACTTATTACCCGTGAATGCGAACGGAGATGTACGGTTACGGTCAGAAGTATCTTTTGTGAAATTCGGGAGAACTTCTGCCGTTGTTTCCATAACAGGTTTTCCCTCGGAAACATATTCTTTGCCGCTAAGCACGGAACGGAGAACTTCTGTAAGGTCATCACCGAGATACATTGATATTATTGCGGGAGGTGCTTCGTTAGCTCCGAGTCTATGGTCGTTTCCTGCACTTGCAACGGAAATTCTCAAAAGATCCTGATGCTCGTCAACTGCCCTGATAACTGCTGCGAGGAATACAAGGAAAAGCGTATTTTCTCTCGGATTTTTGCCCGGATTGAGAAGATTTTTACCTGTATTGGTTGACATCGACCAGTTATTATGCTTACCCGATCCGTTTACGCCTGCAAAGGGCTTTTCATGGAGCAGGCACACAAGTCCGTGCTTTTCTGCAACCTTTTTCATAATTTCCATTGTAAGCTGATTATGGTCGGTTGCGATATTGGTCGTATCAAATATCGGAGCAAGCTCATGTTGAGCGGGTGCTACTTCATTATGCTTTGTTTTTGCATATATTCCGTATTTCCAGAGTTCCTGCTCAAGATCTCTCATATAAGCGGCAACACGGGGTTTTATCGAACCGAAATAATGATCTTCAAGCTCCTGTCCTTTCGGAGGTCTTGCACCGAAAAGAGTTCTTCCGCAATAGATAAGGTCTTTACGTTTATTATATACTTCCCTGTCAACGAGGAAATACTCCTGCTCCGGGCCTACCGTTGTAGAAACGTGAGTCGTTTCGTTATCACCGAACACTCTGAGTACTCTGAGTGCCTGTTTATTTATACACTCCATCGAACGGAGGAGAGGTGTCTTTTTATCAAGAGCTTCTCCCGTATATGAACAGAAAGCGGTCGGTATACAAAGTGATCCTTCCTTTATAAATGCATAAGATGTCGGATCCCATGCCGTATATCCTCTTGCCTCGAATGTAGCACGTATTCCGCCTGACGGAAAACTTGATGCATCGGGTTCGCCCTTTATAAGCTCTTTACCCGAAAACTCCATAATAACACCGCCGCCGGCAACAGGTGAAATAAAGCTGTCGTGCTTTTCGGCAGTGATACCCGTCATAGGCTGGAACCAGTGAGTGAAATGTGTTGCACCCTTTTCAATAGCCCACTCTTTCATTGCATGAGCTACCACATTGGCAATGTTTATATCGAGAGGCTTACCGTCCTCGATTGTCTTCTTCAGCTCCTTGTATGTTCCCTTTGGAAGATACTTCTTCATAGCTTCGTCATTGAATACCTCTGAACCGAATAATTCAGGTACATTTACCATAAATACCTCTCCATTCTCAATATTATTTACAAAAAACAAAAGGCACCGTAAACCGATAATCCGGTTTACAGCACCTTTGCTGTCGTTGTCTGAATTATAAATCATTTCCGGATGTATGTCAACAGTTTTTTGTTTTTTCAGCGATTTGTCTTATTTTTGCCAACCATAGACAAATTTTATGTTTATTCGGGCTATAATCAAAAACCGCATAAAAATGCTCTGTACGTCTGTTCGAAATCGCTGATAACATTCCTTGTCACATTGACATCATTATCCGTTTGTTATATAATTATTTTGTAAATCTGATATTTATGACTGTTTGGAGAAAACTATGCCAAAGAAATGCTTTTTTACCGTTGAACTTCTTATAAAGAGTGACAGCAACATCGAAAAGGCTGTCAAATCCGTTATCGGTGACGGGAAATTTTTTTCCGAAAATATACAGCTTATTCTTATAGATTCCGTGGGGTCGGAACTAAGCACGCAAATGTGTTCCGAGTATGCCGAAAAATATCCCGATAATATTTATTTTGTCGATGCGGTCGGACAAAACCCTGCCGAAAGCTATAACGACTCGGCTTCGCTTGCCTTCGGTACTTATGTCACGTATATTGATAATTACGGAATGTATTCCGAAAACGCTTTCGTTTCCGCCATGAATATACTCAAAAACGCAAAAATACCGATGCTTTGCTGTTTGCCGTTATATTCCTCACCGGGAAAAGGCGACCGACCGTATATTTCCGATTTTGAAAACGGTATAATCAATATACAAGACACGCCGAGACAATTTATACTAATGCTCGGATGCTGTTTTTTTAAGAATACTGTTGTAAAAAATATAAAGTTTGATAAGAAGCTGCGTTTTGATTACGATACAAAATTTATAATTAACGTACTAATGAAGACGGGTTCATATGTCTTTTCGGATAAACTGTCATATACTGTTTCGTCACCTACGGAGCGAGATCCTTTAAGGTATGAACCGAAATATTATATGAACTTTTATACCGAAAATGTAAAAGGGTTTATAATTCCGATGCTTAAATCCTATCCGGGGTCTTCGTTTATCATGTCAGTAATGATGTATCTTATTTATAAAAAATTCTCACTGAATGTTGATGATTACTACTGCGGTATTCCCGACGAGGAAGGTGTTACGGAATTTCTAAAAAGTTGTTCCGAGGCATTGAAATATATTGATGATACTGTAATACTCAATAAGGATTTTTCTAAGAAATGCGGTATTGATAATGAGATGCCATTCAGGTTTCTATGCATGAAATATAAAAATCCCGCATTACGCCCTATGCTTGACCTTGTTATGCCTAAAGAGGAGCGATCCCGCAGATATTACGTTGCCCCAAACCGCATAGAAGCCGTGAATTTATCGGGGGAATTTGCTGCTCACATTAAGAATGTTCTGATAATGCGTTCAAGGGAAATTACTGCCGTCATATCGGCTATAAACCATGACAAAGACGGCATATATGTTGATGCATATTTGGACGGCTGTTCATGTATTAACGAAAATGATTACAGCATATACGTATCCGTGAATGACAAAAAGACACCTGTCATAACCTCGGAAGCATACAGTCAAAAAATGTTTTTCGGTCGGTCTTTTTTCAGAAGGCATACTTTTCGTTTTTTCATTCCTCTCGGTTCGGGCAAAAAAATGAATGTATCATCATTATATTTCAGATACGGCGGGTTATCTTTCCGTATGAATCTCTCCTTTTCGGGGATATATTCAAAACTGTCTGACGGAATGAAAAACTCATACACTATGATAGGAAAACGTATTTTGACGTATGACCGAAAGAGCAGGACGCTTGTTTTAAGACAAGCTACCGAAAGTTACGCAAACTTTGCGGAAAGCAGGTTTTTGTCCGAAATCGGCAAAAAGGTCGGTCTGACAAAGCGCATATATTACAAAAGGATAAGAAGTCTTGCACATTCTTTTATACATGAAAAGCAAAATAAGAAAATACTTATTTTTTATGATGACAGGGGTATAAATTATAACGGAAACCTGCTGTTCAGGTATTTCTACAAAAATCGGCGTGAAGAATTTGAGCCTTACATATGCGTTGAACATGATTCCCCGCAAAAACTCTTTCTTTCCGATGCCGGATACGGCAATATACTCGATATAGGTTCTCAAAAGCAGAAAGCTCTTGTACTTGCTGCAGATTATTTATATGCAGTTGACTGTGATCCGTACGATTTTCTCGGTTTTGATTCGGACGATGCAACATATTTGAGAGATATGATAAATGCAAAAACCGTATCCGTAAAAAATTTCTTTCTCACCTGTCAATCGGAACTGTACGATAACAGGCTGCGTGATAATACAAACATTGTATTCTGCACCTCGGCTGCGGAAAAGAAAAATCTTCTTGCACCATCGTATGACTATGATGAGAGTATGATAAATATTACCGGCAGTCCCCTGCTTGATGCCGTAACGGACAAGAGAAAAAAGCTGATTCTTATTGCCCCCGAAGAAAGGCGCAGATTTTCGGTATATGAAAATTCCATTTACCATAAATTTTCACAAAGCATATTTTTTAACGAATACAACGATTTGATTTCCGATACGGGTCTTATAGCGGAGTGCAGAAAAAACGGCTGGAAAATTGTCTTGCTCCTGCCGTATCCTTTAGATAAATATTTCAAAATGTTTCATTCGGACGATACTGTTTATGTATGTCCCTATGATGAACAGACGGAATATACTCTTGTTTCAAAGGCTACCGTACTTGTGACAGATCATTCCGAGCTGCAATTTCGTTTTGCATACATGGGAAAAGACGTTGTTTATTATTTTCCTCCCGGACTGCCCGCCGATCCCGAAAGAAAGGGAGAGAAACTCAGCGAAAACGGTTTCGGTGAAATGATTTTTGACAGAAGCAGTCTTATAGAATATCTTAAAAACGGTATGAAAGACGGCTTCAGTCTTACGGAAAAATACGAAAAGCGGAGAAAAAAGTTTTTTGATGTTTTTGACAATAAAAACAGTGAACGTATATATGATAAGAGCATGAAATTTATATTAAATGAAGGAGATTAGAGCTATGCAGGAAAATATTTGCAGCATACCAATAAATGATGTATTTCTTCCGAGAGATGGGTGTCCTATGTGTCGTATGAGAGATATGCTTGAGGAAAGAAAAGCGGATTATATTACAGGTTCGGCGATGATGGAGCCGAGTGTTCGTGTACAGACTAATGCGCAGGGATTTTGCTTTAGGCATTTAGAAATGATGGTACGACTTGGAAAGCGTCTTTCAAATGCACTTATTCTTGAAACACATTTACAGCATATATCCGAGGAATTTATTCCTGTTCACGCCCCGAAAAAGCCGGACAAAAAGAAAATGGCCGAACTTGACACGCTTATTCATGATTGTTTTATCTGCCGTGATATCAAGAATAACATGGAGAATATGGTTCGCATTGTTCATTCCATGTGGATAAGTGAGCCGGAGTTCAGGCAGCTTTACAGTGAGCAAAAGTTTATTTGTCTTGAGCATTTTTATTTACTTATCAACACGGATCAGAAAGGACTCGGAAAAAGTTTTCAAGAATTTTATGAAGCGACTTCCGAGCTTACGGGCGGGTATTTAAAGTCCCTGCAAAATGACGTACATCATTTTTGTTCGATGTTTGATTATCACAATGCGTCAAGTCAAGATTGGTCAGGCTCGATAGACAGTATTGAGCGCAGTATAGAATTTCTCACCGGCAACAAATCAGAGTAGCCCATACGGCGGCGGCGTGCCCCCTGGCGGAGTGCCTCCGCTGTCAATTCACGCTTACGCTCACTTGCGTTCGCTTTGACTTTTGAGTTGGGAAGTCTATTT
>CANQBP010000036.1 GCA_947589415.1 uncultured Clostridia bacterium
AAACAGACTACCCCACACAAAAGTCAAAGCGAACGCAAGTGAGCGCCCCCGCGAATTGACAGCGGCGGCACGCCGCCCGCTAGCAGCCGCAGCCGCAGTCGTTATTGTTGCAGCCACAGTTGTTGCCACAGCCACAACCACCATTGTTACCGCCACAGCAACAGCAAAGAATGATTATGAGAAGAATAATCCAAGTACAGTTGTTTCCGCCAAATCCGTTGTTACACATAATAAATTCCTCCTTATATTACCCTCCCCCCGCTTGTCTTCGCCGGGGAAGTGGTTACATTACATAATACGCCCTATATCAAAATTGGTTACTCCTCCCTATGTATATCATTTTAAAATATTTTCCCTTGACATATGACGTCTGAAATGATAAAATGAAAACGGTTTTCAAATTCATAGAGGTGCTGATATGAATAATATTGAATATAAAACAAAACAAAAACAGGCTATCCTCAATTTTTTGAAAAATAATCGGGATAACCACGTTACCGTAAACGATATATCCGTTTACCTCGAAAATAATAATTGCCATGTCGGTATTACAACAATATACAGATATCTCGATAAACTCCTCGAACAGGGTACTGTTCGTAAATATACCGTAGATAACTCAACTTCCGCCTGCTTTCAGTATGTAGACCCCTCTAAAACCTGCCATGAACATTTTCATTTGAAATGTGAAGTTTGCGGTAAGCTGATACACCTGCATTGCAGTCATATTTCCGAACTTTGCAGTCATATCTTTAATGACCACGGCTTTAAACCCGATATGATGCGGACGGTTTTCTACGGGATATGTTCGGTATGCTCACAAAAACAGGAAAATAACGGAGGAAATTTATGAAAAAATTAACAGCAATTATACTGTCGGCGGTATTTGTCCTGACTCTGTTCTGCGGCTGTACTACGGTCGGGAATAAAGATGATGAGGGTAAACTTAATGTCGTAACGACTATATTCCCGCCTTATGATTTCGTTCGTCAAATAGCGGGAGATAATGTGAATGTTTCAATGCTCCTTAAACCCGGTACGGAAAGCCATAATTATGACCCTACTCCTAAGGATATAATAAAAATTCAAGATGCCGACCTGTTTATATATGTAGGCGGAGAGTCTGATGAATGGGTGCGGGATATACTTGAGTCGGACGATAAACAGCCGAGAAAAATAATTGCACTCACTGACTGCGTCGACACGGTACAAGAGGATATAACCACCGGTATGACTGTCGAAAGCGAAAGTGACGGTGATAAGATAGAGTATGACGAACACGTATGGACTTCGCCCGTAAATGCAATCACAATTTCCAAAAAAATTACGCAGGCACTTCAGGAGCTTGATACTAAGAATAAAAAAGTCTATGAAAAAAATATGCTCGAATTTGCAAGGGATCTTTCGGCACTCGATAATGATTTTAGAGAAACAGTAGAAAATGCCGAAAATAAAGTACTTATCTTCGCAGACAGATTTCCTATGCGATATTTTGCCGACGAATACGGACTTGCTTATTTTGCGGCTTTCCCCGGCTGCTCATCGGAAATGGAACCGAGTGCCGCTACTGTTTCTTTCCTTATAGATAAGGTTAAGAGTAAAAAAATACCCGTGGTATTTACGATAGAGTTTTCAAACGGTAAAGTTGCCGATACAATATGTGAGGCTACGGGTGCTAAAAAACTCGAATTTCATTCCTGCCATAACGTGTCGCAGAAAATGCTTGACGACGGGGCAACTTATATTTCAATTATGCGGACTAATCTGAAAAATCTTAAGGAGGCTCTTGCTTGAATGAATGAGCTTATAAGATGTGAAAACGTATCTTTCTCGTATGAAAATACGGGTGTGCTGAAAAACCTCAGCTTCTCCGTTTGTGACGGGGACTACCTTTGTATTGTCGGTGAAAACGGTTCGGGAAAAAGTACCCTGACAAAAGGACTTTTAGGACTTAAACAGCCCGCCGCAGGAAAAATCATAAAAAACGACAGCCTTAAATCGGGCGGTATCGGTTATCTCCCGCAGCAGACACCCGCACAAAAGGATTTTCCCGCAAGCGTGTTTGAAGTCGTTCTGTCGGGACGACTCGGCGGTAAGCACGGGTTCTGTCCGTTCTATACAAAAAGGGATAAACAGGATGCCCATGACAATATAAAAAAACTCGGTCTTGAGGAGCTTATGAAAAGGAGTTACCGTGACCTTTCGGGAGGACAGCAGCAAAGAGTACTGCTTGCAAGGGCTTTGTGTGCGGGCAAAAAAATACTCCTGCTCGATGAACCCGTTACGGGTCTTGACCCTATCGTGACGGAGGAAATGTACAGCCTTATCGAACAGCTTAACCGTGAAGAAAAAATTACTGTTATCATGGTATCTCACGATATTTCCTCGGCTGTAAAATATGCAAGCCACATACTGCACCTTAACTACGACAACAGCTTTTTCGGTACTGCAAACGATTATCTCAACAGCCCTGACGGACAAAAATTCTTTGTCGGTAAATAAAGGCAGGTGAAATATCTTTATGGAAATATTTGAAATATTTGAACATACATTTATGCTTCGTGCATTGATCGGAGGTGTACTTATTTCTTTGTGTGCCTCACTTCTCGGCGTCAGCCTTGTACTTAAAAGATACTCAATGATTGGCGACGGTCTTTCCCACACGGGATTCGGCGCACTTGCAATAGGTGCGGCGGCAGGTTTTCCGCCTCTCGAATTTGCTATACCGATCGTTATTGCGGCGGCATTTCTGCTTTTAAGAATAAGCGAAAACGGAAAAATAAAGGGTGATGCCGCTATTGCACTTATTTCAACGGGTGCGCTTGCACTCGGCATAACGGTAACATCACTGTCGGGTATCAATATCGATCTCGAAAGCTATATGTTCGGCAGCATACTCGCACTATCCGATAATGATATTGTGTTATGCGTATTGGTTTTTATCGTTGTCACGGTTATGTTTGTGTTATTCTACAATAGAATATTCGCCGTCACATTCGACGAAAATTTCTCCAAAGCTATCGGCATGAAAACAGGGATTTACAATATCATAATCGCTCTTTTAACGGCTCTCACAACCGTTATCGGTATGAAACTTATGGGTACTCTGCTGATATCGAGTCTTATGATATTCCCCGCCGTTATTTCCATGAGAATATTCAGCAGGTTTAAATCCGTTGTTATAACCTCCGCAGTAATTTCCGTTATCGGATTTTTTACCGGTCTTTGCATATCCTTTTACTTTTCCACGCCCGCAGGGGCAAGTATTGTTCTTGTAAACATATTTATGCTTACGGTTTTTTCGATAGCAGGTTATGTCAAAAACAAAATCTCCTCAAAAAAGAATATTGTATAAAAATTCGGGCTCGCCTCTTGGAACGAGCCCGAACGTTTCTTTATTCTGCTACCGTAAAATATGCGGATTTACACTTTATTCTTCAACGTTATTTTTGTTTTGACTTTTATCGGATTTCTCCACTACAAACGTATATTTTGCATTTTGCGTCAGATACTCCGAATATTCCGCAAGACATGACAGTCCTTTAATATTAAGTTTGTCAAAACTGTCAAGCACTGTCTTTTTAAGATCAATGTCTGAAACAAATGGCTCAAACTGAGTTTCCTCAACCTCCACCACGGTACTCAAACCGAGCAGATAATCGACCGAAACATCAAAGTATCTCGCCAGCTTGATCAATGTTTCACCTGTAGGTATTCCGCCGTTTTTCCATTTGCTTATAATTCCTGAGGAGAGTCCTATTTCTTTGCCGACAGGATTAGGTTTTTTTCCGTTTCTCTGGCAAAGAGCAAAAAATCTGTCCCAAAACATAAACATACCTCCTTTTCGTGTGAAATCTGCAAATAATCTCGTATGGACTATTGTCGCTTATCGAACATACTTTGATTTATATGAGACAAGCCTTATAGTGTGGTAGCAAAAATATTACATAAGCAATATTCAAGAATATTCTACCACAAATACCGAATAATTACAAGTATCATTTTTGCCCTTTAAATACAATTTTTTTTTGCCCTTTAAATACAATTTTTTCTCAATATTTGAGGTATAAAATATTAACCTTTTACGCAAACAGGATCACCCCCGAAAGGGTGATCCTGCAATCACTGATTTTTCATATTCGTTCGGACAGAACCTGCTGTATCGACACATCATCTGCCGCACATTTCCTACACTTCCGGCTCAAGAAGTCCGTATGTACCGTTTTTACGTTTATAGACAACGTTTATCTCACCGGATTTGGCATTTCTGAACATAAAGAACTCGTGTCCTATCATATTCATTTGAAGTATTGCCTCCTCTACGCTTAACGGCTTTACGGAGAACGTCTTTGTGCGGACAACCTTGTAATCCTCCTCTTCGAGTGTATAGTCGTCATCACCGTACTCCGTTACCTCTTCGGCAAAATACCTGCTTATCGAATCGGGCTTCAGCTTCTTGCTGAGCTTTGTTTTATTCTTTCTTATCTGTCCCCCCAATATATCAACCACGGAGTCAAGGGCATCGTTCATTTCGGGAGCAGTACATTCGGCTCTCAACAACATTCCGTTATCCCTTATTGTCACCTCGACTGTCTGGCGGTTCTTTTCAACTGTCACAGTAACCACAGCTTGTGCATCTTCCCCGAATATCTTTTCAAATTTTCCGAGCTTTTTATAAACCCGTTCCTTAAAGTTATCCCTAAGGTTCACTTTTCTGCCAACAATGTTATACTTCATAAGACAATCCTCCTTCGATTTGGATATCCCATCTTTGAGATTATCTACATTATAACACAAATAAACAAAAAAATAAATACTATTTTTAAAATTTTATTAAATTTTCTGAAAAACCAATTTTCCGTCAACGAACACGGCTTCGGGTTTATTCGTTATATCAAGGGGATCACCGCCGTAAATTACAAAATCAGCATCTTTTCCCTTTTCGATCGAACCGACCCTGTCGCCTATGCCGCACATTTCCGCCGCCGTGATTGTTATTGCCCTCAAAGCGGCTGTCCTGTCCATACCCTCACGAACGGCAACGGCAGCACAAAGCGTAAGGTATTCGATAGGTGTTTCGGGGTGGTCGGTTATTATTGCCGTCGGCACTCCGTTTTCGGAAAGTATGCCCGGTGAGGCAGGTGTAAGCGACTTGAGTTCGGGTTTACTTCTGTCCGTCAAAAAAGGCCCTGACAGAACTCCCGTACATCTCTTGTCCTTTTTAAGCTCATCGCATACCAGATGAGCTTCTGTCCCGTGTACTATAACACAGCTTATATCAAACTCACGGCATATACGAAGTGCCGTAAATATATCATCTGCTCTATGGGCATGGAAATGCGCCGTTACCGTCCCGTCAAAAAGGGCGGAAAGCACCTTTAAGCCCTCATCATATTCGGGCGGCTCACAGCTTTCGGGATTTTCGGAAAATTTCTGTTGATCCTCCCTGTATTTTTGTGCTTTTTTCAATGCCTCACGTATCACAGATGCAATACCCATTCTTGTAACGGGCATTCGTTCCTTTTCGTTATAAACCGATTTTGGGTTTTCTCCGAGGGAAAATTTTATTGCAGCCGGAGCTTTTATCACCATATCGTCTATTCTTTTCCCGCAGGTTTTTATTGCCGCCGTCTGTCCTGCCACGGGGTTTGCACTTCCGGGGCATATCATAACGGAGGTCACTCCCGCCCTTACAGCCTCGCTAAAATAACCGTCAAGCGGGTTTGCGCCGTCTATTGCCCTAAGCTGCGGTGTTACCGGCTCGGTGCTTTCGTTGCCGTCATCACCCTCAAAGCATAACGAATCCTCAAACATACCTAAATGTGTGTGTGCATCAATAAATCCCGGATACAGATCTCTTCCCTTTCCGTCGAAAACATCGCCGTCATACTCTACTGCAGGCGCACCCTCACCTGTTTCCGTTATTTTTCCGTTTTCGGTTTTAATATAACCGTTTCTTATAACGCTGTTGTTTTTATCCGACGTATATATGTTTACATTTATAATTATCATAAAAAAATACCGCTTATCATCTGCGTTTTCGGGGCGGACGATTTGAACGAAAAACAGTCCGGTGCAGCCGTACTCCGCACCGGACTTGTCCGCCGAAAACATGGTCATTATTTGTTTACTTCTGAAAATTGTTTCTTCTGGAATAGCCGGTTCTTCTGTTTTCGGTTCGCTTCATGTCGGATAATTTCTCGTCACTTGCTTGCTTAAACCTTGAAAGCATATCCTCAAAACTTGAATTTTCACTCTTTTTGGTCTGCTGCGCCTCATTTTCGGGCAGCCTTGTATTTGACTGTTGCTGCCTTTGCTGTTGTCTTTGCTGCTTTCCCCTGTCCCTTCTGTCGGACGTTCTGCCCTGCTGCGGAAGTGCTTTCTTTATAGAAAGTCCTATTTTTCCGTCATCACTTATGGACATGATCTTGACCTTAACGGTCTGACCCTCGGTCAAATGCTCTCTTATGTCATTAACATAAGTTGCAGCGACCTCGGAAATATGTACCATGCCCGTCTTGCCGCCTTCAAGGTCAATGAACGCTCCAAACTTCGTTATACCGGTAACTTTACCCTCAACGATCATACCAACTTCAAAACTCATACCGAAAATGCTTTCTCCTCTCAATCACCGGCTATGTTTACAAATACAACTTCACCGTTTTTCACGTAATCCAATTTTTCCCTTGCGATCCTTTCGACATACCCCTCAAATGACTCTGTCTTACCGCTTTTAACGGCATCGGAAACCTTTTTAAGTTCGGCATTAGTCTGTTGTTGGGTAAATATTTGTTCTTCGAGCTGCGCAAGGTCGTTTCTTGCATTACTAATCTTGATTTGCTGGTCAACGATCATATAAAGCACATAGAGCGTCACTATGACCAACAAAATATAGAGCAGATAATTTTTTTTCTGTTTTGTTTTCATTGTGCGCTTAGCTTTAGCAGCTTTATTAGTCTGCATCAAAACCACTGTCCTCGTAATTGATTATTAACCGTTACGTTTATTATACAACATATTACAGTACTATTGCAAGAAAAATCGACCTTCTTTTTTAATTTTTTTCCGAATATTTTTTTTTGCGACAGGTTTCCCTTATAAAACCCGACATTTTTGTTCCTGCCGCCTGCAAATGTTTCACAAAACGCTCCGAAATGCCCGATATGAACCGTATTACAACTGACAATCCCCTTATAGCATATCTGCCTACGGAAAAATATAACAAGGCATATGCCGCAATTTCTGCCGCTGCCGTATACAGGCGTATCTTTCCCTCGGTCATTGATATCGCATACAGTGTATTCAGCAATGAAACCGTGACCATAAATATCATATCGCCTATGAACAGTTGAAGTTTTGTCGGCGGCGAAACCGTCCTCACGGCGCATATCACGTTATACAATACCTCTATTACCGCCCCCAGCAAAAACGCCCACAAAAATGCGTATGTCTGCTGTTGTGTCGTGATCTCCATATTGACACTTCCTATCTGAACAGCTTTGAGAAAAATCCGCCCTCGCTCTGTTTTGTTTCCGTGTATGAAAGCGAACATATTTCTCCGTCAAGGTCAAGTTCTCCCGTTTCCTGACTGAATTTGTTTATATGCAGACTGTACCCGCCGACTGTCAGTTCGCCTTTTTGCGTTGTAAGCAAAATTTTTTCGTCATCAAAACCCGATACGTCGATAACCCCGGTCACGTTAAGCACGGCTCTGTCCTCCATTATAAGATTATGCTTTTTCGCAGATACCGGTCTTTCTTCATTACTCAAATGAAATCCCTCCGCATAGTTTATCATAATAATCTTTATGCGGAGGGATTTAAAAATATTCTGTTTTATAGAAAATTATTTCATGATTTTCTCACGGCAAAACCTCATACATAAGACCTGCTTCATCTTTTTTAGCATACTCGTTCACGCCCGTAACCTTTACCCTTACGGTTCTTGCTCCGAGCGTTATTTCTATAACATCTCCGATCTTTACATCGTACGATGCCCTTGACGGCTTTCCGTTGACACTTACTCTGCCCGCATCGCAGGCTTCATTAGCGACGGTACGCCTTTTGATGAGTCTGCTTATTTTCAAATACTTATCCAATCTCATCTTTCTAAATGCTCCCCGTTAAGAATAACGGGGGCTGACGTATCGAACCTGCATCGGTTCGCCGAAAGCCCCCATATCCGTTTTTTCCGTTTTTTTTGCTGTCAGCCGTTTGTTCGGACTTATGCCGCACGGTCGTCATGCAATTTTACACACTCCGACCTTTAGCACAGCCGACACGAACGGTTTCGGCGGACGAATTACTTTCCTGACACAGCTTCTTTGAAAGCCTTGCCGGGTTTGAAAGCAGGTATTTGAGTAGCTGCAATCTTTATCTTCTCTCTTGTGCGGGGATTACTTCCCGTTCTTTCCTTTCTGTTACGGCACTCGAAAGTACCGAATCCGACTATACGGATTTCTTCCCCGTTTGCAACATTCTCCATGATAACGTCAAGAAGTACGGACACGATTCTCTCGGCTTCCTTCTTTGTGATTCCCGCCCTTGCGGCAACTGCAGAAATAAGTTCAAATTTGTTCATTTTCTAATCCTCCTGTTTTGATTTTTCAGAAATTTCTTTTCGTATTCGATCCGCCTCAGCCGGCAGATCCTGTATTTCCAATACCTTAAGAATTCCAACATCCTCATTTCCCTTAAATTCGTTTATAAATTCTTCACAGGTATCATACAGCAACTTCTCACAATCGGAATCGGTAAATTCCGACAATCCGGCAACAGTAAACAACAGTCTGCCGAGTTCATCTTTGCAGAGTTCTTTGTCACCGTCTTCATATGCCTCTTTTAACACATCGAGTGCTTCCTGAACAGCGCCGAAAGCGGTCTCTGCTTCCGAGCTTATAAGGAATGACGTCCGCGCCTTTTTTATCAGCTTTTCCGCCCGCATAAGTGACGGCAGCGCTCTTGAAACCTCGTCCATTGATTCTGCTATTGTTTTAATTGAATTTGTTTTCATCTTTATTTTCTCCCAATTATTCAGCACCTGTTCTTTTGTTTCGGCCTTAACATCACCGAAAACGTGCGGATGCCGTAATATCATTTTCTTACAGACCTCGTCTGCCACATCATCAAACACAAAGCTGCCCTTTTCCTCTTCAAGCACACTATGGAAAACGACTTGAAGCAAAACATCACCCAATTCCTCACGAAGATGCTCCGTGTCTTTTTGGTCGATAGCCTCGACAGCCTCATACACTTCCTCGATAAAGTCCTTTCTTATCGAGTCGTGCGTCTGCTCCTTATCCCAAGGACAACCCTCGGGCGAACGCAGAATTTTTACTATTTCAATCAAGTCCTTAACGTCGTAACGTTCTTTAAATTCAAACCGCAACACCATTCTCCTATCTGTTATAATTTCCTAATACTATTTTACCTTAAAAGTTTCTTTTTTTCAAGTATTTTTACAATTTTATTTCCTTTCGGCAGTTGTAATATATCCTCACGCTTTATGCCCTTTATCAGAAACAGAACCGCAATATACACTATTACGGCTGTCAGTACGGCACAAAGTGTTGCTGCCTTTTGTACCATGACAAAATCATAAAGCATTTCGGAGAAATATGCTGCCGCCCCGCATACTGCCGCCGCCGCAAGCGGTTTCACCAGTATAGAAACAAAATCGGGTATTATTTTTGTTTCCCTGCAAAGTACGAACAGCGCTGCGATCGTAACAAAACCGTAACATACTATCGAACCTACATTTGCGCCCTGAATATTTATTTCGGGAATGCCCACAAGAATATAATTAACAACTATTTTTATTACCATACCTATAACAAACAGCTTCAGCGGAACGTCCATTCGTCCGACCGCCTGCAGCATACTGCATATAGGCGTACTCGTTGCAATAAATATTACGGACACACCCATGACCGCCAAAACCTTTGAGCCTATCTCCACTTCATTTGCCACACTCGGACTGCTGTATATCAATGAAAGCAGCGGCTCGGAAAGTACGGACATTCCTATTCCCGACGGTATCGTCACCAACACGGTCACTCGGAGAACGGTTTCAATGCTTTGTTTCAGCTTTGCCTTATCTCCTCCCGCCCATGACGCCGTTACGGAAGGAAGAGCAGTCGTTCCGAACACCTGCGTTACCGCTGTTACAAGCATCATAAGTGTTAGAGCCATTCCGTAACAGCCGTAAAGGTATATATGTGTTTCTCCCGAATAAATTATATCGTCCGGAACGAGCGAACCATATACGTTTAACAGCGCATCGGGGTTTGTTTGCATTATCTCGTATATTCTCCTTGAAACGAGTGTCGAGTCAACCATATCGGCAAGGCTCATTACTATTGAGCTTAAACCTATCGGTATCGCCGTTCGTATCAATGTGCGTATTATGAAACCGTTACTTCTCGGCGGAGGTGCATTTCTAAGCTGTTCCGCCGTTATACCGTCACCGTTTCTTTTGTATTTGATAAACAGGAACAGAAACGCAAAAAGCGAGCCGAGTGATATACCCGTTATTGCCGCACCTATCGCAACCGGCACGGCAGCCGCATTTGCCTCGGTTTCATTTGAGCATTGTATTCCGAGAACATAACCGCTGCTGTAATATTGGTTCATACAGAATTTCATTGTCAGAAATGAAGCGGTATATCCCAAAAACAGCTTGCACGCCGCCTCTATTATTTCCGATATTGCCGTCGGGGTCATATTTCTCATGCCCTCAAAGCAGCCTCTGTATATTGACAGCAAACAGCCGAAGAATATCGTCGGGGAAAGGCACAAAAGACCGAAGATCGCATTCGGCGCATTTATTACATTCACATATATAAAGCTGCCTACCACCATTATCAGAAAACACACCAGACCTGCAACCACAAAAATCGGCACGGCCAATTTATGTATCTGACGCACATCTCTGTATCGCTTTCTTGTTATGCTTTCCGATACCGTTCTTGATATCGCTATCGGAAAGCCTGCCGTTGACAGCGTGAACAAGGGATTATACAGCGCATAGGCGGAATTGAACAGACCCGTTCCTACTCCGCCGTACATTGCCGAGAGCAGTATTTTGTACACCATACCCATAAGGCGCACGATCACCATACTTGCACCCAGCACCATAGCTCCCTTTAGAAATGACTGCGACTTCATTCCAGTATTCTTTTGTTTCACTTAAGCACATCCTTTCGGAAGCGATATCACCTTAAAGCAGCTCGTCGTCCTCAAAGTTGTCCTCCGTGAAGTCCTTCATATCGTCCGTAAATTCATTTTCATCATCGTCTGCAAGGAGTTTTTCGCCGCATTTACTGCAAAATCCTGCATTCTTACTGTTGTATGATCCGCATGACGGACATTTTTTCTTATTTCCCGCTTTTGCGATCATGTCGTTTACGGACTCAAGCTGACTCTTCAAGTCGGTTATTTTCTCGATAAGCTCGGACTTATTCTTAGTATAGTCCTTTTCGGTCGTATTTTCTTCATACACGACACGTCCGAGGATCTGATACTTATGAGATAGCTCCGACTTAATGTCTGCTGCTGCGAGTTTCAGTTTTGACACATCTATAACCTTACCCGCCGTTTTTCCTACTGCGTCCACGGCACTTCTTGCGTTAAGAAGTACATCTTCAAATATACCCATGATATATATCTCCTTTTCTGCAAATTTATATAGTGTATAGATTATAACATTTTTATTTATATTCTTCAAGGATTTTTACCAATTTTCCGACAAAAATACAAATTTTCCTGAAAAATCAATAATAATAGCTCCCTCCGCCGATAAATTCTCTTATAAGTGAGTTAAGCGGAATAAGATCCGGGTCGATATCTTCAAATTTTTCAAGGGCTTTCATCAGATGCTGTGCCTGTTTTGACACGGGATTTTCACTCGGTATTTTTCCGAGCAGTCCGAGGGCATATTTTTTCATTATGCACGGCTCGTATATGTGTATGGAGTTTACCGTGAAATCACTTGTATATCTGTACGGTCTTATATATTTTTTTTCTCCCCCCACAACGCTGTCCCACATTGAAAGCATATGCTCCGGTTCAACGCTGCGGTAGCTGTTGTCCCTGACGAGCCGCCTTATAAGGCGCAGTTCTCTGTTTGTCAAAACATAATCCTCACTGTTTTTAATTCCCTGTTTAACGCTGACATACAGCTTGACAACGCTCTCGTGCGGCATACCCTCGCTGAAAACGGGGTTCAGCGCATGGATACCCTCAATTATGACCGCACTGCTTTTTTCAAGCCTTATTTTTTTCGTCATGTCCGAGCGCATACTTTTTGTAAAATCGTATTTCGGCATTATACATTCACCGTTTGTAAGCAGCTCATTCATTGTTTTCTTTATCAGCGGTATATCAAGCGCACTCACGCTTTCAAAATCGGGACTTCCGTCCGGCAGTCTGCCGACCTTATCCGTTCCGAGGTAAAAGTCGTCCATTGATATTTGCACAACGTCCGTATCACGCTTTTTAAGTTCATCGGCAAGTTTCTTGGCACACGTTGTCTTTCCGCTGCCGGAAGGGCCTGACAAAAGTACTATATGTCTGTCCTCCTTAGCTTCATACAGCCTGTCCGCTATAAATCCCAAATCCGTTTCAAGCAGCTTTTCGTTGAGTTGAATCAGTTTCTCCGGTTCTTCTCTTGCTTCCTTGTTTATTCTTTCGAGATCGTATGCATATCTGCGATAGGTATTAAGATAATCCGTCATAATAAGTTCGCACCTTCTCCTTTCTTTTGAGTATTTCTTCAAACCCGCTGATATATTCGTATGGATATTTATAGTTAAATATTCTCGTAAGACTGTTCCCGACAGGATCTTTAAGTTTTGTAACCGCCCCCGCACCGCACCCGATTACGGTATGTGTTTCGTCCATAACAAAAACATTATATTTCCCCTCGAAACCTTTTTTTGCCCAGCCGGTATTTTCAAGACTGCCCTCCGTTTTACTTTGTCTGTAAAGGTAATACGGTTCATATCCCGCCTGCGGAAGTTTTTTCATGCAAATTGAGATCATTTTTGCAGCCGCACGGGAGTTGTCGGTATTCACATTATGTCCCTCAAGGTTAAGGCGTGACGAACGTTTGAGGGCAAGGGTATGGACTGTTATGCTTTCGGGAGAGAGAGTCAAAATACCGTCGAGTGTTTTTGAAAAGCTGTCCGCCGTATCGGTGGGAAGTCCTGCTATCAGGTCGGTATTTATATTTTTAAAGCCTGCCGTTCTTGCAAGTTTAAAGGCATCATACATTTGTTGTGCGGTATGTTTTCTTCCTATGACCTCAAGAACGCTGTCGTTAAGTGTTTGAGGATTTATGCTTATTCTGTCAACACCGCCCTCATAAATAACGGACAGTTTTTCGCTGTCTATGGTATCGGGTCTGCCCGCCTCGACCGTAAACTCACGGCATACCGACATATCGAAATTATTTTTTACGGTTTCTATAAGCTGTCGGAGTTGTTCTGCACTCAAGATTGTGGGTGTTCCGCCGCCTATATATATACTTTCGGGAACGAGCCGCTTATCTCTCACTATTTCGGCGGTCATCACGATTTCTTTGCATAACAGATCTATATACGGTTCAATCAGTTTTTTAGCCCTGTCCGCAGTTTGGGAAATGAACGAGCAGTACGAACACCTTGACGGGCAGAACGGCACGGATATATAAATGCTGACGGATTCGGGTTTACTCAATGCAAGTATTTCTCTTTCGTTTTTTTCCGTCCACGAGCTTAGTCGTACTTTCTCATCGGAAACAAGCAGTTCCTTTTTAAAATAATCTTCAGCATAGAGAGTGCCGTATTCGTCCGACAGACGTCTGAACAGTTTTATCGGGCGTACCCCGGTCAGTATTCCCCACGGCTTTGTTTTCCCCGTTAATTTACACAATAGACCGTACAAGCAGATTGCCATTGTTCTTTCGGCTTTTTTTTCAAAGTCGTCTACATCAATAATAATATCCTTTACCGATGTTTCGTCAAAATCATCTGTTCGTACCCGCACGTAAATGTGTGCGTTGCCGATCTGTTCGTTTATGTTCATTGAAGTAAATATATATGAAGTTATCATACTTCCCGGAGAGTCCGTGCTGATACATATTTTTTCATTAGGCAAAAACAGTCTTACGAGATTTTCCATTTCATATGCGAATTTGTGATTATCAATATATACTATCATAATAAACTTTTCCTCATATACGGATTATTTTTTCTTTCAAATTCCAATGTTGTACTATCCCCGTGGCCGCTGTATATATCGGGGTTTCCGTCAAGTTCGTACAGTCGTTTCAATGACTTTCCGATTTCCTTTATGTTTCCCGTAGGAAAGTCTGTTCTTCCCATTGAGAGTCGGAACAGTGTATCACCACTGAAAACATTGTTTTCTATTTTGTAGCACACTCCCCCTGCGGTATGACCGGGAGTTTCCATAACATCTATTGTAACACTTCCGAACGGAAGTTTTGTTCCGTCGGATACGAGTATATCGGGTTTGAATTTTTCTACATACACTCCCGATACTGTCGAAAGGTTAAGCATACTGTCAGTCGCAAAATCCTTTTCTTTTTCTCCGATAACTATTTTTGCGGACGGATATTTCTTTTTAAGATTTGCTGCATTTGCGGTATGGTCATAATGTCCGTGTGTCAGAAGTATATACTCAAGGTTATCGGGATCGTATTCCCTTATTCTGTTTTCAAGTGACGGACAGACCTCACCGGGGTCAACAACCAGTACCTTATTTGTCTTATCGTCCGTTACAAGATAGCAGTTACAGGAAATTTTAAAACATTCAATATTTATCATGCTATTCATTCCTTTCTGTTTTTGGTTAAATCATATATTCATACATATTATGACAGGTTATCCGTATCTATTATCAATGTTACCGGCCCGTCATTAAGAAGTGAAACTTTCATATCCGCACCGAATACACCCCGTTCCACATTTTTTACACCGTATTGTTTCATACACTCGCAGAAATACCGATACAACGGTTCGGCGGTATCTTTTGCGGCGGCATTACCGAAATCGGGACGTCTGCCCCTGCGGCAATCGGCGCACAATGTAAATTGAGATACCACAAGCACCTCACCGCCGATATCTGCAAGTGACAAATTCATTTTATCATTTTCGTCGGTAAATATACGAAGTGAAGATATTTTTGCGCTCAGCTTATCCGCTTCATTCGTTGTATCTCCCTTATTCACTCCGAGGAGTACGAGCATACCCTTACCAATTTTTCCGACTGTATTTCCATTTACTTTAACTTCACAATATGTTACTCTTTGTACAACTGCTTTCATTTCGGCAAAATCTCCATATATAGTATTTTTTACGTTCACAAAAAATTATGTAACGCAAATTTTGAGTTACAGCAGCGGCACGCCGCCCGCCGGCGACCAAAGGCTCTGCCTTTGGAAACCGCAAGCCTTTTGAAAAAGGCTTGACCTAAACTTGCGCTTTTAACACCGTAACTTTCTTGCGGCGGAGCGGATCGTTAGAGCCGCTCTCGATATTTTCGCCCCCCATGCCGATAGGCAAGTTTGTTATCGCGGAAACAGACTTCCCCACCCAAAAAACAAAGCGAACGCAAGTGAGCGACCCCGCGAATTGACAGCGGCGGCACGCCGCCCGCAAGCCTTTGAAAAGGCTTGAC
>CANQBP010000037.1 GCA_947589415.1 uncultured Clostridia bacterium
GTTCTCCCGGCTGTCCGGGCATCTGCTGTCCCTGCGGCATCCACGGATTATATCCCCATGGCATTTGCTGTTCTCCCGGCTGTCCGGGCATTTGCTGTCCCTGCGGCATCCACGGATTATATCCCCATGGCATCTGTTGTTCTCCCGGTTGTCCGGGCATCTGCTGTCCCTGCGGCATCCACGGATTATATCCCCATGGCATCTGCGGATTTTGGTTCATATTCGGTTGTCCCTGCGTTTGCTGTTTTTGAGTTTCATCTTTTCCCGATGTCTGTTCCGGCTGTTCGGACTGTTCTGTTACTTTCTCTGCCGGCTGCTCCGGTTGTTCGGATTGCTCCGTTACTTCCTCTGCCGGCTGCTCCGGTTGTTCGGATTGCTCTGTTGCTTCCTCTGCCGACTGTTCGGTTTCATTCTCATTTTCAACCTGTGCAGGCTGTTGTTCCTCAACATCGGACTCCCCTGTGAAATCATATACAGGTGATTTAAACTCGGTATCCTGTTCGGGTTGCTCCGGTTCATCATCTTCTCCGGTAAAATCATATACGGGTGACTCAAATTTCTCCTCCTCAGCCTGTTCTTCGGGCTGTTCGTCGGAGATATCCGCAGCTTCTTCGGTTTTGACCTCTTCGTTTTCCACGGTCTGCTCATTATCCGTTTTCTCCTGCTGCGGCTCATATTCCTCTCCCGTGAAATCATATACCGGGGATTGAAATTCTTCTTCTGCCGATATATTTTCTTCTTCCGGCTCGGAACTTACGGCATTTTCCGTTTCACTGTTTTCCTCGGCAGCAGGCTGTTCGTCCTGCACCGGGGCAACAAAATCATTACCCTCATTTTCGTTTGACTTATACCATATATCATCATTAGAACCGTTCTGTTCAACATAGTAATCTCCCGATTGAAGGAGCTTCGGGCCTTTTCCGCCCTCACCCGATTCATTTATACTTTCGGGTATCTGATACATATGAATATTAGGTGTTATGCCAAACATCGGAACGTTCCAATTTAAGGCATATACATATGTTTCAACAACATAGCAGGCCCATTTTTCCGCGATACACGCTTCCTGCGTAAGCACCTTAATAGACTGTAATATAGCGATACACTTGTCTATTTCCGCTTGTGCATGAGCAAGGTACAATGCATTGCACACCCCTGCCTCATAAGCGTCCATAAACAGCTTGCGTTCCTGTTTCATTTCCGGAATAAGCTCCGCAAGCACCGTCTTAAGCTGCTGACCGTCAAGAATTACATCAACTCCATAGCTTTTCACTATGTACCTCAGTGCCTCTTTCGCACTTTGAAATGTCATTTTATTTTCTTCCTGTTCGAGCTTAGCCCCGCAGAAGGGACAATTCGTCATATTGGCATTGCGGGCATTTGTTTTCCATTCGCTGCCGCATGATTTACACTGCATTCAATCTCACCGCCTTTTGGGGAATTTCAAAATTTAAAGACCAATACCTCATCTCTTAAAAAATCCCTTTCAATTATTTTAAATGAAGTTACATTATAAATATACTAAATATTGAACGAAATTTCAATAGTTATTACGGATTTTTCTATATATTTTTTATATTATTCCCCATAGAAATTATGGAAAATAAGGAATAAAAAAGATGTTCCGAAATCCGCCCCAAGGCGTTTCAAAAACATCTCCGACATTCAGCCATAAGACGGGTGTCCGAAATCCGCAACTCATTCTCTCTGTCCCTAAAGGCAGGAGAAACCGCACCGATCGGTTCAAGCTCCCAATCCCAACGTACGTATTTAGTATAGGGGAAATCTCCACCGGCAAAAGTCATCGCATTAAAAATATGAAAATCTTTTTGCCTTTATATTGATATTATACTAAAATCACACTTAAAAATCAATATTTTTATTGCACATTTCATACCATATTTTATACAAAAATAACCTTATATTTTTTATACTTCCTGCGAATGTGAAAAACAGACTGTCAGAAAGCCCCATAATGACTAACTGACAGTCTGATAAAAACCCTATTTTACAAAAATCCGATCCGTGCAAAATCGACACCGAAAACAGATCGGGCAAAATATAAAATCTCTAAGGTATTTTTTATAAAGAGCTACTTATCCTTGCCTGCGCAGCAGTCTGTACAGCTTTCTCCGACATCTGCCTTAAAGTCATATCTAATCGGAACTTTTATACTTATCTTCTGCACAAAAACAAGGTGGCAGGCATTACAGTTTTTCCTGTCCTTGTCGCATATTACTATCGGATCGCCGCAGCACTCGATCTCAACATCTCCGACACGCACTTCCGGTGTGATATCGACAGGTGTCGTAATATCTATAAAATGTTTGGAATATTTTTTGCAGTCATCACACTTATCCGAAGAATATTCGGGATATACATCATAAGGATTGTTCATATTCTACACCCGCATTTACATATTTTAACAGCTTATACACAGCATTTTTTAAGGTTGCCCCTAATTTTAAAACCCTTTGTTTTCGCTGTTAATACATACTATTCTGCGGCTGCGGAATATGTTACTTCAAGAACTTCCCGCAATAATTCTTAACGGCCTCATACATAAATTGTGCGCCGTTTTCAACTATCGAGTCATAATATGCCGAAAAACGCTTATCGGACACATACATCTGCGCAACGGCAAGATGTGCTTCCGGGGAATACTCCTCATTCTCCCAGAATATACTTGCCCATTCGCCGTGAAGTCTTGCCATTTCCATAGCCTCTTCACTTTGAGCATTGCCTGACGGGGCAAGTCTTTGAAGCATATCTTCCGCCTTTATCCTAAGTTCTTCGGATCTTCTCCATTTTTCCTCCGTAAGACCCGCAAGTATATCCGAGCTTGCCTCATAGACATCTTCTCCGTACTCCTCACGTATCTCATCACCGTAGTTTTTTTCATTTTCCTCAAGAAGCTGTTTTTTAAATTCATCAAAGTTTTGTTTTTGTTCCATAGGTCAATACCTGCCTTTCATTTTTTATTATCTGTTCAGAAAATCATATTATCCCCGTCGGGGACACTTATTTCTCACAATATCAAACCGTAAAAAATAAAACGTCACAGTTTTCGCCGTTTTTCAAATTTGATTTTTCCGTAATTCACCTGTTTATTCTTATTCACGGTATCATTGGAGCTGATCCGTGTTGCCGACTTTTGAGAACAGTCTGTCCGTTTCAGCCTTTAACCCTCTATGTTCGCTGTTTTGCAAATCGGGATCGGATCTTATGATGTTTCTCGCCGCATTTTGTGTTTTTTCCAGCATATCCGCTCCGACCGTACTTGCAGCCTTGAGTTCGGGCAGACCATGCTGCCGTGAGCCGAAGAAATCTCCGGGGCCTCTTATACGCAGATCCTCATCGGCGATTTTAAATCCGTCGTTTGTCTGACATATAACGGCAAGTCTTTTTCTTGTAAGACTGCTTTGGTTATCGGAAACAAGTATGCAAAAGGATTTATTATTTCCTCTTCCGACACGTCCTCTAAGCTGATGAAGCTGCGAAAGTCCGAACCTGTCGGCATTCTCTATCATCATAACAGTAGCCTCCGGAACATTGACACCCACTTCTATTACCGTTGTTGAAACGAGTATATCAATATTCCCGGCTGCAAAATCAGCCATTACCGCATCTTTATCCGATGACTTCATCTTTCCGTGCAAAAGACCTGCGCCGTACGTTCCGAGTACGGTTTTTTTCAGCTTTTTAACATAATTTTCGGCAGACTCAAGCTCCGTTTCGCCCTCCTCCACAAGAGGACAGACAATATAGCATCTGTTTCCGTTATCAATATGTTTTTTAAGGAAGTTATACGCCCTGTTTCTTTTTCCGCTGTCTATAAGGTACGTATCAACCTTCTGTCTTCCGGGCGGAAGTTCGTTCAGCACCGAAATATCCAGATCCCCGAATATCATAAGTGCAAGAGTCCTCGGTATCGGTGTTGCCGACATTACCATAATGTGGGGATTTGTTCCCTTTGATATAAGCGCTGCTCTTTGCCTTACACCGAAACGGTGCTGCTCGTCAGTTATAACCAATCCGAGAGAGCGGAAAACGACATTTTCCGATATCAGGGCATGAGTCCCGATAATAAGATCTATCTCACCATTCTCAAGCGCCCCGTATATAGCACGTTTTTTTGAGAGCGTGACAGAACCCGTAAGCAATTCAATTCTAATACCGCTGTCGGAAAGCAATTCACAAAGTGATTTATAATGCTGTACCGCAAGTATTTCGGTCGGAGCCATAAATGCACACTGCATACCGTTCTTTATCGCCGTATAGCATACCGAAGCCGCAACAGCCGTTTTCCCCGAACCGACATCGCCCTGTATAAGTCTGTTCATGGAATGACCGTGCTGTTTCATGTCGGCTATGCATTGTCCTATTGCTCTTTCCTGCGCCCCCGTCAGTGTAAAGGGGAGAAGCCGTTTAAATTCGCCGCTGTAATCCTCTTTTATTATGTACGACGGCTGCTCACGTCCCCCGACTCTTTTAAGCCTTGCCATGCCGAGCTGCAAAACCAGAAGTTCCTCAAAAGCAAGTCTTTTTCTTGCCTTTTCAATATCTTCCGTACTGTCGGGGAAATGTATTTTTCTTATGGCAAAATCCAATGAGCATAATCCGTACTGTTCCAAAATGCTTTTCGGTATCGGATCGTTCATTTTTACGGGAAGAAGTCCTATTGCCCGCCGTACCGCATTTTCTATTCGTTTTGTGGTAAGTCCTGCCGTCTGCGGATATACGGGGTGTATTCCGATACTGTTTATATCCGATACCGAGGGAGATGACATTTCATAATTACTGTAATATTTTTTAACTGTACCGTAAAAAAGAAACTCTCCTCCCTTTAGAAGTTTTTCATAGGTATATTTTTGATTGAAAAAAGTAATAGTTATATTATCGTATCCGTCACTTGCAATAAACTTGTATATTATAAGATTACCATGTACCCTTGCCGGTTTGTATGCTTTTTCAATAACCGCCTTTATGCAGACCGCTGTATTTTCGGGCAGCTCCGATATTTTTAACGGTTTACTCCAATCCTCGTATGTGCGGGGATACAATCTCAGCAATTCACCGACACTTCGTACACCGAGCTTATTATACAGTTTTGCGCTTGACTCCCCTATCCCGCTCAATCTGTCTAAAGGCATATCAAAAGCCGAAGCCATATTATTCATCAATTCCTTTTCAAATACTGACAGCATTTATAAAAACACGATAAAATCACGGCGTACTTACCATGATCTTATCGTGATTATAATATTTATTTTCATTCGACAGAAAGAATAAAGTAATAAACAGGCTGTCCGCCGTCAATTATTGATATATCAGCGTCAATTCCCGTCTTTGCTCTTATTCCTTCCGCAGCCGCACTTGCCTGTTCATCGGTAATGCCCTCTCCATATATCAAACTTACATATGAAGTATCCTTGCCGATCATTTCTTTCGCCAGCTTAACAACTGCCTTTACGGGATCTTTTTCCTTTATTGTCAGTCTTCCGTTATTGAGGGCAATTATGTCACCCTCTTTTATCTTCATAATCCCGTATTCCGAATTTCTCGCTGCATACGTAACCTGACCTGTTGATACAACCGAAAGCGACGATATCATATTGTCACGGTTAAGTTCGGCAGTTGAGTCCTTATCGTATGAAAGCATTGCCGCAATACCTTGGGGTATGGTCTTAGACGGTATTATAACGACCTCTCTGTCATTAACAAGCGGTATCACCTGTTCTGCCGCAAGTATTATATTCTTATTGTTAGGCAGGACAAACACAGTCTTTGCCGGGGTAGCCTTTACCGCACGGTAGATATCGTCCGTACTCGGATTCATACTTTGTCCGCCGTTCACTATACGGTCACAGCCGAGTTCCTTAAACACACAATGAAGTCCGTCACCGGACGCAACCGCAACAAACCCTATATCATTTTCGGGTTCTGCCGATTTCAATTCTTCGAGTATCCTTTCTTCTTCCTCGGCTTTGGCTTTTTCCCTCTCATATTTTTCAGCCAGTTTCCTATGCTGTTCCTTCATATTATCTATCTTTACGTTAAGAATTTCACCGTATTTAACTGCGCCTTCCAAAGCTGCTCCGGGATTTTCCGTATGAATATGCGCCTTCAGCAGGCACTGTAACTCATCGGGTTCTACGACAACACAATCTCCGATTTCCTTGAGTAGGGCTCTCAATTCATTTTCAGCATCGGCAAGCACAACATTTTCATACAGTTTTCCGACTATAAATTCCGTACAGTATGTATATTGTATATCACCGTCAAATTCAGCCGCCGCATTTCTGAAAAATTCATCGTCCAAACCCGAATTAAACGTTACGTTTGTTTCTTCCTCCCGTACAGCCTCTATCATAACGCCGTCACGAAGAAGTGAAAGCATACCGTCAAAAATCATGCAAAGTCCCATACCGCCCGCATCTACAACTCCGGCTTTTTTGAGTACGGGAAGCATATTGGGAGTTTTTTCGAGAGCATCATGAGCTGCCGAGCAGACTGCGCCTAAAAATATTATGGGATCATTATCCATTTCCACGGCAGCCGTACCCGCCTCGGAAGCCATTCTCGCCACGGTAAGCATAGTTCCCTCGATGGGATTGTCCACAGCCTTGTATGCCATTTCGACACCGACACTAAAAGCATCGGCAAATTTTTTACCGTCTATCTCTTCACATTCGTCCAAACCGCTTGCTATCCCCTTAAAAAGCAGAGAAAGTATTGCCCCGGAGTTTCCTCTTGCACTCCTAAACATTGCCGAAGCGGCTGCGGAGGCACATTCACAAACATTTTTCGGGCTTTCTTTTTCAAGCAGTTCAACGGCGGCACCGATTGTCATAGACATATTGGTACCGGTATCACCGTCCGGAACAGGGAAAATATTAAGAGCATTGATTTGCGCCCTATGTGACGATATATTGTTTGCGCCCGATATAAGCGCATTTTTATAACCGGATCCGTTTATCATTTTCAGCACATCCTCACTTTAATTTTACTGCGGAATATCCGAAAATTCAAAATATCAGCGGTTGATCAATTCTCATTCGGAGATCCGGCAGGAACGATTGTATGCCGTTCCACGGCACCGATTTCATTGTAACACAAAAAAGTTCCAATGTACATACCCGAACAGGAATTTTTTCTAAAAAGAGGAATTATCTGATTTCAACGATGAGCTTTATTGCTGTGCGATCAACGCCGTCGATCTCGATATTTGTAAATGCGGGAATACAAACCAAATCTATACCCATCGGAGCAAGGTATCCCCTTGCCACAGCAACGGATTTAAGCGCTTGATTTGTTGCACCTGCTCCCACAGCCTGAATTTCCACACAGCCGTAATCCCTAACGACACCTGCTATTGCACCCGCAACGGAATTAGGCGAAGATTTTGACGACACTTTAAGTATTTCCACTTTCAGTCAGCCTCCTTATGATTTATCTTCCATAATTGCTTAGAGCGAATTATCAATATATATAATAACCACAAAAGTAAAAATATGCAAGTACTTTAACAAAATATTCCGTTTTGCACAAATTTTCAGCGTATTTGAATACGTTTCAATGAAATTGTTCTCCCGTTTTTCTCATTTATATCAAAAATAATACAATCCATTCTGCACCGACCCCGTGAGCATTCAAAACGGACGGGAAGTTTTTCCTTATACTTTTTTATTATAAGCGAAGGCTCAACACCCAATACAGACTCGTCCGGGCCTGTCATACCGGCATCGGTGATGTAGCCGGTACCATTGGGAAATATTTTTTCGTCTGCTGTCTGCACATGGGTGTGAGTTCCGAACACTGCCGACACTTTTCCGTCAAGATAAAAGCCCATAGCAAGTTTTTCAGACGTAGCCTCGGCATGAAAATCGACTATCGTTATTTTCGTATCCAGTTCTTTTATTAACCTGTCAACAACATCAAACGGATTTTCAAGACTTTCCATATAAGTACAGCCGAGCAGATTTATAACTCCTATCCGTACACGTCCCAAATCATATACAACACTGCCTTTTCCGGGTGTGGTGTTCTCCGGATAATTTGCAGGTCTTAGTAAAAACGGAGCGTTCTCATACATTCCGAAAATCTCTCGCCGGCGAAAGCTGTGGTTTCCGCCGGTTATAACGTCAACGCCGCTTGAAAACAGGTATTCCGCCGATTCGGGGGTAATTCCGTTCCCAACTGCCGAATTTTCACCATTGGCAACAACAAAGTCAATTTTTTCATCTTTCTTGAGCTGCGGTAATTTACTTCTCAAAAATTTACAGCCGCCTGCTCCCACAACATCACCTATTGCAAGAATTTTCATTTCAATTATCAATCCCGTCCGATTTATTTATCCTTAATATTCCCATAAATCGGGAACACAAGCATATATCATTTTAATTATATTTAAGATAGTTGTCAATAATATTTCCGTAAAAAATTTATTTTTGCGTATTTATATTTTTAAGAAAACAAATAAAGTCATCGCTCCGAACATTCCGTCTGCCCGAAACGATGACTGATTTAATTTAAAACTTATGAAAAGACTGAAATAAATTAAAAGCAGGCAATTCGCATTGTACGTCAGTTAATATGTGAGTCGGAGGTCACGCCGACAACATTGACCGATTGAAACCGAAGCGGCAGCCTCCTGCTTTTTTCGGGTCAATTTTCACCGCAGCCGCAGCCGTATTTTTTTCTTGAGTCCGGCGGGCAATTTTTCGGAAAAAATTCACCTGTCGGAAAATCTATGCTGCTGAACAGTTCACACGGATCCTCGGAATTGGATATACATTCTTTCTTCGGTATGCAAAAGTCATATGCGGGAATAAGCATTTGCACATCTCTTTCAAGCTGCACCACCGTAAACACACCGATAGATACAAGAACCTCCTTGTTGCTTTCGCTTTGCACAAACTCTCCTCCGTAGCGGTGCAATATACATTCCGGGATACGGCACGGCGGCATCTGGCACGGGCCGTGTCTTTCACTGAGCCTTGCGGAGAGAGCAATAGGCTCGGCAACTTGAACCACAGCCTTAGGACAGTTCTGACTTGCCGTTCCGATACCTTCGGGAGAATCGGGACAATCGGAAGTGAAAATCTTCACACTTCCGTCACTGCCGAAAAGAACAGCCCTTTTTGAAAATACCGCAAGACCCTTTACGGGCATCGGCAGGGCATTCGGAGCCATAAAAGCATCAAGGCACACATCGAAGTAAAACGTCATATCAACTGCGTAAAATCCGTTATGAAACGGGACAGGCTGAAGATTTACGGCAACATTGCACACATTGACACTATTGAGTCTGACGCTTGCCGCCTTATCTATCAGACACTGACCCGGTTTGGTAAGAAAAACAGGAAGATCCTCCAAGCAATCCTTATCAAGACATGAGTCGTAAATTCTCGGCGCATTTATACATACAGCCTCTTTCACATTGTCAAAGCTGAAATCGTCATCACACCCGATAATATTATCCGACATAATGTATTCCTCCTTATGATGGTTATACCACATAATATGCCAAATCAAAAAAATAGTTCATGTATGCAAAAACTGCCATACAGTCCTAAAATGACCGTATGGCAGTTATGTTCGGTGTTATTTTGCGTACTCTACCGCTCTGCTCTCTCTGATTATATTCACCTTGATCTGACCGGGATAATCTACTTCCTCCTCGATCTTTTTGCATATATCCCTTGCAAGCAGCACCATTTCATCGTCCTTGATAATCTCAGGCTTTACGATAATACGAATCTCACGACCCGCCTGTATTGCAAAACTCCTCTCGACTCCGGCATAGGACGAAGCCACCTCTTCAAGTTTTTCAAGCCTTTTGATATAGTTTTCTATATTTTCTCTTCTTGCTCCGGGACGGGCAGCCGATACTGCATCTGCTGCTTGAACGAGGCAAGCTATTATAGTCTTTGCTTCCACATCACCGTGATGTGCATGGATAGCGTGTACAACCAATTCGCTCTCCTTATATTTTCTGGCAACATCAACACCTATTTCGATATGTGAGCCTTCTATCTCATGATCGAGAGCTTTTCCTATATCATGCAGAAGTCCGGCTCTTCTCGCCATTGTAGGCTCAAGTCCGAGTTCGGACGCCATAATGCCGCAAAGATATGCAACCTCAAGCGAATGGTCAAGCACATTCTGACCGTAACTCGTACGGAAATGCAGTCTTCCCAACAGCTTAACAAGTTCCGGATGCACATTATTGACACCTGCTTCGATAATTGCCCTTTCTCCCTCGGATTTTATCATATTCTCGACATCACGACGAGCTTTTTCATACATCTCTTCTATTCTTGCAGGATGTATTCTTCCGTCGGATATCAGTTTTTCAAGCATAACTCTTGCGATTTCCCTCTTGACCGGTTCAAAGCATGAAAGCGTTATTGCTTCGGGAGTATCGTCAATTATAAGGTCAACACCCGTTATTGTTTCGATAGCCCTTATGTTTCGTCCCTCTCGTCCGATTATACGTCCTTTCATTTCATCGTTCGGGAGCGGCACTACCGATACGGTAGACTCGCTTACATGATCTGCGGCAACCCTTTGTATTGCAAGCGAAATAATTTCCCTTGCAGTCTTGTCCGCCTCATCACGGGTCTTTTGTTCAAATTCCATTATCTTGACTGCTTTTTCATGTGTAAGTTCATTTTCAAGATTACTGATGATATAGGCCTTAGCCTGTTCCGATGTAAGACCGGAAATTTTTTCCAGCATTTCAAGTTCGCTTTGCCTGATTTTTTCTGCTTCATCAAGTTTGCTTTCGGCAGCTTTGTTTTTCTGTACCACAATTTCTTCCTTTTTCTCAAGACTGTCGAGCTTTTTTTCGACCGCTTCTTCCTTTTGCTGTACTCGTCTTTCCTGACGCTGAACTTCTCTTCGTCTGTCAGTTATTTCCTTTTCTGCCTCCGTCAGAAGTTTGTGCGCCTCATCTTTTCCGGCTATAAGCGCTTCCTTCTTTGATGCCTCCGCAGAACGCTTCGCCTCACTCACGATTCTTTCAGCCTCTTGTTCTGCCGAACCGATCTTTTCCTCACCGATTTTTTTTCGATAAAAGATACCGGCGAAAAACGCCGCAGCACCGACAACCACAGCAGTCACGACAATAAGTACTATTGTCAGGACCGGATCATTCATTGTTCTGACACCTCCTAAGTTGATTTTAAATCTGATTTTTGAGTAAATAAGTCTGTTAATCAACTCAAAGGCGCCGCTTTTCAAGCACATACCCCGATCTGCCTGTAAGGACGCAACGGGGCATTTCCCTGTTACAGCGTACCTTGACAAAATCTCCGCAACACAGGGCAGTGACGACATAATATTATATTTTGCTGTATTTACACCCTACCGCATATTCGTGCGATATATTGTCAATAAAAAAGTATTATAACCACAACGACTATCCGCACGAAAAAGCATGAATAATGCTGTCACGGCGGACATTCCGATTTATATGAGAAGTACGCACTCATAAAATCATTTTGTATTTTTCTGTCTGCATAAAATCAGAACCTTTAAAATTAACACGGCACGCAGAAAATCATTCATATACGTGCAGCCATAATGTATAAAAATAACAAATTTCCTGTCGCTATAATATAAAAATATAATATATATACAAACGGCATAATTGAGTTGAAAATTCAGTCACTGGGCAAAAGCCCTAAAGACGTTTTCCGTCTTTATATATTTTATAACGAATAATATCTTTTTGTCAAGAATTTTATATAATTTAATAAATTTAATTTCTGCCAAGGCATATTTTGTATCAAATTTCATGTTATGCAGTAGGTAGTACCCCAATATTTTTTACAACTCGATACACTTGCAAAGTTCGATCAAATCTTCATATTTTTCAAGTTCACCGGCTTTTTTTCTAAGGGCTGCCGCACCATGCACACCCTTGAAATACCATGCTGCGTGTTTTCTTGCCTCTCTCATTCCTATGTATTCTCCCTTATATTCACAAAGTTTCCCGATATGGCGCAGAAGCACGGTTATCCTTTCAGCGGCCGATATGGGCAAAGATGGTCTGTCATAACCTAAAAGACTGTTTATTTCTCTGAATATCCACGGATTACCAAGTGCGCCTCTTCCAATCATAACAAGGTCACAACCGGTCTGTTCATACATTCTTGCGGCATCTTCCGCCGTAACAATATCTCCGTTTCCTATGACGGGTATATTTACGGCTCTTTTCACCTGCCGTATTATATCCCAATCAGCATACGGCATATACTGCTGTTCCCTTGTTCTGCCGTGTACGGTTACGGCCGATGCCCCCGCTTGCTCACAAATTTTTGCAACCTCAACGGCATTAACGCTGTTTTTGTCCCAACCTTTACGTATTTTTACCGTAACAGGTACGGGTACTGCATTTTTTACCGCTGCTACAATCTCTCCGCAAAGCTCCGGAGTTTTCATAAGCGCCGAACCCGAAAAGTTGCCTACTATCTTCGGTGCGGGACACCCCATATTTATATCTATAATATCCGGTGCATACTTCATCGAAACCCTTGCCGCATCAGCCATGACCTCCGGTTCATACCCGAAAAGCTGGACGGCGGCAGGCCGCTCTTTTTCAGATAATTCAAGAAGTTCAAGGGACTTTTTACTGTTATAATTTATTCCCTTGGCACTTACCATTTCTCCCACAACATAAGCTGCGCCGAAATCAACACACAATTCACGAAATACCCTGTCCGCCACTCCCGCCATAGGAGCAAGTGCCGCAAATCCGTCTATTTCCACGTTTCCTATTTTCATTTTCCACCTCAATTTTTCAATTTTATCATAAACATACAATCATCACTCAAACCAAAAATCTGTCTTGTGATATCAGCTCTAATTCTTTCATTATAACATTCATTCCGTTAATTCCGAGAATATGCGCCCCGTCTTTTATCATGGTGCAGGACACCATAGGATTACCGCAATTCTCAACAAATTCGCTTATCATATACGTACTTGTAACTATATCGCTCTCTCCTTGAAATATTTTGTATGGTACTTTAATATTTTTAATATCCTCCCGCAAATCTATATTTGCAAGTTCATTTATTATACTGCGATTATTTGCATATCCGTTCTTAAATACCGCAACAAAATCACCGAATTTATAATCGGGACTCGAAAATATTCCTCTTATAATTTTGCCTGCGGGACTTTTTGCCTCGTTCGGATTGCGGTATCCGTTGGTATATTTCGCAATATATTTTGTCATTTTATCGGCAAAATCAATAGGAAATTCTTCTTTATTAAAAGCCGACTCTATCTCATTTTTGATTTTAGCCGGAGCCTTTGATTCCACTAATGCAAGTTTTGTATCACTTGACCTTAGAAGCCTGTATAATACCTGCCCGTACACTATTACTCCGCTCAGCGAATATGCCTTTTTGACGGCAACCCTCGCCGTAAGCACCGACCCCCATGACATACCTAACAGATACACCTTATTCGCAGGAAACTTTTTGCGCATCGCATCTATAAGATCCGAAGTCATTTCAACATAATCGTTTATAGATATATTTTCCGGTAATTTCCCGTTATTTATGCCGCACCCGTATTGATCCCATGATACAAGTATGCATTTATCGGTAATTTCAGGGAACAGTCCCCGACAACCGACACCGAACGGCAGCGGATTTCCCGGCCCTCCATGAAGTGTTATAACAACGGGAAGTCCCGAATTTTTGCCCTCAACAAGCACCTTCTGCTCAAATTTTCCCAATCGAACAGTAACCACTTCGGATATCTCATTTCCGTCAATAACTTTTTTTCTTTCTTTATTCATATATCAGTCCTACTCCAAATATTCTTATATATCACTCTTATTTTTTATATTAGCCCAATAAGACCTGTATGCCTGTTCATTTTTATTATTTCCGGGTACATAATAAACAGAATCTTTTACTCCGTCGGGGAGATATTGCTGCGGTACCCAATGGTTTGGAAAATCATGCGGGTATTTGTAAAATTGTCCCTTTACATCAGCATCTTCCCCGTCATAATGCTTATTTTGCAGACACCTTGGAAAACCGTACGCCTTACCTGCCTTTATATCCTCCTCTGCCATAGCTATTGCCATATATGCGGAATTTGATTTCGGTGATTGTGCAACAAGAATAACGGCATCCGCAAGGGGGATTCTTGCTTCGGGAAGTCCTACCATCATCGCCGCATCGACCGCCGCTTTGACTATTGGTATAATCTGCGGGTTTGCAAGTCCCACGTCCTCACAAGCGCAGACCATGAGCCGTCTGCAAGCCGAGGGAAGATCATTTGCCGCAAGTATTCTTGCAAGATAAAGTATTGCCGCATCAGGATCCGAGCCGCGCATTGATTTTTGGAACGCAGACAAAAGATCGTAATGCTCATCGCCGTCCCTGTCATAGCGTACGGCACTTTTTTGTGTCAGTTGTGATACGGTATCAAGCGTCACTATAATTTTGTCACTGTTATGTTTTGATGAAATAACGGAAAGCTCTACCGCATTTATCGCCTTGCGTACATCTCCGCCGCAGGCATAGGCTATATGGTTTACTGCCTCCTCACAAACGTCAATATCCGTATTATATTCCTTTTCAAGATAATTATAAGCACGCCTTACCGCCAAAATCACATCGTCCTTTTCAACAGGCTTAAATTCAAATACGGTAGAACGGCTTAATATTGCTCCGTAAACATAAAAATACGGATTTTCCGTTGTTGAGGCAATAAGAGTTATACTTCCGTTTTCTATATATTCAAGAAGTGTTTGCTGTTGCTTTTTATTGAAATACTGTATTTCGTCAAGATAAAGAAGTATCCCGTTTATACCGTCAAAGCCGTTAAGCTCCTCAAAAATATTTTTAATATCCGATGTTGATGCAGTAGTTCCGTTAAGTTTTCTCAACGTGCGGTTAGTCCTTTTTGCTATAAATGAAGCAAGTGTCGTTTTTCCCACACCCGAAGGGCCATAAAAAACCATATTCGGTATATTTCCCGATTCTATTATACTTCTGAGCGGTCTGCCCTCATCAAGAAGATGATGCTGACCAACTATTTCTTCTATACTTTGCGGACGCAAGCGGTCTGCAAGCGGAGAATCCATTTCTTTCACCTCGCAAAAATTACCTTTGTATCATTTACAACTAAATTATATCAAAACATAAATAAAAATTCAATAGAAACAGCGGTCACCAGGTTAATTCCGCAGCGACCGCCGTACTTTTATTTTATTATGATTTATTTAGTGTTCCCGCAAAAAAACAAAAAACCCGTCTTATCAAGACAGGTTTATGTAAAAGGGCTCACACCCTGAAAACCGAATAAAACGAAGCGAAAGCACCAAAGTATATGGTCAAGCCCTCGACCTATTAGTACTGCCAAGCTAAACGCCTCACGACGCTTACACACGCAGCC
>CANQBP010000038.1 GCA_947589415.1 uncultured Clostridia bacterium
TCTTTTGCGTCGATCAGCATCTCATTCATAGAGGCAACGAGAAGCCCGGCAGAGCCGGTTGCAAAGTCCCATACATACGAATCCTTATTGACTCTTGCAAGCCGTGCCAATAGGGTAGCCACATAGGAAGGGGTCAGAACGACATCGTTCAGCTTGTCCTGCGAAAAGCCAAGCCAGCTATACATTTCATTGAAGAGCTTTCCGGTAAAATCGGTACTAAGACCGATTTTATAATAAATGCCGAGGTCATCAATGATCTTTGTGAATACTCTTTTTAATTGGCTTTCTCCGTTTTCAACTTTGTTGATATTGTCGGTTGTCAGTGTGTTTTGCAACGTGCGCACAATCAGATCACGTTTTTCTTGCGGCAGATTTTTCTCGTTCAGAAACGCCCTGATCTTACGCAGAATAATATCGCCGTCACGGTTGCCATCTTCTGTTGACGATTTCAGCTCGGACTTTTCAAGGGCCGCAACCTTGCCGGGAACGCCGAGCGTTGCAATAATTGACGCTGCTACAAGATATACACGATCACGCTCGCTCAAACCCTTTTCGTGCTGATAAATATCATTATTCAGTTTAACAAGGCTGGCGTTGATTTCCTGCTCACGATGTTCTCTGAGTTTTTCGATTTCTTCCTGTGAAAGTTTAAGACGCTTAACTTTCTCAATAAAACTATCAAAATTTTTCTTTTTCAGGAAGGAAAAATCCGTGTAATCATCGACTTTCTGACCAATGCCAAAATTGCTTTTGGAAACATAATATACGCCGATCTCATATTGCAGTTTATCGGAATCATCCTTATAGCCCGTCATGCCAATTGCGATAATATCGGTATAGCTGGTGTAATGCAGAAGTGCATTTGCATAATGAACGGCACCGTTTACGGCATAAGAATTGATATTCTTAAAATCAGGCTGATTCTTGGAATTTTTATTTGCGACTTTACCGTCTGCATCGAGCATAACAAGTTTGTCCTTGTAGCCCTTATACTCAATCAGAATTGGATAATTCACCAAATTCTTATCCTGTAAAAGCAATTTTGCATCCGGTCGGTTTCCGCCGACACCGCCGTTCTTGGAATAGTAATCATTGAGGGCTTGATCGATTTCTGTATTTAAGGATTCTTGCTCCAATTTATAATCAAGTTTATACGATTTAAGCCAACCATTTGCTAAATCAGCAATATTAGGCTCGATAGATTGAATTGTATTTTTAGCCATTTTCTTTATACTCCAATTCTAACTTTGCAAGTTTTGCTTTTAGGAAATCAATTTGAAACTGAATGTTTGTAATAATAAGATTATCATCAACCTGATAAAGATTAACACTTCCACTTGCCGCTTGTTTTGCTTTTGTTGCTACTGCCAATTCGATATCTGTGATTTGTAGCGCAGTTATCTTATTGATTGCATCATTGCGGTCAAGAAAACCGGTCGTTTGAAACTGATAAACGATATTTTCACGCTCAACAATATCCTTTGTAAGCGACAACTTATCGTATTCTCTTTTTATTGGATTACTCATAATATCTCCGTTCTGTTATTACTCATATATCAATATTTCCGCTGTCAAACCAAAACTTTCCATTTACCGTAGCGTTTGCCGTCTACTCTACGGATATATTGTTTCTCTTTCAGAGAGTCTATGATGCGCTTTATGCAATGTACGCTTTACAAATATTCTGCTTAGTTATCAATGGTTAAGTCCCAATTTTTCAATTAAGGCATTTTGAAGTAAGGACGAAAAATTGATATTATTTCTTTCCGCTGCCGTATTAAGCCAAGCCGGAATAGTACAGTTTTTCCTTACCGCCTTTTCTCCGTACTTTTCCGCATACAAGTCCATATCCAGTACGATAAGATTGGCAAAATCGCCTTCACATTCAATTTTTATATCGGCAAGCTTTGACGGTTTCGGAAGATCATTTCCATCCTCAAGCTCATCAAGCAGCCAACCGGCGGCGGCATCCTCCGCCATTTCAAAAGCATCAGAAAGATTATCACCTTGAGTTACGCAGCCCGGAAGATCGGGAAAAGTAACACAATACCCGTCCGATTCTTCAAGCGGGGAAAAATATGCAGGATATACAAGTTTCATAGCAATACCTCCGTTATCATAATATTGGAAATGGGGCAGGCGGGATTTAATTAAGTCCTGCCTGCTTAAAAATGGATTTCACGGTTTTCATGTCCAAATCACCCTTGTGATTAGGAATTGTAACCTTACCCTTTTTCTTCGGATGTACATATTGATTATGTGAACCTCTGACGTTTTTAAGTACCCACCCGTCGGCAAGTAAGATTTTTTCCACTTCACGAAATCTCATTCCCTCACCTCCGCAAATATTATAGCACGCATAATGCGTATTGTCAATACTTTTTTCATTTTGCCATAGCCTTAAATGCGGCAAGGATATTATTGAGAAATGTATCCCTGTCAATGCGTACGGTGTAGAATGTACAAGTGATACTTTTCCGTATTTTGAATTACTTATATCAATATCAAAAGATTCACCCTGCAAACGTCCCGTATCTCTCGGTACGACCTGTGCCTGTACTATTTCCGTATGCAGAGCCTCTGCCGTCTGTTCAAGTGCTGCAACGGCGGCAGTATCGAGTTTTTTCATGAATTGTTTGTTTATAATTAACTTGAAGCTCATAAATAACACTTCCTTCAGCATAGACATAGAAAAGCACTCCGATTTCTCGAAGTGCTTTTCAAAATCAAATATTAAATTAACTATTTGGAGCTGACCTGAGTCCGAGATAATCCATGAGGGCATTTTGGAATACCTTTGAACAGTTCACACCGTCTCTGTCCGCCAAATCAGCGAGCCATGCAGGGAGTGAAAGCGTTTTTTTAACAAAACGATTATTGAGCTTATCCCTGAATACCGGCATAAAGACATCTATAACCGCCGGAACACAATTATCTGCACACCGGATTTTTGTAATAGGTGTAGGTTCGGGAATTAACTCTCCGTCCTGCTCCATTCCCCACAGATGTAATCCGAGAGCCTCCCTGGCATTTTCTATCGCCTCGTCAATATTATCCGCACACGGCAGACAACCGGGCAAATCCGGGAATCGGATAGACACTCCGTCCTGTTCACATTCAAAAACTGCTATAAAGGAATATCTGTCTTTCATAAAAAGTACCTCCGTTTTTTGATTTTTACATTATATTCGAATATGTGTGTAGGCTGCTGTCATCAGGTAAATTTAACACCCGCCTGTTTCTCGATACTTTTCAGCGTTCCTATAGGTATGTCTTTTCTCGGATGGGTTATTGTAACTCTTCCCGGCTTAGAAGGGTGTTTAAATTGGTGGTGATCTCCTACACAAGCAACTTCGTACCACCCATCTGAAATAAGAATCGCAATAACTTCTCTTGATGAATAACTTTTCATTCAACAGCCCCCTTATAAAATCATTATAATATGTAATTTATTACGTGTCAATACTTTGATGCGTAATTTTTTATGTATTATTAAATTCTTATGTAAAGGTTAGTTTGATTTTCATATCATATCCACCCTCGTATAATTGACTGTACCGTCGGGATTTCGAGCTTTCATGCCATGTAATATCCTACGTTTTTCACCGAATATTACAGCCTCACCGCCCGAAATCACTGCAAGCTCCGGGGCAATATCACCGATAAAATAAGCCTGTGCGGATATTTGAACAAGCTTTTTTTCGGATGTGAGGACTGTCTTTGCACTATCCTGATAATTACAAAACCCGCAGTATTCAACGGCGGTCAAAGGCTCTCCGTCCTCACCTAATCCCTCATGGTAAAGCGTTAAGCTAATTTTCGTCTTGCAAACTGATTTCAGTACCAAACACGGATATTTCATTTCAGCCCCCTGTAACATAATCCTGTCTGCATAAGCAGGTTGTAAGTATCATTTTTCACGGCAATGCCGCCTATTACTGACACATTCATATTATTGCCGAACTGCATTGACACACCGTTGATTGAATAGCTTTGGAATACGCTGTTAAGCAAATCCTCATTTTCATATTCAAAATTTGCCATATCAAAGCATACGGCTTTGACAATCTCCTGTTGGAATTCCGTGAGATTATCAAAGCCTCTTGCAATTATTCTGTTAAATGTAAGTGTATCAATATGGCGGCTTGCCGACAGCAGATATTTTTCTGCATTGTCAATCAAGCCGCCTCTTTCCTTGTATTCCTCAACACTGATGTAAGGCTTATACATCATATCACCTTATTTCTTCGGCTGTTTTGCTTTCAGCTCGTCAAGCTCTGCTTTAATCTTTGCGTACTCGGAATAAGGCACCGTTGCAAGCGGAGAATGTTCGATAACGTTGAAATTATCATCCGTTATGTCATACCCTTGTGCAAGATATGCCTTTGCAGAGTTTTTGTCTATGGTATATACCTTGTTATCTTTTACAGCTTTCAATTTTCACACCTCCGATTATTCGGCATCATTTTCCGCATGAATAATACAGCCGTCCGCAAAGAGCTGATCTATTGCAAATGTACCGTTGTATCTGCGGTTCTGATATAGGTAATTATCAGCGGTGCGGCTGTCACTTCCGGGATTGAACAGGTGAATATACGAATACTTGACACGGCTCACCTGACACTCCGGGTCGATAAGGATATAGTGTATCTGTTTTGCCGTTCCTGCCGCCTTGCAGCCGTCTGTAAACTCATATGCTGTCTTGAAACGTGCGGACGGTACGGTCTTTATATTTCCGATATCATCAATCGAATGTACACGTCTGTCTATTCCGCCGCCCTGCTTGATGTCAAGTGTACGCTGAATACCCTCCGCATTTTTAAGGAGTTTTTTATACTCTGATGTACAGAAAAGTATCATTCTGTCAAGCGGTACACCCTTATCTTCGAGCTTTTCAAGGTTCTCATCAAAATCCGCAAGAATATTTGACACCGTAAGTGCCTCTGTCTTAATCTCCGCACTTACTCTTTTAGCCTCGGCGTAAAGTTTCGAGAATGTATAGCAGTCAAGCTCGGGAATAGCCTGTGTTCTCTCAAAGCGGTTCTGAATATTTGCAAGTGATACGATTGTATCCGTTTCATCAAAATCCATAGGATCTATTGCAAACTCAATATCTCTGTCGTGGTCAAGTGACTTGACCTCAAATTCATTTGAGTATGTTCCTGCGTTAAATCCGAGTGTGGTGCGGCTGTGATCCTTATACCCCGATACCGAAAGTTTTGGTATCTTTATCTCTTTTGCTCCCGTTATCTGCAAGTCTGTATTTGAGTGATACAGCGCATCGCAAGTAAGCTCCTGCCCGTACAGTTCTCGGAGCTTATTTTCAAATTTTGTTACATAGTTGATTGCCATAATTTACCCCTCATTTCTTCTTAATTCCAAAAGCACGGTTCAGTCTTTCGTCACTATCCGAGCCTGTATTATTTCCGTCTGCTCCTACCTTAAACCCGCCCTTTGCCTTACCTTCCTTACCCGTATCTGACTTCCAGTCGGGGTATTTCTTAGCCACAGCCTGCAAAGCCTTCCCGATATCCCCGCCGTCACGCTTAACAATATTTTCCGCAAGCACAACAGCGTCCTCAATAGTATCGGGCAGGAAACCGAGTTTCATAGCTTCAAGTTGAGTTTTAAGACGGAAGTTCTCCTCTTTGAGCCTGTCCTCCTCAGAGAGTACCGGAGGAGTGTCCCCCACCTCTTCGGCTTTTTCATTTTCGAGCTTTTGTTCTGTTTCCGGTGTCGGTTTTTCTTCCGGCTTTTCGTCTGTTTTTTCTCCGGCTTTCTCCTCTGTACCGGTCTGTTCCGTTTCGGCTTTATCCTCCGCCGGTTTTTCCTGCTCCGTGTTCGATTCCGACTCGGCTGACGTAACCTCCTCATCGGGCTTTTTCTTTTCATCTTCCATTGTTTCATCTCCCCTTAAAAATATTCACATCAGTTTATTGTCATAAGTGTTTCGGACATAAAAAAAGCACTTGATTTAGGGCATTGCCTTTTCAAGTGCTTAATTTATTCGGTTTTATCGTGTCTTATAAACCCGGAGTACTTTCCTTTATTCCTTTTGCGGCATTCGCTATTTTCTTCATAATTGAATTTTCATTAAGATATTCTAAGCCTTTTAACGTTATTTCGGGTCGTATAAGAGCCGCTTTAGGATAATTACAATCAAAAGCTTCCCAAACCTCTACCCCTGTTATGTAGTTATTATCATACATAATTTTTATAATTCTGCACCACAGCGGAAACGGTATTTTTTGGCTCTCCGCAGAGATAGTATCTTTATCAAACTCCTCAAGACTCATAGCTTTTTCTAAAGTCTTTAAAATGTTATAAATTATTGTAAAATTATCCATTGTAACACCTCACTGTCATGTACAGAAAAACCGCCTTGATTACTCAGGGCGGTTAATATTGGCAAAAATATCTATCAAATCTTCTACTTGTTCATCATTACCTGTATAAGGCTCAATGTTCAATAGATGTAACGCAGCTAAAGCACAATTCGATATTTTGCAAGAGTTCCATTCAATCAAATCACTATTCTTTAATTTTTTTAGGATTTCTACAATTCTACTTGTCTTGAAATTGTTGATTACACACGAACAAATTGCATACATACATCTTAAAGGTTTATCCGATAAAAGAGCATATTCAATAAATGAAACATCGTTATACTCATCTTTTAAGTTCAGAGTATATTTTTCTGACTTCTTCATCAAGATTTTCCTCCAATCTTTTCACAATATCTTCTCTACCCGCTTCACGGGCTAATTGAATTTCAATATCATAAGCTCTTCTTTCTCGACGTTCTCGTTCTTTATGATCAAACCAAAGAACGTTTAAACCGTCCCACCCTGCCTCTTTATCATCTTTAATATGTTGAAATTCGTGACACCATGCACTGTAGCTTGCTTCTTTTGTTATACTCATTGTACCCGGTTTACCTCGGCAAGTACATCCGTATCCCAATGTTGATGAGCCGTAATTCACCTTGACGCCCCACTCTTTGAGGGTATCAATTATTTGTTGCACTTCTTTAGGATTCGATTCAAAAGCACTTCCCATGACTTCATACATTGGATCAGCCTTAGAATGAAATTCCTTCATTTTTATTATACCACTTTCTCCTGTATTTTCAACAGTTTTAACAGAATTTTCAAAGGATTTTGCTTTCTCGTTCCACTCATTTGCCCTTGCCGCATACATACGCCTGTTATCGGCATCAAGACTGTATTTGCTCATGCGTGAATAGCGTTTTTCCTGCCGCTTGCAATAGGCTTGCTTTTCCTCTGCGGTGTATTTTTCCTTTTGTTCATCAAGTTCCTTTTGGCTGTAACTTTCCTCCGATGTCGTTATGCCCTCAAAGTATGTAGTATGCACGTCCTTACAGCGTGGATGATATAACCCTTGTGCAATCGCCTCCGACAAAAGAGGATAACCTTTTTCTTTTGCCTCCTCAGCCGTTCCGCCGCTCCACACATCATCTATAAATATCTTGCCGACAAACGGAGCACACAGCGGACAAGGACAGCTTCTTTTATTCAGAATGACCGTTGATATTCCCCAGCCCCTCCGCATTTCTCCCTCGCCCTGCAAATATGCCCGTTTTGCGGCTGTTTTGATTGCCATATCCGCATAATCCGAAATTGTGTGGCGGCTGCCGTTTTTGTACTCGATACTGTTAATTCCGGCACGGAGGAAGTCACGGGTTGCCATATCAACAGCCTTCGCGTACGTTCCTGCACCCGTGTTTGCATAAACCTGAGCATTGTATATTATCTGCCTGTATTGGTCGTCCGCACGTCTTAAAACAGCGTATTCGGCTTTGTTCATATCATGAATAGTTGATTCTACAAGTGCATTAAGCTTGCGGTCGTTTACCGTAAAAAATGCTCCCTGTGTCTGCACGTTACCCGTAAATGCCGGAGCGTTCGTGCCGTAACCCTTGAAGCCTCGCTTGATTGCCTGTAAAATTCTGCGTTCCTGCTTTGTACTGCCGTCGTTGAAACTATCCTGCAAAATCGTACGTATCTGATTATTCAGTTTATTGTATCTCGGAGGAAATTTTTTTACATTCGTTTTCCGATAATCCTCTAAAGCTTTTAACTGTACTGCCTGCCACTGTTCCCATTTAAAAACCTGCTTTGTTTCCTCCGCACGGTGCCGGTCAAGATTTCTTATCATTGAACCGATAAGCTCGTCCTCAATTTTTTCAAAAGCCTCCGACAAATCATACGGCATATATCATCACTCCGTAAAAACAGGCTCGGAAATGCTCTCCACGCCCATTTCAGATTTTATTCTGCTTACCTCTGCCGACTTCCATTCCTCGGTCTTTGTATCGCCGTACAACTCGTCTACACAGGCCTCAATACTCATAATATTTTGAGTTCTGCCCTTTCCTATCGTTTCAACCTGACTTTCAAAACTCGGATTAGCATATTCACCGAACGGCACTTCAACGTCGATATCCCGCAGCGCTTCACCGCTCATCAGAGCTTTAGTGTTAAAAACAGTCTGTATCAGCTTCGGAATGACCGATTGCATAACACCAACAATTTTGTTGCGGGTGTACAGTGTAGTTTTTTCCTTTTCTCTTTGTGCCTCCGCATTATCAAGTTTCTTGACGTCAATCCCAAGTGTTGACGGAGAAATAATTCCCTGCAAACAGAGGTCAAGAGCTGTTATATACGTACTAAGATAACTTTCGTGCGGTACTGTCGGCTGAATAAGTTCGGGACGGTTATTACCTCCGTTTTCGGGCATTGCCCCGTCCGACTCTACAAACACATTATCGAAAAAATTCGGTTTTAGCGGCTCACCGTTGTACGGGTTTCGCGGTACATAATTCGGCGGAAGATATTTAACAGGTCGGCTCATACGTACGGCGTAAAGCCATTGCGACCATGCCTCGTCAAGAGCGTCAAAGCTGTCTGTTTTACCTCCGTCAAAAATTGACTGTCCCCTGCCCTCATATACTTCGCTGCCGTAAATCATAAACGGTACTGCCATAATTACAGACTTATCAAATTCAACATTTCTAAGACCTGCCGTTTGAGGGAGTGCGTCAAGACTTGCCTCACTGTTGCCACGATAAAGGCTGTACCGTACATAGCCGTAGCCGTAATATTCATTCAGCGTATATGTGCCGTGTCGGTTCTCATAAATCGTTTTAAATATTATTTCCCTAAGCCGTCCTCTCTCATATATAAATTCAACCTTATCACCGGGGTAAAATTCTATAATCGGATTTTCGGAAATGTCATTATCAATACTTATCTTGAACGTACCGTCACCGACAACGAGTGTTTGAGTAAGAGCTTTATTCAGAATAGTTTTGAAATCGTTTTCTTCTGCGAGTTTATCCCAAACTTCCGACAATTCTGACGGAAGTTTGATGTCATTCATATCCGAAAGTACAATGCTTACAAGCGTGTCAACAATCAGCTTTGGCAATCCGGTATGCACCTTGCGTATCTCCATGCCTTTGGTTGGTACTGCCGCCCAAAACGATGTACGGCTTTTGGGAAGCTGCTTATACAACTCTGACAGTTCCTCTCCGCTGCCACGATACCATATTCGATTTTTTGCCGCATTTGCCGTAAAATCAAGCTGCTGTGTGATCGTTACGGTCGTTGTTTGCGGAAACTCTATTCTTAAAAAACTTCTCAAAGCATTTCTCACTTTATCAACTACCCTCATTTGTTACTCCTATCTTCGCCCTATAAGGCAAAAATGCGTATTGCACGCTGTTTATCATGTGGTCGTGTCCGTCCTCCGGAGTGTTGTCCTTATCCTCAAGCCAAGAGTATATTTCCAATTCCGAAATGTAATTTTTACAACGCTCAAGCACCCGAAAGCTGTCATCCGCAAACCAACCGAGTTGTAAATTGATGCGGTCAATAATCGTTGTTTTCTTCCATGCATTATTGAAAACATAAACTACTGCCCTGCCCGTTTTAAATTTATATATTGACAACAGCTTAGGCTTATACTATAATCCTACTTGGGGGAGTTGTTGCTCCACTGTTCGGATTTACCTTATCATTTCAGTAGCTCTCTTATTAAATCAATAACAGCTTTGATAAGGTTTAATGTTGCGGTTGCAAACACGATTTTTTCAGTTGTTGTCGGTTTGCGACCGTTTTTCTTTTTACCCTTAGCCATTGGTTCAACCTCCTTGTTTTTCCGATTTCATTTATATATTCGCATAAAAAGGAGTGTTGTTTTATGTATAATCCTACTGAAATTTCCGTAATTATTAAGACAGCTGCACAAAGTAAAAAAATTGCAATAATGCAATTACTTGATGATTGCAGAATAAATAAAGGTTTTATATATGACTTGGAGCATAAATCTGCGTATCCGTCATCAGACAAAATTTCTCGTATAGCCGACTATCTCGAATGTTCAGTCGATTATCTTCTTGGACTAACGGACGAAGCAGGCAATCCGTCACCGTCAGACCGACAAATTAAACAATTAGATTTATCCGGTAACGAGTTGACTATTGTTAAACTATTTGAAAAACTTTCCGAAACCCAACAGGGCGAGCTGATCGGAAGGGCAAAACTCATGGCAGAACAAAATGATGAAAATTATATGCAAGACGGCACGGCATGAAGGTTGTAAATAAAAGAACGCAGAGGTAACACTATTTCTATGAAATACAAAATCTTTCAAAAAAATATAAAAAATCCCTATTTTTGTATTGATTTTTGATGAAAATTGCTGTATTATATAACTATGGTTATATACAATTCTTGCATAAAATATCTAACCGACAGCAAGAACACTAAAATTAAAAAGGGGTTTTATTATGGACAATCAGCAACAGCCAAAAAATACAAAATTCAGACTATGGCCACTTTTATTTGTCATTCTTGCGTGTATAATTATCGTTGCAGTTATGAATAATAAAGAAAATAAAGAAAATGAAGTATCAAAGTCAGAATCAGGCAATCAGGTATCCGGGTCAGGTAGTGTATCGTCTACAAACTCAAACACGTCATCAACTGATACCAGTGAGGCTGTTGCCCATGTCGGAGAGTATTCTAAAGACGATAAATTAAAAATCACCTTGAAGTCCGCAAAAGAATATATGACAGTTAAAACCGATAATGAATTTGCAGATACGGAAGCAAGCAAGGGTAAAAAAATTATCATCTTAAATTTTGAAGCTGAAAACATATCTAAAGAAGATGACTACATAAATATTTTTTTCTATGATGCCTATTGCGATGACGTTAGTGTTGAAACAGATATGTTAATGGAATACCCCGATGGAATGCAAATGTTCAGCGGCGATATAAAAGCAGGCAAAAAACTACAAGGTGCTGTTGCCTATCAGGTTCCGGAGGATTGGAAAATATTAGAGTTTTATTATGAACCTATTGACGGAAACAGGTTTGCATTTTCTATTGATAAAAGTGAAGTCGAGATTGTAAACTGAATGTATTATTAACAGCTCAGGTGCTTTAATGGTATCTGAGCTGAATTTGAAATAATATACAAATTATTATAGACGAAAGGTTATATAAATCTATGGGGATATCCGATATATTTCAAGTGAATCAAATAAAAGAAGAAAATAACAGATTAAAGCAGGAACTCTCAAGACTGCAAGCTGAAAATACAGAATTGTATAAGACGGTAAGCGGACAGGAACTGTCAGATCTAAAAAAGGAAATTACAGATCTGAAAGAACAAATTGAAGGTCTTAATGAAACTAAATCAAAGGCTGATGATGAGCTGCAAAAAACACAACTGAAAACCGAGTCACTAAAAACGGTTATCAAAGCTGCTCAAAGAGCTATTAAGGCTGATACAAAGAACGCCCCCGAAGCTCCGGATATGATAATAAATACGTTCTCACTTTTTACCCATATTTCGGAAATGCATTATAATTGTCTTGATGTCCCCGCACTAAGAAAATTGTTTAGTGCCAATAAATCCAATATACAAAAATTAGTGGTTAAATATGAGGACAGATATACAACCAAAACAAATAAGGCATTATATCAGCTAATGATATTGGGACTTGAAGCCGAGCTGCAAAATATACTTCTTAATTTACGTTTCGGTACAGTAAATAAGGCAAAAGAAAAGGTCAACAGTGTAACAAAGCGTTATTATGAAATAACCGCTAACGGTAATCAGAGTATTGCTCCTACGCTTAAAAAATTCATAGATGAACTTACTGTTTACTACATGGAAGCCGTTGATATTGAGTATGAGTATTACACTCAAAGAGAACAAATAAAGGAAGAACAAAAAGCAATCAAGGAGCAGATGCGACAAGAGGCAGAAGAAAAAAGGATATTACAACAACAGCAGAAACACATTGAAAAGGAAGAACAAAAGTACTTGAATGAAATTGAAAATGTTAAGCTCTCTATTGCTACTTCTACTGACGAGGAAATGGAAAAGCTCAGACAACGGCTTGCAGAACTTGAAGGTATGCTGAATACCGTTGAGGATAAAAAAGAGCAGATAATCAACCTACAAAACGGACAGGCGGGAAATGTATATGTTATAAGTAATATCGGCTCGTTCGGTGAAAATGTATTTAAAATAGGAATGACGAGACGCCTTGAACCGCAGGAGAGAATTGATGAGTTAGGAAATGCAAGTGTGCCGTTCCCGTTTGATGTACATTGCTTTATTTTTTCCGATAATGCCGTTGAGCTTGAAACCATGCTTCATAGGGTTCTTGATAATAAGCGTCTTAATAAGGTAAATAAGCGTAAGGAATTTTTTAATATAAGCCTAAACGAACTCGAACAATTAGTACATAAAATCCAGCCTGCCGCAGAATTTAAAATGACCGCCCTTGCCGAACAGTATAATATATCAACACAAATTCAAGGCGGCGATATAATTTACTCGGAAATAAAACCGCTGAATACTGCCAAACAAAAGCCAAATATTCAACCGGCTGCCAATATAACGGCTGTGCCAACTGAAACACCTGTTCAAAATAACTTCACTCAAGATCAAACGACTTCTGTCAATATCGTGGATAAAATCAAAAATATTATTAAGGATTATGAATATCAAGAGGAAGCTGCTCCGGATTTTACCCGTTTGCATATTTATACGGGTGATAGAAAGAAAATAGGTATAATAAAAATATACAAAGACGATAGGATAGAATTTAAACGTCCCGGAGAACAAGCACAACCAATTACTTCCTTAAACGACATATACAACATATTAAAGTAAAAAATCCGCCACTTGCAAATAAATGCAGGAGGCGGGAAATTTTAAAAAGGAAGGTGTGATATAAATGCCGATAAACAAAGTAGTTGATAAGGCCGGCAAGCCTGTTAAAAAGGACGGTAAGCAGAAATATAGAGTACGGGTAAATTACACCGATAGCAACGGTAGGAATAAACAGCTCCGGCTGCTCGCATGACAGTAAATGAACTATACAAGGAATATATTGCAGCAAAAAAACATGAAGTCAGAGAGAGCACTCTTGACAAAAATATACAAATTATAGAAATACATATTCTTCCTCTGCTCGGTAATACAAAAATCAACAAACTTAATGTTCAGACAATTCAAGAATGGAAACGATCTATAAACGAAGGTAATTACAAAATACGCACTAAGCAACTTTTTTATAAGGTGTTCAGAGCATTATTAAATTTTGGTGTAAAAATGGAATATATCCCTACTAATCCTTTGTTGCGTGCAGGAAATTTTAAAGCCCCTGCTGAATTGCATAAAGAAATGCAATATTACACTACTGATGAATTTAAAAAATTTATCTCCGCAGCTCGTGAAACAGCGGAACACTCAGGTACTCTCCTCGCTTGGAATTTATACATATTCTTTTTCATTGCATTTTTTACAGGAATGCGCAAAGGCGAAATCAACGCTCTTACTTGGAATGATATTATCAATAATAAAATTCATGTTACAAAGAGTGTTGCACAAAAATCAAAAGGTGAGGACAGAATTACCCCGCCAAAGAATAAATCATCTATCCGAAACATTGGCATACCGGAGCCGCTTAAGATAGTGCTTGACGAACATTATAATCGGTGCAAAACCATGCAAGGATTTAATGATGATTATTATGTTTGCGGAGGAATAAGACCTCTTAGAGATACAGTTATTGAAGAAGCAAACCTAAAATATGCCTCACGAGCTGAAATCAAACATATTCGCATACATGATTTCCGGCACTCTCACGCCTCATATTTAGCAAACAACGGTATCAATATAATGGAGATTGCCCGCCGTCTTGGTCACTCTGATATAAAAACAACACTTCAAACTTATTCCCACTTATACCCAAAGGAAAGTGAAAGGACTTTAAGTGTGCTTAATTCTATAACCATATAAAAAGACAAAATCCCCGAATTACCGATTAAAGAACGATAATTCGGGGTTTTTCGGGGATAAAAGTATATAAGCCGCTTAAAAAAGCGATTTTTTAGAAATATGGCGGAGTCCCCTGGAATCCGCTGAATGCTCAGTGCAGAAACCCGCCGCTCCCATCACGCAGGGAGGATGGTGCGCCTCGGCGCG
>CANQBP010000039.1 GCA_947589415.1 uncultured Clostridia bacterium
GGCTTTACCGCCATCGTCGGGGAAAGCGGCTGCGGCAAATCCACGCTGGCGGGCATTCTCATGGGGCGAAACAAAGGGTATGCCGGTTCGGTAACGGTGGGCGGCACGGAGCTTTCCGAAATCAGCGAGGAAAGCCTGATGCAAAGTTTCACCTACGTCAGCCACCAAAGCTATCTGTTCAAAGGTACGGTTCGTGAGAATCTGCGCATGGGAAAACCGAACGCAACGGACAGCGAATTGTGGGCGGCGCTGGAACGGTGTAACCTTGCCGATTTTCTGCGGGGCGAACAAGGACTTGACACGCCGCTGTCCGAGCGCGGCTCCAATCTCTCCGGCGGGCAATGCCAAAGGCTTGCGCTGGCCCGTGCGCTGCTGCACAACAGCCCTGTTTACATCTTCGACGAAGCTACCTCGAATATCGATGTGGAGAGCGAAAACGACATCATGGCGCAAATCCACGCACTCTCAGGGACGAAAACGGTCATTCTCATTTCCCACCGTCTTGCCAATGTGTCGCACGCTGACAACATTTATGTCCTTGACAAAGGGAATATCGTGGAGAGCGGCACACACGCCGACCTGCTGAAGCAAAACGGACAGTACACGGCGCTCTGGAACGCCCAACAATCTCTTGAAAATTATGCAAAGGAGCGTGAGCAGTAATGAAAAAAAGAAGCGGCTTTGTTGTCATGGCGAGGCTGATTGAGCTGGTAAAGCCACTGATGGGATTTATGATTCTGGCAATCACGATGGGGCTGATTGGCAATCTGTGCGCCTCGTTTATTACGATTTTTGGCGGCTATGCGGCGCTGAATCTGCTGCATTTCGATACGCCGCTCTCCCTTGGCTGGATTTTTGCGGCGGTCTGCCTGTTTGCGCTTTTGCGGGGCGTGCTGCGCTATGCGGAGCAATCCTGCAACCACTTTATTGCGTTCAAGCTGCTGGCGCTCATCCGGGACAAGGTGTTCCGCGCTCTGCGGAAGCTCTGCCCGGCGAAGTTGGAGGGCAAGGATCGGGGCGACTTAATCTCCGTTATCACCTCGGATATTGAACTTTTGGAGGTGTTTTATGCCCACACCATCTCGCCCATCGCCATTGCAACGCTTTTCACGGTCATTTTGTGCCTCTTTATCGGGAGCTTTCATTGGATGCTGGGACTTCTTGCGTTGGCGGCGTACCTGACCGTCGGCATTGTGATCCCGCTTGTGACCTCCAAGCTCAGCGGAGACAACGGAATGCGTTTCCGCACGAAGTCGGGAGAGCTTTCTGGCTTTGTGCTGGACGGACTGCGCGGGCTTTCCGAAACATTGCAATACGGGCAAGGAAAGAAACGCCTTGCCGAGATGAACGCCCGCACCGATGCGCTGGCGGGCGACGAAGCAAAAATGAAAAAGACCGCCGGACGGAATGCGGCGGTGACGAATACGGTGATTTGGCTTTGGGATCTTGCCATGCTTGCGGTCAGCATCTTGCTTTACCAAAAGGGCGAAGTCGGCTTTGACGGCGTGTTGATCCCGACGATGGCGCTGTTTTCCTCGTTCGGCCCGGCGGTGGCGCTGGCGGCGCTGGGCAGCACACTGCAAAACACTTTTGCGGCGGGCAACCGTGTCCTCGATGTGATCGACGATACCCCCGTCGTGGAGGAAGTGAACGGCAAGCCGGAAGTCCGGTTTACCGGTGCGGCGGTAGAGAATGTGACCTTTTCTTATGGCGGAGAAACGGTTTTGTCCGATGTGACCCTTACGATCTCAAAGGGCAAGGTGATCGGTCTTGTGGGGCGCAGCGGTAGCGGAAAATCCACGTTACTGAAGCTGCTCATGCGTTTTTGGAAGGTACAGAAAGGCCGTGTTTTGGTATCGGGCGTCGATGTGTCGGAGATAAGCACCGGGAATCTGCGGGAGATGGAGAGCTTTGTGACGCAGGAAACCCATCTGTTCCACGACAGCATCAAGAACAACCTGCGCCTTGCCAAATTGGACGCCACCGACGACGAAATCGAGGAAGCCTGCAAAAAGGCGTCGGTTCACGAATTTATTATGACTCTCCCGTAGGGATATGACACCCCGGTAGGAGAATTAGGCGACACGCTGTCCGGCGGTGAGCGGCAACGGTTGGGGCTTGCCGGAGCGTTCCTGCATAATGCGCCCCTGATGCTGCTCGACGAGCCGACAAGCAATCTGGACAGCCTCAACGAAGCGATGATCTTAAAATCTTTAAACGAGCAGCGGGAGGACAAAACCGTCATCCTTGTTTCCCACCGAAAGTCCACTATGCGCATTGCCAATACGGTCTATTCGGTGGAGAGCGGGAGGCTGAGCTGATGCGGGATATACAGAGCAAGCGGGAACGGGAAAAGCGTATGGTCACCGAGATGATCGCTCTGTATTGCCGGAAAAATTACGGCACGAAAAAGGGCGTACTCTGCCCGGACTGTATGGCGCTGACACAGTACGCCTGCACCCGCAGCGACAAATGCCCCTTTATAGAAACAAAAACCTTTTGCTCGAACTGCAAGGTTCATTGCTATCGGCCACAGATGCAGGAGAAAATTCGCACCGTCATGCGGTATGCCGGGCCGAGGATGATTTTCCATTACCCGGCTGCCGCACTCCGCCATGTCGACGAAACCAAAAAAGAAAGGATTTGATTGGAGAAACAACAATGAAACTGAAACGATTACTGTTTTTGATTGCGGGTTGTGTTTGTCTTGGCATCGGATGTGTGGGCATTGTGCTGCCCATCCTTCCGACCGTGCCGTTTTTCTTAGTAACGGCGTTCTGCTTTGCCAATTCCTCTCAAAAACTGCACGACCGGTATATGTCCACAAAGCTCCATAAAAAGCATTTGCAGTCCTATGTGGAAAAGCGCGGAATGACACTGAAAACAAAAATCAGCATTATTACGACCGTCACTCTGCTCATGGTGTTTGGATTCTTTATGATGGTAAGAGAAGGGATATAGATACCGTGTATCATCCTTGCCGTGGTGTGGGTGTGCCATTTGATTTACTTCATTTTTAGAGTGAAAACTGTAAAGGACAAAAGTGAAATCAACCGGAGAAGGCAGAAAGCAGAATTGAAAAAATAAACCAATGTATCTCGACAGATTTCGCATTGCGGCGGGGAATGGTTACTTTCCAACAAAGAATTGGAAAGTAAAACAAATTGCTTTACCGTAATAACGGTGATACTTGTGGGAGGATGCTGACAAGAAACATTCGGCAGTTATAAGAGATATTTTAGAGCGCGTTGACACTAATTAGACCATTTTAAAATGCAGGCAAATTGAATAAATGATAAATACATGGAATCAAGTTTATCATATCGAGTAAAGACTTTCCGGAACTCTTTGAGCCATCGAAATAGCCTCTCTTGATGTTTCTTCGTTTATAAAGTTCAACATCATATTCCCGGGGATCTAAGCGGTTTTTTTGGCGGAACAACAGGTTCATGTCCGTAATTACCGGCAAGATTGCGTGTTTTATCCCCTTCATATGCCTTATCCTTTGGCAGTGACCTCCATTTGCACCCGTTTTCGTCTGTATACAGTATTGAGTCAATAAAATCGCAGTTAGTTATTTTTACATTTCCTCTCTGTATAGAAAAGTATTTTTCAGTTTCTTGAATTGCTTTTTAGTTATTTTTATGTATTCATTACATTTAGTATGAACAGATGCTAACCTATTTTTAACATTTTACCATATGTTTTGGAGTTATCTGTATAAAATTCCAAGTGTATTGTTAAAAATAACATTATATAATTACTTTTGCTAAGAAGCTGACGGGCGATAATATTAAATTTTTTTACAAATGCTTAATAGTTACCCGGCAGCAATTATTATTTTGTTTTTTAAAAAACTCGTCATTTTTACACACATTTAGTATCTGACGATGTAGGAGGCATGGCTTTGACATTACCTAAAAAGCAGATTTGATTACCTAAATTACAGCTTTTAAATCTTTAAAAAACGACCAAAATATGATACAATAATACCGTAATATTCGTGGAAAAGGAGAGGCTATATGCGCATTGCAGTCTGCGATGATGATCCGAAAGAGCAAGAACAGTTCATTCAGGCTATGTACGGATGGGATCCGACACAAGGTGCAGAGTGCTTTTCAGATGGTGCTTCCATGCTGAAAAAAGCCGAAACATTACCACCTTTTGATATTATATTCTTAGACATCTGTATGCCCGATGAAAACGGCATTGATATTGCAAAGGAATTACGAAGGATTTCCCCCGATACAGCGATAGTTTTTGTTACTAACAGCCGTGAATATGCGGTAGATGCATTTTCCGTCTATGCACTGCACTATTTGATAAAACCTGTGACGACTGAAAACATTGCCGAATCATTCAGGCGCTTGGGACAATCCCGTACAAATCCGAGAGAGGCTGTTTCATTCATAGTTGAAAAAAGCAATCAGCTTATATATCTTGACGAAATCTGCCGATTGGAAAGTGTCAACCACGCAACGGAGATTACAATGAATGACGGGCACAAGCTGAAAGTCTGGATGCCTTTGACCGAGGCAGAGAAAAAGTTGAACAGGAATTTCTTGAAAATAAACCGTGGAATCATTGTGAATATGGACTATATTGCACAAATGGAAACAAGCGTATGTGTTCTTCGGGACGGAAGTCGTTTTTCAATCAAAACGAGGCACACTGCCGAAGTACGTTCAGCTTATGACAACTATGTTTTTGAACAGATTTCCCGACGAGGAAAATTTTAAGGAGGTGAATCATGATACCGTTTCTGCAAAATGCAATTGGTTTTTTAATACAACTGTTTCCCTGTGCAATCATGATTTTTCTTCCGTTTCCAAAGGAGGCTTACCGTTTTCGCCGTAAATCGATTTTTATATGGATAACACTGATTTCTTTGGCTGCAGCTGTAATATTTTCGGCGGTGTTGTGTCTGCGTGACATGAGCAAATACCCGAAACACATAATGATATCAAATTTGTTTATGTTGGCTGCCGTGGTGCTTGTATTGGCGGCATACATATGGCTTGTCAGAGAATCGGTAATGAAGAAAATTCTTGTATTTCTCATTGTTATGTTCTATGCGGCGACAAATTTTGTACTCGTCAATCTTTCGTATGACATTATATTTACGTATAATGAACCCGATACGACATACTACCCGTATACCGAGCGATTTTTGTTATTATATGCCGCCGCGGCTGTATTGTTGCTGCCGCTTATGCTGACGTTTGTAATGAAACCGTTGAAAGAATATATTCGTATAATTGAACCGGAGAATATGAAACGTGAGTTTTTGGTTGTGACTGTTTCTACGATATGCAATTTCATAATGATGATTTATTGCGATACAGTTATGGGAAATTCAGGTGCGTTTGATCTTATTATGTTGCCTATGATATTTCTGATGCTGAATCAGATATTGATATATTGGGTAATTTTCCGTGAATCCGTGCGGAAAAAGCATGATGCAGAACAAAGGAAATCCATGGAAATTCAACAGCTTCAATATGAAAAGATTGCAAATGATATTGAAAATACAAGGAGAATGCTCCACGACCTGCGGCATCATTACAATTCTCTGAATGATATGCTGGAACAGGGAATGTTTGACGATATGAAAAAATACCTTGAGGATGTGATACAAACTACTTATAAGAGGGACAGTGAAATCTATTGCAAGAATATGACGGTAAACGGACTTCTGCAATACTATGCAGGACTTGCAAGAAGTGAGGGTATCCGCTGTGATATTCAAGCGGTGTGTGATGAGTTGACGATTGATCCGCCCGATTTAACGGTTATTTTCGGCAACGCAATGGAGAATGCAATACGTGCGTGCGGAAGATATCCGGAAAAACCGCAGATCAGCATAAAAGTGGGTGTAGTTCAGGGGCAGTTGGCAATCGAGATAGCCAACTCCTGCAAAGAGGTACATCTTAGCAGTTATTATAAATCGGAGGACGGATTTTTACCTGCCGAGGCATTTTTAAGCGATCACAAAGGCGGGGGATACGGACTCAGAAGTATATCCGATACTGCACAGAAATATCATGGAAGTGTCGGCTTTAAGTTCGATGCGGAGAAAAATATATTTATATCAAGAATACGGCTGAATATGTGTATGGTTAAGCCGTGATGACGAGAGGGATTTTGAATGAGTGATAAAGAGCAAAACGGGATTGTGATACAGAAAAAACACATTATTATTGCCTTGGTTATATTCCTTCTGCTGCTGGTCGGCAGTGTTGTTGTTGCGTTCAACTGGGGGAACTGGTTCGGCAATGATCAAAAAGATGTTTCGGCTGAAAACACTTCCTCAACCGAGAGTGCAAAGCCGGGCATTGAGCTTGACCCGAATGCGGGAGACTACAACGGTGAAAAGCCGGATGATGAGAGCAGCGAAGCAGTCGGAATAAAGATTCCCGGATATCCGTCAATTTCTATTCCGGCGGATACTAAGGATGTTACGATGTCCTTATTGAACCCCGAGGGTAATCCGTGTTATTTCCATTTCACGATTGTTTTGAACGATACGCAAGAGGTGCTTTTTGAGTCAAAATATGTACCCCCGGGACAGGCAATTACGGATGTAACCTTATCAAAACCGCTTCCGGAGGGTGAGTATCCTGCGACTATACAAATTACAACGATTGCACTTGACGGTGAAACGCCGTTAAACGGTGCAAATGTGGAAACAGTATTAATTGCAAAATAGAAAGAAGGTGAGTATGAGATGAAGATAGCAAAGAAGGCTGTTGTTGTGCTTTGTGCGGGTCTTTTGCTGATATCTCCCGGTGTAGTTTCTCATCAGGCGTTCGGAGAATTTCCGGCAACGCTGACGGTTAAAGCAGCGGCAACGGAACATGATATTTCACAGGGAAATATCACAATAACAGATTCGGGAGAACATATCATAACAGGCACCACCACAACAAATAAAATTACGATTGAAGGAGGAACTCCGACAGTTACTGTCAAAAATGTAAATATTACGTTGAATCAAGGCTGTCCACTAACAGTACATTCCAGTGATTTTACGCTTATCATAGAAGGTGAAAACACGTTTAAAAGCGGCAACTGTGCCGGAATTGATGTAGCCGGAGGAAGACAAATTACAATTAAAGAAAACGAAAACGTCAAGGGAACGCTGAACGCAACAGGTGGTAATAATTGTTCAGGTATTGGCGGAGGCGGCTGGGGATCCGGCGGTACTATTATTATATTAAGCGGAACAATTAATGCAAATGGTGGTTCAAACGGCTCAGGAATAGGCGGTGGTCAATACGCTAAAGGAGGAGATGTAATTGTCAGAGGCGGAACCGTAACTGCAACCGGAGGCGGCTCCGGTGCCGGAATTGGCGGCGGCGGTGATGGTGGTGACGGAGGAACATTTACTATTTACGGCGGAACCGTAACTGCAACCGGAGGTGGCTCCGCTGCCGGAATTGGCGGCGGCAATGGCGGTGCCGGAGGAACAGTTCTTGTTAATGGCGGAACCGTAACTGCAACCGGAGGTAACAATGGTGCCGGAATTGGCGGCGGCAGTGGTAGTGCAGGCGGAGATTTCACCATAAACAAGGGTAATGTCACCGCAACAGCAGGGAGCAACAGTGAGGATATAGGACACGGATCCGGAAACAGCAAATCCGGAACAGCAGCTTACAACGGCGGTACTGTTAATAATGTGAGTTATACCCCCTCAAGCTATACCGTTACAATTCCTGCTGCTGTAGAACTCGGCGAAAGTGTTGATATAGAGGTTAGCGATGTCGTTCTGGGTGATTATAAAGCGGTTGATGTGAAGCTCATAAAGGCAAGTGGAACAGGCAATACACTTGCACTGAGCGTAAACGGTGAAGAGATACCATACGCCATAAAAAAGAACGGTGAAAACGGAGACGAAGTAAATGTGGGCGACACAATTCTCTCGGCAACAGAAGACAGTAGTGTAAAATTGTATTTTACTAAACCGACAACAACTCCGAAATATACGGGCAATTATACCGGCACGGTTACGTTTGTGCTTAAATGGTCAAGTTAGGAGTTCCGTGAAACAATTTTGTTTACCTGATAACCTGGTAAAGGGGGATGAAACAAGTGAATTTAAAAAATACGTTAATAAAGTTTACTGCGGTAACTACAGCCGCCGTATGTTTCGTTTCTTTATCATCATTGCCGGATGACTGTACGGTCTTTGCAGCAGATGATTATATACATGACTCGGGGCAACACGGCGGTTGGACAGCAGTCGGCTCGACCTTACCAACCAGCAGTGGAAATTATTATTTAAATGCGGATTTGTACTTTGACAATGATAAAGGTGCCGGTGTGCATAATATTGGGGATTCAGAGCAGAAAACCACTGTAAACCTTTGCCTTAGCGGTTTCAGTGTGACGACCGGAGGCTCTTCTTATGCTTTCTATCCGCACGCAACTGTGAATATAGTTAATTGCAAATCAAACAAAAGTTTAATTAAATGTAACTATAGCGGAGCATACGGAATTTCAAACGATGGCGAATTGTATATAGAAAACTGTGAAGTAGGTTGTCGTTCAAATTATGGTATATACAATACCAAAAAAGTCAGTTTGAATAACTGTCTAATAAATGCTCCGGGAGGTATAACTCTGGACGGAAGATATAATACTAATCCAACGGCAGTAATTGAAAAATCTGAAATCAGAGGCACAAGTTTGCATGCAATAATTGTTGGCGGTGGAACCACTGTAAATGCAAACGATTGCACAATAACCGGCAATGACAGAGGTATAGATTGTAGCGGAACGCTTGTTTTAGACGGTAAAAACAGTATTACCTCCAATGGAGGCTATGCCATAAACGGCGGCGGGACTGTAAATATTTCCGGTACAAATACTATTAAAAGCACAAGCAACTACGGTATATACTGCAACGGGACTGTAAAGATTTCCGGCACAAATACTATCACAAGCACAAATAGCTACGGTATATACTGCAACGGTGGGAGTATTGAACTATCGGGTAAAAATGAAATTACAGGAAGCACAGCAGGAATGTATATTGGTGCGAACAAGAAAATTACCATAAGTGGAAACCTCACAAACATTAAACCTATTTCAATATATACTGCCGTAAAACCTACGGATGAAGAACCCGTTGTATTTACCGACAGTTCAAATACAAATCTGAATGACCCGGATAAATTTGTATCTGCTGATAGCAGATACATAATCGTAAAGGATCCCCTGACCGGACAGTTGCAGCTGAGTGTCAAGGGAGTGGAGTATCATCCTATGAGTGTTTCATATAATGTTGAACCATCTTATACAGTAGTGATACCCGCAACAGTACAGCTTTCTCAGGGAAAAGAGACCACAAGCAGTATTTCCGTACAGGATGTATCTCTTCGAAAGGGACAACAGGTAGATGTGAGGCTGACAGCGGCAACCCCATCACCTAATGACATGACATTTCATGTAAAATCAAATAATAATAAACTTGATTATACGATTAAGAGTAAAAATAAACAGGTTAAGCTTGGTGATAATCTGTTAAGCGTAACCTGTGAAGACGGCAAGGGAACAGCGGAACTTACTTTTTCCGCTCCGTCTGACATTACTTTTGCCGGTAAATACACCGGCACACTAACGTTCACTTTTTCAGTAAGCTGACAAGCGAACTGATTGTGATATATATGAAAGGAGTTTTTATCATGAAAAACAAGAAAGTCGTAAGAACATTAACAGCGATTGCACTCACAGCCGCAATAGCTGCACCGATAACCGCTTCGGCAGCTATTACTCCGGGCAGTCAGTCAACGGTAAGTGGCAAAGATGTATCGACCGAACAGACAGGCGACACAACTGTTGAACTTAATGCGGAGGCAATGTATATTGTCACCATTCCCTCAACCATCACTCTTTCAGAAGTGGACGGCACTGCGATTTACCAAGGCAACGATCAAATTACTGCCGACCATGTACATCTTGACGAAGGCAAAAAACTTGAAGTAACATTAAAAAGTGATTTTGAGCTTAGTGCAGGCGTAAATACTTTGGCTTATACAGCGGCAAAAGATGCTGATTTTAAACAAACAATCGAAAACGATGGTAATGTAGGTTATTTTGCAGCTAATATCGGTGATACGCCAGATACTCCGCTCCAGATATACTTCAAGACAGCAGAGCAGTTGAAATTTGCCGGTAAGTATTCCGATGTGGTAACATTCACGTTCAAAGAAGTTAGCATCGACTAGAATTACCATGGCAAAAAGATATGGAGGTGATGTAAATGAAGAAGGCAGCTGCCGTAATATTAGCTTCAATCATCACAAGCCTGGCGGTTACATCTGTCTCTGTCCATGCCGAAGATAGAAGTACACTTATAACAACAACAATTTCGCCTGCTTTTACAGTGACAATTCCGTTAAGCGTAAAGGTTCCGTTTAATTCGATTTCCACGGATTTCGGAAGTGTGAGCCTTGATGCGGCACGTCTCGAGTCCGACAAATGCGTTGTTGTTACACTTGAAACTGACAATACGCTTGATAATAAGTCAAACCCTGACGAAACTATACCGTACAGTATTCATGATAAGAGTGACGACAGTGTTTTCGTTTCGGAAACCTACATTTCCACCGGAGAAAAAAGCGATCTGTCAATCAATATTAAACAGGATGACTGGAATAGTGCTTATGCCGGGGATTATGAGGATACCGTAACATTTCATATCCAATACACCGATAAATAAGGAGGGGTATCGGTATGAAAAAAATAGTATGTTTTCTCTTGTCGCTGTGTCTGTTATCCTTTTCTGTGCCGGCGGTTTATGCTGAGGAACAATCGTCGTATTCCTATGATGACACGACAAAAATTTCCGTGACTGTTCCCGAATATCATTCTGTTACGGGTGAACTGCCTGACGGTGTGGTACTGTATATGGACGGAAACGCCGTCGACTCAACAAATGTGAAACGGCTTTCGAGCCATACCTTCACCATCGGCAATACGGATGAAAATAACAGAAAAATTGATAAGGTGTATGTCAACGGCGAGGACATAACAGACGAAATTACGGGCGAAGGATATACCGTTCCGTCTGTTTACGAAGATCTGTTTTTTACGGTAACACTTGGTGATGAAATAGTACCGGGAAATCTTGAGTTTAACTCCGAGATAGGGGAAAATGCCCCGACACTTGACCTTACACCCGAAGATATCCAAGCTATTGAGGACGCCGTGCTTACCGATGAGGATAGAGAATCCGTAAAAAACGGTTCGCAAATAAACATAACGCTTTCTGTAACTGATGTCGGCGATAGTATTACCGACGAGGAAAAGTCTCTTGTTGATGCCCTTATTTCCGGAGAGTTCACACCGGGTGAGTATCTCGATATAGAAATACTCAAAACAACAGAAAATGAGGAAACCTATGTAACACAGCTTTCAAAGGAAATAAAGCTGACATTAACAATTCCGGAATATCTGAGAGCCGAAAACAGAACTTTTGCTATGGTTCGTTTACACGACGGAGAAGCTACGCTGCTTGAGGATCTCGATGATTCTGCGGATACTATCACATTCCGCTCTGATAAGTTTTCGGTATATGTGTTAGTTTATGCTGATGCTGCGGTTTTGCCGGGACAGGACAGCAGTGAGCCGAGTGTTGATTTTGTCGGTGATGTGGATTCTTCGACTGATGATTCCGACGGAGCAATTGCAGATCAGAACAGTAACAATCCGACAGATACCGCAAATACGGGAGATACCGCACCTTTGACATTATTGGTATTGTTTTTAACCGTCTCTGCGATTACATTATGTCTGTTTGGAAAGAAAAAAGAAAATTAAACATCTCATGGGCTGTCACACTAAGTTAGTATGACAGCCCAAAAAATTTGTTTTGATATTATTGCGTATATGCAAACCAACACAAAAAACAACACAAAAACCCTGCTCCGATTTCTCGAAAAAACCATTATTATAATAACAGCTATTGACAAATATTCCGAAATGACATATACTAAATCATACGAAGTACATAGGTATATTTGATGTGCTTTCTTTGGCAAGTTACTTGTAATCGGTACTATAATTTGGCTTCCACTTGCCAAAAACGAAGCTATCAACGATTTTACGGTATAAAAAATTAAAGGAGAAAGAGCAGGCATTGTGATATAGTACCTCACAATTATGAGCTGTATCCTTCGACCGCATTCATATTCCGGCTCGCGGCAGAAATGTTAGCCGGAAGTAAGGCTGAGCAGGAAAACGCAATGACGTTAATCAAGGAACTTTGGAACAGCAAGTATTCAGTCGTTATTCTCGCTTTCGTAGGCGACGCATTTGGCGACTTGATGGATTTAATCAGCAACTTGCCATCGAATCTCATGGATCTTGTCGGAGATGGCCATGCGCCTGCTGCCTACTACGTGCTGATACCGTAATCATATTGCATATCAAATGACCCCGCAGAGCAGGAATTGCCTCTTCGCGGGGGCATTCTCAATTGCTTGGAAGAGAGGTATTCAATTGAAAACTTATCTTAAGATCCTTTCAATTTCAACTTCGATTATCTTACTTTTTGTGGCGCTCAGTTTCTTCGCAGGGAAGATAATTGAGTTGTCCGGACGAAGTTCTGTTCTGCCGACATTGATTTGGGTAGCGGGGTTAATATTTTCTGTCCTTGTTGGGATTATCCTCCCTTTGCGGTTATGCAAAACTACAAAAAGCAAAATACTCACAATTTTATTATTGCCGACAAATTATGTTTTTGCCATAATTTTGTATTATGCTTTTCAGTTATGCCGGATAGTTTTTGATATTCTGTCGAATTTTTCTCCATACTTCGGATAGTTTATATCAAAATCACGCTTACCGATTCCCAAAGGGCGCACTTCTATGGAGCTGTCGCACAAGCGTAAAAAAACGCAGTGCGGCAGCCCCCGACAAGTGGCAACTTTCATGATGCCGGGTGAAGTGAACTTCCCGCCCGAAAAATGATTACGGCAGAAAAGAAAGATAGAGACTGCCGGATAAATTATTTTGATTGCCCCGCAAAGTCAATCAATTTCTTTTTTATTTCTGATAATATGTTGAAAAGTCTTCTCCTGCCCGTATAAAGCGGAAAACTATTTGTCGTTCACACTTTATTCGGACTTTCTTCATCATAATGGCCTTGAAAAAAGTTCGTTTAACCATATATAATATTTATATAGAATGAAAAAGGGGATTTTTCATGCTCGACACAATTTCAGTAAAAGAAGCTGCGGAAAAATGGCAGATTTCCGAACAACGAATTCAGAAGATGTGCGAAAATGGTAGAATTGAGGGTGTGAAACGATTCGGGCATTCTTGGATGATCCCCGCAGACGCAAAAAAGCCCTGTGATTTACGAAAGCGCCGAAAGGCTGTGGAAAGCGAGGTAGAAGCCGCTCATGAACATCAATAATATCAATTTTACATCATTTATCCGTGTGGCGGAGGCAGGTAGCTTCAACAAGGCAGCCGAGGATTTATATATCACTTCCACTGCGCTTATAAAGCAAATCAATCTGTTGGAAAAAGATCTGGGTGTGCGCCTCTTTGAACGGACACATCGGGGGCTGACACTGACAAAAGCCGGAGAATCCCTTTACAAAGATGCCAAGTACATAACAAGCTACTGCCGAGAAGCGGTCGAACGTGCAAGAAGTGCGGAGCTTCAACGGGAGCGAGTGATTCGTGTCGGCACTTCTCCTATCATGCCTGCCCAAATGCTGATGGATCTATGGCCGAAAATCCATGAACATTGTGCTGATGTGAGTTTTAAGCTGGTTCCCTTTGAAAACACCTCTGACAATGCCAGAGAAATTCTGAAAAACTTAGGGCAGAACATTGACATCGTAACCGGCTTTGTGGACGAGCTTCTGATGAAACAGCGGAATTGCCGGGGACTGCTGATTGAAAATGAGCCGCTTTGCTGCGCAGTATCCATCTATCACCCGCTGGCATCAAAAGAGAAACTGACGGTTGAAGATCTGCACGGGCAAGACCTGATGATGATTCATAGAGGGTGGTGTCGTCACATGGACGACCTGCGGGACGATTTAACGGAACACCATCCTCAGATTAACCTTGTAAATTTTGATTTGTACAATGTTGGCATTTTTAATCAGTGTGAGGAAAACAAGGATATTTTGGTCGTCATTAAAAGTTGGAGCATGGTGCATCCGTTGATGCGCGTGATTCCGGTAGAGTGGGATCATGTCATGCCCGTAGGAATTCTTTATTCTCCCCAACCGACAGAAGTTGTCCGCCGCTTCCTCTCCGCACTGGAAACAGTGCTTACGGGGTCTTAACCTTATGTTAAAACCTGTCAACCAATCGGAACTTCCGTTTTGGGCGGCGGTTTACTATGATAAAATCAATTAGAGCGTGTTCACATAAAAAGAGCATCAAAAATCATAGCCAACATAATGACAGAGAGAAAAATTGAGTCAAG
>CANQBP010000040.1 GCA_947589415.1 uncultured Clostridia bacterium
ATATAGACCTACTCATTCCGATAGGCAAGTTTATTATCGCGGAAACAGACTACCCCACTCAAAAGTCAAAGCGAACGTAAGTGAGCGACCCCGCGAATTGACAGCGGAGGCACTCCGCCCGCAAGCCTTTTGAAAAAGGCTTGACCTAAAACTGACATTTACTCGCCATGACTTTTTACTGCGGAGTGGCTCGTAAGAGCCACTCACGATATAGACCTACTCATTCCGATAGGCAAGTTTATTATCGCGGAAACAGACTACCCCACTCAAAAGTCAAAGCGAACGCAAGTGAGCGCCCCCGCGAATTGACAGCGGCGGCACGCCGCCCACCTATATTATCACGTATATATTACTTGACTTTTGTGGCAATATAGTGTATTATATTTTAAAAATATGAAATGGAGGATAAACTATGAAAATGAGAAAAATGGTTGCACTTTCACTGGCGGTACTGCTTTCCGGTTCCTGCTTTACTGCAATACCGTCACTTTCATCGGGACAGTTCAGCGTAAAAGCCGCCGAGAACTCCGGAGAAAGGTATTTCTACAACCAACTCAAACCGGAATCCCGGGTATTTTATGATGCCATGGAAACCATGTACAACAAGGGTATTTTCAAAACCGGCAAAGACGATTTTGATATGTCCGAAAACCTCTTGGAACAGGAACAAATCAAGGCTTATGCAGACGGAAGATCTAATCTTTTGAGTGTGTACGGCGCTGCAAGAGATGCTTTCTATTTCGATCATCCTGATGTGTTTTATGTCGATTTTTCAAATCTTTCTTTCCGCTTGACTTCCGGCAGCGACGGATATCATCTCTATCTCGGTACGGGTAGGTATGATAACTACTTTACAGAAGGATTTGAGTCCGAGGACGAGGTTAATGCTGCTGTCAAAGAATACGATGCGGCTCTTGCCGAGGTCGTTGAAAAGGCTAAGGCAGTTAAGGCAGAGGACGGTAAAAATCTTGCTGCCGAACAAGTAACGTTCGTTCATGATTACTTGACAAACCACACATCATACCGTCTTGAAGATGTATGCACACCCGATAATGTCGGATTTATACGTACATCATACGGTTGCCTTGTGAAGCAGGAGGGCGTGTGTGAATCCTATACAAGAGCATTCAAATCAATTATGGATCAGCTTGATATCCCCTGTGTTATGGTTCAGGGCGTTTATCGTCATAACGAAAACGTAACGGAACTCCATATATGGGATTATGTTCAGATCGACGGTAAATGGTATGCGGTTGATGCAACCATGGACGATCCTATCAATTCCAAATATGATACACTCGGAGTTGACGGCTACGAAAATCAAGAGTACCTTATGGTTGGCGAAACCTCTATGAGCGTTCACCATGTCGCATCGGGTATTCTTTCGGAAGCAAACTATCAGTTCCAATATCCGGTACTGGAAATCGACAACTACGGCGTTGAGCGTACAAGCTACACAAACGGTCTTGATGTTCGTTACGATCCTAACGGAATAAACAGCGACGGCGAAAAGGCAGGAGAATATTGGGTCAGCTTTAAGGGTATGGGATATAATGAAGCTAAAAAGCAAGGTTACTATATACTCTGCCGTTACTATTCCGTGGATAAGGATACCGGTGAATGGTCAACAACAGATTGGTACTATGCAGATCCCGAACCGTATCCGGGTAATAAGGATTTCTATGACTCCGAAACGGAGCTGTATTTGAATTTACCGCAGGTTGAATACATCGAGTTTGGTGTTACTACTCTCGTACCGGGTAAGACGATGTTCGGTCCGTATGAAATTACGGATTATACTTATCACGGTGATCCCGTTCTTATGGAAGCAACATCGGGTATGCTCCATAATCCGACCGGAACATACGTTGCACCGCCCTATATAAAAAGATCTACACCGAGTCAAACCGGTCGTCTTACAATAGGATCGGGCGCATATCATGTAGAATTGGTTTATGATGACGTTCTTGTTCCCACGGGTACGGAAGAAATCGGTCTTGATGTAGACTGTCTGCAATATGAAAACGGAGTTCGTGTACACAATGAGTCCGGAATAAGATACAGTACATTCGATAACTTTGAATGGGACGGCGAGAGTACGGTTACTTTTGACTTCACCCCCAGCGTAATGTGGGAGGACGATAGTGTACTCTACGAATTTGGTCTGAAGGGTCTTGTAGGCAAAAACAGCGGTAAAGAACCTCTCAAGGCTGAATATGTCTGCTCTCACCCGTGTGCCGTTTGTGCATACAGAAGTCAAGGCTTTAATTGGAATGTATTCGGTCAGCCGACATTGATGGAAAATCTTGATATCGACACCAAAAATTGGGAAACAGATGACGGACAGGGTGTTGCAGATGCTCTCAAGCACCGTATGGCTCTTGTAGTTACCTCACCGAACGGCCCTGAACAAAAAGAGATTGATCAGGCAATTACGGATTCTGCTAATGTTGATCAGGATAAGCTCCTAAAAACGCAAACTTATAACATTAACCTTACCGTTTGTAAAAAGCAGGTTATTAACACCGGTGAAGCAGTAAGAATAAGCCTCGGTTTCCCGGAGGGATACGGCCCTGATGATGAGGGAGTTACCTTTAAGGCTTATCACTTCTCGAAAGACGAAACCGGTAAAATTGTAAGTGTTGAAGAAATTCCTTGTGTTATTACGAAATACGGACTTCTTGTTTACTGTACATCATTCAGTCCGTTTGTAATTGCTGCTGTTGAAGATGACGGCAGTCAGACGACAACCGAAAAGACCGTTATACTTTCATCTACCGAAGGCGGTCAGGTTACAGGCATAGACAGTACTGCGATTCTCAATGAGGGAGATACAAAGACTGTTACCGTTACTGCCGATGACGGATATGCTATCGACTCCGTTTCGTATGCCGGTTCATATCTTACGGCAGATAACAACAAGTCGATGACATTCGAGGTTAAATATGATGACCTTATTGACGGAACAAATATAATTGATGTTAAGTTTGCAGCATCTGCCGTTATTGAAAAAGAGGCAGAAAGAAACGAATCACCTGTTGCTGTTACCGCATCACCCGCAGAGGTAAGTATTCCCGAAAAGACAACGGTTCAGACAGGCGGAGATCTTGTTATCAAGTCTGTTGTAAGTGACGGAGAACATACCTATCAGTGGTATAAAGACGGAGTTGCAGTTGTAGGTCAGACTGACAAGGATCTTAAGATCACGAATGTGACCGAGGCGGATTCCGGAGAATACACATTGACTGTAACTACATTTCTTAATGCTACAAGTGCAGAATCAAAGAGTAACGTATGTACTGTAACTGTAACATCTGAGGAGCAGAGTGAAGAACCGAGCGATGAGCCGAGCGAAGAACCGAGCGTAGAGCCAAGCATAGAGCCGAGCGTAGAGCCAAGCGAAGAGCCGAGCGAAGAACCGAGCGAAGAGCCAAGTGTAGAGCCGAGCGAAGAACCAAGCGTAGAGCCGAGCGAAGAACCGAGTGAAGAACCAAGCATAGAGCCGAGCGAAGAACCGAGCGTAGAGCCAAGCGAAGAACCGAGTGAAGAGCCGAGCATAGAGCCAAGCGAAGAACCGAGCGAAGAACCGAGTGAAGAACCAAGCATAGAGCCAAGCGAAGAACCGAGTGAGGAATCAAGCGAAGAACCGAGTGAGGAATCAAGCGAAGAGCCGAGTGAGGAATCAAGCGAACAACCGAGTGATGAACCGAGCGAAGATGTATATCTTATAGATACGGATACACAAATTGCGGTTGAGGGCGAAATACCCGACGATCTGTCTTTGGTCGTTATGAAAATCAATCTTGATACCGTAAACGAACCCGATGTAGTTGCTTCGTTTTCTATTGACCTTGTAAATCAAGAGGAAATAATCGTTCAGCCCGGAGGAACAATTACCGTACATATCCCGTTTGATGATGACGGATGTAAGGTAATGTGGGTTCAAGATGACGGAACGAAAACTGATATGGGTGCTGAGTACAAGGACGGTTGTTACGTATTTACAACGAATCATCTTTCAATATATCAGCTCGTAAAATCTGCAAGTGAACCGAGCGACGGTTCGGACGTATCCGAAGAACCGTCGGATATCGACAGCAGTGAGCCAACGGACAACAGCAAACCGGATTCTGTTCCGGACGACAGTCAGAGCAGTACTCCGAATGACAGCCAGAGCAGTACTCCGAACGACAGTCAGACCGGTATGCCGAACAATAGTGAACCCGAAAACAACGGTAATTCCGACACGAATGTTCCGGTTACGGGTGAAAATGTTCCTATTATGCTGATGTTAGTTGTTATGGCTGCAAGCTGCGGCATAGCATTTGCGGTTTCCAAAAAAAGAAAACATAACTAATCAAACATCTGATACCGACAGGTCATTATCACATCGGTAAACAGCAGTATTAGTCTGTCAGTAAAATTAAGCACGGCGGAGTTTTAAGATCTCCGCCGTGCGCTTTTATTTAATCGGTTATTACCCGCCGTTCAGCCTATCTCTGTTTATTGACGATTATTCGGAAATGACCGATACGGTAAAGGTCAGAGTATCACTGTAATTTCCCGCATATAATGCTTTCTCCTCGGAAAGCTGCGTTGCAAAGTGTAAAATTGCCCAGCAGGAATGTTCCCCTGCTTTTACTGTCAACACATTTTGATTATTACCCTCTGTAATATTGTGTGTGTTTACCATCATTTCGTAATCAATTTCAGCATCGCCGTTTCTCATTTTAAAGCCGTTCAAACTTGAAACATTAACATTCAATACCGTTCCTTCATTAAGCATGATATTTTCTATTTGCAGCGGTCTTTCTATATTCTTTTCGTCATCGGTAAATTCTATGCTCGCCGGTATAGTTACCGTATATGACTCCGCCATATCATAATCAACGGTAATGCTTGTTTTCTTTTCAGTGTTGTCCTGCGTTATTGTCGGATTTTCTGCCGCAAATGAAGTTATTGATATCATCAGTACAATAGCGGCAGATATAATAACCGACAGCAATTTTTTCATTTCAATTCCTCCGTTCCGCTTTTTCCAAAGTCAGTAATATAAAACTCCTCTTATTTCACGATTAACGCTGTCTTTATATCAACATTATTCGTTGGTGTTCTCTCTTCATTCATTCGGTAAGGCTGGACGTGAACAACAGCCTGATATTCACCCGATTCAAGTGTTCGGGAAAGTGTTATGTGTCTGATGTGTTCTCCCGGTTCAACAAGACCGGATGTATAAAGCGTTTCATAACCCCCGTCACATACAAGTCTTAATTCAAATGTCTGATAATATAAATCTTTGTTTTTTTCCGGATTACAAAAATCTACATATACCTGCTTTTCATTTTTCGGCAGCGTTATGGAGGTAATTCCCGATATTGCTACTCCCTGTTCGTTATCCCCGCTTTCCCCCGAAGTGACACTATCTCCGTTTGATTCGATTTTCAGATCTACTCCTCCGCCAACATTACCGTTTTGATACAGTTTTGATAATGCCCCCATGCAGCAATTCCCTTTAGGTATAAGCATTAAGATCGTAATTACACATAACATAAATAATATCAAAATAAGCAAAATAACATAGAATTTATTCCTATTATCCCCTGCATTATCTTCTCTCTTCATTCGCCATTCCCCCTAATATTAACAATAATCCCCCTGATATAATTATACGCAGTTTATTACGGTCAGTTACTCTTTAAAACTTCTATACTAATAAAAAAATACCGTTTGGGGAATTTTTGTGAATTTCCTCAAACGGATAAAGTACCGGTAATTTCGTATATAACCTAATATGAAAATACCCATATTTAATTCTTTTACGCAAATAATATATACTCATTTTCTGAAAACAAACAGATATTCATGTGCAATTAGCAAAAAATTGTATTTAACACTATTCGTTTTCCAGTAGCCGGCAGCCCTGCAATTATGCTGCTCTTTAATAACTAATTCTTTCAATGTAAAGCCTGCATCTTGAAAAATTTTCATAACATCAAAACTCATTGGTATCATACAGCCTTTTTTACGGGTATCACCCATAAGAATAGCGCAGAACTTTCCCTTTTTCAATACTCGATAACATTCCGAAGCCACGGGTTTCATTTGCTCTAAAAAATCCTTTACGTTTAACAGAGATAAATCCTCCGGAATATCATCACTGTATTTTATAATATCAGCATATGGAGGGTGGGTACAAATTAAATCCAACGACTCATCACCCTGAAAGCTAAGGTCACGGGCATCTCCCTTTCGTATATATACATTCCCACGTGCCGGCGGATAGTAAAAATTTACTTTTTCTCGGCAACGATTAAGTGCTTCGTCGTTACAATCAACACCTACTATGTTACGATTAAGTAATTTTGCCTCTACAAGAGTAGTTCCCCCTCCTGCAAACTGATCTAACACTAAGTCCCCCTCTTGAGAATACCTCAATATAATATTTCTCGGAATATACGGCGACCAATTACCACGCCATTTAGCATCGTGTGTTGCCCAATCTCCACGTTTTGGAAATGACCAATGTGTTGTCATTTCCAATTCAAAGTCATCGGGCTGCCATTTTTTTATGTTTTTCTGCATTTTACCCTACACTTTCGCCCGGAACAGGTAAGCCGAATTTGTATAACGGAATATACTCAAAATAGTAATCGCAATTTACGCTATGAATATAATCCAACACATCTCTATACTTAGGATCACGATACCAATCAGCAAGCAAGTATATATATTCAACATCTAAATTGGCTTTTGACAATAATTTTTTATACTCTTTTTTCTTAAAATCACAAGTCTGTAATTTTTCATCTATCGAACCGTCTACTTGTTGGTGTTTACATTCAATAATAAAAACAGTATTTTTTATTATGACAAATATGCTGTCATCGGGCAACAAACGTTTTGAAATATATTTTTCCCAGTCAATTTCCAGCTTTTTTAAAAATGATGAATAAAATTCATATTTTTTATATAACTCCGCAACTTTAATGCCGTTATAATATACTGACCTGACAGTAATTTCTTCATTCTTTCCGTTAAAGAAAACAGTTTCTTTTTCACCAATTACTTTATATCCCGGTTGTTGAGAAAGAAATGTTCCTAAATCTGTTTCACCCTCAAATACTAATCCTGTTTTTGTATTGCCTCCGCCTTTACCGTTTTTAATCATGTAAAAACCCCTAACATAAATTTCTAAGTATTGTATTACGTGTTACAAATCATCTTCCTAATAATTACATATCAGTAATTCACTTATACTCCCTCTCCCATTGGAATTGCTATTTATCATTCTGTTAGCCTTTACCCTATATACATTAAATTGTTTATATATATCATCAAAAAAATTATCTTCCGTATCAGCATTCTTAGGATCGGAGTTACTTGCAACAACTTTAGCACCTTTTTCAGAAATCATTTCTATAAATCCGCTAAGCTGTATCTGTTGTTCGTCATTAAAGTCATTACTGGAATAAGATGTAAACGATGAAGTTTCATTCAACGGTCGATAAGGCGGATCAATATATACGAAAGTATTTTCATCAATAAATTTTTCGCACAACTTATAATCACCGCACATAATCTCAACATTTCTAAGTAAACCACTTATCAAACGAATATTATCAGCATCACAAACAGCAGGTTTTTTATACGATCCTACGGGTACATTGTAAAGTCCCTTCTTGTTTACCCTATATAAACCGTTAAAACAGGTCTTATTAAGAAAAATAAAAAGTGCGGCTTTTTCTTCGGTTGACTCTTTATGTGTTATAAGTTCATTAAACCTATCCCGTTTAACATAAAAGTAATCCTTTCTTTTGTCGCTGTTCAAGGTCCAAAATTCTTCCTGCATTTTTAAAAGCACGGAAATAATGCTTTCACAATTATCCCTAATATGTGTATATGTGTTAATCAGCTCCGAATTGATATCATTTATTAGTACTTCTTTCGGCTGAAAGTTGACAAGCACATCAAATAATACGGCACCGCCACCAACAAAAGGCTCGCAGTATTTTTTTATTTCTGTCGGATATTTTTCCCGTATAACATTAAGCAGTTGGCTCTTACCTCCTGCCCATTTTATAAAGGGTTTTACAGTTTTGTACATACAATCAATCCCCATAGACAAAAAGCTCTTAAATAAGTTGTTTTATTTACCGTAATTATAACATTAAAATCAGTAAAAATCAACAATTTACAACATGGCAGAAAAAACATAATTTATGTTTAGATTTACAATTAAAGACATCATGTTTCCCGATTGGGAGAGTCTTTATTTATTGCATTATTTAAAAATTTTTTATAAGTAAAGTCTATACCGAATGCTCCGAGCGGAGCTGTAAGCAATATTGCAATAACGGAAACCGTAAGAACCGTATCACCGCACGGAAGTCCCATAGCAAGAGGAAGTCCGCCGATTGCTGCCTGTACGGTTGCTTTCGGGGTATAGGCTATCATGCAGAAAAGTTTTTCTTTCATGGTCAGTTTTGTACCGAGTACGCATATAAACACTCCGAGCATACGGAAAACCAACACGGCAAGCAAAAGTATCACAACATTCGGGCCTGCATCTTTTACGCTTTCAATTCTGACGGAAGCTCCGACCAGTACGAATAAAAATATTTCGGCAAGCGCCCACATACCGTCAAATTTTTTTGACAGACTTATTGCAATATCGGAATTTTTTCTTTTTATGCTTATACCCGTTGCCATTACTCCGATAAGTGCGGCAAACGGTACGATATACGAAAAATTGTCCTCCAGAACGCAAAGCAAAATACACAAGGCAAGTATTATTACAGCCTTTATTGTATCGTCACTCTTGAATTTACCGAACAAAAATGACAAAAGCGTACCGACAAGAAATCCTGCGGCTGCTCCTGTTATAATTGAAATCGGTATATTTATGAAACTAAAGACTGAAACGCTTTCCCCCTGCGCCAATCCCGTAAAAGTTGTAAAGAGGACTATCACAAACACATCATCTAAAGATGCTCCGGCAAGTATCATCTGCGGTATTCCCTTTTCCGTTCCGTACCCCTCGTCTATCAGTTTTATCATTCTCGGTACAACTACTGCCGGGGAAACTGCCCCGACAACCGCTCCGGTTATTGCGGCGTCAAGCAGCGATATTCCTAAAAGAGGCGGTGCAAGCAGTATCATTCCCAACACCTCAAAACAGGCAGGTAAAAAACACATAAGTATTGCCGATCTTCCTGCCTTTTTTAAGTCGGATAATTTTAATTTCAGTCCTGCCCTTATGAGTATTATTATAAGGGCTGTTTTTCTTATATCCGCCGATATATTAAGTATGCTGTCATCTATAAGACCGAGGGCATACGGCCCTATTATTATGCCTCCTATTATCATTCCGAACAAACTCGGAAATTTTATCTTTTTACATATATAACCTAAAAGTAAACCGGTCAATATTATACATGCAACACTTGATAGCATATGTTTTTCCCTTCCTTAAAAAAATCCGTCAACTTCCGTATGTAACGATACACATTACAAATTTATAAATCCGTGTGGGATTTTATGTAATATTGAATATTTCAGCGTTTACGGTAAATAAAAAGGGCTGCGACTAAACGTAGCCCGTAATCCTTTTTCGCACGGTAGGGTTCCCGTCTTTAACCACTCCAATTTATTTTATATGGTATGGCTCCCATCTCTTAACGTTCCAAATTATTTTATATGGTATGGCTCCCATCTTTAACCACTCCCGATTTAGCACGGCAAGGAATTGACCGCTGACAATACGTTTGGTCGGACTACATTTACATCATAACGAAAACCAACCTCTTTTTGTCCCTATCATTATATAATATAATTCCCAAAAAATCAAGCATTAAATTCAAAGTATTCTTTGAATTATGAGGAGGCTTGTCACACCCGGTATGCCCAAAACGGAAGAAATTGAAAGTGAAAGCGGACTTATAGGTATCATGACATTAGTATATGATGAAACCAGATCAACACATATCAATGCGGCTAATCCCGGCAGTAATGAAAGCAGAGATGATCTTATCGGGTGGGCGGAACGCATAATGATGTGTATTATTATGAGAGTAAGCATTACGGCCGCACATATCGCAAATATTATCCAATTTTCCATATTAAGTATCCCCCCATGTCTTTACATAAAAGTATGCGTACACAGAGGGCAATTATTACTTTTTTATTATCATTATCTGCGGTGATGTCATTTTACTTCTTGCGGTATATATACTGTCCCCGCCGTTAAATGTATATGAAATGATACAAACGGCAAAAAAGTACGGTATGTATTTGTACCCGAATATTTCCGCACCTATAAATATCGGGGCAAGCAGAGTATTTGTTGCTGCTCCGAATACCGCCGCATATCCCAGTGCGGCAAACATTACAGCGGGAACGTTAAAGACAGTACCGATTGCTGCCCCAAGCGAAGCCCCTATCGCAAAAAGCGGAATAAACACTCCTCCCTGATACCCTGCCGAAGCTGTCAGTACAGAAAATACGAATATTATTATAAAATCCCAATAGTATGACTCACCGCCGTTAAAAATCACATTAACAATGTTAATACCCGTACCGCTGTATCTTCCCGAATATAAAAATAATGAGCTTATACTCAATACCGCTCCAACGGAAAATATTCTTATATACGGGTTCGGAAAAAATGAAGTCAAAAGTTTTTTTGTTTTCTTATAGAAAAATGTAAACATTCCGCCGAATATACCGAACAGAATTGCTGATGCGCATAATATAACAATGAAATAAACATTGATTTCCGGTAGTTGTTCATTTATAAATGTGAACTTTTCAATACCTGTTATATTATCGGACACAACTTCGGAGCATACAGCACCAATAAGTGCCGGAAGTAGTGCGGAAACCTCTATGTATCCGGGAGAGATTACCTCAACGGCAAAAAAAACCGATGCGATCGGCGTACCGAGAAGTCCCCCCAATGCTGCGGAAATACCCGTTATCGTGAGAATTTTGTCAGTATTTTTATTTTTCAAATTAAGGCGGCGGGAAACAAGACTTCCGACAGTTCCGCCGGCTTGAACGACCGCATTTTCCGTACCGGCAGAACCTCCGCAAAGTTGGGTGAGCCATGTTCCGAAAGTAACAAACGGTACAAGTCGGAGCTTTATTTTTAATTTTTTATCCTTTTCATCAGAAAAATCAAGCGGCATACTGCCCGTATTTTCCTTACAAAAACGGTCAAAAACAAAATATATCAGCAATCCCGCAAGCGGCAGAAACGGTATAAAATAAAAAGGGTATTTCACACGTATATCCGTTACAAGCATAACGGTTTTAATAATAAAGCTGTCGAACAAACCTGCGGCAATCCCAAATAAAGATGCACATACGCAAAATATTATAATATGGGTAATATTCAGAATATGATTTTTTAAACTTTTTTTCGGCTGTTCCACAACCTTTAAGTGCGGTATAATTATTTTTTTCTTCATACTTAACTGTTATGCCGTTGTATCATCTAAAATGGAATTTGCCTCGGATATTTTGTAGCATAATATCATAAGGCTGTCATTCAAATGAACATTTTCAACTATTATATCGTCATAATGAACGGAAAGATCATAATGGCTGAAATTCCAAAAATTTTTTATTCCGAGTTTATACAATCTGTCTGCTATTCGCTGTACTGCGCCCTTGGGAACACAAAATACAGCCGCATCGGTTTTATTATTCGTACAAAATTCTTCAAGGTCATCAAGGTCGGATATTCGTATATCACGTATACCCGTTCCTATTTTTGCGGGATCGTTATCAAAAATACCTATAAGTCTGAAACCTCTTTTTTCAAATGACATATGCATAGCAACAGCCTTTCCGAGGTTTCCTGCCCCGATAAGGATTGCGTTATAAGTATTGTTAATTCCGAGTATGTTTCCTATTTCATTATATAGATTTTCTACGGGATATCCGTATCCCTGCTGACCAAAGCCGCCGAAACAGTTAAGATCCTGTCTTATTTGTGAGGCTGTAAAGCCCATTTTATCCGACAATTCCCTCGATGATATTCGTTTCACTCCGTTAGCCTGAAGTTCTCCGAGAAAGCGGTAATATCTCGGCAGACGTTTTATCACGGGGGCAGATATATTTTTATTTCTGTACATTATAAGCTCACCGACCCGATACCGTGTTATATTTGTTAATTTTTTGACATACCATTACAGAAGTATATTAACATATTTATTAGAAAAAGTAAAGTCCCCTTGCGGGAAAACGTAACTCCGCAGGGAACTTGTGATAAAGAAATATTTTATACAGTCAACAAAAATCAGATATCCATAAATTGTTTGTATTTTGGTAAAATACCGATACCGTCTTTTGTAAAGCCTGCTTTTTTTTGGAACACACCGGGGAAGCAGTTACCTTCAATTATCACGGGGCCGTTTTCGCTTATTGCCACGTCCCACCCTACATAGCCGACTTCAGGTACGATTTGCGAAGCCTTTTCGACAAGCTGAACGGCTTTATCAAACATGGGTACTTTAAATCCGACTATTTCGGTATTTGTCATCGGGTGTTTCTCGTATATTACATCATTTTTATCTATTGCGGGAACATCGACTATACCGTTATCTTCAACGAAAGTGTACATACCTCCGCTTGAAAAGTTATCCGTAACCCCGCCGTTACCGATTTTCAATATAGCTTGTAGGAAATGCCCCTCACCGTCCTTACAGAAAGTAAACATACGCATTGTATTCACAGAATTGCTGTATAATTTATTCATATCATCATGTTGTTTAACAAATTCTTCCACGAGGAATTGTTTTTTTGATATAGCGGACTGATATATATTTTTAGCGGTAACGCTGTCGGAGACAGAATATTTTTCGATTCCGTTTCCGCCCTCTCCGTCGATTGGTTTTGCAATAACAACGGGATTTTTATTCATAAATGCGGTAAAATCATCACAAGAGGCAGTATTAAGGTTTATCCAATTTCTTCCGAGGCAGTCTGAAAAAATACCGTTAAATTTTATTTTATCATTAAAGAGGTCAAAATACTTTTTGTCATTATATTTTCTTATAATCTCGTTATTTTTTCCTCTTGTAAGGAAAGTATTTCTTTTATCCCCGCTTATTTTATAAAATTCAAATTCCTGATAATCATAATATCCTGCCTGATACTTCATACCGCACCTAATCATATCGAACAGAATATAGAACTGCGATTTTTTTGCTTTTTTGGAAACTGATTTAGAAATTCTGAACATATTAGCATAATCGAGTTTTACAACTCTTTCAATGAGATACAGTATTCTGTTCATAGAACCCCCCCTTTGAAAAGGCTTGCCTAAACTTACATTTTTGCCGCCATAACTTTTTTACTGCGGAACGGCTCATTAGAGCCGTTCTCGATACATTCAACCCCACGCCGACAGGCAAGTTTATTATCGCAGAAACAGACTCCCCCACCCAAAAACCAAAGCGAACGCAAGTGAGCGAAAATGCGAATTGACAGCGGCGGCACGCCGCCGGAAACAGACTACCCTACACAAAAACCAAAGCGAACGCAAGTGAGCGCCCCGCGAATTGACAGCGGCGGCACGCCGCCCGCAAGCCTTTAAAAAGGCTTGACCTAAACTTGCATTTTTGACACCATAACTTTTTACTGCGGAACGGCTCATCAGAGCCGTTCTCGATACGTTCAACCCCACGCCGACAGGCAAGTTTATTATCGCAGAAACAGACTTCCCTACCCAAAAGCCAAAGCGAACGCAAGTGAGCGAAAATGCGAATTGACAGCGGCGGCACGCCGCCGGAAACAGACTTCCCTACCCAAAAGCCAAAGCGAACGCAAGTGAGCGAAAATGCGAATTGACAGCGGCGGCACGCCGCCGGAAACAGACTACCCTACACAAAAACCAAAGCGAACGCAAGTGAGCGCCCCGCGAATTGACAGCGGCGGCACGCCACCGGAGGCACTCCGCCTGCCGGCGAGGTGTCGCCGGGATTAGTGCGTAGAGGCATTGACAAGGGGCCGCCCTCTCGCAGGGCGTCCCCTCTTTAAAAACAGTCCACCGGACTGTTTTTAAATTCAC
>CANQBP010000041.1 GCA_947589415.1 uncultured Clostridia bacterium
GTATCGGGTGAGTTTTATCATCTTCGGGCATTGTCAGAATAGGTATAAGCGTGATAGAACCGCTCTTACCCTTTTGTCTGCCGGCACGTTCATAAAGTGTCGCAAGGTTAGTGTACATATATCCGGGATAACCGCGTCTGCCCGGCACTTCCTTTCTCGCCGCAGATACTTCACGCAGTGCATCGGCATAGTTTGTAATGTCCGTCATAATGACAAGTACGTGCATACCCATGTCAAAAGCAAGATATTCGGCAGCCGTAAGAGCCATTCTCGGAGTCGCTATTCTTTCGATTGCGGGATCGTTTGCAAGGTTTACAAACATTACCGTCCTATCAATAGCTCCCGTTTCCTTGAAAGACTGAACAAAATAGTCCGATTCCTCATATGTTATACCCATAGCTGCAAATACAACCGCAAACTGTTCGTCTTTTCCACGTACAGCCGCCTGTCTTGCAATCTGTGCGGCAAGCTGTGCATGGGGAAGTCCCGATGCCGAGAATATAGGCAGCTTTTGTCCTCGTACAAGTGTATTAAGACCGTCTATTGCCGAAATACCCGTCTGTATAAACTCCTGCGGATAATCCCTCGCCGCAGGATTCATCGGCGTACCGTTTATGTCAAGCCTCTTTTCGGGAATAATGGCAGGGCCGTCATCAATAGGATTTCCCAAACCGTCAAACACTCTCGAAAGCATATCCCCCGATACGGGCAGTTCCATTGATTTTCCTATAAACCTTACCTTAGACTCTGCAAGGTTTATTCCTGCCGCAGAATCAAAAAGCTGAACCAATGCATTAGTCCCGTCTATTTCAAGTACCTGACAGCGGCGTATATCTCCGTTCGGGAGTTCAATTTCTCCAAGCTCGTTATAGGTTACTCCCTCTACGTCCGTTACCATCATAAGAGGACCGGCAACCTCTCTTATTGTACGATACTCTTTAGGCATCAGTCCTCACTCCTTTCAAGAACGTCCTTAATTTCCTGTTCGAGAATTGCACCAATCGAGTCAAATTCCTGCTCGACATTCTGTTCTTCCTCATATTTAAGTCTGCCTATTCTCTCCCTTACAAGCATACTTACAAGCAAATCAATATTTGCACCCTTGTCAAGTGCCTCAAGCGATTTATCATAGCATAACAGTATCGCCCTCATCATAAGTACCTGTTTTTTAAGTGAAGTATAGGTATCAACAGGATCAAATGCATTCTGATGCAGATAGTCCTCTCGTATTGCCCTTGCTGTTTCAAGTTTAAGTCTGTCGGGTGCTGAAAGTGCGTCCATACCGACAAGATTTACGATTTCCTGCAATTCCGCTTCGTCCTGCAGCAACGCCATAAGCCTGCCCCTCAGCTGCATAAAATCTTCAGAGGCATTCTGCTTGTACCACGGTTCAAGCTGATCAGTGTAAAGCGAATAACTCGTAAGCCAGTTTATAGCCGGGAAATGACGCTTATATGCAAGTCCCGCATCAAGTCCCCAAAATACCTTTACAATTCTCAACGTCGCTTGAGATACAGGCTCGGAAATATCTCCGCCCGGAGGTGAAACCGCACCAATAACCGATAACGCACCCTCTGTATCTCCGCTTCCGTTTACTATAACACGACCTGCCCTTTCATAGAACTGCGCAAGTCTGCTTCCCAAATATGCGGGATAACCTTCTTCGCCCGGCATTTCCTCAAGTCGTCCTGACATTTCACGCAAAGCCTCCGCCCAACGTGAGGTCGAATCCGCCATAAGTGCAACCGTATATCCCATATCTCTGAAATATTCCGCTATCGTTATACCCGTATAAATAGATGCCTCACGGGCAGCAACAGGCATATCCGATGTATTGGCTATAAGCACGGTTCTTTCCATAAGTGAATTACCCGTCCTCGGATCTTTAAGCTCCGGAAATTCATTCAGAACATCTGTCATTTCATTACCACGCTCGCCGCAGCCTATATATACTATAATATCAGCGGCAGCCCATTTAGCAAGCTGGTGCTGTACGACTGTTTTTCCCGAACCGAACGGCCCCGGAACGGCTGCAACACCGCCCTTTGCTATCGGGAAAAGTGTATCAATGGTACGCTGACCCGTCGTTAGGAGAATATCGGGCGAAAGTTTTTTCTTATACGGCCTGCCTACACGAACGGGCCATTTTGTCGCCATTTTTACATTTTCCGTCTTACCGTTATTTTCAAGTACGGCTACCGTATCGTCTATTGTAAAGTCGCCCTCTTTGATATCCTTAACAGTACCCGATACCTTATTCGGTACAAGTATTTTATGCAATACAGCATTGGTTTCTTTAACAGTACCTATAATATCTCCCGAAACAACCTTGTCCCCTTTTTTTACTTTCGGAACAAAATGCCATTTTTTCTTATGGTCAAGCGAGGGTACTTCAACACCTCTTGTAAGGTTATTTCCCGCAACTTTCATTATTTCATTAAGCGGTCGCTGTATTCCGTCATATATCGCACCTATAAGTCCCGGCCCAAGCTCTACCGAAAGCGGCGCTCCCGTAGATTCAACCGCCTCACCCGGTCCGAGTCCCGATGTTTCCTCATAAACCTGTATGCTTGCCCTATCGCCATGCATTTCTATTATCTCTCCGATAAGCCTGTGACTGCTTACCCTGACAACGTCAAACATATTTGCATTTCGCATTCCCTCCGCTATAACGAGAGGGCCTGCAACTTTTGTAATAACTCCGCTTGTCAAATCTCACACCTCTTTATTTGAACAGTATATCCGAGCCGACTGCCTGCTCGACAAATGCCGAAAGCCTTGCACTTCCTATCCCCGTATTTCCTCTTGCTCCGGGAATAGGTATAATTGCCGGAACAGCCGATTCCGAATACTTTTCTATTTCCTTACGTGCCTGCCCGAAAAGCTCCTCCGTTATATATATGACCGCATATTTATCTTTTTCGGTAATACTTTTAAATACGGTCGGCGCATCCGTCGGCTCATCGCAGACTATCGTATCAATCCCGACCGCCGAAAAACCCTTAACGCTTTCCTTATCACCAATAACCGCAATACCTTTAACCATATATATCACGCAGCCTTTCTCTTATTCTGTCGGGAGGGGTATGCGTTGTGATACCGCTTGAAATTATATAAACAGCCTGCCTTTCATATTCACAACCGGTATAATATCCGAAAAGCGGCTCCGGGCCTTCGCTTGTCAGCCTGCACATCTCTTTTGCAAGATGCATCAGCTTATTGTCAACAAATTTTTCAAATTCTCCCGTACCCTTTGAAAAGCTCTCCATTGCCTTATCACATTCATAGGAACGCACCTTTTCAAGATATCTCACAAGCACATCACTTCCCGATAATGCCTTTGCTATAACCTTTGTTTTATCAAAGCCTTCACATTCACACAACGCATTATCAAGATATTCGGCTGTCGGCTTGAACCTTGCATCTCTTAGTGCCGTTTTTACATTGGCATAAAAGGCAAATGTATTGAAATATTCGGAGAGAAATTCGGATCTTGAGCTTTTCCCCTCGGATATCATCATTTCAAGAACCGCCCTGTCAATAACAGCATCACTCAGTCGTGAGTCCGCTGTCTTTGCCAGAAGATCATAAGCTCTTGCAACAGGCTCCGAAAGCTCCTCCGGCAGCTTATCGAACTTCTTATTTTCTAAAGCCGATTTTATCTCCGAAGGCTTTATCCTGCACGGAAAAATAAGAAGATCTTCAAATTCTTTTTGGTACATCACGGCTTTAAGCACGGTCTTTATATTATGGACATCGTTTTTCAGTAAAAACGGCTTAAATATTGAAAAATCCGGAGCAACACCCTCAATATACTTCCACATCTGTTCCGTATTGCTTTCAACAATTTCGGATACGGTTTCACCATCACCGTAACCTTTGTCCTTTAAAAACCTTACAAGCTCATTTTCGCTTTTCAGATTTAACATCTGCTCAAGCTCGGCAGAGGTAAAAAGTCTTTTCTCCCTTGCACGTACCGAGCCCACGGAAAATTCATACGACAGCCTCATACAAATTCCCCCTGCTCACAAAAAAGCTCTTTGCTTATCATATCCTCTATTTCCTCACGTCTGTCGGCAAGAACAGCGGAAAATGTCATATTTTCCTCTACATCGCCGTTTCGGAGGATAAAGCCTCCGTCAATTCCGTCATCGGGAACGGCAGATATTTCTATTTCTGCCTTTCCGCCGCAAAGAGTTTTCTTAAAATCCTTCGGAAGCCTTTTCAAATCACGGGAATTAAAATATAAAATACCGTTCGTTTTCCCCAACGAGGAAGCAAGACCCGCAACCAACTCAAAATATTCCTTATCCGCAAGACCGAGCATATATTCATGTATATGTCGGTATGCCTTTTCGATAAGTTCACGTTTTGTTTTAAGTATGGCGTTTCTTCTCTCAAGCTCGGCACGGCTCTTATACGATTTAAGGATTTTTTCGGATTGAACCTTAATCCTGTATTCTCCGCTATGTCTTATTTCTTCCGCCTGCTTTTCGGCATTTTCTATTGCCTCGTTATATACCCTGTCGGCATCTTCCGTTATTGCGGCAATTCTCTCTTCGCTTTCTTTTTTTATGCTTGACAGTATTTTTTCACCGCTGCTCATTCATTTCCCACCTTTACAGTAAGTTTTTATCCTATTCTTACATATTTATTCCGGGAATGGAAATTACCATAAGAAGAGAAACGATAAATGCAAGAAGTGCATAAATCTCAACGAGAGTTACAGATACCATTGCTTTTGAAAAGTTACTTCCGTCCTTTGCACACATTGAAATACCCGAAACAGCAGCCTTTCCCTGTGCAATACCGGATACAAGACCGCCGATACCTATTGCAAGAGAAGCCGCTACATATGAAAGTCCCTGTAATAATGTCGGCTCTGTTCCGCCGAGGATACCGCACCTTATCATTATAATAAATCCTACGATAAAGCCGTAAAGACCCTGAGTACCGGGAAGAAGTGTAAGCACGAGCATTTTACCGAACATTGAGGAATCCTCCGAAAGAACTCCCATTGATGCCTGTGCCGCACCACCTACACCCTTTGCAGAACCTATTCCTGCAAGGACTGTTGCAATTGTAGCCGCCAAAATAGCAAAAAGTACACCGTTCATAATATTTACCTCCGAAATAATTAATTTTATTCTTTACTGTTCTTGATTTTGAAATTTTTACTGTTCAGTGAAAACGGCTTGAATTGTACGCCGCCGCCCTCATAGAATTTACTGAACATTTCCACATACTGCAAACGCATTGTATGCACATACGAACCGAGTGCATTAAGACCAATCGTAATGGCATGACCCACAAGGAATATCACTGCCATATAGACAATTCCGAACACACTTGTTCCCAAAAGTGTCGAGAGCATATTGAACACTTGAGCCATAACACCTGTCGTAAGTCCGAGTGCAAGAAGTCTTGAATAGCTCAAGAGATCACTTATATACCCCGTTATATCATACAGAGAAGCAACTCCTCCGACCAGCTTTCCGAAAAATCCTTTTTTCTCCCTGCCCTGTGTAAGAACAAGACCGACAGCCGATGCTATTGCTATTCCCGCACCGATATAAATATATATTTCCCCCAATGCCATACCTGCCGCAAGAACCGCAAAGCCTGTAAGCATCAGCATCCAGAAGCCCGTATCGAAAAATGCCTCCTTATATTTTTTATGTTTCATACAAACATAAAACTTGCAGCCCATTCCGACGAGTATATGGACAAGACCCAATGCTATTGACAAAATCATTATCATCAATGCATCTTTCTGCGTATCAAGAATAGGATAAGGCAGAAGCTGCTGCATTGTAATCTCATTGCCTGTTACAAGTTTATACATTACCGCCGGAGCATCTCCGAAAATACTTCCGAATGCGAGTCCCCAGAAAACGGTAAAGTAACCACAATTACGGAACAGTCTTAAATTATTCCTCATATTCCTGTCCGGCTTGAACACTTTTATGGCAATAGTTGTGGCTATTATAAGCAAAAGTCCGTAACCCGCATCGGAAAACATCATTCCGAAAAAGAAATAGAAGAAAAACGCAAGCAGCGGGGTAGGATCTATATCCTCATGCGAAGGCGGAGAATACATTGTTACAATACTTTCCGCAGGCTCTGCAAAGCTGTTATTTTTCAGCTTAACGGGTGCATTTTCGTCTGCTTCCCCAAATTCAACGATACAATTCTCCGAAGCTCTGTTACATATCTCCTCAAGCCTTTTGCAGTCCTCCTCCGGCACATAACCGTAAAGTATAAAAATATGCTTAGTCTGATCCAGTGTCGATATAACCCTGTATTTTTCTGTTCTCATATAGAAATAATCTTGAGTATTCAAAATATCATCTCTATATTTTGCATATTTTTTTATTTCCTCCTGTGTAACCGTCATTTTGTTTTCAAGCTCTGTATATTTTTCTTTCAGTCTGCGTGACTTCTCCGACGGAGTTTTAGAGGTAGGATTGAGCGGACGGGAAAATCCCATTGTACGCAAAGCGTCCTCTGCTCTTCCTTTCTGACTTTTCGGCGTGTATATCACGGCGCAGGTAAGATTTGCCGATGAGTAAAACAGCTCAAACTCAAATACAAGTTCGGGATCTTCATGTGCAATAGTTTCCGAAAGAGTTTTATCATCAAACATCTTAGGAAAAGTTCCTATAAATACAGCGACAGACGCCGTGTCTGCGGTATTCATGGGAATATCAAGGTCTTTCCATGCCTCAAGCTGCGAAATTTGTGTTTTCACTCTTACCTTTTCCGCAGCTATGTCGGAAATCTGCTTATCAAGTTCACAAATCTTTGTACATATTCCGATAGCTTTCGCAGAACCCGAAGCTATCTCGCCTATGTATTCGGGTTCAACTTCCTTTCTGCCCCTAAACGAGTCAAGCATACCTTTCTTTTGGGGTGATACTCTGTCGAGAATTTTGAGTGCTTGTGCGGTAAGTGCCGTATTCTTCTCAAATTGCCTGAGTTGTGCGGAGGTATCCGTGCGCTCAAAACCCTTTTCCGCATCATCATTACATCTGATATGGACAAGCGAGCTGTCCTGCAAATGCTCCAAAAGACGCTTTCTATCCTTTTTAAGAGCGATAATACTGACGGTTTTCATTTTTAATTTAGCCAAATTTTCATCACCACACTTTTCCGTTTTTGGCGGTCAATGTCTTACAAGAGATCGTACAACTGTTTCCGTTACTACATCAAGATTTTTTTCCGCTGTTTCGGAAAGTACCGCACATTCATCATCAATATGTTTTCTTTCCTTTTCAAGTCTTTGTCCGATACTCACCTCTATTGCCTGTCTGTCATTTTCAAGCATTTTTTCGACCTGCTTTTTGGCATCGGATATAATCTTTGCGGAATCAGTCTTTGCCTTTTGTTTTTTTTCTTCAGCCTGCTTAGCCGCTCGGATCTCCTTATTTTTACACTCCTCTTCGGTTTCGAGAACAGACTGTATAAACTCACTTGCCATATAATCCCTCCTTCCGAAAAATGCAAACGCAAACAAGTCCGTATTTCCTACTCGGTAATTTCGCTTCCCACGGTACATTTCGGGTTAATAAATACCAAACGAAAAACCAAGATAATTATAACACATACCCGCATGAAAACGCAAGATAAACAGAACCTTTCACAAAAATCCTTTCCGTAACAATAAAATTTTATATAACTGACACATGATACGCAAAATTATCTTATTCATCTTACGCTTTTCAATATTCCCAATGCATTTTTGAAAGCTATTTTTTCCTTTTCTGCGGACGTAAGATTTAGTTTCATAAAATCCTCAACTATCTCCTTTGGTTTCCACAACGGAAAATCCGTACCGAATACTACACGCTCAACCCCGTAAGCTCTTATATATTTTTCTATGCTTTCCGCAGGTATCACATTAAAGCAGCTCGACATATCAACAAAACAATCGGCATCTGCCAGATATTCGAGTGCATCATCAAATACCGACCACCCTCCGAGATGTGCGGCTATGACCTGCAAATGCGGGAAATTATCAATTACCTTTCTAAGCCTGCGGGGGTGCGAATAATCATATCTCGGATCACCGCAATGAACAAGGATCGGAAGTCTGTCCTGCAAATAATCAAAAATGGGGAACAGCCGAGGATCATCTATTGCAAAGCCCTGTATATCGGGGTGAAATTTTATTCCTTTAAGTCCCGACCTACGCACAAACTCAATCTCTTCGACAGGATTTTCCGTCAGAACGTGCATAGCCCCAAAGCCGTAAAACTCGCTATGTTCCCTTACCTCACTAATAACAAACTCATTTATCGTACGTGTCTGATCCGCCTTTATTACAACCGGTAAAATAACAAAATTTGATATATTTGCTTTTCTCCCCTCTTCAAGCAGTATTGACGCCGTTCCCGTAAGTTCGGTTTGCAGCTTGTAAAAACCGCACGTACTTTCTGTCGCCTTTTGTGCTATTTTTTCCGGATATATATGCGTATGAAAATCAATGATATCCATTATAATTCCCTCTCTCAAATTATTCTTAAAATTCTAAATCATAAGGCATAATCGGAAAATCTCCCGATTCCGTAACACTGTAATATTTGTTACTTACGGGATCGACCTTTATAACCGGTATTATCCCGCTGTCAAGTACACTTCCGTCTATATAATAATGACTCTCACCGTCAAAATAAATATCGTGAAAACCTCTGTCACCTGCCAGTACGGAAGTACCTGTATGACCCGCAACTATCTTCATATCCCCGTAAAATTTCCCCGTCTGCGGCGGGAATTTCTGCGTATATACAAAATCATCTGTCCATTCCCACATTTCTCCAAGCTCCTCATCAATCCCGGCATGAACAAATATCGTGCTGCCCTCCGTGTAATATCTCGGTAAATCCTCCATCCACATAAGGTATTTTTCATCATTTTCATTCGCTTCATAATCATAACCATATCCGTCCGATTGTATCGGCCACATTCCGTTAAGTGCCGCTTCCTCGTGATTTCCCATAAGCGCAATAACCTTATCGCTGCCGTATTTTCTCTGTAATCGCATGACTTTATCAAGAACTCCGCAGCTGTCCGGCCCGTGTATATAGTCACCCAACAAAACAAGTTTGTTGTCACCCGATAAATCAACAAGCGACAACGAAACCATGAAAGCGTCAAGACACCCGTGAATATCACTCATGGCATAAATATAAGCCACTCGTACTCCCCCCTTTGTAAAATCATATACTTAATTATACATTACGGGCGCAAAAATATCAATATATCCGTTACCACTTATCAATTTTTATTCAGTCATTGAAACCATGTCCTTAATTTATCGGTATTCATACACGACGTTCGGAAAACAGCAGTCAATTTTATATACATTATTGCTTATATACATTCAGTATGACACGATTTTTTAAGTCACGGTAAAATACGCAGCATTATGTAACTTAGGAAATTGTAAATACCGAACATTGTGTTGTATATTACTGCAGCTTTCTCAAAATATTCCCTCCGAAGATACAAAAAAGCACCGCCGAATGCGATGCTTTTTATACATAAGATTTAATTCACATAACTATCCCTCAAACAGCTTTTCCGTTTACATCAGATACCCGACTCACATACCATAATCAGTCATTGAACACCTAAGATATTTGTTAAAAAATCTCATCATTCATGACCATATTAAGAAAATCATCAAAATCTTCAGCTATAACTTCCGTTTCTTCAAATTCGGGTTCAAATCCGCTAACAATATTTCCACTGTCAAGTTCAACAGCAAAGTACTCATAGCCATCTTTCACTGACATAACGATAGGCAGGTGATTATCCCAAAAGGCCTTTATATCATCTTTCCATTCGTCATCATCATCTGCAGCATCAAGACTTATCAATTCAAACTCGTTATACCTGAATTCGTCCTCACGTTTCGGGTAAAAATTATCAGCCGTCAAAAACCATACGGTTCCGTTTTCATTTAACACCGCTCCATATCCGTCTATAAACTCTAACCAACTTTTAGGGATATTTTTGTATCTTTCAAGAATTTGAACCGGTAATGATTTCTGCTGTTCGACTATCTTCCACTTTTTTGTTTTAGCCCACTTATTAAAATTTTCATTCATGTGCCCTGCACACTCCTCTCTATTGCCGTTTAAATTATACTTGTTTTTTGATCAACAGCATTTGAAGTACCGCTATAACCTTTTATAATTTCTCGTACAGATCCTGCCGACCGGTTTTTGTCACGATAATTTCGTAATTTATATTAACAAAACATCTTCTAACAACTTACCCGTCATTTTTTCTGCTCTTCCGAAATTATTCCTAATTTTCCCTATATGCAGTATGCTGTCCTCCCGCATACGGTACACGCCTGTTCTTATCACGGTATCCTAAATTAGTCCGCTGATTAAAGCAAAATACTTTTCCTCTTGTTCTTCAAAAATTTCATCACCTTCAATCATATATGCTTGAAGTAAATATTTTTTAGCATTCTCCATGTCCTTCAGTTCATAGAAACATTGCCCGATACGAAGAACAATAAAGGGATTTCCTATGGCATCGGGACATTTAAGAGCCTGCATGAAATTATCTAACGCTTCATCATATTTTTCTAAGAAGAAAAAGGCATCTCCTATTGCAACATATATCCATGTTGCGGCAGCATAATCGTACACCGGTTCGGGAATCAGTTGTAATGCTTGAAAATATACATCTATTGCCTCATCAAATTCTTCACCATCGGCATAATCATCGCCTTCGTCACACAACTCCTGAACTTTGTTATATACCTCACTATCCAATTCCATTACAATCACCTCACCAATAATTTTTTATATGTTGCCTTTGTACAATATTACCATATCAATATGCGGTTATTTTTCCGCACATTGAAGAAATTGTACAACCCTATTATACTCGTATGTAATTGTATAGTCAAGCAGGTTTATTTCTTTTGTCAAATTGTCCATATTGTCATACTTGTAATTGTAAATATTGCCAATACTTTATTGCCCGTTATAATTCATCAGAACCATAAATATCCGCACAACCTCTCATTTTTTACCGCCTGCGCCGATTTACGGGCTGAAACTTAACTGTTCCTGCATATCTGCGGAACAGCACTTTTAAACCTTTACATAAACGTTTAAATGCGGTAAGTATGTTAAATTTGTTCTGTAATAGAGAAAGGGCACACCGACAAACCACAAATGCAGTATGCCGATGCGCCCTCGAGCTATTTTGCAGCTCATAGTGTTGCAATGTGTAGTATATCATAACTTCTCTAATTCGTCAATCGGCAAATAGCACAAATATCATGAGGTATATGACAGAAAAATGGTAAAATATATCTAAAAGATAACTTGTGTTTTTAATTTCTTCAAGTAATCCATGTTCATTACAGGTGTAAATAGTTCTGCTGTTACATATTCATTAGCAAATCCCTCTAATGTTTTGCTTTAAATATAAGCGTCACTAAGGCTGTACAAACTGTTCTTCTGCTCTACCTTTTCCTGCATTATTAGACTTTGTTATCAGCATTGTAAAACACCCCTCTGTAAAGTCACTCCTCTGATTTAGTCATTTTTGAACCACGCTTTTTAACGATTTCAAGCAAATCATTAGTTACTACAAAACTATCCGAAAACGCATTTATAACAATACCTTTAACCTGCTTTTCGTTGTTCTGAGCGAGAGATATAGCTTCAAGAAACCACTTCTCTACTTTGGAGAAGTTTTCTCCATATTCACCCATTTCGTCACAGCTTGTAAACACAGGGAAGAAATACTCATCTCCTGCCTGCAAAATATCAGGTATCATACGAATATCATCTGTTGACTGAAATGTATCTCCGGCCTTTTTATTTATCAGTTGTTCTATATCAGCCTTACTGACAACAGCTCTGCAAGGTATCCATACAAAAACATCTCTCAATATTTCCAATATTTCAATCAAGTTGTTTTCTGTTCTGTTTTGCATAAATTTGTTTATTGCAGATTTCAGAATATTTTCCTCTGTATAAACGGTCTTTAATGTCTTGCCGTCAGAAACACATACGAATTTGTCCTCACCGGTTTCGTAAATATAGAATTCGACAATATCCCCTTCGTGACATCCGCAATCCTTGTATGGCTCATTAAGCAATCTGCCGAAAAAGGTCTTATCAGACATACCCTCAATTCTCACCCAACAGGCTTCTATATTATCTTCCTTCGTTTTCAAGTACAGTTGAATATCGTCAGGGTAATATTCGTGTCTGCTTGCGTCAAGCAAAGTAATTTCTCTTGTTTCCATAAGTTCGGAATTTGCTTTATAACTGTCAAGCACTTCAATCTTATCCTTGTATCTTGCTTTCAATTCATCGAAAATACCATTCAGATCATAGAGTGTTTCATTCTCAATAGCACCGATACGGATAGAGCCTCTTCTGTCAGCAGGTGCATCATAAAAGCTGAATACATCATTATCTTTATGACCGCAAGCAATTACTTCCATTGTTATACCTGCATTGTGGTCTATATATCCGTATAGCAAAACGCAATCTGCCTTTTCAAAGTCAGGAAATTCACTACAAGTCTTTCTTACCGTATCTTTTATATCCATCGCCCAAAAGCGATGATACATTCCCCTAAAACCAATGTCCTTAAATGTCATTTTTAACACACCTCAATTTCTTTCGTATACACTTTTTAGCAACAATCTTTTTTCAAACGCTCCACGCTTTTCGGTTTTTTCAAGTCTTATTTGCTCCAATTCGGCAGCAGAGTAACCCCTTGCGGTCACAACGGCATACATAACTTCCAAGAGGTCAGCAAGCTCCTCTACTCTTTTATCCTGCTGATATTCAGCTAATTCCTCGTTGAGTTTTTTATCGAGGTATTCAATATATGTATCGTTATTCATTACCTCAATAATGCACTTTTTACCTGACTGTTCTATAATTTCAGGTATTCTCTTTAATTTACATGATATCATCATTGTCTTGAGATTTCAACAAGAATAATTATCAATCGGTACAATAACTTGTACAATCTAAAAAGCACCTGCCATACTGACAGATGCTTTCAAAGATTGATATCTTAAATTATTGGTTTGAGTTATTTTTTCTCACATAAACCGCCGTCCGGGATCTAAATTTTAAATTACCATTAGAATCTACGCTCCTCTGCACATCTCCGACCATACCCTCTTTAACCCGTGTGTTAAACATTTTACCAAGCCTTGCTCTGACAATAGAAGGCTTGAGATCTGCCTCAAACGCTTTGGCAACGGAAATATCGGCGAATGAAGGAAGATTTACCAATATAAATTCTTGATTCAACGGCTGTGATTTTGCCTCTTCTTCAAGGGTGGCTAATGCTGTTGTATAATCAAACGGATTTTGTTTATACAACTTCTCAAGAATAGAAATCAAATAAACATTAACCGTACAACCATGCCGATCAGCGTCACTTTGCAAAGCTGTGAATAAGACGTCATCAATAGATAAGTTAATTCGTGCCATAATATAATGCAGCCTCCTGATAAAATTACTTAGGTCAATCTTGTTATGCAGCACCACACATGGTTGCGCAACCACCTTAGATTACTACTAACCTACCACATCTTTTATCGGACGTCAAGTACATCTGTTGAAGTTTGTATGATTAGATAAATTCATCACACATTCTTTATACATTTCCACCAAAGATTATTATTTTTGTGTGTTGACTATATACAAGTCAATGTATCTTCGTAATTACAAACAGGTCACGGATTATTCGCTCATGCAATCAATAAGTTCAAACGGTTTTTCAACCCATGTTCATTTTGTAAGGAACAAGCTCTCTATAAACGCCACATCAAAATCCGCAGCATATTTGGAGTAGTGGGAAATATCCGATTTAAACTTAGCGGGAGTATATTTTTTAACCTTTGCAAAATATCACCTCAAAAATCGCATAAAAAAGCACCGCCTGATGCGATGCTTTTTATGTTATTAACTTATTATTTGCTTGATAAACGGGAATTTATCGTTCTGATTCACTTCCCGAACAGCAGGAATATCTATCACACTATATCATTACTTTTC
>CANQBP010000042.1 GCA_947589415.1 uncultured Clostridia bacterium
ACTCTCAGCAATAACAAACAGAAAATCAACGACTGTCTGGGAAATCCGATTGAAATAAGCATTGCTGTTATATGGAGGGTTGTTGATACCGCCAAAGCTGTTTTCAATGTTGATAACTACAAGGAATTTCTTTCTCTTCAATGTGATGCCGCACTCAGAGAAATTGTAAGAATTTACCCCTATGACGTTGCCCCAAATGTTGATACCACGGGTGACGGTATAGCAGACGAGGGCAGTCTTAGGGGTTCAAGCGAAATCGTTGCCGGAAGAATTAAAGAGGAAATTCAAAAAAGAGTCGGTGATGCGGGTCTTGAAATAGTTGAGGCAAGAATTACATATCTCGCATACGCTCCCGAAATTGCTGCGGCAATGCTGCAAAGACAACAGGCTTCGGCTGTTGTAGATGCCAGAAAACTTATTGTTGACGGTGCTGTGGGTATGGTTGAAATGGCACTCCAAAGTTTGAGTGAAAATAAAATTGTTGACCTTGACGATGAAAGAAAGGCAGCTATGGTTTCAAATCTGCTTGTAGTACTTTGCGGAAATCACGATGCGCAGCCTGTTGTAAATTCGGGTTCGTTGTATTAAATTATTTATTGGCAGCTCTTATTTATCAGGAGCTGCCAACAGATTTATAGAAAGGGTGTGAGGAAAATGAGCGAGAAAAAACAAATTCCGCTCAGACTTAAAAAAGAGTTATATGACGCTCTCTCCTCATGGGCCGAGGACGACTTTCGCTCTCTTAACGGGCAAATAGAATATCTCCTCACCGAGTGCGTCCGTCAGAGAAAGAAAAACGGAAAATATGTATCCGAACATCTCGATGAACCGCTTGATATTGATATAAAATAAACCGATTTCATGGTTAAATGTGCAATAAAAAATTGTTACCGTTGGTGAATTTTATTGTTTTTTGCAAATTGATGCGGATAGCAAATTTGCCCCGAATTAGGATAAACGGACTTGTGTCAATTTTGCTTTTCCTGTATAAGGAACTCCTGCAATAAAAATAATCATTTTAATTTTACGTACATTCAATTATGTCCACAAAGTGGTAATAGACATGGGACTTGTGTCCTTTGCTCTTTCTAAACCGCATATCTCGTAAAAAACCATCTTTTCATTATGGGCAACTTTGATCAGGGTTTTTGAATGATTTTACTCATTCAAAAACCCTGAGGACATATTATACATATATTGAATTTTAAATTAAGCTATGGTAAAATGTAAACGAAAGAAAAAAGTCGGACGGGAGTAAATCATGTCGGTAAATATAGAAAGTGTAATTTCAAAATTGCGGTCACTTAATCAGAGTAAATTCGACCTGCTGACACTGGAGAAACTTCTTCAGGTTGATTCCTATGATGATCTTTTGTATCTGATAGCACAACTGGAACAGCTTAAAATCATCTCACCGATTATAGCAAGTAAACAGAACGGTCTTAATCCGCCCCTGTATAAAAAATATCGTATTCTTTCTCAAAAAACGGACAATAGTTCTGTTTTACAGGAGATCGATTCTTTGCATTATCGGATTGATACAGAACATTTACGCAAAAATCCGGACAGGTATGTACAAGACCGTAATATTTTATATCCGCTGAGCGAATTTTTAAAAAGCCATTCCGAAACTTTGAGTTCTCCGATGTCAGAAAATGAACGTGCATATGCGATTTGGGGGAACGAAAAAATACTGGACAAAAAGGAAAATATTACGCTGCTTAAAAAATGCGGCATATGGGAACATCTCAATACTTATCCCACACCGGAACCGTTTTTTGAGTATCGCAGAACATCTGCACCCGCAAATGTTCTTGTCATAGAGAACAAAGATTCATGGTTTACAATGCGTAAGCTCATGCTTGAATGCGGGTCATACTGCTTTTTTGATACCCCTGTGGACTGCCTTTTGTACGGAGAGGGAAATAAGATTACAAAAAAAACAAGCTCTCTTGAGCAATATCTTAATCTCGACAGAGTTTTTTATGGTACGGTATTTTATTGGGGCGATCTCGATCCCGAAGGAATCGGTTTTTTTCTTTCGGTCAGAGAATTGAATACAACATTAAAGGTGCAGCCGTTTCTGCCCGCATATCGGGAAATGATTCGTCTGTTTGAGCAGCGGCTCGAAAAGGTACATGATGATAATATGTACCGTATCGGAAAGCAGCAGAAATATCCTGCACATTCCGAGGAATTTTACGGATACTTTTCCGAAAACACCGCTGTAAGGCTGAAAATGCTTATGGAGGACGGGTACTATATCCCACAGGAAATTCTAAATTATCAAATCTTGAAATCACACAGCAGATAGGAGTGTGCAGTATGATACCATATTTGGAAGGCTTTTCAAAACGAATGGAACTGGTTGCCTGCATTGCCTCGGTGTTATGCAGAAGAAACCGCAATCGAGAAATAGAAAGCCGGTTTGACGGAAACGAAATGGATAATATCATTTTTTCCGTTCTTATACATATCATGGAACGCACTCTTACTGATGAGAGAAAATGTACACTTGAAGATATTGAAATGTTTTTATCGGATATTCTTCCGTGTTATCAGAAACATTTAAGTCCTGAACAGCTGCGTGAGCTTACACGGTATATCGTAAAGGATATTCTTCAAAATAAAGGGGAAGGTTTTTCATTCGGCATAATGGAATATATGGAGGGAAAGATGAAAAATCAGTCCGTCCGTTTGATTAAGGATATGGTCGATGATGATGACGAAATTTGCTATGTTTTGGAAAAACAGGGCTTTGATATGCTGTTCCGTTCCAAAGAGGTAGATGATGAGCTGGGATTTCAGATGGAGGAAATCCGTCTGGAAAAACTGATAAAAAAAGGAAATTATTCGGAAGCCTCGGCACAGAGTTCGGCACTGATTCGTATGCTTAATGAAAAACGCAGTGAAATACTTTTGTTTGAGCGGCGACTCCGATATGATCAGAGCAGTACCTCCGGTGAGGAATTTGATGCAATCATACACAGTATTCATGCCATGCTGCATGATGAATATGAAACAATGCAGGAAATCAGGAGAACATTGGATCGTGCCCACGGTCAAATCGCAGCACAGACTGCACTGACAGAAAAACAAACCTTTGAGATAGCTGAAGCAAAACAACATTTATTCTGTATTGAACGGAATGTCACAACCATTCTGCAAAAACAGCGGCAGCTTTTGTCACAGAGCAGTCAACTGGGAGAGATTTATCAGCAAATTCTGCGTGAGTCCCTGCTTACACATCGTATACATTGTTTTGATATGGAGAAAACTATTTTGCAGCCTTTGGAACAATATGACGAAAATAACCGTCATGAAATCTCCGCACTGTATGCAATGCTTATGAATCCGTTAATGCTGCCTGAAATACCTCATACACTCGGTATCGATCTATTTTATCGCCCTCAGGAAATGCGTGAAATTGTACAGGGTGACGATGTGGAGAGTACCGAACCGCTGGAAGACAATGCGAAAGTTTCGGATTACATACACAGACGGAATACGGCACATACGGAAACCATACGACTTCTTCTTCAATATGCCTCAACACACAGTTCGCCTTTTTTACTGAAAGATTTTTGGAATTTCTGCTGCGAGCAATGCGATACAGCTTTGCTTGCGGAAGAAAAACGTTTCTTTCTTGTAATGCTCCGTCTATTTGAACTGGGGTGTGTAGATGTGACCGCATGGAAAGAAGAACCGCATTTTGACAACGAATGTCAGGGTGAATTTGATCTTTCATGGTCTTTGACTCAGATCATGGAAACGGACAGCAGTCTATACGGTATCCGCCGTATTACCATAAAACCTTCAGGCGAAGTTGTCAATTTGGAAGCGGAATTCCGTGATACCATGACCGGTCTGCGGTGCCGGGAAACAATTGAAATGCATAATCTGTCCTTTTCAACGGAGGTGGAAAATAATGCGTGATGCCATAAGAATTATGCAAAATCTGATTATGAATGGGAATATCAATGATCGGGAAAATCCCGAATTATTTGCTGCGGCACAGGAAGATAATGTGCGGTCAGAACTGGAAGTATTTGAGGAGGAGTGGTCGTTTCATCTGCTCCGTACACCACATGATTTATATCTGATACCTCTTCCGGACAATGATATGTTCAGTGTTCGGCTAAGAGAATTGAGGGAACATACCGCTTCTGTTGCACGTAATGCAGATGCCTATCTGCAATGCTATATTATCATGGTAATTCTGTGGATGTTTTTCGGCAGTCGTAACGGCAAACCGCAGCGTGCCTCCTCACTTCGTATCAAGGATATTGTGGAAAAATTAGATGAGCGGTTTTCTGCCGATACTTCTCAAGAAGATTTGGAAAATGTACAGATCAACTTTCACAAGATTGCAGAGAAATGGAAGGACAGCATAATCCTTAGTGAAGGCAGAAAGAACAAAACAGAAATTGTACGAACAGCCTGCCGGTTTCTTGAAAGGCATAAACTTATGGAATTCCGTGATGATGAAGATGAAGTACGTCCGCGTCAGCGGCTTATTGACCTGATGACCTATTACTATCTGAGCGATAAACGGGTAGAGGAAATTAATGCACTTTTTGAAAAGGAGGTAAATCATGCCGGTATTTAACCGTGTACGGATCATTAATATCCGCTATGATAACAGGGAAATCTCTGACGAAATGTTTAACTACTATGACGGGTGCAATGCTCTCATGAACCTGGCAAACGGCAACGGAAAGACTGTTATTGTGGAAACACTGTTCCAGCCTATAAGACCGAATATGAGTATCGGTAAATGGAAAATCACCGATTATCTGACCGGGGATCAGCACCCGTCTTTCGTGATGATAGAATGGCTTCTTGACAATACAAAAGATAAAACATATTTCACCACGGGAATATGCATGAGCGTAACACGTATTGAACAGGAGGATGCACAACCGATCCGATCACTGAAATATTTTACATTCACGCATACCTATACACAAGGAAATGCATTTGACATTAAAAATATACCGCTGCTTCCGGAAAAAAACGGAAATGCAAAATATCCGACCTATGATGAGGTTTGGACACTTCTCAAGAAATATAACAAACAGCATCCGGAATTTTCTTTATTCCGTAAACAGGAGCAGAAAGACTATCAGGTGCATCTGCGGCAGCACAATATTTTTCCCGAGGAATGGGCACTTCTGGAAACCGTAAATCAGGCTGAAAACGGCGGCGGTATGGGAAAACTGTTTGAATCCTGCACAACATCAGATCTGTTATTTGAACGCTGGATTCTGAAAAAAATCAGCGATACCCACCGTGAACAACGCAGTACCCTAATGGATGCACTTACAAATCTGACACGTCCGATGATTGCGAGTGATCAGAAACTCCGTGAAAAGAAACAGGCAGAGGATGTTGCAGAACAGCTGAAGAAATTTGAACAGGTATTTCATACTTACACAGATGCTCTTGACAAAAAAGAACAGCAGGAACGCCGACTTGCAGGAATGTTTCTTCATACCGAATTATGCTGTCAAAAGGAAGAACAGGAAATGACCCGGGCACAAAATGAACAGAATCTCTGCCGTGAAGAGGAAAACCATATCCGGCTTGAGCAGCTTTCGGAGCAGCACCACAATCTTACCGCAGAATTACAGTCTGCCGAAGAAAAAGTCAGACTTTTGAAATCTCAGATTTCGGAATATGAAGAAAAAGCAGAAAATGCAAAAAAGGCACGGCGTCTTATGCAGGCGGCGGAGTACATGAGTGCCAAAAAATATGCTGAACAGAAATTACAGACGGCACGTAATCAGCAGCTTACACTTGAACGGGGGAATGCTGCACAACGTCTGCAAAATCTCGGATATACGCTGTATATCAGTTATAAACGTGCTGTGGAAAATGCTGCCGAACTTTATATGAAACTGCGTGAACAGCTCAAAGAGCTTTCATGTGAACAAAAAGAATGTAAGAAGAAACAAAAAGAACTGTCGGAGAAAAAAGGCACAATAATTGAACATAGAGCAAAGTCAGAACAGAAACTGGAACAGTTGGAAGCGCAACTTTCAGATTATCAGGCGAAAATCGGAAAAGTGCCTGAAACCAATATCATAGGTGAGTTATTGCCGGAAAGTGTGCAGGAGATACAGAATGATTTGAATATTGAATTGGAAAAGGCAAATAACCGTGTAAAAGACATTGTACAGCAAATGCAGCAGACATTGCAGGAACTTAAACTTAATCAGCAAACACAGGAAAAATCCGATATACAGATAGATGAAAATCAGGCAGAACTTATACGGCAGGGTACATTGTTGAAATCGTATCAGCAGCAAATTGAGCAAATGACAAAAATTTTGTCAGAATATGAAATTGATGAACGATTTCTCTATGAAAAGGAAGAAAACCTTATTCGCATAAAAGAACTTTACAGTAATTTACAGGCTGAATCGGACAAAGTAAAACAACAGCTTACACAGACTGAAGACAAACTCGAAAAGCTGCGTAATGACTGTCTGCATACATCACCGCAATTTGCAAAACTACTGTTGCAGAACGGCATTTCTTTTCAGACCGGGGAATCCTATCTGAAACAGCAAAATCCCGAATTTCAGAAACAACTGTTGTCACAGAATGAACTTCTCCCCTACTGTTATCTTGTAAGCGATGCCGATTATGATAAGGTACTTACAATTCCCGATGATGCATTTTCGGACAGGCTCTGCCCTGTTCTCAGAAAAAGAGATATCGACTTTGATATGAAAAGGACTGCCAATATGACAGAATTCGGGAAAATACGGTTATACAGTCTTTATGACCGTGAGAGCATGGATCCCGAAACAAGGGAGAATTACGGTCAGAAGCTGACACAGCGGCGTGAAGCTCTGCGTTCCGAAATCAGGAAATATAACGGACAACTTACAAACATTCAAAGCGATATAAGCGAAATCGAAAAATTTACATTGACAAAACTGACAGTAGATGAATTGCAGCATACATTGCATGAAACCGAGGAACATCGTACAAAATTATTACAGGAAAGAAATGAATTGAAATCAAAAAACGAAATGCTGAATTCCAGATATGCCTCGCTGTCTAATGAATCCGAACGTGCAAAACAGAATGTACAACAGGCAAAGCAGCAACTTTCCGATTTTGCAGAGTACATAAAATTATTCGCAAAAGCAGCACAGGAACATCAGGTGATTGTAAGACTTGAACGTGAGGCAAGTCAGGTTCTGCAAGATATCCATACCTGCGAAAAGCATCTGGATGAATTGAACGAAACCTGTCAGCAGGTTCATAAACAACAGTCAGATACGGAACATGACCGTAACGATGCACAAAAACAGATGGACCGTTATGTACAATATGCCACCGGGGAATTGCTTAGCGGAGAATTGGAACAACTGGAAATGGAGTATTGGCCGCTTTATCAGAAACAGAATAAGACACGAAAGGAACTGGACGAAATTTGCGGGCAATCTCAAAAAACCATTACCTACAATAAGGAACAACTGTTCAAACGGTTTCCCGATCTGAATGAAGCAGAAATTCCGATGTCGTTTGATGCCGCAAGGCTTGCAGAACTGGAGCAAAAGGAAGAGCATGAAAAAAATATACTCATACGTTATCGCGGAGATACGGAAAAAGCCGAATACAAGGCGGAAATGCTGCATGAGGAACTTCAAAAAACAAATCATGAGCTTGAACAGGCAGGTATGCATGAACCTCTGCCTATACAGCAGATAAAGGGAAATTATACACAAAGAACGGAAGAGAATAATGCAAAAAAGAAAGCAGCAGACCTGCTGGAAAATACTGCGAGAAAAGCATTGAAAGAACTTTTATCCCGTCAGACAACACTGGGAAAACTCGTTGACAGCAGAATTTTGCAAGACCGCAGTCTGACACCGGTTACAGAAGAAACCGACATCGATTCCGAATGTCTTGATTTCAATGCAAAAAAGGCAGATGCCGAAAAAAAATTCCGGCATATGAAATCCGTCTATACAGAGCTGCAAAAAGATTCCGTAAACAAGGAGAATTGGGTCACGGATATACTTTCTATCCGCTTTGAGGACTGTGAAACTTATGAATCCTGTTATTATCTGTATGAGCAGCTCAATGCCAAGGAAAAAATGCTTCAAGATGAAATCAGTATATTACGGTCGGAACTTTCAAATATTGAAAACAACCGTATGCATATCATACGTCAGATCTATGAACACGCCGCATTTCTGACAAAACAAATTCAGGATATTTCATCAAATTCCTATGTGACATTACAGGGAAAACGTTGGAAAACACTAGAGATTGTTTTTCCGGAGGTATCCGATTCACAGGCAGAACAGCGTATCGCCAATCTGACGGACGAGGTTACACTGCACCTAAGAGAACGGTTTACTGCACATCCCGAAGAAGAAAACAAGCTCTATGATGCAATTTGCAACTGCTATTCCGATCTGAAGATCTTCCATACATATACAAATTTACAGACAGTACAGATTCGTGTTTTGAAGATATTGCAGGACGAAAGAAACAGCAGACTTGAAAAATGGGAATCACGATATTCGGGCGGTGAGCGTTTTATCACCTATTTCATTGCCTATTCCGCACTTGCAGATTACACGAGAAGGCAGGCGACTGCCAACCAGAAAGGCAACATCCGCTCTGTATTTCTTGTTGATAATCCGTTCGGTGAGGCTTCCTCCGAACATCTGGTAAAATCATTGATCGAAATTACAAAGAAATTCCGAACACAGTTGATTTGCCTTTCCGACCTAAAACAAAGCTCTATTACAAATAACTTTGATTTAATCTATCAGCTTTCTATGAGAAGATCACTATACAGCAATAAATCACATTTACATACAGACAATTTGATAAGTCACACAGAAACCACCGGAAACCATAAACTTGAGTTTGTTTCTTTGAAGAGTCAACTCACATTTTTTGATGATTGATCTGTATGAAATCCGGATAACAAACATGATATACCACCCCACCTGTAAAGGCGGTACAACTAAGGGATTTATGATCTCCAAAAAATTCGGCATAGTCGTGAAACGAGGCTATGCCGTTTTTTGTATTAAGTAAGGTTTTGTTGCAATAACAACCCGATAAAATAAACATCCATCCGTCTAGCGGGTAGTTCAGTCTGTCGAAAAAACTCAGCAAAAGACGGGCATTTTATTATACCATGTCTTTTGTTATTTGCCAATGGTTTTTCTGACTTAATAAAAATCAATTTAGTTTGTTACTTATTTTACCATAAGAAATTGAGACGGAAGAATTTAAGATATAAAACGGACAAACACCGAAAAGATCATCACAACTTATCCAACTTAAAAGCCCAAATGGATCAATATAACTAACCTCACGATCAGAATAATTACTTTAAGCAGCTCTTGTAACAGTCCACAGAAATAGTCACATATCTTAAAAAACTTACGATAACGGCGATAGTTTTTTGTGTTTAGAAAAGATACTTTATCTTTGCAGACCTTATTTTTACCAGTACCATCATCGGCAACCAAATTAACGGTATGTTCTATAATGTTATCTACACCAACCACCTCAGATAATTCATCTAAGAACTCACCATTGCAGAAGATGCGAACATCACCGGTAGTATAGTCACAATTGTCTCCAAAACACATTTTTTTAACATTATCCTTCGCAATAATAGCCGTAGTTTCAGCACCATGACCAAGTACAACATATTCACGATTGCTCAACTTCACGGTAGAACCGGGTTTTATGCTTCCAAGAGTAATATTGTTGTTCTCGGTAAGCAAAATGTCAAAATTACCATCCTCCGACTTATTTACAGTAACTTTGATATTGGGGACATTGTTAATAACTTTAATTTCCATATAAATACCTCTTTCTTATTTATTGTAAATTAGTTGTTTTTTAATTTACTATATTTAGTATAACACATCTTTTATAAGTTGTCAATACTTTTTCTGGTTTAATTATAATTTTTGATAACTTTTCATTACTTTCAAGAAAAGAATCTTGTGAGAACAAACTGATTAAAAAAACTTGAAGAAACTGCACCACGACATACAAAATATATTCCCATGTGGGTGTAGTTTAACTTGCCGATAATTTGCACGGAATCACATTTGCCGATTTCTGGCATTAAGGGAAGTGTGAAATGTAATTCAATTTTAAAATACAACAGTATCAAATTGACGAGGCGGCAAAATGCCGGCAATACGACAATGACGACAACGGAGTACCGGGCGAATACGGGCAGATGTTTAAGCAGGAATATATGGGTATCCTCAACGAGTACCTCACCTTGTTCGACACACTTTCTTCTTGCCCATATTGTTTTAATAGTTACCGGAAGCATCTCTACGAAGATATAGACCATGCCCATCTGAAATCATAAATCGTGGCAATTTTACCACTCCTTCCATTGGTTTTTCTGACTTAATTTTTTCACTCGAAACCGAAGGCTGCTTTTACAGCCTACGATTTTCAGACCTAAATAAACGGTCTTAGAAGTTTTTTAATATAAGAAACATTTTCAGCAACAACACCATATTCTTTTGCGTATTTCATCAATTCATGCGCATCGGTACTATTACGAACAGACATTATAAGTTCTTTTGTCCTTTCCTTTCCGGCTCTACTTACTATATAGTCATAGAATCCTAAAAGGTAAACAATACGATAGTTAATATCAATGCCATACTTATTTCTTATATTCATTGTGATTTTGCGAGTAAGCATTGCACCGACTTCGACAAGAGATTTTTTCTGAAATGCTTCAACTTCTTTCGCCCTTATCGCAATTTTAAAATATCCGTCCTGATAAGGTACGGCAGCATATTTCCCACGAGGCGCACTTATTTCCTTTAAACCATGAATATACTCTAACAATTCAAAACATCTATCAGAAAGACGAATTGTTCTACCCGGAAGACGAACCTCGTGTGTTTTGAAGTTGATGGCATCTTCCTTTAGTAATACGATTTCCTGTACTTCCGCAAATCCGTTATAGAAAAGCAAAACTAAGCATTCCAAATACTTCCCATAATCATAATCGGTATCTTCATAATCTTGATTTATTTTAGAAAGGACTTTTTCGATAATGTCATATGTGAACGGTGTTTTAGACTCGGCAAGCCTTTTTGTTGCGGCAGCTCCACGCATTCTTTTATCGTTCCACGGGTTTCTAATGATTTCAATATTGTCAATATAAAAATTCCAAATTGAGCGATATGTCGAAGCGATTTGGTCATAAGAACTATAAGAGATACTAAAATTACTGTCACCAAATTCTCTTTTTTTATTAAACGACAGAATCAAACCGAACAGTTCTTCCACGTCCATATCAAATATTTGTTTGCCGAGTTCTGTTTCATAGGCATAAACCTCCGGTCTGTCAACCTGTGGTCTACTTTTCCTTACTGTATCATAGGGAATATCTTTAAAATACAAATCAAAAACTTCCTTTGTGTCCTTTGCAGCCATATATATCACCTCCCCTTTTTTCATTGTAACATTTTAGCAAGATTTTGTCAAGTGTTTTTCTGATTTATTTTAAAGTTTCTAACTTGTACAATAAAATGACCATCATTTAATCCACTACATCTATTATCTGTAATTTCCTCTTCTCCGCCTTCTCTCTGAACTTCGCAGCTCCGCCCGTAATCTTATGTACATAGCAAACTGCAAAACCCGACTGCCCGATCATCCGGTCATTCCGCTTTGATATAGCGAACTTCTTCGGAACAGTTTCCAGACCATCAGGAAAAATAGTATCTTCACCATACAATTCTTTTATATGTTCATCGGGTAGATAAGCGAGAACAACGGTATACCTAATCTGGGGACATTTTGCTTTCAGCTCTTTAAGAACAGAATAAACCATAGTGTCAAACTGTCCCTGATGACCGACATAGAAGTCTGTAACACCATCCTCTGTGATCAGCTTTTCAATTATTGATGTCAGCTTATCTCTGATATTATGTGTGACCTCTCGATGTCCAAAGAAGCAACAAGTCTTTTCTTTATTATACATATTTTACAAACCTCACTTTATAATATGGGATATATCGTAATTATAGCATTTTATTTTAATAATTACGATATGTCCCACACGATATATCCCATATTTTTATACAATTATGGTAATGATAATCGTGGGAGGGCTGTATATGAATACAAAAGAAGCTGTTGCAGAACGGATAAAGGAACTATGCAGCGAAAGAAACCTCAAAATCAACGGTCTTGCCAATTTGTGCGGTGTTTCTCCATCGACAATTTACAGTCTTTTGAATTCAAAAAGCAAGAATCCCGGCGTTGTTACGATAAAGATTATTTGTGATGGTCTGGACATTTCCGTTAGAGAATTCTTTGACAGTGACCTTTTCAATAAAACCGAACAAGAAATAAAATAGCAGGAGCATCAGCCTTTTTAATCAAAATCTGATACTCCTGCTTTCCTTTGTTTATTCTGTTATTCAAAGCTCCACAACCGGACAGCCCTTGCTGCGGTAGTGGTAAATCTCGTCCTCTGCTGCGATACGGACAGATGCCATATCATAGTTTTTGAAATGTTCCTTTGCTTTGGGTTCATTATCGCTCAAGACAAAAGCTGTGCTATAAGTGCCGTCTGTTTTCTTGTATGTAGCAAGATACCAATTCTTCATATTTTTTCCTTTCTCCCCATAGCCGTTAGGTCAGCTTTGCCATCCGGGACTTAAAGTCCCAGATCTGCTTATTCAAAAATGCTTAGGGAACGTTACCTCCTGAATTTCGGCTTGCTTTGTGTGCCTATTATGCTGTCTATCTTCTGCTCATCATCCACCTTAAATGCCACATTGTGCTTTTTTTCCTGCCCATTTTCACCCTTGCTGAATACGGCAAACATATCCGGACCGCCGGTTTGTTTATGCAACTTCTCGACTTCAACTCTTGTCTGCATTCTGTAACGCACCTGCTTTCCGTTCAGCAATGCTTCTGATTTCAGCCTTTCATTTATAGAAATTTATAGTCACTTATATTTTGTATTTAATTATATACTGTAATTTACCACTCATCTAAAACACAATTTTATTGAAAAAAATGACCCTAACAGATGCTTAATCAAAGCACGTTAAGGTCATTTCTCTTACTTTTTATTATTCACTTTTCGTTAGACAAACCCTTTATTTTCTCTAACCGTTTCGTTTTTTGTGAGTAAATTTGAAAATAAAATTATCATAATTATTGGTGAATTTTGTTGATATTTCTAAGTCGATAAGGATAGTGATTTGTCCCGAATTAGGATAAACGGGTTTGCCCTAGAACAAATGTTTTCATTCCCACTCGATGAATGATTCTATATATAGTTTACATAATGATTTTTAGGCACAATATATAGCGTATTTTTTCTTTGTATTCTGTATATTCTTTGTCGTTTTCAGACTTTTTGTAGACAAAATGTAGACCGGCGAGCCGCCGGAGCCCATTTCGTGCTAAGGTTTTTTCGATTATCAAAGTTCCTTCCCGCGCCATAAATATATACGATAAATCAATGTTAGCTTTCCAACAATTTCCGTATTTGCTCAGCAAGTACAGGAAGTTCCTCAAAAACAACATCAGCAATTATATTCCAGTTTGTACCATCATAATTATGAACAAGTCTATGACGCAGTCCGGTAATCATATACCACTGAACTTCCATATGTCTGGATTTGTATTCATCCGAAAGATTATAAACATGCTCGCCGATATTATAAAGAGGTGTCGTCACAAGCCACTGCAATG
>CANQBP010000043.1 GCA_947589415.1 uncultured Clostridia bacterium
TTATCGAATTGGTGAAATAATTTGGCACGATATTAATTTGGGCTCGGAATACTTTGTTTTATTCAGTGTTTCCCTAAATAAACAGTCAAGCGATAAGTCGGTATCAGATGTTTTTAACCGGGAGCAGATTAACAAAAATGCAAAAGTGATCAGTGCAAAAGCCGCCGAGCAAAGTAAAGAAAGGCACTTATCGCACTCGGATATTACGAGGTGATTTTAATTTGGGTACTTTTGATAGTGAAAAAATTAAAAAAACTATACTTCTAAACATCCCTCTTGTTCTGTTTTTCTGGATAGCGGATAAATTATGCTTTGCTTTTCGAACAGCCCCCGGAAATGACTTATACACAAAACTAACACCGTTTTTTAATAATTTTTCCGAAGCATTCGGGAATCCCATACCAAGTTTTCATGTAGTTGATATTCTGTTTGGTATAGCTGCTGCTGCAGCTTTCAAGCTCTTTATGAGTTATAAGAAAAAGCACGCAAAGAAATATAAACATGATAAAGAATACGGTGGTTCGGAATGGGGTTCATCGAAAGATATTGAGCCATACATGGACAGGAAAGATTTTTATAACAACGTAATACTGACACAGTCGGAACGGCTTACTATGGGGAAACCGTCTTCTCCAAAGTATGCAAGAAACAAGAATGTTGAGGTAGTCGGTGGTTCCGGATCGGGTAAGACACGTTTCTACGTGAAGCCGAACCTTATGCAAATGCACAGTAGCTATGTAGTCACTGATCCAAAGGGAACGGTGCTTGTGGAATGCGGTAAGATGTTACAGCGTGGAAAACCGATTAAACAGCCTGACGGAAGCATTAAATATCAGCCGTATAAGATTCGTGTTTTTAACACTGTTGATTTCAGCAAATCCATGCATTACAACCCATTTGAATATATTCGACCGGAAAGCCGTGAGCAGGACATATTGAAGTTTGTTGAAGTTCTTATCAAAAATACCACCTCAAAAGACGCAAAGGGGGGCGATGATTTCTGGGTAAAAGCTGAAAAGCTGTTATACACTTCATACATAGCTTTGATGTTTACAACTTTGGATAAGGATGAATTAAACTTTCAGACACTTATCGAGTATATTAACGACTCGGAGTGTAGAGAGGATGATGAGTCTTTTAAAAATGCGATGGACTGGAGCTTTTATTATCTCGAAAAGTGGATAGAAAATACATGGGACGAGAATGAGGAGTTTGAAGAAGAAAACGAGAAATTCAGGGATCTCATGGAATTTGAAGCTCAAGAGGAGCAGATATCTCTGGGAAGATTTGCAATAAGGCAGTACAAGGCATATAAACTTGCTGCCGGAAAAACTGCTAAGTCAATTCTTATCAGCTGCTCAACACGTCTTGCTCCATTCAGCATTGACCGTATTTTGGAAATAACAAGCCGAGATGAAATGCAGCTTGATAAAATTGGTGATGAACTGACAGCTCTTTTTGTAATAATCTCCGATACGGACGCTACGTTTAATTTTCTTGTAGCAATCATGTATTCGCAGATGTTTAATCTTCTTTGCACTAAAGCAGATAACAATCCTGACGGTTCGGGACGTCTTAAGTATCATGTTCGATGTCTATTGGACGAATTTGCTAATATCGGGGAAATTCCCGAATTTGATAAGTTAATTGCTACGATTAGAAGCCGTGAAATTTCTGTAAGTATTATTCTACAGACAAAATCACAGCTTAAAGCTAAATACAAGGACAATGCCGAAACAATCGAGGGTAACTGCGACACCATGCTTTTTCTTGGCGGCAAAGAAAAAACAACGCTTAAAGACATATCGGAGAGTCTTGGAAAGGAAACTATTTATTTATATAACACCTCTCGAACTCGTGGTCAGAGTGAGTCTTTTTCTATGAATTATCAAAAGCTCGGCAGAGAATTGAAAACCTTAGATGAGCTTTCAACTATGGATAATTCAGAGTGTATTCTGCAAATTAGGGGTGTCAAACCCTTTCTGTCAAAGAAATTTGATATCACGAAGCATGAGAGATATAAGCAGCTTTTAGATTATGATAAGAAGAATATTTTTAATATTCAAAACTTTGTCCTCAAACAGAATAGAATTTATGAGGAAAAAGAAAAAAAGATAAAAAATAAACAAAATGTACATCTCAACCGCAACTCCGTGGTTGAAATAATCGAATGAAAGGAAAATTTAAAATGAATAAAAAACTTTCGAGCAGAACAAAATCTGCAAAAAAAATAATACTTATTGTCACAACTGTAATGTGTTTACTGTCATTGTCTGCTATTACCGTGTTTGCAGCACCTTCAACCCCTTCCGGTGAAGTTGATACTTCAAGTTTTATCAGTACAACGATCACTGTATTGAAAACAGTCATCATACTAATAGGTGCGGGTTTGGGTATCTGGGGTGTAGTAAATTTGATTGAGGGCTACGGCAATGATAATGCTGGGGCAAAATCTCAAGGTATGAAACAGCTTATGGCTGGTCTTGCCTTGATTATTTTAGCAGTAACAGCTGTTCCTGTGTTAGGTGATATGATGACGGGTGCAATGGGCTGATATGTTAATAATTTCACCAAAAAGAGGTGATGAAAATTGAGTTGGAATATCATACAAGACGCTTTGGACGCACTTAACAATTGGTTTAAGGATATGTTGTCTAATGCTGTTATAGGTTCTTTAGAGAACACGTTAGGCACATTAAATAATACGTTTGGAGAGGATAATCAATCGACTATGCGACACTTTCTATCTGACTCTCCAGTAGAATTTACGGGTTCAGAAGCCTCTGATGCTACACCTATATGGAATGGAATTGAAACAATAAGCAATAATGCTATTGTCCCAATCGCAATGTTTATATTAACTGTAGTTTTGATTTATGAACTAATTCAACACGTTGTTGCCGGAAATAATTTTCGGGATTTTGACACAAGCATATTTTTTAAATGGACTATTAAATCTGTTTGTGGCATTTTGCTTGTGTCAAATGTGTTTTATATAGCCACAAATATATTTTCTTTTGGTTCTCAAGCAGTTACATCCGGTCTAAACGCTATTTTCCCCACTGAATCAGATGAAGCATTTATAAGTGCTTCACTTGATCCGCAAATAAAAGCTAATCTTACATCTGATAGTTTTGATATAGGAGGCTTACTAATTTTACTAATATTATCCTTTTTAATATCAATTGTAACTTTTATTGTTCTTGGTTCAATTATTATTGTTCTCGCTTCACGAATAATTGGAATTTTTATGTATCTGTCTATATCACCAATTCCAATGGCTACCATGATGAATAATGATTGGGGGCAGATAGGTAAAAATTGGCTTAAAAATATGCTTGCGTTAGCGTTTCAGGGATTTTTTATTGTGACTGCACTTACTATCTTTAGGGTTTTGCTTGGGAATGTAGTAACCCAGCTTGCGGATATGGGGTCAAGTCCTGAGTCAATTACAGGCAGTATGGCTTTAATGCTCGGATTTATTGTTGCTTTAATTTTTACAATTTTCCGTAGTTCGAGTATTTCAAAATCTGTATTCGCAGCACAATGAATTTATTTATTGACTTTTGCCCCACCGGGGCAAAAGTCGGAAAGGAAAAATGGCATAATGACACAACACAATGAGCATTTTGTCAAGATCCCTAAAGATCTTGCAGAAATAAATCAAAAATTTATTGCCGGATTAACAAAAAGACAGGTAATTTGTTTTGGTATAGGAATATTGCTCGGTTTCCCGGCTTTCTTTATCTTTAACAATCTAATTGATCTGCAAGCAGGATGTTTAGCTCTTGCAATTATGGCAGGACCGCCTGTGTTTTGCGGTTTTTATAAAAAAAACGGACTGTATCTTGAACAAAAAATCAAGTTGATGTTCGCTTTTTTGAAAAAACCTAAAGTAAGAACATATCAGTCCGAAAATGCATTTGAGATGATTGAGAGAAATATAGAGTACAGGAAACTCAAAAAAATGCTTTCACAAAGTGAAATAAAAAAGTAGGAAGGTGGTAATTTGAGTAAACCGCAGATCACCAAAGAAGAACGTAAAAAAATTCAAAAACGAATGGCAGAGCTTAAAAAATTAAATTTAAAAAACAACTCCTCAACACAAGACGTCATTCCGTATATTGAAATGTTGAGAGACGGCATTTGCTATGTAAAAGAGAATACATTTTCAAGGACGATTGAATTTTTTGATACAAACTACGAAATAGCTACATTTGATGATAAAAACAGCATTTTCAGTAAATGGTGTGACTTGCTCAACTATTTTGATAATACAATAGATTTTGAGTTTACATATGAAAATCAACGTCAAAATCTTGATGAGGAGCTTGAAAAAATAAGAATACCGGAACAGAATGATGATTTTAATACCGTCAGAAGAGAATATTCTTCAATGCTTTGTCGTTTAAAGACACAAAATCACAAAGGTTTTGTATTAAGAAAATTTCTCACCTTTTCCATAGCAGAAACCTCGTTGAAAGCAGCACGAAGAAAACTGAACTCAATTGCCGAGGAAATAGTTGCTCTTTTCAAGGAATTTTCAGTTAAAGCGTTCGTTTTGGACGGAAAACAAAGATTAGAAACATTGTATCGTTCACTTAATCCTTTTTCGGACGATAAGTTTCTTTTCGATTGGGAATTAAAAAAGAAGGGTGGTTATTCAACAAAAGATTTTATAGCTCCAATGTCTTTAAAATTCAAAAAGAACAAATTTGAAATAAATCAAGGCATTGGCAGTGTAACATCTGTTGATATTCTTGCCGGAGAACTATCAGACAGGTTTTTAATTGATTTATTAAATGTTGGAAGTCAAATATCAATAAGTTTTCATATTGAATCGTTTGATCAGCTTAAGGCATTAAAATATGTCAGAGGAAAATTATCTGATGTGGAGAAGATGAAAATTGATGAACAGAAAAAGGCAAGCATGAGCGGTTATGATCCGGACATTCTGCCGCAACAGATTAAGCTGTATATTGACGAATTAAATGATTTACTTTCAGACTTAAATAGCAGGAATGAACGACTGTTTAACGTTACTTTGCTTGTCCGTAATTATTCCGAGTCCGAAAAAAAATCAACTCTTGAAATTGAAAGTTTGAAACGATTAACACAACAAAAATCTTGTAAATTGTTTCCTCTTGATTATTTACAGGAACAAGCGTTTGCTTCAATTCTTCCTATTGGTAAAAATGATATTCCGCTAAAACGTGCCTTACCTACTTCGGCTTTAGCTGTTTTTATACCGTTTACGACAGATGAGATATATCAGCCTAAAGGTTGCTTTTATGGTCTTAATTCTCTGACCGGAAATATAATTTTAGCGGACAGAGCAGAATTAAAAAATCCAAACGGTTTGGTATTTGGTACACCGGGATCCGGCAAGTCATTTTCGATGAAACGAGAAATTATTGACAGGTTTCTCAAAACTGCCTTTGATATGTTTATTGTTGATCCCGAAGGAGAATATTCGGATCTCGTGGATTATCTGCACGGTCAAGTTGTTAAGATATCCTCAAACAGTACTCAATATATCAATCCTCTTGATATAAATATTAAAAACGACTCTGATGAGGACGTCATTGCTACTAAATCAGATTTTCTTATATCATTGTGCGAATTGATAATAGGGGGCAGATTTGGTCTTGAGGCTGAAGAAAAAACAGCAATCGACATGGCAACACGTCAGGTTTACAATTACTTCTTTACACATAATCCGATCCACCGAAAAATGCCGATTTTAGCCGACTTATTGGAAGCACTGAGAGTTCAGGGGGATGTAGCTTCACGTGTTGCCAATGCCCTTGAGATGTACGTTTCCGGTTCTCAAAATCTTTTTAACAACAGAACTAATGTTGATATTAAAAACAGACTTGTTTGTTTTGATATTAAAGAGTTAGGTTCGCAGTTGAAAAAAATGGCTATGTTAATTCTCCAAGACCAAGTCTGGAATAGGGTATCTCTTAACAGAGAATTGGAGAAAAAAACCCTATATTACATTGACGAGTTTCACTTGCTTCTCCGTGATGAGCAGACAGCGAAGTACAGCGTTGAGATGTGGAAGCGTTTTCGCAAATGGGGAGGCGTTCCTACCGGGATTACTCAGAATGTTAAGGATCTATTAACCTCCCCCGAAATTGAAAACATTCTTGATAATTCTGATTTCATTTATCTTCTCAATCAAGCGGCAGGCGACCGTGAAATCTTACAGGAAAAACTGCATATTTCTGAAAATCAAATCAAATATGTTACGGATAGTGGTCGTGGCAAAGGCATTATTAAATATGGAAAAACTATTTTGCCTTTTGAGGATAAGTTTCCGAAAGACACCATTATGTACGCACTGCTTACAACTAAACCGGAGGAGAGAAAACTTCTGGAGGAACGGCTTGCCAAGAGTAAGAAATCTGAAAATTAACTTTTGCCCCACCGGGGAAAAAGTTTGAGTAAGGAGGAATAAAATGGCTCTTAACAAAGACAGGGGTATTTTCCATAAAATGCATAAAATTGGAACCTCGCATAAAAATTTTCTCCTGCAAACTGCCGTCAGAGCAGTTTTAACAACAGAAACAACTTTCCTTGTGGCTAAGGATACTGCCAAAAATATTATTGGCAACGGAGATACCGAGTATAGGAATAGGGGTATTATTCATGGGCTGCACAAAGTTGGCATTCCGTCAAAAAATATTCTTATGAGGGCGGCTGTTAAGACAGTTTTAGCGGCAGAAACAACTGCTTTGTTTGCGAAAGATGTAATTACAAATCCTTTTGTAGGAAAAGAATTTCATATCAAATTAGAACGGCGACAGAGTCGACCGGGAAAGTTTAAAACACATATTAAGCTCATTCGTGTTGAAGCACCTATAAATAAATCACACGGAATATTCCACAAAGTTTCGGAAGCCAAAAGATTTGTGGAGGGCGATGTTGCTAACAGAGGTAAGAAAAGTTTTGCCCGCAAATTAACACATTCGGTACTATTGACTTCAGAAAAAGCTGTAATTGAAACAGGTGCTTTCGCCGTCAACCGGACGTGGAAGAACCTCAAAAATAAAAGCAATACTATTGATACCGGAAAAGCACTAATGGCGAGTTTAACTACTTTGCAGACTATAAACTCCGGTCGTAAATATCTGATCAATTATCGAAAAAAACGCAAAAATTATCTTAATCTCAAACAAACTTATAACGGTCATAAAGGTAAGCTAAGATCCCTTAAAAAAATCCGTAAGGCAGACAGGAAAGAACTAAAGCAATATCGAAAAGAACGTCGAGATTTTAACAAATGTTGTAAAGTAGATAGAAAATCATTAAAGGAGTGGTACGGTTCTAATAAAAAAGGTTTTAATGAAGCTGATAAAAAACTCCGCATTTCACGAAACCCGACAAAAAAGGTTAATAAAATAAATGTTAAGTTTCAAAAAAAGAGCCTTAAATATGACAAGAAAAACATAAAAAATATAAAAAAACTTAAAAAGATTTCAAAGTACGATAAAAAAAGTGCAAAGGTTATCCCGATCGCCGCTCTCCCCCTTGTCCCCGTTGGTGCAGCAGCCAAGCAAATAACTGCCTCTTCTTATCAAAAAATTGTAAATGAAGTTCCGGAAAATGATTTCATGCAAGGTATTGATAAGTCTTATCGGGTGGGGAAAGCCATAATCCGTTCAGGTAATAAAATAGTCACTAAACTTCATGATAAAAATATTGAAGCAAAAAGAAGTAAAATTCACAAACGGGAAAATAAACTGCAAATAAAAACGGATAAAGCAAAGAAAAAACGAAAAAAGAAAATTGATAACAGTTCAAAAAAATTTTCCGAAAAAGCAAAAGAGGCTGCCAAAAGAGCTGCTAAATCCACAGTTAAAGCTGTTGCAGATTTTGCTAAGTTTGCTTTTAAATTTTTGGGTATCATTTTAGTACCTGTCATAGGAATTGTTCTTACAGTATCAATCATTTTACTTATACTAACAGGCGGTGCAGGCAACAGCAGTTATATACTTGGTACTTATAATGCTGAGGATCGATATATATCATATGCTGTTGAGCATTATACAAAAATAGCCTACGACTTCAACGAAAAAATATTGAGATGTGGAACTGATGATTGGAAAAATGCCCTAAATGATTTTGGTGTTGATACATCGGAGTTTACCGAAAATCCGAATAATTTTTATTTTGGACGGAGCAAATATTTTAACAACACACCCTCATATGATTTCGACTTCGATAAGCTCGCTGCTTTTATGTGTGCATATTATTATGAATATGATGATGAGGGAAATATTCAAAATTGGGAATGGAATAACGATTATGACGAAGTTTTACAACAATTATTCGATACCGAATATGAGTTTGAATATTTTTATGAAAATCGCTCGTATTGGAAAGAACTGAACAACTATACTTTTTATGCCGGCGGCGGTTCAAGTGAGAATTACTGGACAATTTATGAAGAAGATTTCTCGAAAAACCGTATGAAAATTCGATCTGCACCTAACGAAATCAAGTCATTTTGTAAAGACGGTTATCTGCACTATGACTATAACACACTTGAGGTTCTTGATGCTAACAATGATGATAAAAAGACGGGATATTTTATTCAAGACCAAAGATATATAGTTCGTGATCCGTCCGGTGTTGTAAATTATCCGTTCTATTCCACTAAAGACGTTGAATATTCCGAAGTTAATCGTTACTACCGAAACGGCAGCGTTTATTATAATGTTTACGGTACAAGAGGAGCTGTGGTTGATTTTAATGACCATGAAACTCTTTATTGGATACATGACATCAATTCCCACCCATTACAGTATTATAAGTTTGTTTGGAAGCATGGTGTCGATGGTCGTGGTATTCCGATTTTTGAGGACAGAACCGGTTATTACTGGACGAGTGATTATAAGCAGATATATTGCGTTGTAAATCCTGCCGACACACATAAATGGAACGGTGAATTAGAGGATATTTGTCTGGTTAATTTTTATAAAAAAAATGAATGGGTAACCGTGTGCAATCTTTATTACACTGTCGAAAAAAAATGCAGTTTTGAAAATGCTATTAAAAAAGTTTTGCAGAGTAAATATAGTGGAGAAGAATATGAAAGTCGATTGGAATTTTATAATCTTTTAACCAAAGAAACCAGTGCTGGTATAAAAACTTATGGTAATCATCAGTTGTTCCGGTCACCGATTAACAAATATATGCAGGATTTAATTGATGACGGAAACATTTATCACGGTTACGGATATGATATTCAGCAATGGAACACCAAACATTGCGAGGGACTTAACAGTAATCATACTGGTATGGATATTCTTGCTTCAAAAGGTACAAATGTATATTCAATGATCGATGGTTACGTTAATTGGATAAATGATGATACACAAAGCATATCGATTATGTCTTCCGAAAACATATCGTTTTGGTTTGGTGAAGATTACCCGGTTGAGGTTATTTACGCAAATATAACAACAAATCTAAGCCAAGGTGATGAAGTAAGCGAGGGAGATTATATTGGAAAAGTAACTGATTATAAACATTGTTTTGATAATTGGGATATTCAAGCTTCTAAAAATTATTTGCATATTGAAATAAAGATTTCATATGATGATAATTTCTGGAGTAATTCACCGACAGGCGTTGAACCACGTTTTCTGATAAAACGAGAGGAGGAATAAAATGACGAATTCAAAACAAAAAATATCCATGCTCAGAGCAAGGATTAAAAACATTGACGAAAAGATGAAAAATCTTGTCGTTCAAAAGAAAGAATGCGAACGTCAGATACGTGAGATTGAGGAGAATGATATTCTTTCAATCGTAAGAGAAAATAATGTCGATATTGACACACTGGGTGACGATTTGGCTTTTATCAAAATTTTGAAAGAAGCCAATATCACCAAGAATGATATTCTTGAATTGGTAACGGAGCAGGAGCAGCCCGAACCGCTATCACTACCTGAAAATGGAATATCTGTACAAAAAATAAACAACGAAGGAGCAATTAACAATGAAAACAAGTAGAAGATTAAGGGCAGCAATTTTAACAGCCTTTCTTATGTTCAGTATGCCGGCTGCCGTTGTCGGTGCGGCAGAGGATCAACCTGATTCCCCTGCTGCCGTTTCAAGCAATTCTGATAGCTCTGATGTTTCAGCTGAGCCTGATACTTCCCTGCCGGAAGAAGTGTCTGACGGTTCGTCCTCCTCGTCTTTGGAAAGCTCTGATAAGGATTTGGAGAACTCGGAGCTTGATTATCTCTTTTCGGATAACACCGAGGGGAACGCAGAGCTTATTGCTTCTCAAGAGGTAATCGCTGATGACGGACAGTTTCAGTTTATTGCCGTTACTACTCGTTCGGGTGATATTTTCTATGTAATAATCGATCATTCAAAATCTGAAAATAATGTATATTTTCTGAACGAGGTAGATACATACGACATTCAGGCTCTTTTGAATAAGGACGAGGACGGTAATACAGTTGTCGGCAAGGAGTTATCCGGTGACGAAGAAACATCCGGTGAGGACGAACCGGACTCACCATCATCCGATGAAAGCAGTACGAAAAAGAAATCCTCCGGCGGTTTTGATATGACCACGATAATACTGATAGGTGTTATTGTTCTTGCGGCTATCGTTTTTGTCATATTCAAAATCAAAAAAGGCGGTTTCGGAAAGAAAAAGAACACAGAAGTCGAATTTGCCGATGATTTGGACGAATACGATGATGACGAAGAAATAAATGAAGATGAGGAGAAAACAAAATGAAAATAAACAATAAGTTGGTTGTGGCGGTTTCTTCCATATCTTCTGTAGCTATTATCGGAATTGTCATTATTAAAAAATTGATTTCAAAATATAAAGTTATTAATCAATTGAATCAATTGACTTACGATTTTATAGATATAAGAGATGATATAAGAGATGATATGTTGGAAGTCGTGCGTATGATGAAGGAATTTATCAACAAAAAAGAGGAGGAAAACAAAGATGATACTGGTAATTGCTGAAAAACCTTCGGTTGCAAGGTCTATTGCCGCCGTACTTGGAGTTTCCGAAAACAAGGGCGGTTATATGCAGAACGATAAGTACATAATTTCTTGGTGCGTTGGACATCTGATTCATCTTGCCAATCCCGAAGCTTACGGGACGAGGTATGCGGAAAAGCCATGGAAGTTTGAAAATCTTCCCATAATGCCCACTGAGTGGCAATTTGAGATTGACACATCTACAAAATCACAGTTTGACATACTTAAAGAACTGATGTTTCGTTCTGATGTAACGGAAATTGTATGTGCTACGGATGCCGGACGAGAGGGAGAATGTATTTTCCGATATGTCTACAATTACGCAAATTGCCATAAGCCTGTCAAACGCTTATGGACATCATCACTTGAAGAAAGTGCTATAAAACAGGCATTTTCCAATCTCAAACCTGACAGTGACTATGATAACCTGTTCGCTGCCGGACTTGCCAGAGCAAAAGCTGACTGGCTTATCGGCATGAATGCCACACGGCTGTTTTCAGTAAGATACAGAAGTCATTTGAATATTGGCAGAGTTCAGACTCCGCTTTTGGCAATGGTTGTTGACAGAAATTTTAAGGTAACCAATTTTATTAAGGAAAAATTCTATACGGTAGATCTGGACTGCGGTTATTTTATCGCTTCATCAGCTCGAATTGATGATTATAAAACTGCCTATGACCTATATGCAATTTGTAACGGCAAACAAGCGGTTATTACAAATATTCAGCGTGACAAGAAAACTTCTAATCCGCCGAAGCTTTATGACCTTACAACCCTGCAAAGAGAAGCGAACCGTATGTGCGGCTATACCGCTCAACAGACTCTTGATTATACACAGTCGCTATATGAACAGAAGCTTGTCACCTATCCACGGACGGACAGTCAATATATAACCGATGATATGGAACAGACAGTTCTTGATACGATTGACAAGGTTTGTCAGTGCTTTAGTATTTTTTCAGGCTATGTAATATATCCCGATGTTAAACGCTGTATAAACAATGCCAAAGTATCAGATCACCATGCAATTATACCGACTGCGGAAATACTGAATGCCAATATTGCGGCTCTGCCGTCAGGTGAGAGAAATATCCTCGCTCTGATCGCAGCAAGGTTACTGCTTGCAACATCCGAGCCGCATATTTACGAATCCGTAAAAATAACCGTCTGCTCAGAGCAGCATGAATTTTACGCAAGCGGAAAAACGATTATTAAGCAGGGTTATAAAACCCTTGAAAAAGCTGTTAAAGAGAATTTTAAGAAAACTAAATCTTCCGATAAGCCGGAAGAACAGGTTTTCCAAAATCCGACCGTTGAATTTTTCGATTCCGTCCCCGCAAAGTTAAGCGAACACTTTACGGCACCTCCGAAACAGTACACCGAAGATACACTTCTTTCGGCAATGGAAACAGCCGGTAACAATGATTATGTTGAGGGTTCCGATGTTGAAAAGAAAGGACTCGGGACTCCTGCAACAAGAGCCGGAATTATTGAAAAGCTTGTAAAAGGACAATATATCGTCCGTGACGGCAGGAATATTCTTCCGACCGAAAAAGGCATAAATCTCATAAAGGTTGTTCCCGAAGAAATCAAATCCCCTAAAATGACTGCGGATTGGGAAACATCTTTGCAGAATATAGAAAAGGGTTCTGCAAGTGCGGATGATTTTATGCATAACATTACAGATTTTACAAGCAATCTTGTGAACACATATTCTTCAGTTGATACTTCAACCTTTAATTTTAGCCGTCCGAGTATAGGCATATGCCCGAAGTGCGGAAAAAGGATTGTTTCATATCCTAAATCATATTCCTGTGAAAGCGGTAAGGACGGCTGCGGTTTTGTTATCTGGAAAACCGTTGCCGGAAAAGAAATAAGTCAGGCACAAGCTAAAAAAGTATCCCCTCAATCCTCCGGCGTAATATAGAAAAGCAAAAGGGGCTGTCGCACAAGCGTAAAAAAACGCAGAGCGACAGTCTTTACATTTTTGCATAAAAGAAAATAAATATATAAAATGAATGTAAAATACCCTGTCAAAAAGTATCCCCTCAATCCTCCAGCGTAATATAGAAAAGCGAAACTCCCGTGGCAAAAAACCATGGGAGTTATTCTAATGCACTATATGGACTTGATCAGACCAATTGAGACTTACGTATCCCCTCAATCCTCCGGCGTAATATAGAAAAGCAAAAGGGGCTGTCGCACAAGCGTAAAAAAACGCAGAGCGACAGTCTTTACATTTTTGCATAAAAGAAAATAAATATATAAAATGAATGTAAAATACCCTGTCAAAAAGTATCCCCTCAATCCTCCAGCGTAATATAGAAAAGCGAAACTCCCGTGGCAAAAAACCATGGGAGTTATTCTAATGC
>CANQBP010000044.1 GCA_947589415.1 uncultured Clostridia bacterium
GTTACTACGACCGATAAAACTCATTACAACAGTTTTAAATATGTGTGTGAGACATCATATTATTATCAAAACAAAAAGTATAATCAACAAAGCCAAAAATTTAACACGGGTACTGAATTGACGGTTTCTACACCGGGAAGTGTGATAGTGAATGGCTATACGCTAAAAGTGCAATTTTATGGAGATCTGTACTCTAATGCAAGTGTTACTTCCGATATTATAGACTCATTAAAAGTCTTCTTCTATCGTCCCGGAGCTCCTGTAGCGTAACCTTTTGAGAAGAAGAAACAGCAGGTTTTATGAGGGAGAACTTTTATGTGGTTACTATTGATATTTAAAAATATGTTGAATTTTATAAAAACAAAACCACTTCTGTTTGGGTTTATTGTTATTTCGCAGGTGATATGTATAGTTGCGGTTTTTTCGGTTTCCGGCATGATAGATTCGCTGACACCTCAACCGACAGATGACAGATCGGATTTGCAAAAGGCATTTATATTAACGTTAGGTACAGATGAACTGCATGATAGTGCATACGAAGAGGGGTCTCCTATGTTCGCACGGGTGTTTGATGAGAAAACCGGAGATCTTTTGTATTCGGGTCTGAATAATACCGAAGAATTTCGTAAAATTACGGAAAATGAGAATGTTAGTATTATTTCTGAATATGGTACTACGGATTATTCTTCCTATCCAAAATATAAGGATATAAAAAAGAAACTTGATAATGTTATAAAAGTTGCCGGGAACGGTTTGAGTAACGGGTGGATAAACGGTTATGCTGATGACAAATGTATGGTGGTGTATTCGGCATTTTTTGACACTAATGAAAACATAAATAACTTGTTTCCGAATTTGACGGGACAGGAAAAATATATCAACCTTATAACATCAAGTAAGTACAAAGTGCCGTTTTATGAATGTAAAGATGGGGATAAGGTGAAAATAGGTAATACCCAATATGTTGTTTCGAAAGTAAAGAAGAGAGATCCGAGTGAAGACGAGGGTAGAACGGCGCTTAATTTACTGTTAAGTTCGGTTGACGATGATTTTGTTGTGTACAGTATTACGATACAACTGACTGATGATGTTACAAACGAACAGATTTTAAAAATATCGGATACAATCAAAAAAGAATTTTCGGATATTCCTATCGGCATGAAAGAACCTGAACCGCAGCCTCTGTTGGAAAAGCAATTCAACAATATGATTTATGTTGTTTCAATTATAATAATAGGGGTTATACTTTTGAATATATCAAGACTTTATACATATATGCTCTCAAAAAGAAAAAATACCCTTATGGTATTCGGACTTTGCGGTGCAAGTAAAATACGAATGTTTGCCATTTATTTTATAGAAGTGGTGCTGACCTTTGCTGTTTCGTGCATTATAGGGTACTTGTTGTTTAATTACTGTTTGTTGAACGTTATATCGGTATTATATCCCAATTTTGAGTTTTTCTTCAATACAAAGGTATATATGTCTGTTTTCGGGGCATATATGGGCTTTGGACTGCTGATTATGGGATTGAATATTATACCTATGGTAAGAAAAACCGTGGTTGAGATGAAAAGGAGTTGAGAAAATGAAGTATTTTAAAATGGCATATAATCTGATTGTCAGCAGATTTATTTTCACATTGATAATTATACTTGAAGTTGCTGCACTTTTGATTCTTTCCAACACGATTATAGGTGTTTATAACGGAAAAAATATGATGTATAAGCCATATAAGGATATTTTTGAAAATAATTCCGGAGTTGCAATGGATGTGAACGACCTCCTATGGCTAAGGAGGGAAACTCAAAACAGTGATGTCGAAAAGCTGAGAGAGGAAAGCGGATATATTGATGCCTCAAAGGTTATAAAGCTAATTGAGGATAAACTTGAGGGTGATGTCAAGGTGTACAGTAACGCCAAGCTGGAGTTCTTTGAATCGGTCGGGCCAAAAGGGGCAGAGGAAAGATATGGAGCTTCCGAGAATATAGATTATTTCCTTTTAGATGATGAAATTTTCGGCAAGCTGAGACTTCCGCTTGCACAAGGAAGGTGGGCATCTTCCGAAAAGACCCCAAACGGTGAGATTGAAATTGTCGTATCCGGTGGAACTGATGCGAAATTGGGAAATGTATATGATACTCCGGCAGGAAAACTGAAAGTGGTGGGAATACTGACAGATAATACGTATATGCCGCCGGGGCAGGGATATGATGAGGCAGATTATGAAGGCGGTTTGCCGCCGGAGGAGAGAAATATTTTTGGTTATTACCTCCCGTTTGATACAGAAGTTTCGATGGTACCTTCCTTTTGTATTGCAGACAAAATGCTTTTTGAGATTGCTCCCGATAAATATAGTTTTATTGAGTGCAGCGATTGGTTTGTTTCATACGGAGAAGGTCTTACAGACGAACAAATAAAAAGTAATACGGAATACTTGAAAACAATAGGTTATGTGGAGGATAAATGGGATTTTTCAACCATAGTTGACGAAAGCAATAAAAAGCTCAACGACATTTATTTGCGTATGCTCCCGATAATGATAACTGCGGTCGTTGTTGTTATTGCCGGACTTATCGGCTCGGTTGCGATGTCAACAATAAGGCAGATGAAAACATTCGGAATATTCTTCCTTTGCGGCTGCCGTTGGAGGGATTGCATTAAGATTATCAGTGCGAATATAATTATGGTTTTCGGAATAGCTGTAATTTTGGCGATAGCCGGAGGATTTGCTATGTCAACATTGAACCTTGAGTATTTGATAGGTTTTTCGCCTGATTGGAATAATCTTATTTTCAGTATAGGTATTTTGGGAGTTATGTATTTGCTGTCAATAATATTGCCGCATAATATAATAAAAAGCTCATCACCGGTTGAAACGATAAAGGAGAATTGAAATTATGATAGAAATAAAAAACCTTACTAAGACATATAACTACAAAAAGTCTAATGCGTTTACAGCCCTAAAGGATATATCATTGAAAATTGAGGACGGTGAAATGCTTGCGATAGTCGGAAAATCCGGTGCGGGAAAATCTACACTTCTGCATATTATCGGCTGCATTGATACCTTTGAAAAAGGGGAGTATACGATCGACGGTACGGACGTACATAAATTGTCGGATAAAAAACTTGCGGATATCCGCAACGAAAAGGTCGGAATAGTAATGCAGGACTTTGCCCTCGTTGAGGAATATACGGTCATTGAGAATGTTAAGATACCGCTTTATTTCAGCAAAAAGAAAAAAGGCAGCGCAAATACGCTTGCACTCGAAGCCCTTGAAAAAGTCGGGATAAAGGAGCTTGCCAAAAAGCCTGTAAATAAGCTGTCGGGAGGACAAAAACAGAGAGTAGCCGTTGCAAGGGCAATCGTCAATGATCCGTCATTCATACTTGCGGACGAGCCGACAGGCGCACTCGATACAAAGACATCAGCGGAAATAATGGAGCTTTTTCAACAGCTTAATCAAGACGGTAAGACGGTTATAATTATAACTCATGACCTCGGTGTTGCGGAGAAGTGTAAGAGAAAAATTGAGATATCGGACGGTAAGATAATATGAAAAATAATGCAGTATTGCGGAAAATCCCCGCATTACTGCATTAAATTTTTATAGTTTTGTAATTGCTGATATACGAAAATAAAGCATTGTGATACGGCAGTTCAACTGTGATAACTGATTTATCAATGCTGTTCAGCTATGAGGCTTGTGATAAAATTGATAATCGACATCAAAAGGGTGTTTTTTAAATTTTACAAAAATTATTCGTTTTGTTGTAAATTTATATTGAAAATGTTTACAAAGTGTGTTATAATTACCATAATAAATAATTACTGTATTTGTGTTACGCGATAACTGTACACGAAAATACTTTTGCGGGGGTGGTGTGGTATGAGGTTTGTTTTATTGGCATTCAAAAATATTGGAGTATTTATTAAACATCATGCGGTTATGTTCTTTTTTCTTGTATTTGTGCAGATAATTTGCATGGTAGTAATATTTATTACGTGCGGTATGGCATATAATATGAATTTTTCGCAGGAAAAACAAGAAACAATTATTGATGAAGGTAAAGAATTTAGTTTTGTTTTTGAGGAAAATCAAGAATTTACAGTAAGTTATGATACTGAAAACAATGAAAAATTTATATATGATAAAGACGGAAATCCGACTGATACATCAACACACTCGAAAGCTGTTCCGGTTGGGGAATTTCGGAAACTGATAAAGGAATTTCTTAGCAAGGTCAAAGAATATAAGTTAAATTCAGCTCAATTGTTTGTGTATTCGGGACAGGTTATTCAAAAAGGATCTGATGCTGATTTGTTTGATGACATTATTACATATTTGCCGGATTCGTATTTTCCGAGTTTGAATTATGATAATTATTATTTGAGCGATATGGTGAAGGAGTATATATCTTCTGACGAAAAGGTAATTATGGGTGGAGTTGATATGGAAGATGGGCCATCAATATTTTTTCCGTTTGTTATTGGTGAGACTTACGAACTTTACGGTGAGAAATATAAATGTATGGGTCCGGCCGACTGGGATTTCGTACCGTTTGATGCAATGCCTGACGAATTTGCCGTATATAATATCAATTTGTTTTTTGATAAAGTTTTATATAAAGACGATATAAAGAAAATCAATCAGGCTGCAAGTGACGTTTTCGGTTCGAGGATCGAGTATAGGGAATTGCCCGAACCGTATGACCCGGTAGAGTTTCAATTTACGCAGATGTTATTTGTGATTTCTATATTGATGATGTTAATAGTACTTTTGGCTATTGCAAAATTTTACCATTTTATATTGGGCGAAAGAATCCGCACGCTTGCAGTATTACGATTGTGCGGGTGTACAAGAAGAAAGGTTCATATCGTGTATATGGTTGAAATTTTGGTGACGATGATAGTGACCTCTGCATTGGGATATTTGGTGTTTAAGTTTTTGGTTTATGACTGGCTGGCAAAATATTATAATTCTTTCCAATTTTTCTATATAACGCCCGTTTATTTAGTAATTATGGTATCGTATTTTATTATTGCATTGGTGATTATGTCTTTGTCGATAATACCCTCAACAAAATTAAACATTAGAGATATGGAAAACAAATTATAGTTATATTGTCGTAAATGAAATGTTGACTGTTATGGTGTCATAAAACGGAGTGCCTGCCATTAAATATGTAACCGCAATGTGTGACTTGAAGTGATGTATTTGTTTTTGATAATAAATGTACTGGAGTTGATAAAATTGAAATACATAAAATACGGTTTTTACTCCGTGACACGCAATCCCTTTTTTAATATTCTCATTATGATAGAAATAGCCGTAATACTTGTTGTATGTAATCTTACCGTAGCAGCGGCAAACAGTAAGTTTGTGCTTATGGCTCCGTATGATGACTTTGCAAATTCCGACGGATATATCTATACTCCTTTAGAAAATAAAAAAATAGGTGTTTTTTAAATTTTACAAAAATTTCCATAAAATTTTGTTACAAATGACGTATAAAATTATGTTGAAAGTATTTACACGATATGGTATAATTACCATAACAAGTAATTACCGTGTTTGTGTTGCACAATAGCCGTGCATCAAAATGCTTTTGGAGGTGGTGTGGTATGAGGTTTGTTTTATTGGCATTCAAAAATATCGGAGTATTCATTAAACATCATGCGGTTATGTTCTTTTTTCTTGTATTTGTACAGATAATTTGCATGGTAGTAATATTTATTACGTGCGGTATGGCATATAATATGAATTTTTCGCAGGAAAAACAAGAAACAATTATTGATGAAGGTAAAGAATTTAGTTTTGTTTTTGAGGAAAATCAAGAATTTACAGTAAGTTATGATACTGAAAACAATGAAAAATTTATATATGATAAAGACGGAAATCCGACTGATACATCAACACACTCGAAAGCTGTTCCGGTTGGGGAATTTCGGAAACTGATAAAGGAATTTCTTAGCAAGGTCAAAGAATATAAGTTAAATTCAGCTCAATTGTTTGTGTATTCGGGACAGGTTATTCAAAAAGGATCTGATGCTGATTTGTTTGATGACATTATTACATATTTGCCGGATTCGTATTTTCCGAGTTTGAATTATGATAATTATTATTTGAGCGATATGGTGAAGGAGTATATATCTTCTGACGAAAAGGTAATTATGGGTGGAGTTGATATGGAAGATGGGCCATCAATATTTTTTCCGTTTGTTATTGGTGAGACTTACGAACTTTACGGTGAGAAATATAAATGTATGGGTCCGGCCGACTGGGATTTCGTACCGTTTGATGCAATGCCTGACGAATTTGCCGTATATAATATCAATTTGTTTTTTGATAAAGTTTTATATAAAGACGATATAAAGAAAATCAATCAGGCTGCAAGTGACGTTTTCGGTTCGAGGATCGAGTATAGGGAATTGCCCGAACCGTATGACCCGGTAGAGTTTCAATTTACGCAGATGTTATTTGTGATTTCTATATTGATGATGTTAATAGTACTTTTGGCTATTGCAAAATTTTACCATTTTATATTGGGCGAAAGAATCCACACGCTTGCAGTATTGCGATTGTGCGGGTGTACAAGGAGAAAGGTTCATATCGTGTATATGGTTGAAATTTTTGTGACGATGATAGTGACCTCTGCATTGGGATATTTGGTGTTTAAGTTTTTGGTCTATGATTGGCTGGCAAAATATTATAATTCTTTCCGATTTTTCTATATAACGCCCGTTTATTTAGTAATTATGGTATCGTATTTTATTATTGCATTGGTGATTATGGCTTTAGCGGTAATACCCTCAACAAGGGTAACCGTAAATAGCATGAAATAAAAGCCTTGATTACAAAGTATTGTCGGAATTTTATGAAAGGAGAAAAATTATGAAAAAGCGAGTAATTGTATTTGTATCAATGTTATTTGCGGCATTTTTTGTAATGTCAGGTGTAACAGCGTACGCAACATATTTTGAAGGCCCAAAATATAATGCTTCCTTTAGCAACACCGTTAGCGGAAGTTCGGCAACATTGGCCTCACATGAAAGCTATGCAAGACTTACGGCTAAGAGTGGTTATGAGCCAAACTACAAATATATTGAGGCAACACCATATATATGTACTTCAAAAGGTGTTACTGAATTGGACGGAAATGAAGATGGTCGTGGTGGTCTCCCTTCCTATTTTGATCTTGATTATGATGCCGGTGATGCAAATAATTTGGTAGTTTACGGTCAGATATATAATAGTGATGTGAGCTACACCGGTGTTAATTGTGAAATGCTTCTTGTTACAAGGAGGTCAAGCACTACTACCCCGCTCCCTCAGAGCTACTATCAAATTTATCTTTAAGTTATTATGATATGAAATAATTTCCGACAATACGAAGAATACAGTCGGATGCCATTGTTTGGTATCCGACTGTGTTTGATAATATTATGCACTGGAGTTGATAAAATTGAAATACATAAAATACGGTTTTTACTCCGTGACACGCAATCCCTTTTTTAATATTCTCATTATGATAGAAATAGCCGTAATACTTGTTGTATGTAATCTTACCGTAGCAGCGGCAAACAGTAAGTTTGTGCTTATGGCCCCGTATGATGACTTTGCAAATTCCGACGGATATATCTATACTCCTTTAGAAAATAAAAAAATATCGGTTTTTTATGACCCCGAACTGATACGTGACAATTTTTACAAATCACTCAAGGGTGATGTTACCGTGAGGTATTCGTATTATGTTAGTGCGGTATCTGTAAAAAGTGTTTTAAATGACGCTTTTGGCTTTAATGATCGGGTTGTTTATGAGATGTATGCATTTGATGAAGAATTTTTCTCAAAAATGAATGTACCGCTGCTTGACGGCAGATGGGCCTCAACAAAGCGTAATGAAAAAGGTCAGATAGAGGCGGTTGTTGTACTTGATAAATCATCAAAGGTAAGCGTAGGAGATGTAATACATACAAAAATTGAAAGAGTTGTTGACGGTAATATAACGCAGGACGACATCGGAGATGTAGTTGTTGTGGGTACTATAAATTATGACAGCTATTATCCGGATATACGAATGAAGACCGGTAGTATAAAGGATGTCACGGACTTGTATACCAGCAATTACGGGGGAGATGAATCAAGTGGCGGTAACATCCAAATTTTTCTTGTTTCCGCCGCTGCCGAGGAACTTTTTCAAAATAAACAAAACATAGGTCTAAGTTCGGCATTTATAACATATAATTCCCCGCCAACTGATGAGGAACGTGAATATAATTATTCTTTGTTGGATTCTTCCGGAGATGCAATTACTTCGGGAAATTTCAAAAGGCATTCTTATGAATATTTATTGGAGGAATACAAAAAATTTCTGCCGATCCTGCTCGGTGTGTTTGTAATAGTGATTGCGGAGCTTATTTGTTCCGTTGCGATGAACACGAAAAAGCAGATGAGAAATTACGGAATATATTTTTTGTGCGGCTGCCGTTGGAAAGGCTGTTTGAAGATATCGCTTGCATATTCGGCAATAATATTAGTAGGGGGAAGTCTTTTAGGCGCGGGTTTGTTTGCGGCTTTCAATATCACCGAATATTCAAAAATGTTCGAGCAGAATTTTCAAATGAATAATATTTGTGTAACACTTGTGATTTTTGCGGTCATGCTTGTAGTGTCGCTTATAATACCGTGCTATATGGTTAATAAAATATCACCGGTTGAAACGATAAAGGAGAACTGAAATTATGATAGAAATAAAAAACCTTACTAAGACGTATAACTACAAAAAGTCCAATGCGTTTACAGCCCTAAAGGATATATCATTGAAAATTGAGGACGGTGAAATGCTTGCGATAGTCGGAAAATCCGGTGCGGGAAAATCTACACTTCTGCATATTATCGGCTGCATTGATACCTTTGAAAAAGGGGAGTATACGATCGACGGTACGGACGTACATAAATTGTCGGATAAAAAACTTGCGGATATCCGCAACGAAAAGGTCGGAATAGTAATGCAGGACTTTGCCCTCGTTGAGGAATATACGGTCATTGAGAATGTTAAGATACCGCTTTATTTCAGCAAAAAGAAAAAAGGCAGCGCAAATACGCTTGCACTCGAAGCCCTTGAAAAAGTCGGGATAAAGGAGCTTGCCAAAAAGCCTGTAAATAAGCTGTCGGGAGGACAAAAACAGAGAGTAGCCGTTGCAAGGGCAATCGTCAATGATCCGTCATTCATACTTGCGGACGAGCCGACAGGCGCACTCGATACAAAGACATCAGCGGAAATAATGGAGCTTTTTCAACAGCTTAATCAAGACGGTAAGACGGTTATAATTATAACCCATGACCTCGGTGTTGCGGAGAAGTGTAAGAGAAAAATTGAGATATCGGACGGGGAAATAATTTGAATGTCGGATATGCAAAAAAATAATAAAAAAACGATGCTGATACTTTACATTTTGCTAAAAAAGTTGTAAAATTATTTTTGAAATAATATATGTGGCGCAAGGCACAATGATTGGAGAGGTTTTATATGAGCAAAATTTTAGTTGAAGTTTCGGCACGTCATGTACACGTGACACAGGAGACACTTGAGGTGCTTTTCGGTAAGGGAGCAGAGCTTACAAAGAAAAAGGATCTTTCGCAGCCGGGTCAGTTTGTTTGCAATGAAAAAGTGACCATCGTAGGCCCGAGGGGGGAAATGGCAGCGTCTATACTCGGCCCTGTACGTAAGGAAAATCAAGTTGAGGTTTCTATGACAGAGGCTCGTAAGCTCGGTATTGCTGTACCGGTGAGAGAATCGGGAGATGTTGCCGGAACACCCGGATGTAAACTCGTAGGCCCTGCCGGTGAGCTTGAGATAGAAAACGGCGTCATAGCTGCAAAAAGACATATACATCTTACCCCGGAAACAGCAGCAGAAATCGGTGTTAAGGATAAGCAGATTGTCAGCGTTGCAACGGGCGGAGAGGGCAGAAAGGTCGTGTTCGGTGATGTTGTTGTACGTGTAAGTCCGAATTATGCTCCTGCCATGCATATAGATACGGACGAGGCTAATGCGGCTTGTATAGGCGGTGCAACCGAAGGAGAAATCATAATATAAGGCAGTATGACGTTGTGTTGTCGCTGCACGACCTGTTTTCGCCCGACGCATTGATTATTGCGGGTAAGCTCGTTCATACGGCAGCAGTCTGTCTGTCGCGGTAAAACGTTTATAATGTGGGGATCGGCTCTTTGAGTCGATCCCTATTTTTAAATTACAGACTTTGATATGCGACTGCGAAATCAGCTATAATGTTGCCTTAGACAGTCAGACGGCGAACATAAAGATACCCGAAGGTTTGAAGGCGGTTCAAGTACCAATCTGTTTTCTTTTGAATAAGAAATTGCAAATTGAGCGTATTAGTTCGGTCAATATTGTCTGACAAACAGCTTTCATTGGGGGGAGTGTCAGACAAGCTGCTCTATGCTTTTGCCTGTGCAGCGGATCGGTCAATGCTTACTTTCGGTTTAACAAAAATAACGGTGCCGACGCAGAATATGCGCCGACACCGTCTTTTGTGTTTTACATAACCGACTCTTCAGCTAAAATACAGTACTTATGCCTTTACTGTAACAGTATAAATTCTCGTGCTTGAGTTACCGCTGTTATCTGTAACGGTTACTTTAATGTCATAAGTTCCTGCGGCTGTGGGCTTCATTGTTACAGAAGTAGCAGTTGTGTTTGTTGCTTTTGCCGTCCAGCTTGAAGCTGAGGATTTTTTGTAGTAGTAGGAATATTTATAAGGAGCAGTTCCGCCCGATGCAGCACCTGTTACCTTGAAAGAGCTTCCGAGTTTTACCGATGTTGCGGAAACCTTTGAATTGTTCGTAAGCGCTGCTTTTACGGTTACGGTAATAGTCTTTTTGCAGGTTTGACCCTTGCTGTCCTTAATATATACGCCTATATCATACGTACCTGCTGCCGTAGGTTTCATGGTTACGGAGGTAGCAGTTGTATTGATAAGTTTTTCGTTCCACTCCTTAGCAGATGACTTCTTATAGTAGTAAGAATACCTATAAGGAGCTGTACCGCCTGTTGCTGCACCGTTTACCTTGAATGTGTTTCCGAGTGTTACGGTCGTTGCGGATACGGTCGATTTATTTGTAAGGGCAGCAGTTACAGTTACTTTGAGAGTCTTTTTGCTCGTATTGCCCTTGCTGTCCTTAATATATACGCCGATATCATATGTGCCGGCTGCCGTAGGTTTCATTGTTACGGAAGTAGCAGTTGTATTGATAAGTTTTTCGTTCCACTCCGTAGCAGATGATTTCTTGTAGTAGTAAGAATACCTATAAGGAGCTGTACCGCCTGTTGCTGCACCGTTTACCTTGAATGTGTTTCCGAGTGTTACGGTCGTTGCGGATACGGTCGATTTATTTGTAAGGGCAGCAGTTACAGTTACTTTGAGAGTCTTTTTGCTCGTATTGCCCTTGCTGTCCTTAATATATACGCCGATATCATATGTGCCGGCTGCCGTAGGTTTCATTGTTACGGAAGTAGCAGTTGTATTGATAAGTTTTTCGTTCCACTCCGTAGCAGATGATTTCTTGTAGTAGTAAGAATACCTATAAGGAGCTGTACCGCCTGTTGCTGCACCGTTTACCTTGAATGTGTTTCCGAGTGTTACTGTCGTTGCCGAAACTGTGGATTTGTTTACAAGATCGCTTACGACATCATCGCCTTCTGCCGTAAAGGTCTTGGAAACGGTAGCTGTTTTACCTGTGGAATCCTTTATAATACACTTGATTGTGTGACTGCCCTTTGTTCCGGGTTTCCATGAATAGGTTGCGGTTGAATTGTAAGCCTTAACAACATTGCCGTCAACTGAGAACTGATATGTGTAGGGAGCCGTTCCGCCGTATCCTACTGCCTTGAG
>CANQBP010000045.1 GCA_947589415.1 uncultured Clostridia bacterium
ATCAGTAAATTGGCAGCATTCCCACACAGTAAAAATGTATTTGTATTCCCATATCGAAGTTTTATCATGCGTGGTGTCCTCCTAAATCCCGATTTGTCGGTTAGTCGTACTACTCACCTGACTGCATACCATTGTACCACACTTTCCCCGAAAAAACAATCACCGAAAGAATTTGCGCTACATCAACTAACCGGACTGCTAACGGTAATTTACAGGTTTTGAACAGGTTAAATTTTTGTGAAACCTTTTAATAATCCCACTGATTATCGTTTGCAGGAAAGCAATCTTTTTGCTATACTCTCCGGAAATTTATTATTTAATGAGCTATGACCATGACCGTGGAAATCGGACGCAGCAGAAGGAAGAAGATCATAATCATTTGCAAGCATAGAAAGATATTCTCTTTCTTCCTGATTGTATGTACCGTAATATACTTCCATTCCTACGCCGCCTAATTTTCTGAATTTCTGTATAAGATTTCTGAGTGAAGTATCGGAAATGGAGTACAGAAGAGGATGTGCAAGTACCGGAATTCCCGAGGCACGTATTATCTGCTCTACGGCAGTTGAAAAATCAGCATAAAGCTCTATCGAGGGTTTGGGACAGTCATTATTTGCCTTGTTTCCTATATACAAGTCAAACGCCTCGTCGATATTCTTACAGAAGCCTTTTTCTACCATTTGCTTTGCTATCGAAAGTCTGCCTATATGCTCTGACTTTGTTTTCTTTTTTAGAGAATCATAGGTTTCACCAAAATCAATTCCCTTTTTTTCTAACCATTTGAGGATAGACTCAATATAATATCTGTTGTTAATTAGGTTTCCGTTGAGAAACGAAATAAACTCGTCTGTATTATCATAGTCAAGTGCAATAACATGGATTTCTTTGATTTCTCCGTCAACAATAATTTTCGTAGATATTTCCGTACCGGATATCAGATTTATATCAGGATATTCGGTTTGAAGCTCATCTCTGTCAAGAAACGGTATATTATGGTCTGTTATCGCAAGTGTTGTAATACCGTTGTTAATCGCAAGCTCTATGACTTCCTTTCGTGTAAAATCCCCATCGCTTACAGATGAATGAGTGTGCAAATCACAATATCTTTCCACCTTAATTACCTCCAATAATATAATATTTCGGATTTGTCGCAGTACAAAATCCTTTGTATTGACAGTATAAAATATATATGCGGGATTGTAAATTCAATATAACATATATTTAAGTTCGTTTTATAATTATTTTCAGTATGTTATAAGTTACTAAATCTTATGTTATAACTTGACAGCTGCAAAATAAGGGTATAAAATATCTTTAAAGGTGGTGTTCGGTATGGCAAGAAAAACTGATATACGATATAGTGAAGAAGCAAATAATTATTATAGAAGCGTACGTTTGAGATTTCATAATTTTTCGGAAAGACTCAAAAAAAACGGAATACAAATTGATTTTACAAATTTATTAAAAATACTCACGGATCGGTACGGACTAACGCCCGAACCAAAAACTTTACAGGGACTTTTTCAAATCGGCGTGAATGACACAAAATCAATAAATATGGTGCTCGTAATGGCAGTATGCGATATTTTTAAGCTCAATATTACACAGTTCACCGGAATTGAAAAAAATCTCGCAGATAAAAATCAGGCTACCGAAGAAGAATACAATAATCTGTTCAAATATACGGATACAAATGAGTCTGTAAAATCTGACAGTAAAGATATTGAGTTTATAAAGAATACGCACTATTTCGGAGAATATTATGTTTATTATTTTTCTCTGATACAAATATTAAGTGATACCTCTGCGGGGAAATATCAGCCACAAGTAAATCCTATAAGAGAATCCAGACTTATCATAGAAAAGCCGCAGAATTTCTCGGACGAGGTAGTAGCCACGCTTGAAGAACTTACAAGTGAATCCGGAAATCGGTTTAAATTCAAAGGTCATGCGATAAGGCTTTTGAATATTGATAAGATTTTTATATCTCTTTCGGAAACAAAAAACAGGAGCTTCATATGGTTAATGTTTGACGATGTCGTTTTAAGAAAACAAAATTTATATTTTAAAGAAATTGCCATGTTATCGCATACATCAAGTGCCCAAACCAAACCTGTTTTTGCAAAAATGATACTCACAAAAAAGCGTCTTGACATTAACAAAAAAGAAGTAATTCAAACTCTAAGAGGGATCTTAACTTTTAATCAAGACGATATACTGATTGACAGCGAATCGGCAGAAATAATAAGCAATGATTTTCCCGAAATTGCCGAATTATTTAATTCAGACCATGCAATGCAATTTTACAGAATTAACAAAAGCAGTATTATAAACAACATAAATCTCAAGTGGGATTATCATACAAAACAGAAATGCCTTCTCAAACTTATGGAGTTGAGCATGAATCCTGTACAGGCTTGTGTTGACCAGTCAATTTTTGAACATATTTTTTGGAAAGATCTTCAGAATGATAGTAATTTTACGGCAAACTAATAATTCAAAACTCAAACCTTGTTTAAATTGGGGTTGTAGTTTCATCTTTGCCCTTGGTATGATACAATAAAAAACACTTTTTTGAAAAAACCGAAAAATTGTGGTTGCCTTTTTGTTCTTGGTATGATATAATCATCTCGTAAACAGGGTGTTTTTTCTTATCGTTGTAGTTCCCTTTTTGTTCTTGGTATGATATAATAACAAGTTGCGGAAGTGCTTCAATCATCTTGTTGTAGTTCCCTTTTTGTTCTTGGTATGATATAATCCTGCCTTTGCGGTTGCAACTCCGCAGCAAGTTGTAGTTCCCTTTTTGTTCTTGGTATGATATAATAAACCAGTCTTCGGTTTCGGGTTGACAAGTGTTGTAGTTCCCTTTTTGTTCTTGGTATGATATAATAGACCCGAACGGCATACACGAAACTTGGATGTTGTAGTTCCCTTTTTGTTCTTGGTATGATATAATAGGATGCTGTATTCTTTCCATCTGTAATATGTTGTAGTTCCCTTTTTGTTCTTGGTATGATATAATAACAAGTTGCGGAAGTGCTTCAATCATCTTGTTGTAGTTCCCTTTTTGTTCTTGGTATGATATAATATTGATGAAACTTCAAATTGAATACATCCCGTTGTAGTTCCCTTTTTGTTCTTGGTATGATATAATTCATTAGCATTCTGTACTTCTCTTTTCACTGTTGTAGTTCCCTTTTTGTTCTTGGTATGATATAATAGGGAACTGAAAATCCGCATAAACACTATGTTTATGCGGATTTTTTCATTTTAAAAAAGGGCTATTTTATTCAATAATTGCTCTCTTTTCGCATTTTTAAAAAACAGACAGTTCTGTCGGTTCATCATTTTCATACTTCACGTAATCTCCGACAATAACGTCCATTCTTTCAAACTGCTTTTCCGTCATGACAAGCAGTCTTATACACCCGTTTTCCGGCTTATTATCAAACAACCTTGCACGATGCCTTTCAACATCATCAATTCCGTTGCAAACACGGCAATAAACGGAATACTGAAACATAAAATAACCGTCCTTAAGCAAAAAATTGCGAAATTTCGTTGCAACTCTCCGCTGGATTTTTGTCTTTACGGGCAAATCAAAAAGTACCATCATTCTCATAAATCTACTCATACCTATGCCTTTCCAATTCCACAATGATCGGCAAATCCAATTCGGTATTCCGACCGTTTATAAATCCCGACAAACTTTGAATTTGCAGTTCTATTGCCCTTGAACAGGTAAAATACTTTCCGTTTATCAATACATTCATGTTAAGTAAATCGGCAAGACGTGTTTTTACCTTAGTCGTAAGTTCTTCCTCGTCTTCTGCATATATTCTTACAAATAAATCCACAATAGGTCTGAACGGCTCTATCATATCATCAGCGAGATTAAAGCTGTTCAATGTGCTTTTGTGATGAATTCCGAGCGATGGTTCAAAACCGTATGCAACAAGATTTTTTGCAATCATGCTCCGCAGAACAGCATATCCGTAATTCAGCATAGAATTAACAACATTCTCACTTCCCCTTGTAAAATCCTTGCCGAAAAGCAATTTAAAGTACTTAGCGGCGGCTGTTCCCTCCATATTCGAGGTATCACCGGATTTTACTTTCAGAGAAATACTGTCTACTTCTTCCCATTCTTCAACACCACATATTTTAAGAACATTAGCCTGATTACGAATTTTTTGTATAACTATACTTTTCCACAGCCTTTTCTTTGTAGGCTCGGTCATTTTTATCTGCTCATGCAATACCGAAAGATGCCTTGAATGTACAGCAAAGGGAAGATGAACGCCGCACGGTATATGATTTTTACCATCGGTAATGAAAACGATACCATATTCCGAAAACTTCATAAGAAGATATGAATTTATAATTACCTGCGGTGAATCTGCAATAATACAGCCTATATCCTCAAGCGGTACTTTTGAAGTATCACCATTATCAATCATAAGCTGTTCGTTCTTGACGGATAATTTACATCCTCCTGTCAAAAATATAACTCTGTATCCCATGTCAGAACCCCATACGCTTTTCTTTATTGACTTTTCTCACCCTGCCAAGCACATCAACCTCATATTTTTCCATGCTTATTAAAGTTTTGACACCTAAACCTCTGATAAAGTATGTATTATCATGATTTATAACCTTAATACTTGCAGTCGAAATGTCGGTACCTTTGTAATATAGAAGCTCAGATTTAGTCCTGTGTTCCTTATCAAGTGTGCTGTCTTTATTTACAAGAGAGAATTTCTTTTCCCTTTTAAATGTAATTTTCACCAAATCATTATTATATAACGAGAATAGAAAATTCTTATCATCCATTACCTTCCATTCGCTATAAGGCTTATTTTGAAGAATGGCTCTGTTCGGAAGTTCTTTTTTTACGGTATCGGATACATATATGGGAACAAGATAATATCCCTCTCCGGAAACATAAAAAACATCTACCCTGACCATTGGTCCATTGTCCGCAATTGTTGTGTTATCTGCAAGCGGAACACCGCAAGTCTGTTTTTCTATGGTCTTTACCTTCGTAACAATCGGACCCGGAGTACCGTCACTTTTCGGCTTTCGGAACGGCTCTGTTAAATTTTTAAAGGCTTTTTCCCCGTCGCCTCCATACTCTGCAAGTCGCTCCTTAAGTGCATTATAAAGCAGCTTATCGCTTTGCGGCATATAATAATTCTCTATCTCTCCGTTATTCAATTTAAGCTTAGTCAATTTCACTTTTTGCACAACGTAATTTTGTCCGTCTTCTGTAACGGGCTTCCTCAATGTATCCTCATGTGCTGCACCTGTCACCTTATGTTGAGGCATACGGGAAACAAATATAGGCTCAAGCTGTTCATCACCACTGTAATTCGGGAATTTTGACTGCGACAAAATTCTTTGCGGATCATTTGATGTAAGCATTTCAAGTTCTTTTCTAAACATGGGATATGGCATAGGAAACCGATCCGTCAGTTCTCCGGTCTTTTTATTAATGTCATAAATCCTGCCATCATCGTCTATATATTCGGTTTCTTTATATTTAGAATACTCGGATATTCTTTGTACCATTCCATGTGTAGCACAAGCTACAACACAAGCGTCCACCGCATGGTGTGTGTCACCGTCAGCACGTATTTTTCTTATTCCCCAACGCTTACGCATATAATCGGTAGCTCTGCCGTTCACCGCAACAATTTTCGCTTCCCCTGCAAACTTGAGATATTTCTTGATAAAATTCATCATAAATCTTGATATATACTGAGTATCCTGTAGATTTCTTTGCTTAAAACTTTTTCTATCCTCCTCTGTGAGCTGTTCTTTCAGAAGATTATTTTTCTTCTTTCTGCTTAATATCGAATTGCTTACCCTGACACGGAAATCATCAGCTTTTTTCCCTGTCATATACTGCAACGGTAAACGATTGCCCTTGTCCCTGTTTTCCTTTGCTTTCACAAGTACCTTATTGCTCATGCGGTCATCAAAGCTGATACTGTACGGTATTATATGGTCAATTTCGGCATAACCCGGCTCAAAAAGTCTTTCTCTTACGAGCGGTTCGCCCGAGTACATACATCTGCCGTTCTGTTCATTCCACAACTTCAACTTTATAAGATCCTCACCTTTGGGATTAGCTAAAGTAAATTCCTTGCGAAGTTCCTCCATAATCTCATCATTTTTCCTGCGATTTGCATCATTCATTTTCTCTATTTTATCTCTTTCAGCGTGGCTCTTTGCAAGATCCCTTGCAAGCTCTATATTAACATAAACCGGACTTTCCCCCATTTCCCTGACAATAGCATTTATAACCTTTATAGTCTGCGATACAGATCTCCGCACAACAGGATTGACAATATCACCGAGTTCCGGTGCTTTTGACTCATTGGCGGGCAAATACATACCTGAACATTTGTCATCAGCCTTGAAATTATATCCTGCCATTTCGGCTGCCCTATTGTAAATCTCTCCTTTTTCAAGATAAGGTATCATTCTCTTCATTGCCTTAATCGAAAGGTTGCCCCACTTGCTGAACGAGGGAATGGATTGTGCCACACTTATTTCATCAACACTAAAATTCCGATCCTGCAGTTTCAGTTCAACATTCGTATCGGTTTTAAAGACGGTAAGAACATAGCCGAGATAATCTTTTTTATCCGTGTCCCAACTATCATATTCATCACCGTAAGCCTTTTTGAAAGTATGATATGCTTTAAGATATGTAAATTTTGTTTTATCTTCAACATCATCTCTTTCAGAATATGTGTTTGCAGTATTCTTTTTACCTTTTCTCTTACTTGTATCAGAATTGGCATATGATATATTGAATAACTCGTCATCATTAAGTCCCAGTGCTTTTCTTAATGATTTATATGATAAATCCTTTTGAGAAAAGGCGAGATTTTTTACTATTGTCCTCTCCTCTTCCGTCAGACATCTTGTGTTATTTGCCGAAACTATCTTGATTGCATTTATCTTTGAAAGAAGATTAAAATACTCAAATGTGTATGAAGCCTTTGGCGCACGCATTTCTTCACGTTCAAATGTACACTTCCCGACAAGTCTTTCTATCAGGTTTCCGGAATATTTACTGCCCTTTCCCGGTCCTTCATCAAAACTTCTTTGTGACATAATTATCTCGGTAAATTTATCCTCAAAGTCTTCCGTTGCATATTCATTACCAAAAGTTCTCTGATTTTTAAAAATATGTTTTATTTCCTCTCCGTACTCACTTCGGGAAAATGTATTTTTATAATCACTACCAGTATTACGTTTGCCGTCGGCAAATCTGTCATCACAATAAAGCATTTCTCCGATAGTTCTGTACATCTTTTGCCTTAGTTCGGCATTCTTCTTAACTGCATCAAGTAATTTACCGTCATCTTTCTTTCCCACATCGGATTTTCTGTTTGATTTAAAGCCCCTCCGCTGACTCAAATGTATAAGAAGCCTTATAAACTCATCTTTATCCAATTTTCTGTCCAATGCTTCATACCTTATCTGATATATGTCCTTCAAACCGCTTTCGGCATAAATTTCCGTAATATAATCCTCATTTACATTGAATACATCATATATAAGATTTCTTATACGCTCCTTACGGTGATGCCTGCGGCGAAGCCTCCTTCTCATACCTCTTTTTATTCTTCTGTCCGATGCCAACGATTCTCCTTTTTCCGTTTCTGCTTTCGGAAAAACTCTTGATGAAAGCCTATAAATTTTATATGGTTCACCTTTTTCATCGAGTAAAACTATTGCACTTCCCACTGATGCCACTCCTATATCCAAGCCTATACCGTATCTCATAATTTTTCCTCCTGTTTTTAATAAATTTTCGTAATTACAACAAAAAATGTATTAACCTTAACTAATTTTAACATCACAATAAATATATGTCAACAAGGATATCTTTATCGTACATTTAACTGTACAAAAAAAGATGACGCCCTGTCCTAAATGAACAGAGCGTCAGAGCTTTGCAGTCTACTACTTTATCATAGTAACCTGATTGTTCTTGGTATGATACAATCTATGTTTATTGTAACATATTTTTTATAAATGTCAATATGAACTTTTAAAAATCAAAAAAATTTTACGTGGAATATAAACACTCTTTCCGAGTTGCATTCCCGTTACAAAAAAGAGAAGTAAGGCTGTTTCTTTAAGACTTATAATTCCCTTCTTACAACTTTGCCTCGCCGTACTCAACAGAAGTACCCGCTTCATGCTTGCAGGACAATTGTTTATAGGTTGATACAATAATAATAGCGGAAACAATGGCAGTCAGAATATCGGAGACCGGCATAGAATACAAAACACCGTCAAGACCGAAAAACAGTGGTAAAATGAGTGCAAAACCCACGCCGAATACGATTTCCCGGATCACGGACAACATCGTCGAGGCGACCGCCTTTCCCATTGCCTGAAGGAAAATAAAGGTTGCTTTGTTCAGGCAGGCAAAAATAATCATGCAAAGATAAATCCGAAAGGCTTTAACAGCAAATTCCGTATAGTAGATACTTTCGTTAGCCGAGCCGAAAATACCAATCAGTTGACGAGGCAAAAGTTCCACAACCATTAAGGCAATCAGACCGACAACCGCTTCGCAGGTCAACAGTAAAGAAAACAGCCGTTTGACCCGCTCGTTCTGTCCCGCTCCCATGTTATACCCCACAACCGGAATACAACCCGCCGCCATACCGATGACGATGGAGATCACGATTTGAAATACCTTCATGACGATACCCACAACTGCCATTGGAATTTGCGTATAGATTGCCTGACCAAACACGGGCTCCGGTGCGCCGTATTTGCGAACCATATTGTTGATTGTCGCCATGGCCGCCACTAACGATATTTGCGATAGGAAACTGCAAGTTCCAAGCGACAGCGTGCGCCCTGCAATTTCTTTATTAGGACGAAAATTATGCCCCGATAACTTAACCGACTTTGTGTGCAAAAGATACCAAAGTGAAAGCAGTGCCGTTGCAATCTGTCCGATTACCGTGGCAACGGCAGCGCCCATCATACCCCAGCGGAAACAGAAAATAAAAATCGGATCGAGAATGATATTCAAGATAGCTCCAATCAGTGTGGAAGCCATTGCAAATTTTGGGCTTCCGTCCGCACGAATGATGGGGTTCATCGCCTGTCCGAACATATAGAAAGGAATGCCGAGTGCTATATAAAAAAAATATTCTTTTGAAAGCGCAAAGGTTTCCTCATTAACTGTTCCGCCAAACACGGTGATGATCGGCGTTGAAAAAAGAAGATACACGGCACATAGAAAAACGCTGCTTATCACGGTCATCAGCACCGAAAATCCGATGCTGCCTGCTGCTGTATCCTTACGTCCTTTTCCGAGGTTCAGGCTGACAAATGCACAGCAGCCGTCCCCGATCATAACAGCGACTGCCAGCGCAATAACCGTTAATGGAAACACTACCGTATTGGCGGCGTTGCCGTAAGAGCCGAGATAATTTGCATTGGCAATAAAAATTTGATCGACAATGTTGTAAAGCGCACCGACAAGCAGTGAAATAATACAGGGCACAGCATATTTCCCCATTAGCTTGCTCACCTTTTCCGTAGCAAGATAAGACTGATTTTCTTCCATAAAAATTCCTCCTTTAAAAACGCAAAAACGGCGTAAGTCCCCAAGTTGGACTTACGCCGTTTCGGCTACACACTATAAGATATTGTATCAAATATTCGGTTTTTTTGCAAAGGCAATTTTGCACAAAAATCATTCCGCCGTAACCTTTTTGTCGACATTCCGGCTTTTGATATCTTTGGTAAACAGCAGCTTGAACACCGTGCGCACAAACGATTGAATAGAGAAAAGTTGCATAAAAAAACAAACAGAGAATTACAGCACTTTAGCCTCGACCATTCGGCAAGTAGTGTCCACAGGTAAAATCCACCATGATTGTTATAATAAATAATAGCAGCAATAAAGTTCATGAATTGGTACATAATAACGACCATGGTACAAATAATTCAATAAAAGTTTGAAAATTTGTTGATTAAATATCCGGCTTATGTTAAAATGAAACCATACACAATTATTGACAGATACGGTTTGAAATGGGAACACTTCCTTACGACAATAACACATGAGCTTATTGTTCTTACGAAGTTTTAAAGGATATTTTCGATGATGTAACATAGTTGGGGATTGAACCTGCGTTTAATCAGCCCGGAAATGGTATCCGGTATGAGTTGCCGAAGAACATAAAAGATGGTGTACCTGATTTTATGTGCAATCCGAACGGAACCGAAAGAAATGACGAGCGTTTTTGCGTAGAGTTTGACAGTAGGAAATGGAATGTTTACTATGCGGAGCCGGGGCAAAACAACAAATAAGTATTTTTATTCCGAAAGCGACATACCGGGCTTTATTTTAGATACACTAAAAGATTAAAAAACCATTAGCCAAACACGCACCGATGATTTGCCACTCATCTTAATCGCATCATTTCGTTAAATTGACTGCGTAATATAAGTAACTGATTTATCCTTTTTAGGTTAGGTCAAAAGAGATTGAAATAAAAAGTGTATTTAAGAAAGTCGTTCCGTTTGGGGAATTGAAGAAATAAACAGAGTGTACAAGCCGAATAGTTAAATATGATTCTATAATTGAATAGGAGTAGCTTATATTTCGATGATAACCATATAAAAATAAAATCGAACGTGTCTGCGGGATTATCGGCAATTTGTTCGACTCACAGCCTTATTCGTTTAAAAGCACTCTTCAAGGTGTGGGCGAAAGTTCGTACGAAACCTTATTTTCTCTGCATTGACATTTAAGAATCTATATTCTTGTCTAACCGGCTTATACTGTAAAAAGTAATTTTTAGGAGATGATTTATAATGAAATACAGATATGCTGATGTACTTAAAATAACTGATGACTTTTTAAGATATGCAGATGGGAACTGTAAAATGTGGCTAATGGGAGTATGGACTATTATAGAAAAAAATGGTCTGAATAAATGCTGTTCCGATCTGGAGCGGTTAAGGTTTTATGCTGTGCTTTATGGTGCTTGCAGGATCTATTCACATTTTTCCGACCTGATAAGCGATACCTACTTTAATGATGACATTTACCTTGATATAGATTATAAGAAATTCTCAATGCTTAAAGATGGTGATGAGGAATCTGAAGATGTAAAACAATTTATTTCTGATGTGATATCAGAGGAAAGCAATCTTTATCATGTTTTCGATCTTTTGAAAACATCTATGAACAGCAGCAGAGTCTTTGCGGCTCTTTATTACGCATATTATTATGAGAATTATTCCCTCGAAGACTATGAAAATGACGAATACTATTACGGAGATATTACCGACCCGCAGGAACTTGAAGAGGCTAAAGCTGAAAATGAAGATTATGAACTAAGAAAATACTATTCTACGTGTGACGATGAAACTATTTTGGATGAAATACTAAACGATGTCGATATAAATAAATTATCTGCATTTGAATGGATTGATTCCTATATGTAATGTTTGCGGAAAGAATTTTACAAGGAAACAGACGAGGAAAACTTAATCATAAAGATTAGCAATATTTCGGCTAACTTTGAAAGTAAATGCGCAACAAAATCAAAGAAAATGCAACCTGTTACAATTAGAGCGTGTTCACATAAAAAGAGCATCAAAAATCATAGCCAACATAATGACAGAGAGAAAAATTGAGTCAAG
>CANQBP010000046.1 GCA_947589415.1 uncultured Clostridia bacterium
TAAAGAGGGGACGCCCTGCGAGAGGGCGTCCCCTTGTCAATGCCTACGCAAACTAATCCCGGCGACACTTCGCCGGCGGCGTGCCTCCGGTGTCGTGCCGGCACTGTCAATTCGCACTTACGCTCACTTGCGTTCGCTTTGGTTTTTGTGTGGGGTAGTCTGTTTCCGCGATAATAAACTTACCTGTCGGCATGGGAGCGAAAGTATCGTGAGCGACTCTTACGAGCCGCTCCGCAATAAGGTTTCATTGGACATTATTTTTTAAGGTTTACAATCGTTTCAAGATTATAAAGATATAGTTCTTCCGAAGTTTCGGCCTCTGCTACAATTTTATCATCAAAACCCGATTCGGAAAACAAGGCGTAATAAAACTTCGCCTTTTCTTTTTGTGGAGTCAGTTTTGCTATGGTATCAAGATACTCTGAATAACTAAACGGACTGCGTTTGAATTTGCACTCGCCTACCAAATACTCCTTTGCACCTCTGCCAATGCCGAGCAAATCTATTTCCGTTTCCGCTGTCCTCAGTCCGTTTTCAGCATTTTTATCACGCACGGTTGTCTTTCCCGTCCAACGCCCAATCTTGCTATAACGGAATGGCAAGGCATTTTTCTTTTGCAGTTCACGCACAAATTCTTTGCAGACGTCCTCGAATACTAACGAAGCAAATTCGTGTAAAGCAGGCGCAACGAGGTATTTATAAACACCCTCCACATCTCCGTCCTCAAGTTGTGAAAGATTTGCAAATCCGAAAGCATACCAAAAACGAAAGAAATTGTCAGTCAATCGGTATGTTCCCCTATTTGTATTCGCTTTTTCCTTCATCACCACGTCAACGGAAAACTCACGCTCAACAATGCCAAGCTCTATCAGATTTTTCAGATAGACACTGGTTTTCGAGGTATCCTCTACAAGTGATTTTTGGCTGATATCGTTTAATTTCGTATTGCCGAGTGCTACCGCTTCAATAATAGAGTTATAGATAGGAGTTTCCCTAAGTTCCTGATGAAGCAGGAAATCTGCTTCGCTATACAGTACCGAGCCTTTAGTCAAAATATTCCGCTTAATATTATCCGCAACGGAAAGTTGCGGGCTGAACTGATTCAGATAATGCGGAATACCTCCGAGTACAGCGTAAACAAGCACCTTGTCTTTCTCGGAATAGTTCGGAAAAAAGCGGGCAGCGTCGTAAAATCCCATTGCGTTCATTTTGTAAATACCCGTTGCTCTGCCGTATAACGGATTTTTTTCAGCGAGTAACTCTTTTTCGATAAAACTCATTGCACTGCCGCACAAAATAATCATTACATTACTGTCTTTGAGTTCCGTATCCCAAAGGTTTTGCAGAATAGAAGGGATACTTTTATTTCCCTTGCACATATAGGGAAACTCGTCAATCACAATCAGCTTCTTCTTTTCCCCGTATGGCAAATCAAGGATTGAACGGAAGGCTTTTTCCCAATCCGAAAATTCGGAAATGTATTGTTTTGCGGGTATATCCTCCCGCAGAATTTGTTTTGAAAACTTTGAAAGCTGCACTCTGTCCGTACTTTGTGTGCATGAAAAGAAGATGTGCGGCTTATGCCTGCAAAATTCTCTGAGCGTTTCGGTTTTTCCGACACGCCTTCTTCCGTATAGGACAATTAACTGTCCCTTTTTTTCGTTGTACTTATCTTGCAGGAATTTCAGTTCCGTTTCTCTGCCTACAAACATAACACGCCTCCTCAAACGTCTAATCCTGATTTACTAAATCCTGATTTGATATTATTATACCCGTAAATACACAAAAAATCAAGAGCCTTTTAAAACGTCACCGGAAAGTTTCAAAAGAAAAGGGACTGTCGCAAATAAGTAAAAAGGTTGCGACAGCCCCCGCATTAAAAAATTATGTAGAACACCGATAGAAAACCAATTTCTATTCCGCTTCATTAAATTCAGTCAGTTCAATTTTAAATGATATCTTCCTTGCAGTTTTCAATTCATCAAACTTTATTAAATATGCCTGCTTATCCATATCTAATGCTTCTATTGTTCCCACTCCGAAAATATTATGACTAACACGCTTGCCAACGGAAAACAATGCTTTATCAGAACAGTTGTCAAGCATTTTTTCTGCTAATTTCAAATATTGTTTCGTTTCGCTTATAAGCCTTTCTTTCGGTTCGGGTATATACTCGATAAACGATGGCTCAATATCAAGAATGAACCTTGAAGGGTATCTCGGGGAACCGTCAAGGTTTCTCCCCTCCGATTCCGTAATAAACAACCCCCGCTCCGCTCTCGTCATGGCTACAAAAGCAAGACGCCTCTCTTCTTCCATTTTACTGATTGTATTCGTCTTTTTCGAGGGGAATATTCCCTCATTAACCGCACAAATGAATACATACGGAAACTCAAGTCCCTTTGCGGCATGAACCGTCATCAACTTTATCCTGTCCGAATTGCTGTCTATGTCATTATTCGTATAAAGTGCTATATGCGAAAGATAATTCTCAAGAAAAATTTCCTCTCCGCAGGTATTTTCATAATCGATTACAGACTGCTTAAACTCCGCAAGATTATCAAGCCTCTCTTGATTTCCTTCTGTCCTCAACACCCTCTCATAACCGCTTTGTTCAAGTACATCACTTAACAGCTCTGAAACAGGTCTGTCAGAATAATTTGCGGAAAACCTCTCTATCATATCCGCAAATTCATATGCACCCGTCCCCTTGAATATATCATCGTCAAGTGTCATAAGCATTGCATCGTATAACGAACAGTTATTTTCTAATGCATATCTTTCTATAAACTCAATACGCCTTGCTCCTATGTTTCGTTTCGGTAAATTCACAATTCTTCTGAATGATATATCATCCTTGTATGCTATCATCTTGAGATATGATATAGTATTTTTTATTTCCTCTCTTTCATAAAATTGTATCCCGCTGTATATGTTATACGGTATCCTTGCCTTTGTCAGAGCTTTTTCAAGCTCTCTTGTTACAAAATGAGATCGGTACAAAACCGCAATATCCTTATATTTTACCCCTTTGTCATTAAGCTCCGCTATTTTTTGTGCGATCCATTTCATTTCAAGCTCCGATGTATCCGCAAAATGACATAAAACCTTCTCCCCGTCCGCCGACATGGGAATGAGTTCCTTCTTTATCCTGTACTTGTTTTTGTCAATCAGAGAATTTACAACCGACAGTATTTGTGGCGTTGAACGATAATTTTCCGACATTAAAACCGTTTTTGTTCCGGGAAACTTTTTGTCAAAATCCATAAGATATTTTACATCTGCCCCCCTCCATGTATATATTGTCTGATCCGGATCTCCCACGACAAACAAATTTCCATGATATCCGCACAACACCTCCATCAAACGATGCTGTAACAAATCTATATCCTGAAATTCGTCAACCATAATATACTCAAGCCTTTTCTGCCATTTAAGTTTTATATCCTTATTCTTGTCAAATATATACAAAACAAATTTTATCAAGTCATTATAATCCAACCCGAAACATTTCTTTTCCTGATAAAGATACCCGTAAAAAATAATTTCTTTTGTATCTATGGCTTTCATATACTTTTCACGCAGTTTTTCAAGCGACAAGTCAATAAGGTCAAGATAATATTCGGGGTTTTCACGCAGTTTATAAATTTCTATTATATCACGTGCATTCTTATAGGTCATATCCCTTAAAGTAAGACCTCTTTCTTTATAAATTACGGTAAGCATATCATTGATATCCGAATTGTCAAGCACAAGAAAGTTTTTGGGATACCCTACGGCATTACTGTCCTCCTGCAATATATTAACACAAAATCCATGAAATGTGCTAATATATCCTGTATCATTATCCCCCGTCAGATTATGTATCCTCTGACGCATTTCATTCGCAGCTTTATTTGTAAATGTCACGCAAAGTATATTTCCGGGCAGTATTCCCAATTCATTTACAAGATAGGCAAATCTGTGAGTCAATGCCCTTGTTTTTCCGGAGCCTGCTCCTGCTATTACACGTACATATCCCTCAACGGCAGTAACCGCTTTTAACTGTGACTCGCTCAAGTTTGCCAAAATGTCTTCCATATCTATCCCTCCGCAAGTACAAGTTTAGCAAAAAAATGTATCAATATCAACTTATTTTTTACCTCTTGCACCTTATCATACAAATTATTGTATGATATACAAAAATTGACCCCTCTGCTTTCAATCGGCAGAGGGGTCTGTCAAATAACAAAATAACCTTATTCGTGGTACGTTCATCAGTCGACAGAAAATCAACGGCACGCGGATTTATAATTTATCAAACATTCATACTCTATCATTATTTTACTGTTTCCGCATATTCCGTTGAGTCTGCACATGAATTTTCCGAATTTACTCTGATTTATTCTGCGTACTACACTTTTAGCTTCAGTTTTTTCTGTTCTGCTTACACTTATCAAATTCGGGATTAAATTCATAGAAGTTTCGACTGTCGAGCTTATCGGTTATTATTCTCAAGGCCTCTCCGAAACGTACAAAGGTATAAAAAAATATAGAGGAATTATACTTTCCACTGTATCTCTGTTTTGTCCGGGAATACTAGAATCTTCTTAATTAACAAGTCAACAACATCACGTTTTTCGTCAAACGATAAATTTTCCCATTTGGTCATTACATCTTTGAGAACTATATAACTTGCATCGCCATCTTTTTTCTTATCTATTTCGAGCTTTTCAATCTCAGATTCTATGTCCTTTTTTTCTTTATCAAGTTTGGAGATTTTTTCGTTAATGTATTTAATCGTTATCTTGTCAATCTCTGGCGTAAGCATTGTGTTAATAAGATTCTCTATTTCTGCCTCAAGTTTTGAATGCTTGATTTCAAGACTGTTAATCTGTTCCTGCTTCTCGTTTTCTCTATCCTGTTTAGAATGAATAACAAGCGTGTCAAGTTTTTCTTTTATTTTATTTATTATCAATTCTTCAAACTCGTCAGCGTGAATAGTTGGTAGTTTATTCTTACAACAGTGATGCTCGGTATAACCCGTATCAATAAAGTACCTTATGCTTCCCTTGCTTTTTTGGGAAAAACGTACCACCACTGCATAACCACAGTTCCCACACTTAATTTTGCCTGCTAAAAAGGAATTTTTTGGCTTACAGGTTTTCACTTGATGATTTGCTAATAGTTTTCTTCTACAAGCAAGCCATATCTCAGGAGATATGAAACCTTGATGAGGTGCTATAACGATATTCTGTCCTGATAAATCCCATGTTTTTCTATTTGTATTTTCCCCCGAAAAAAGGTATATACTATTCTCACCATTGAATTGTTCAGGAGGGTTTATTATGTTACTTTTCTGTTCTTTAAAAAAATGATATAGGGTGATATCGTTCGTAGTATAAATCGGATTACGCATTGTCTCAGAAAGCCTTGCAGTATTCCATAATTTTCCTCGTTGGTTGATATTTTTTCCTTGCTCTACCAACTTTCTTAGCACATCTCCCAATGTGGCAGAAGGTTTTGAATACAAAGTATAAATCAAGCGGATGTCCTCAGCCTCTTCTGGCACCTGTACATACATAGAAGTTTTAATACCATCGACATTTATGTTTTGTTTAGCATACCCATATGGTAGCTTCCCACCCATGTAGAAACCTCTTTTACTTCGGCTCGCATATGCATCAATTACTCTCTGTTGTATAGTTTCACGCTCAAGTTGAGCGAAAACAATACAAATGTTAAGCATAGCTCGACCCATTGGACTTGATGTATCAAAGTGTTCCGTAGCAGACACAAAATCAACATTGTATTTTTGGAACAAATCCATAAGCCTCGAAAAATCAAGTACTGATCGGCTTACCCTATCAAGTTTATAAACAATAACCTTACTGATTATACCTGTCTCAATATCATTTATCATCCTTTTAAAATCGGGACGTTCCGTATTTTTTCCACTATATCCGTTATCTGAATAAACTAAGCAATCCTCACCTCTTGCTTCGTATTTGCACATTTCAATTTGTGATTCAATAGAAATGCTGTCTTCCCTAAATACTGACTTACGTGCGTATATAGCTATTTTTTTACTTATAATTATCAACCCTTTCAATTTCTGTATTCGTACAAAAATTAAATTGTTGATAATGATTCATAATATGATTATAAATCATTATCAACTTTAATTCAAGTATTTATTTTCTCTTTATTACTCTTTATTAAAATATTTTCCTCTTTATTAAAATATTTGCTAAAAATCTCGAAAAGTTTTAACTGAATAAACTCCTTTTCTTCCTCTGATGTTTCACACTCTGTTTCAACTATATTGGTCATCAAAATAACACCTCCAATTCAACTTATGTTGTTATGATATAAAATACGACATTTATTTATAATTTGATTTATTTTGGCGGCAGAGTATATACTATTATTATTTTCAATCACGTAATCACACAAATCCTTACTTTTATTAAAACTCTTTTCATCAAATTTAATTCTTGCTTCAATTTGTTCTTCTAAATCGCCCCTTTTTCTCATTCGGTTTATTCGTTCTGATTTTGGTACTTTAATATAAAATACAATAAAAGGGATATCTGAATTTTCTTTTAGATATTTGAGACCTTCTACATCTATTATATAAACATCTGATTCTTCAAGTTGTTGTTCCGTAGCAAAATAATGATTACCGTTATAATATGTATAAGCAACGATGTTATTTTCTTTTTTATAACGATGATACTCATCTTCTGTTATAAATGTATGAGTATTTTCTTCCGGAAATCGTTTTGGTCTTGTCGTATAAGATAATAGAGGAACATATCCGTACAGACTTGATAAATAATCTTGAATAGTATTTTTCCCCGATCCCGATTCCCCGACCAATAATATTTTAGGTATTATTTTTTTATCCATTTTTCCCCCCCATTACTCATATGTCTGATAAACTAATATCTAGGCAATCTGCTTTGTCTTTGATACTTAAATTATTAAAACATTCTTCTAAATATTTTTCTGCGCAATCTTGACAATAATCATCGCCCTCTATTTCATATTTGGCTTCTTCGCCACAATCATCGCAGTATGCCACTTCAACTTCATAATAAGGACAAGACTTGCCTAAACAGGGAAGTTGACAACTCACACATTCAGTTTCTATTTTTCTACTCATTTAACATTGCTCCTTTAAATAATTATTTTTTTAATTAACATTTAAAATTCTTTCTCTTGCTATATCATAAAATTGCTTATCGATCTCAATGCCAATAAAACGTCTATGTAACTGTTTGCACGCAATTCCCGAACTCCCAATTCCCATAAATGGATCCATAACCATGTCGTATTCTTTTGAGGAATTTGAAATGAGTATTTTCATAAGTTCAATCGGCTTTTCAGTATCATGTAAATTTTTACCATCTATACCCTTTGTTTTAATATTCTTAACCGACAATATATCGCTTGTGCCACAATGATTTATTTTTATTCCTTTGCCTTTACGAAAGAATAAAATATACTCAAATTGAGACATATAAAATTGACCCATTATTTTATTTCCCTTATCCCATATCAAGGACTTAATAAAATGAAATCCGGCATCTATAAAAGTATTAAGCATATGTATTAGATTTACGTGATTAGTCATTACATAACAATGGCTGCCATCTTTTAAAATCCTATAAAATTCCGGTGCATATTTTTCGCAGTCTATATCATTATAAGTAAAAACTTGACCTCTTTTATTTATATCTTTTTTTAACATGCCACCAGTGTTACCAGCATGCCCCCTACTTGTTGTTCGATATGGTGGATCTGTAACGATTAAGTCTATAGATTCATCAGGGATAGTCTTAATAACTTTCAAACAATCTGTTAATAATAGTCTGTATCCTGTACTTAATTCTTCAAGGTTTATTATTTTATTTTCTGTCATTTTATTCCTTTCTCTTTGCTGTCAACTATACTTCTATAAATCATTATTGAACAGAAATATCAAATAAGTAGTAGTTCTTTGGCATAAGGCAGAGTTTTCACCCAACTAACAAAATTTGGTTCATTTGAATTATCGAGTCCTGACCACTCGTTCAATTTGTGATTTTTGCGTTGTCTGTACATTAAAATAAGATTTTCATAATTCATTGTACAGGTTCTCATCTGATTATAGCTTGACGGCAGAAGCTGTATTATATCGTACCATATCTGTTTATCTTTTGTTTCAATATATCTGAGCCTCAGTATCTCAAGGTATTCGATTATACTCCGCATATGGATTAGTGTTTCCCCGTCCATTCTATCACAACTGAAATGAGATATAACAAACGGGACGGAGGTTATCTTATGCATAGTGCTTGTTGAGTTTGCAACCGTTCCCACCTTATATGTATCAAATTCCTTCCAAAAGTATATAGGTGCGGTAATATCTACCGACACAAATATTTGCCGTAGAAATTTTCTATGTTCACTTCCAGCACGGATAAGTTTTTGCATAAGAGATAAATCATTTTTGCCTATAATATATGTAGGTTTTTTATATATACTACCAGAGCAGTCATAACAACTATCACTTTTTTCCCAACTATTCATGGGATTACGCATACCTCTAATGGCGTGTTCAAATCCCCATACTTCTGTATTTTCAAATTTCATTTTTTCTCTCCCTTAATTGATTTTCAATTCTTTTCTTTGCGATTTCAAAATATGTATCATCTAATTCAATGCCTATAAAACTTCTATTGGTATTTACACACGCAACCCCGGTTGACCCACTTCCCATACAGTTATCTAAAACAACATTACCTTCATTTGTATAAGTTTTTATTAAGTATTCAAGAAGTTCTACTGGTTTTTGAGTTGGATGAATACTTTTACTTGGATGCGGTTTTGGGAATTTTAAAATAGATGTCGGGAATTTCATATTTCCTACCGTATCAACACACAAGAAGTTGTTATAATTATTATTCTGCACTTGGATATCATTCATGTCACCGACAACTTTTCCCTTACTATGGCATGGATTCCCTTTTACCTTTTGTGGATTATATGTAGGAAGTCTATTATAAAAAACCATTATATCTTCATGTTCTCTTAATGGCATTCTGTTCGCATTGAGAAAACCCGATGTAAGTACTTTATCCCATATTAAATTATACCTATGCATTTTCTTATTGGATAACATACATTCTGCCGTGAATTTATCTTGTCCGAACAATACAATAGCACCATGTTCTTTGATAATGCGCATATATTCTTTCCATAATGGCTCAAAAGGTATAACATTATCCCATTTATTCTTTGCTGTAACTCCATATGGTAAATCGCATAGTATCATATCTATGTTTTTTTCTGGAATTTCCTGCATAAGTTTTAAGCAATCACCATTATATAAATTATAATTTATAGATTATCATTCCTCTCATACTCTTTCATATCAAATTTGTATCTTTCTATTTCTTTAAATTCTTTATATCTTCTATCTGATTGACACCATAGGCAAGTTCCATGATTACAACAATGTTTATCATACTTTTTTGCACCACTGTATGATTTCCTATGTTCCTTCCCATGTTCGATTGCTTTATTAAGACTCATTTTATAGTTCTCCCATATTAAATATCAAAAAACAATTTTCAATGTTTTGGTTTATTTGTTTTGCCGAAATAGAAAATATACCAAATTACTAATAAACCTAAAATACATAACATAATATTTCTCACTATGCTAACAATCCTCTCTATTTTTTATTAGTTTACCCATTTTATCACAGGGCTGCCTTTAAACCCTTTTACCCATATAAACCATGCGTATGCTACCGCATTATTTTTGGGATTAAATTCACCATTTTTGCCACAACAAACTCTTGAAGAAAAAATATAAATCTTTTTAGGTGGATGTTTTTCAAATAGTTGTTTACGGGCTTTACCCTCTAAGAATGTTAATTTGAGAAACATTGCTATTTTTGTACTATCCATAGATATATCCAAAGCGTGTTCTACAAATTCTTTGGCATACTTGTATGGTGGGTTTGTTATAATATCCCTACTAAAATCCTTTTCAATATTTTCTCTATTGATTTTGAGGAAGTCTATGATTTTGGTGTCCTTATATCCTCTATCAATAATATCACTACCTTTGACGTTATATCCTCTTGATTCTAATACGGTGGCTATGTGTCCGCCACCAACGGCAGGTTCCCAAACATATTTGCAAAACCTTTCATTTTCTAAAAGTATTTCTACGGCTTTAGGTTCTGTGGCATAATAATCATTATTTTCTGTCACTGATTTATTTCTATTGTTACATGAAGAAATGAACTTGGAAGTGCCTATCCAGTCTTTATTATTATTTGTTATTTTTACCACTCCTCTTTTTAGTAATTGACTAACAAATCTATACTTGCCATCGCAACTTTTATATTAAATATAATCTATCTTTTTATTGTTTTTTTGAAATACCCAAAAATAACAATGATATTTTCTTGCGTTCTTCTGATTTTCAATCTGCCATTTTGCCGATAACCTATTCTTAGCTAAAAGTATAAACAAATCTTTGGGATAAAATCCTATCTTAACTGCTTCGTTCATAATAAATACATGAGTCATATACTGCTTACTACCACTTATCTTATCTTGACATTTAAAAATCAAAATACCATCCGGACTGAGGATTCTATGAAATTCTTTCATGCTGTCAATATAAAATTTATGTAATTCCTTTTCTGAAGGATAAACTCCGAATCGTTTATTAATTATGTTATTTTCATCATTACTTACTAATGATTTGCCTGTGGTCGCAAGAAATGGAGGATCAAAGATGATACAATTTAATGAGTTTGATTTTATTGGCAAGTTTCTACAATCAGCATATACGACTCCTTCGGCTTGGGGATTAATGTCAAATTTTAATCTTGGTTGCTTAATATCTAAATCTTTATAAAAGTTACCCTTGCTATAAGTTGGGTCGCAATCAATTATTTGTGTAGGAACATGAAGTCTTAAAATATTATGTATTATTTCTGTTTGGTTATATGAAATACTTTTTATCATATGTTCTTAACCTCTATTTATTGGGTCTATTCGTGTTCTGTTTTTGGGTATTAACAATGCTTTCCGCAATCTCACTCCTTGATTATTTAGAGCCTGTTGACACTAAATACAAAATGTATTATAATAAATACATGAGAATTACTAAAAAACAATTTCAAAAAA
>CANQBP010000047.1 GCA_947589415.1 uncultured Clostridia bacterium
TCTGCGGACGGCGACCAAAGGCTCTGCCTTTGGAAACCGCAAGCCTTTTGAAAAAGGCTTGACCTAAACTTGCATTTCTGACACCGTAAGTTTCCTTATTGCGGAGTGGCTCGTTAGAGCCGCTCTCGATACTTTCAACCCCATGCCGACAGGTTAATTCGCTATCGCGGAAACAGACTTCCCCACCAAAAAACCAAAGCGAACGCAAGTGAGCGTAAGCGTGAATTGACAGCGGAGGCACTCCGCCGCGAATTGACAGCGGAGGCACGCCGCCTGCCGGCGAAGTGTCGCCGGGAATGGTGCGTAGAGGCATTGACAAGGGGACGCCCTCTCGCAGGGCGTCCCCTCTTTAAAAACAGTCCACCGGACTGTTTTTAAATTCACCCCTTGCCCAGGCGTGGAGGATTGGAGATTTCGCCGTCTGCGGACGGCGACCAAAGGCTCTGCCTTTGGAAACTGCAAGCCTTTGAAAAGGCTTGACCTAAACTTGCATTTTTGACACCGTAAGTTATTCATTGCGGAGTGGCTCGTTAGAGCCACTTGCGATATAGACCTACCCATACCGACAGGTAAGTTCGCTATCGCGGAAACAGACTTCCCTCACACAAAAACCAAAGCGAACGCAAGTGAGCGTAAGTGCGAATTGACAGCGGCGGCACGCCGCCGGCGACCAAAGGCGCTGCCTTTGGAAACCGCAAGCCTTTTGAAAAAGGCTTGACCTAAAACTGATGCTTACTCATCATAAGTTTTTACGGCGGAGTGGCTCGTTAGAGCCGCTCTCGATACTTTCGTTCCCATGCCGACAGGTAAGTTCGCTATCGCAGAAACAGACTTCCCCACCCAAAAGTCAAAGCGAACGCAAGTGAGCGTAAGTGCGAATTGACAGCGGCGGCACGCCGCCGAACTGACAGCGGCGGCACGCCGCCGAATTGACAGTGCCGGCACGGCACCCGCCAAGTTAGGCGGGGGAGAAAGTTTTTAGGAATACTTTGAGATTTTCGATGTGATGTTCTTCCTTTTTTATGAAATCCTCTGCATATTTGTAGATGTGTTCGTCTGCATCTTTGCAGGTGCCAAGGTGCTTTGAAAGATCAACAATGCCCATCGTGGTGCCATTGATCATAATCTCGGCTATATGCTCGGGACTTACCTCCGTAAGAGTGTGCATCTGAATAGAACCCCACATCATCGCCTTTTCAAACATATTCAAATCTTTCGGAAGTGAACCGTCTTTGATAATCTCCTTCTCTGCCCATGCCGCTGCATCAGTGTAATCACAAAGCTGCTCGTTAAGTTCGTGTTTAAGCTCCTCACCCTCGGTCTTGGGAAGTACGGCCTTTATCGCCTCAATACCTGTCTTTGCGAGCTTGTATATACCCGAAAGTAACTCCTTATTTGCCTTATCCATTGTACTCCTCCTTATTAAATGGAAAACTTAATATTTGCATATGCTTATTATTAGCGTTATAAACAAATTTATACAATGTAAAACAAAAAGAAAGAGGTTGATTTTATGTCAGAGATCAATATGCCGACAATAAATAAAACATTGGAGGCTTTAAGAAAAAACAATATGCAGGCATATTTCTGCAAAAATTCGGAAGAAGTACTTGAACTTGTGCGCAGCCTGATTAAAAAAGGCGATACGGTAACACACGGGGGATCTGTTACACTTGCGCAGACAGGAATTAAAAAACTTATTTCAAACGGGGATTATAACTACCTCGACCGCAGCGCTGCGGGACTTACAAGAGAACAGGTTGAGGAAATATATATAAAGGCATTTACCTCGGACGTGTACCTGACAAGTGCAAATGCAATAACGGAAAGCGGTGAATTGTATAACGTAGACGGAAATTCAAACCGAGTTGCAGCAATACTGTACGGCCCGAAAAGTGTGATCGTAATAGCCGGGTACAATAAGATAGTACACGATATAAATGAAGCGGTCGAAAGGATAAAATGTACGGCTGCTCCGCAGAATACGGTACGTTTGAAATGCAATACATATTGTGCTGAAACGGGAAAGTGTGTATCACTTGAAAAAGACGGAAGCCTCATGCCTGACGGCTGCAGAAGTGCAGAAAGAATTTGCTGTAATTACGTGGTGTCCGCAATGCAAAGGAAAAAGGACAGGATAAAAGTTATAATAGTCGGGGAAGAACTCGGATATTGATAAAAACGAACGGAGTGAAAATTATGTCTACACCGCACAACAACGCAGGTAAAGGAGATTTTGCAAAAACCGTACTAATGCCCGGTGATCCCATGAGGGCTGAATATATAGCGGAAAATTACCTTGAAAATGCACGTCTTGTAAATAAGGTTAGGGGAATGTATGCCTATACGGGAGAATATAAGGGAAAACAAATTTCCGTTATGGCGAGCGGAATGGGTATTCCGTCAATGGGTATATATTCCTATGAGCTGTTTTCGTTTTATGACGTGGATAATATAATAAGAATAGGCACGGCAGGAGCAATAAGCGAAAAACTTAAATTGCGTGATGTGGTGCTTGTGCTTGCCAGCTGTACAGCATCAAGCTATGCCGACCAATATAAACTTCCGTGCAGACCTGTTGCCGCCGCTTCATATTCACTCCTAAAAAAGGGAGATGAGGCGGCAAGCGCACTCGGTAAAGATGTTTATGTCGGGACGGTTTTATGTACGGATACTTTTTATGATGATTCGGCCTCACTTGCTCAATGGCGCAAAATGGGTGTGCTTGCAACAGAAATGGAAAGTGCGGCACTGTATTATAATGCTGCAAGATTGGGAAAAAATGCGCTTTGTATATGCACCGTATCGGATTGTCCTCTGACAGGGGAGGAATGTACGGCAGAAGAAAGACAAAACAGCTTTGATGATATGATAAAAATAGCACTTGAAATGTCATGAACAGGGTAAGAGGATAATATGAGAACATTGGAGATAGGAAAAAATGATGCGGGACAAAGACTTGATAAATTTCTCGGTAAGAAGTTTACAAATCTTCCTAAGTCGCTTATGTACAAATATATAAGAAAGAAGTGCATTAAACTCAACGGAAAAAAATGTGATATAGATGTCAAGCTGGTTGAGGGAGATGTGTTGACATTTTATATAAAGGACGAGTTTTTCGAGCATACCGAGGACAAGTACGACTTTTTGAAAGCACCTGCAAAAATAGATATAATATACGAAGATGATAATATAATGCTGCTTAATAAAAAACCGGGACTTATAGTACACCCGGACGAAAATTATCATTTTGATTCCCTTATCGCAAGGGTGCAGCACTATCTGTATGACAAGGGAGAATATGACCCTAAAAATGAGCAGTCTTTTGCACCTGCACTTGTCAACCGTATAGACAGAAATACGGGTGGCATAGTGATAGCTGCAAAGACTGCACAAGCTCTAAGAGTACTCAATCAAAAACTGAAGGACAGGGAAATAGAGAAACTGTATTTATGTATGGCTGTCGGTACATTCAAAAAAAAGGAGGCACTGCTGACGGCATATCTTGAAAAAAATGAAAAACAGAACAGAGTTTATATTTCCGAAAAAGCAACGCCCAATTCAAAAATAATAAAAACAAAATACAGAGTCCTTGCCGAAAAAGATAATTTCAGCCTTGTCGAGGTTGATTTGCTTACTGGAAGAACTCATCAGATAAGGGCACATTTTGCATATATCGGACACCCGCTTGCGGGTGACGGTAAATACGGAAAAAATGAAATAAACCGTAAAGCGGGTTGTAAATGGCAGGCACTTTATTCATATAAATTGACCTTTAAGTTTACATCACCTTCTGGCTGTCTTGAATATCTTAACGGAAAATCATTTACTGCACCGGAGGTATGGTTTCAGAAAATGTTTTAATTTTGTAATTTGCTCAAAAAGAAACTGCCCCGACATTACGGTAAATGACGGGGCAGTCTGTTATTGTTGTACCTGAAAGAAATTGAATACCTCAAGCAGACCCGCATTGCCTGTCTGTATTTGCGAATTTATAAAATATACGGCAAGATACGCCGATACAGCAAGCATAAACAGCACGGACCAGATAAGAAAACCACGGGAAAACGAACGGATATTCTTATTTGTTTTTTTTGTAAATGAATATATTATCGCCGCTATAACATTTAATACGGGGATAAGCATAACCAATTCAAGGAGAAATGCATTCGCCGTTCCGATAGGCTTATCGTTTTCCTCATACAGACCGTCGGGCAGAAATGTCGGGTCTTTTGCCTGCGCAAGTGCTGCGGCGGATACAAGCCTTTTTGTTCTGTCAGTCGCCTCTTTGTCAAGGGTCACTTTCTGATTTTCGGTAAAAACTTTCGTAAACGGAGGGTGACAGAGTGCTTCGAGTTCGGCTTGTGTCTTTTCTTTCCGATACAGTTCCTCGGCTACCTCAAAGACAATGCCGGAACCGTCGGGAACAGCGACAGGCTCGTCTTTCTCAAGTTTAATATCCGTGCTTACGCTTCCCCCGAAAACATTTTTAGCCTCCTCAACGGAGTTTGTTTCAATTTCGGGTTTTGGGTCTTTCGGTTGAATTTCGGGAGAATTTACTGGGTCACTTTTTATTTCGGGAGAAATTTCAGGCTCTGCCTTATCCGGTTCGGTTTGAGATAATTCATTGTTTTTGTCGGTTTCGGAATTATTTTCCGCAACAATACTTCCGCAAATGTTTTCGTCTGTTTTTATCGTACCGTTTACGCCCGATTCCGAAATTTCGGTTTCCAATGCGTATGTAACGGCATTTTTTTTATTTTTCCTGCGGCTTTTCTTTTTTCTTCCCGACGGTGCGGCGGCGGAAACCGTTTCGACCGCAAGGGCGGAAGTACCGTCAACGGGAAAATTTTCCGAATTTTTGTCGCTGCTTATTTGCACATAATTTCCTCCATTCGGCGTTTACATATTGCAGTCGGTGACGGAAGGAAAACGGTGACATAAAAAGGAATTACACAAGCTCATTCATAACAAGACCCGTTATCAGCTTAGGATAAAAATAAGTAGATTTTTGGGGCATTTTTTCTCCTGCTGCTGCAACCTCTTTTATTTCTTCCACTTTAGTGGGATTGAGTATAAATGCACATTGGGCGCTGCCGTTGTTGACGGCGGAAATTGCTTCTTTAAATTCCTTGACATATGTCAGATTGATTTGTTTTGCCATATTATCGGAGTCAATTCCGAAAATACGTTCAAGCACGAGAGTATGGAGTACGGATACATCTAAACCGCAATATGCACTGCTTTTATCGGAAAGTATTTTCGATACTGCTGATTTGTCGCTAAGTACAAAAAGCCTGTATTTATCATTTCCCGTGTAGTATGCAAAGGCTTTATCGCCGTTGTCATAACGTTCTTTAAGCACCGACTCTATATTTTCTGCACCGCTATGTTCGGTTATCTCGAAATATTGACCGCATTTATCTGTTACCTCATCGGGATCAATACTGATGTTTCTCAAAATACGGTGGGTCGGAAGTACAAGCAGTCCCGGATGTTCCATATCGACAAGCATCATCATAACATAATCTTCAGCACCGTTGCCGATTCCGTTTTCACGGCAGTAATTACGGTAATTAAGAGCTGTTTCGTACCTATGATGACCGTCGGCTATATACAGCTTCTTAGAGGAAAAATCACTGCAAAGGGCGGAAATTTCCTTCTCGTCCGTCACTATCCATAAACGGTGTGTAACATTATCGCAATCGGTCAGCTCTATATCCGGCTTTGTGCTTCCGAGCCTGTCAAGACGCTTTGTGATGTTGTGGTTTTCGTCCGTAAAGAGGGAATATATCTGGCTGAAATTACAATTTGTTGCTTTCATCAGATTGAACCTGTCCTCCTTTGCCTTTGAAAGAGTTTCCTCATGAGGAAGAATTATGCCTTTTGAAAATTCCTCAAGCCTTACACGGGCAATACAGCCTTTAAAACTGCGTGTGATACCTTTAAGGGTAAATTCTTCTTCATAGATGTAGACAGCGTCTTTATCCTCTTTTTTGAGTATTCCGGAGTCTATCCATTGTTTAAGCGTACGACCTGCTTCAAGATAGGGATCGTTTCCCTTCGGAAGCTCAAGACGGATTATATTATGTTGATTTTCCGAAAGATATGCTTGTCTTTTTTCCTCACTTATGATATCATAAGGAGGGCAAACCAGTTTAGCGATATCTCCTGCTTTCCCGCAGTCAAATCTTAATCCTTTGAATCCTTTGATTTCTGCCATAACAAATCTCCCTTTTTTAAAAAAATTATATCAATACTATTTTAAATGCAGGTGCAAAATTTGTCAATGGCTAAAGTATTACGACTGCAAATTAAATATAACATATTGTCCGTGTGAAATTTGAAGAAAGCAGGGGGGAGAGAACATAATTATCATTAAATACAAAACAGCTGACATATAATTAAATCATGAACAATAAATGGGGTGAAAGCGGAGTGTTAGGAGAAGAATACGGAATAATCGGTATGTTTATCATACTTACGGTACATATTATGTATTCCGTTATAAGAGGAAAATCAATAAGAAGAAGTATTCTCATATCGGTATTTATCATTTATATTTCAATAGTAATCTTAATAACCTTTTTTCCGATAGTATATTCTCAAGATGAATATGCATCATTCGGAAACATAAGAAACTCGGTGCAGTTCGTACCGTTTCGTACGATAAAAAATATGTTGAGATATGCACCGAAAATGATGGCATTCAAGCAGGTCGGAGGCAATATAATCATGACCGTGCCGTTTGGTATTCTTCTTCCGATATTGCTTAAAAGAAAAAAAGTGCCGCTGCTGATTTTATATGCTGTCGCTTTCCCCGTGTGTATAGAATCTTTTCAGTTTTTTCTCGGTGCAGTTTTAGGAACGTATTATCGCATGACCGATGTAGATGACGTAATTCTTAATTTTACGGGAATAATTATCGGATATGCAATATATTATATATTTTCCGTAATGTACAATAAAATAATGAAAAAGTAGAGTAAAAGTAAACTCTCCGCTGACGATACAATATCCGAGCGGAGAGTTTTTTAACCTACCGGGAAAGTGTTCTGTTCCTGTTTTTCACTCACAACTTAAATTCAGCATATTATGAAATTGTACAGATATATCCTAAAAGAGATGTTTTTGTAAAAATAAGCATCTCATTTCGGGCGTGATTAACATTACCGCCCGACGGATTGCTGCCAAAAACTTCTGCCTTATGGAGCAGGACATTTGAGAAAGGAGATTATTATGGACGTTATAAAGAAATTACAAAATTCCGAATTTTTTATTCAGCCTATTCCGAAAAAGGTTTCCGAGGCTATGGCCTATGTACCCTTTCAGAATGCGAGTGAGCTTTATTCTCCCGAACAGGCTATTATGATGGGAACCCTGTTCCCGGAACTTAATTTCCCGTTTGACCCGGATTGCGGAAAGGGAGGTAAGAAAAATGACTGATAGAGAGCGTATGCTTCGCCGTCTTGCGGCAGTTGAATTTGCAGCCCATGAACTTCATATATACCTGGATACCCACCCGAATGATACTTCCGCCGGCGCAGCACTTAACGAATATGAAAAACAGTCGGCGGTTCTTCGTAAGGAGTATGAGGAAAAATTCGGCCCGCTTACTCCCGGTGATGACGGTAATCGTTGGGCTTGGATCGCTGACCCGTGGCCATGGAATAATTAGGAGGTTCGATTATGTTTGTATATGAAAAAAGACTTCAATACCCTATCAATATAAAACAAACCAACCCTAAGCTCGCTCAAATAATTATTTCTCAATACGGCGGTCGCTATTGTAAAAAGATATACATATTAAGCATAAAAAAATACATCAATACTTCCGTTGTTTCTGTAAAATACAATACGTTCCACTATTGATTTAAGCAGAGAGTTTTTGGTATCTTCAGAAATTGCAGGCGACTTTAGTGCGGGTAAAAGATTATAGATCTTTTTCTTTATCTGTATCCTTGCTTTTTCTTCATCAGGAAGCTCGGCAGTATTTATTTTTTCCTCAAGATTTGATATGCGGTTTAAAATTTGTTGACGGCTATGTTTAAATTCCTCAAGGGTATAAAGTTCGTTTTCGTATGCGTCCCTGATACGCTCAAGTTTTTTACGTTCTTTATCTATCAGAGCAGGAATATTTTCTATTGATTTTGTTTTAACTTTTGGGATAAGTTCAAGTTTAAAATTACCGGTAACGGCAGCATTTTCAAGGGTATCGAATACTATACCGTTCAGTTTTTTTATACTTATACCATGTGAGGTTTTACATTTACCGTGTGCATAGGCGTAGCATTGTAACGACGTATGATTTACGGCCTGACACAACGTTGCCCCGCAGGCACTGCAACGTACAAGTCCTTGCAGCATAAACGGTGTTTTAGGATTATCATGCCGCATATATTTTGTTTTCGGCATAGATTTAATTCTGTTTTGTACCTTATCCCATAAGTCCGTGTCAATAATAGGCTCATGCGTACCGTTTATAATAAGCGTATCGGATGTATCTGTCCGATAATCGGCTTTACCCGACGGAGTCCAGCGTATTTTACCGATATATACGGGATTGGTAAGTATATACTTGACTGTACGGTTTTCAAATCTGTTTCCCCTTCGTGTACGATATCCGTTATCATTTATTTCAGCGGCTATGGTACGCATACCCTTACCGTTTGCAAAGTCTGCAAATATTTTTTGAACAACGGGGGCGGTTTCGGGGTCGGGTACATATTTCCCGTTTTTTATGTCATAGCCGAAAGAGGGGATAGTTACGGCTTCGCCGCGGCTTGCCTTTTCGTTCATGCCACGCTTTACCTCTTCCGAAAGATTTATGCTGTAATATTCGTCCATAGCCTCAATAAGAGCCTCTATAAGCACGGACATTTTATCATCGCCTATGTTCTCGGATATCGAAATTACGTCAATTCCGCACTGCTTACGCAACATAGACTTATATACGATACTATCCTCACGGTTACGTGCAAAACGTGAGAATTTCCATAGCAGTATAGCGTCAAAAGGTTTCGGCTTTTGTTTTGCAATGCCTATCATTTTATTAAAAGCGGCACGTTTAGACGTATGCCGACCCGATATTCCCTCATCGGTGAATATAAACTCGTCCGGGAGTATATAATCGTTACGCTTTGCATATTCTCTTATTTTTTCAAGCTGTGAGGCAGGGGAGTATTCGACTTGATCCTCGGTTGATACCCTGATGTATGCCGCAGCGATTTTCATAATAATCGCACCCTTTCTTAAAACTTTCCGCCTCCTGCTTTTATTTGCAGGCGGCGGATTATTTCGTTAATTATGATACTCAAGCAAGGTGCAGTTCCTCTTTAAGTGCTTTTTGTAATACGGCAGAAAAGTTAATGCCCGCTTGCTCTGCTTTTTCATTGAGCCAACTTGGAATAGTACAATTTTTTCTTACGGCACGATTTTCAAGAAATTTACGATAGGCAGAAAAATCAACATCTACAAGGGTAACAATCTCATTCTCGTCATGCAATACGGAGATGACCTTTGATGGTACGGGAATTTCCTTACCGTCATCTTGATATTGAACACCCATGAGAGATATTGCATCTCTTGCCATATCAATAGCATCAGCAATATCTTCACCTTGTGTCATAATGTCAAAATCAACAATATTAACAACATAGCCGTTTTTATCGGGAACAAGAATTACAGGATATGCGGTTTTCATGAATTATACACTCCTTTTGATTATTGATAGAGATAGTTAATACAGATTATTTAAGCCCATATTTTTTGATTAGTGCTTTTGCAAGATTTTCGTTAATCTCACGGTGGCGTGGTATCGGCTCGGAGCTTTTGCCATTCGTATAAATATCGTGGCGTCCTCCGTCCCTTAAAAAGTACCGGCCATTTTTCTCAAACAATTTAATCAGATCTCTATGCTTCATACTATCATACCTCTATGTTTCATTATACGCATAAACTGCGTATTTGTCAAGGAGTCGTTTTATAATAAGTTTTTTCTCTAAGGTCAGATTTCAATTATGGTATTCAAGCAAGATGCAGTTCTTCTTTAAGTGCCTTTTGCAGCAGCTGCGAGAAATTTACTTTTTCCCTTACTGCCATATCATTAAGCCATTTGGGAATTGTCAGTGTTTTTTTGATAGATTTTTCAAAATGAACTCTTGCGTATTCCTCAACATCAACAGCAACCATATTGATAAAAGCACTTTCATACTCGTCATACTCATCATTAACATCAATTAGTTCCATTTCGGGCGGCTCCGGTATTTCCTCTTGTTCCATCTTGGCATTGTATAAATATCCTGCCAAGCAGTCAACAGCCATATTCATTGCCTCGTCAAGCGTATCTCCGCAAGTGGCAATATTAAGCACAGGAAATATTACGGAATATCCGCCATCTTTTTCTTTGTAGAAGCAAGCCGGGTACATAGATAACATTGTCAAGTCCTCATCTCTATTCCTCATTCCTCAATTTATTTTTATCATAACCACTGTTATATAATACAGCAATTTTTATCAAAAATCAATACAAAATATGGTATTTTATGAAAGATTTTGTATTTCATAGAAATAGTGTTACTCTTTCGTCCTTCTATTTATAATCTTCATGCCGTGCCGTCTTGCATATAATTTTCATCATTTTGTTCTGCCATGAGTTTTGCCCTTCCGATCAGTTCGCCCTGCTGGGTTTCGGACAGTTTTTCAAATAGTTTAACAATAGTCAACTCGTTACCGGATAAATCTAATTGTTTAATTTGTCG
>CANQBP010000048.1 GCA_947589415.1 uncultured Clostridia bacterium
ATGAAAGTAGAGCAAGGAAAGATAATTCCGCTGAAAATTTCAATGTAATACGACAAATTGCTTTTAATATATTAAAGAGTGAAACAAGCTTCAAAGGCGGCATTACCGATAAACAATTTAAATGCCTGCTTGATTCATCCTACCTTAACAAAATTCTTGTTAATTGGTTCTGTTCATAAATTTTTTACTCATTCAAAAACCCTGTTTAATATCCGTTATTATATGAAATGCATGATATCAAATATACGAAAATCCGCCCCGTTACTGTTACGAGGCGGATTTTTAACTTTCCTTCATATGCGGTCAACCGAATTAAGGAATTTATATATGCCCACCGTTAATTTACCGTTACCGTATAAATTATATCGGCAGTAGCATTTTTGCTGTCTTTAACTACTATTCTGATATCGTAAGTTCCCTTAGCAACGGGTTTCATTGTTACAGAAGCAGCAGTTGTGTTTGTTGCCTTAGCCGTCCAGCTTGTGGCAGACGATTTCTTGTAATAATAGGAGTAAGTATAGGGAGCAGTTCCGCCCGATGCAGCACCTGTTACTTTGAAAGAGTTTCCGAGTTTTACGGATGTTGCGGAAACCTTTGAATTGTTTATAAGCGCTGCTTTTACGGTTACTGTAATGGTCTTTTTGCAGGTCTGACCCTTGCTGTCCTTAATATATACGCCTATATCATACGTACCTGCTGCCGTGGGTTTCATGGTTACGGAGGTAGCTGTGGTATTGATAAGTTTTTCGCTCCACTTCGTAGCAGATGACTTCTTATAATAGTAGTAATACTTATAAGGAGCTGTGCCGCCGGTTGCTGCGCCGTTTACCTTGAACGTGTTTCCGAGTGTTACGGTCGTTGCAGAAACCGTGGATTTATTGACAAGTTCTGCGGGTGCGCTCTTAACGGTTACGGTCATGGTCTTTTTACAGGTTTTACCCTTGCTGTCCTTAATATATACGCCTATATCATACGTACCTGCTGCCGTAGGTTTCATTGTTACGGAGGTAGCTGTGGTATTGATAAGTTTTTCGTTCCACTCCGCAGCAGATGATTTCTTATAATAGTAGTAATACTTATAAGGAGCTGTGCCGCCGGTTGCTGCGCCGTTTACCTTGAATGTATCTCCGACTGTTACTGTCGTTGCGGATACAGTCGATTTATTTGTAAGGGCAGCAGTTACAGTTACTTTGAGAGTCTTTTTGCAGGTTTGACCCTTGCTGTCCTTAATATATACGCCGATATCATATGTGCCGGCTGCCGTAGGTTTCATTGTTACGGAGGTAGCTGTGGTATTGATAAGTTTTTCGTTCCACTCCGTAGCAGATGACTTTTTATAATAGTAGTAATACTTATAAGGAGCTGTGCCGCCGGTTGCTGCACCGTTTACCTTGAATGTATCTCCGACTGTTACGGTCGTTGCAGAAACCGTAGATTTATTGACAAGTTCTGCAGGTGCGCTATTAACGGTTATGGTAATAGTCTTTTTGCAGGTTTTACCCTTGCTGTCCTTAATATATACGCCGATATCATACTTACCTGCTGCTGTGGGTTTCATGGTTACGGAGGTAGCCGTGGTATTGATAAGTTTTTCGTTCCACTCCGCAGCAGATGACTTTTTATAATAGTAGTAATACCTATAAGGAGCTGTGCCGCCGGTTGCTGCGCCGTTTACCTTGAACGTATCTCCGACTGTTACGGTTGTTGCCGAAACCGTGGACTTATTTGTGAGAGGTGTTTCGACGGGTGTGCCGCCCGAATAAGTATAAGTTACCGTAATGGTATTTTCGGTAAATTTACCGCTTGCATTGGACGGAGTCGAAACGAGCTTATAGCCGTCGAATGACCTTGAGTTAGTTTTGTATTCATTAACACCGTCAACCATTCCCTTGATAACTTCCGTTGCAAGAACCTTGCCGTCCGATGTCACATATCTTACATTTACTTTACCCGTGGGATATACCTTACCGCTCTTTATCCATACCTCTCCCGCAACATCATATCCGGAAGTTTCCTTACCTGCCGGATCCTGCGGGCCGTCATAACCGGCATTTGCTATAAATAAGGCATTTTCCGCATCAACTTCACCAAAGAACCAACCGTCGCCCTCGGAGGTCATAGTATCGCCCGGCCATCCGACCGTATATTCTATGACGTTAGACTTGTCGGAATCATCATATACATACATATTTACGTTTTGCCATGAATTTGAATTGTAGTAGTGTACCTGAACATTCGCAGGCTCTACATAATTGTATTTGAATACTACATTCGTTGTTCCGGATTTTACCGTACCCGAAGCATTTGTTGTCTTGCTTTCGTCAACCTCATAATTTTTCACGGACTTGGGTTCAACAGAATATTTAGAACCTATTTTTCCGTATTTTGTGTCCGGGTCAGCAATAGCCGCTCCCGTTGCGGCATCAACGTAGGAAACTTTAATTATACCGTTATTTGCACTGTCGAATTTATAGTAGTATGTAACCGTTACATCATTTTCGGAATAAACGCCTGTTTTATCGCCTGTTACTTTTGTAACCGTATAATAATCCGAAAGCTCCTCAAGAGAAGATGTGCTGTATTTTTCTCCGATAAGACCTACTAATGTTTCGGTTTTTATAACCTCTCCGGTTTCACTGTTTTTATGGATAACAGTTACACGACCTCTTTGACCGGAGGGTTCCTGAATTAGAATTGTTCCGTGATTACCGGAATTAAAGGTTACTTTTCCGCTCGTAACTGCCGATACGGAATCATCATAAGCATTTTCGAGGACCGTTCCGTCAGCCCATATATCCGATACATCAACACTTACGTCTGTACCCTCACTTGCACCGATAACACCGGCAACTTTGTCATTTATACCGTTTTTGCTGTATGTTCTGCCGAAAGCGACACCGTTGGAAGCTGTAAGCGTCGTATTTGCACCCGCACCGACTGCTATATGGCTGCTGCGGAAACGACCGACCTTACCCCAATGGTCAAGCAGCTCCGGATCGTAGCTGTCCCAGTTCATATCACTTCTAAGTGAATGACCTGCTCCGCCGTATCCGTCCTGCGGTACTCCGGAAACAAAACCTCTGTTTGTTTCATCGCCGTAGAATATCTGTACTGCACCGGGAAGCATAAGAAATGCCGAACCTATGTAGTACATATCCCCTCTTGCAAGGGTTTCATCATGTGACGATATGAACGACAGTACGTTAAAGCTGTCATCGTTATTTATTGCATTTGCATAATCGTTATATTTGCCGGAAACTCTGTCTTTTGCAAGAGCCGCACCGCCTGTCATATCGAAATTGATCATGGAATCAAATCCGCCGACCGTATAATAATCGTCCTTATATACTTTGTGATCCCAATGCTCACCCGTCATCCAGAAATCGAGGTCATCGAGTTTTTTATCGGGATTTTTGCTCTTCCATTCTCTAAGTGCTTCAACACAAGCATCTTTGAGTTTTTTCCATGAAGTTTTTTCAACGTGCTTAGCCGTATCACATCTGAAACCATCAACGCCGTACTCACGAACCCACTCCGAAAGCCATGTTGTAAGGTATCCCGTCACGGTGTTTGAAGTACCGTATTTTGACTGTTTTTCAGCAAGCGTACCCTCTTTCGTCCATTTGTTTACGAGAAGCGGCGGCAGGCTTACCTGTTTTGTGGATTCTGTTCTGAAATCCGGAAGACCCGAAATACATTGTGTTAATTCACTGCCGCCCTGACCGTCGGTATAGCCTGCAATATCCGATCTTATCCAGTCGTTGCCCCACCATTTCGCCCAACTGTCGGCTTGCTCCTTATAATTCATATAGTTCTGATACTGTTGAGCATTCGACGGAGGATTTTGATAGAATGTTTCCCAACCGCTGTTCAAAGCTCCAAAGCCATATTCGTTCATATCATACATACTGCAATATCCCGCATGGTTCATTACAATATCCATAATAATTCTTATTCCGTGCTCGTGGGCAGTATCAACAAGATTTTTAAATTCTTCTTTAGTTCCGTACGCATCATCTGTTTCCGTATAGTCAAGAACATAATAACCGTGATACGAATAATGGTAGAAATCATCCCCGCCCTGAATATAGCCGTGTATCTGCTCATACGGAGCCGAAAGCCATATTGCATTTACTCCGAGGTCATCGAAATATCCTTCTTTAATTTTCTGCGTAATACCCGCAAAATCACCGCCGTGGAATGTCGCCCTCTGATCGCCTACATTTGCATCTTGCCTGCCGTATGCATTGTCGTTTGACTTATCCCCGTTGTAAAAACGGTCGGTAAGCAGAAAATAAACTGTGGCATTATCCCATGAAAATGCAGACGGATCTCCACTCACCGCAGCAGCGGAAACAGGTGCAGCCGAAACTGTCGATGCCGCCGCCCCGGTCACTGCCGCAGTTGACAGCAGACAAGCGGTCGAAAGTACTGTACTAAGTATTTTCTTAAATAAGCTATGTTTTTTTTGTGACATTTTTGTCCTCCATTCACTAATTTTTGTTCGATAATACAAATTTGGCGGGTAACTCCCCCGAACCTCCGAGAGTCCCCTTATGCTGCCTCATGATATGAAAGCAGCCCCGCAAACACGATTAAAATACGTATTTTTCGCAATCCCTCCTTTTGATAAACACGGACGTTTTAACGCATACAGCCGAATAACCTACACACTAATATTACATAAATCAATTCGCTTTTAAATTCCATATAAGAAATAAACGATAAAATTTAAGAACTATAAAAAAATTTGTAACAAACGTACATCGGGATATAAATTCTTTGTTAAATTTGACGACAGTATAAAGTCAACAAAAATCCGCCATGTATTCACACGGCGGATTTTTTACCCTTTATAACAAGCTGCAGGTTCTGTTACGAGTCGACTGACCGACGTAAAATTAACACATGATGTTTACTTAACTGTTACCGTAAAAATTTTATCTGCCGAAAGACCCTTGCTATCCTTTACAGTAACCTTGATGTTGTATGTTCCGGCTGCGACAGGTTCCATCGTTACTGACGTTGATGTTGTATTGACAAGTTTTTCGCTCCATTTTTCAGCCGAAGTTTTCTTGTAGTAATATGAATACTTATAGGGAGCTGTGCCGCCTGTTGCTGCGCCGTTTACCTTGAATGTGCTGCCGACTGTTACTGTCGTTGCAGAAACCGTGGATTTGTTGACAAGTTCTGCGGTTGCGCTTTTAACGGTTACAGTAAGAGTCTTTTTGCAGGTTTGGCCCTTGCTGTCCTTGATAAATACGCCAATATCATATGTGCCTGCTGCCGTAGGTTTCATTGTTACGGAAGTAGCTGTGGTATTGATAAGTTTTTCGCTCCACTCCGCAGCAGAGGATTTCTTATAATAATACGAGTACTTATAAGGAGCTGTGCCTCCCGTTGCCGCACCGTTTACCTTGAATGTATCTCCGACTGTTACCGTCGTTGCGGATACGGTCGATTTATTGGTAAGAGCAGCAGTTACAGTTACTTTGAAAGTCTTTTTGCTTGTATTGCCCTTGCTGTCCTTGATGAATACGCCGATATCATACGTACCTGCTGCCGCAGGTTTCATTGTTACAGATGTTTCCGCAGTATTGACAAGTTTTTCGCTCCATTTTTCAGCCGAAGTTTTCTTGTAGTAGTATGAATACTTATAGGGAGCTGTGCCGCCGGATGCCGCACCGTTTACCTTGAATGTATCTCCGACTGTTACCATCGTTGCGGATACGGTCGATTTATTGCTAAGAGCAGCAGTTACAGTTACTTTGAAAGTCTTTTTGCTTGTATTGCCATCGCTGTCCTTGATGAATACACCAATATCATATGTACCTGCTGCCACAGGTTTCATTGTTACAGATGTCACGGTTGTATTTATAAGTTTTTCGCTCCATACACTATTTTCAGACTTTTTATAATAGTAGTAATATCTGTACGGTGCTTTACCGCCTGTTGCTGCGCCGTTTACCTTGAACGTATCGCCGAGTGTAATAGATTGTGCCGTAACAGTTGAATTATTAACCAAAGCGGGAACGGGTTCCTTTACTGTCACAGTACAATCTACGGATTTGGTATAAGCTGTTGCCGTTATAACAGCGGTACCAACTCCAACAGCAGTTATTTTACCTCCGGATACTGTTGCTACCTTATTATTATTTGTTGTCCATTTTATGTTTTTGTTTGCTGCGTTTTTGGGGACAACTGTCGCCGTTATTGTTTCGCTCTTTCCTTTTTCAATTGATAACGACGTCTTGCTAAGGGTCAGAACCGCCTTCGATGCCTCATTTACAAGCTCCTGTACTCTATTTTGTACTGCCGTGTAATCATATCCCGCATCTGTAAGCCTTTTCTTGCGGTCATCGGCGTCTCCCCACTTGCCGTCAAAAACTTCCTCCGCAAGCTGATCTATGGTTTTAGCGGGAGATACCGTAACATTACATTTCGCCGTCTTTGTATAGGCTGTTGCAGTTATCACGGCCGTACCCTCTCCCACAGCGGTAATCTTTCCTTCAGACACAGTTGCTACATTACTATCACTCGTTGTCCATTTTATGTTTTTGTTTGCTGCATTCTTTGGAACAACTGTCGCCGTTATTGTTTCGCTCTTTCCTTTCTCAATTGATAACGACGTCTTGCTAAGGGTCAGAACCGCCTTCGATGCCTCATCTACAAGCTCCTGTACTCTATTTTGTACTGCCGTGTAATCATATCCCGCATCTGTAAGCCTTTTCTTGCGGTCATCACCGTCTCCCCACTTGCCGTCAAAAACTTCCTCCGCAAGCTGATCTATACTTTTAGACGGCGTCGTCGGATTGCCGCCCGATGATGCGGTATATCCGTTCAAACCTACCTTTTTAATGATAGAGGGGTAATCAACATATGCGTAGTTCATATCAACATCACCGCTTATTCCGTTGATACGTCCCTTGCATGAATACTGCCACATACCGTAGCTTCCGCTGTAAGTGCAGCTACTGTTGTATTGTGCTACCCAAAGAGCATAATCAGCCGCTACACTCGGATATATGTATGTGGTAAGCGGGGAGCATGACATATAAAGCCCCGCATAATATCCTGCATTTTCCAAGGTATCACAAAATTCCCTTACGATATTGTTGCAGAAACTCGCACCTTTGGCAAATTGTGAATTTTCTTCGAGGTCGAAATAAATCGGGTATTCAAACTTTTTGCCCTTGATAACCTGAAGACACACATTTGCTTCTAACCTTGCCGCTTCCACACTGCTTGCATACGAATACCAATATACTCCGACATTAAGACCCGCAGCCTTTGCTCTGCTGTAATTCTGTTCAAAATAAGGATCCTTTTGGTTGAGAACCTGACCGTATCCTCCTCGAATGATAACGAAATCATACCCTGCCGCTTTTACTTTGGTAAAATCTATATTGCCCTGATACAAGGATACATCTATTCCTTTTTGTAATATTGCAGCAGCTTTTACCCCTGACATATTAACGGCACCAACCGTCAGCACTCCGACCATAATTACTACGCTCAAAAAAACCGATAGCATTTTTCTCAAAATTTTCACTGGCAACGCCTCCTTTTTGTTACTCTGTTTTTTGACCTGCGAATAATAACAGACTGTACACCTCCAATCTTTACCGCAAACACAAAACTGCGGAAATATAATTTCAAATAATCCCGTTTTGCCGCCACAATTGGTATAAACGGCTACACAACACAAACAAATACGTATTCTCAATAATAATCCGAATACATTATGTACCCGTCAAACATGACACCGACTTTACAGGAATATTCATTAAACAACCGTATCTCACAATTTCCTTTAAATTTCATTTTTCCGCTCAAGCACATCATACGAATTTTTTTAACATTTGTCAACAAACTATTTCAAATTTGTTAAATATTGTATGATATACGCAATAATATTACATAAAAGAAATATATAGTATGTTATTGACGAAAATTATTTATACACCAAACGTGCCGCATATTGGTGTTGCAGTACTTGCGCATATAAATACACATTCAGCCGCATTTCATCTTAAATAAACAGAAAAACACCCCTTGCACACATGACAAAGGGTGCTTCTAAATGTGGAGCCGCCATGCAACGGCGACTCCATTTTCGTATTTTGTTGTTTCTTGACCGATCAACACTTTTCAGACCGTACGGAAAGGTCTATGTCGGTCTGCCGGTTCGATCAAAAGCGGCTATGTTTCAAGAAACACAATTCATTTTACTGTTACCGTATAAATTATATCGGCGGTAGCATTTTTGCTGTCTTTAACCACTATTCTTATATCATAAGTTCCCTTAGCAGCGGGTTTCATAGTTATAGATGCAGTTGTTGTGTTTGTCGCCTTAGCCGTCCAGCTTGTGGCAGACGATTTCTTGTAATAATAGGAGTAAGTATAGGGAGCAGTTCCGCCCGATGCAGCACCCGTTACCTTGAAAGAGCTTCCGAGTTTTACCGATGTTGCTGAAACCTTTGAATTGTTTATAAGCGCCGCTTTTACGGTTACGGTAATAGTCTTTTTGCAGGTTTGACCCTTGCTGTCCTTGATAAATACGCCGATATCATACGTACCTGCTGCCGTAGGTTTCATGGTTACGGAAGTAGCTGTGGTATTGATAAGTTTTTCGCTCCAATCCTTAGCAGATGATTTCTTATAGTAATAAGAATACCTATAAGGAGCTGTACCGCCTGTTGCTGCACCGTTTACCTTGAACGTGTTTCCGAGTGTTACTGTCGTTGCGGATACGGTCGATTTATTTGTAAGGGCAGCAGTTACAGTTACTTTTAAAGTCTTTTTGCTTGTATTGCCCTTGCTGTCCTTAATATATACGCCGATATCATATGTGCCGGCTGCCGTAGGTTTCATAGTTACGGAAGTAGCTGTTGTATTGATAAGTTTTTCGCTCCAATCCTTAGCAGATGATTTCTTATAGTAATAAGAATACCTATAAGGAGCTGTACCGCCTGTTGCTGCACCGTTTACCTTGAACGTGTTTCCGAGTGTTACTGTCGTTGCGGATACGGTCGATTTATTTGTAAGGGCAGCAGTTACAGTTACTTTTAAAGTCTTTTTGCTTGTATTGCCCTTGCTGTCCTTAATATATACGCCGATATCATATGTGCCGGCTGCCGTAGGTTTCATGGTTACAGAAGTAGCAGTTGTATTGATAAGTTTTTCGTTCCACTCCGTAGCAGATGATTTCTTATAGTAGTAAGAATACTTATAAGGAGCTGTACCGCCCGTTGCTGCGCCGTTTACCTTGAATGTATCTCCGACTGTTACGGTCGTTGCAGAAACCGTGGACTTGTTGACAAGTTCTGCGGCTGCGCTCTTAACGGTTACGGTAAGTGTCTTTTTGCAGGTTTGACCCTTGCTGTCCTTGATAAATACGCCGATATCATATGTGCCGGCTGCCGTAGGTTTCATTGTTACAGAAGTAGCCGTTGTATTGATAAGTTTTTCGCTCCACTCCGCAGCAGAGGATTTCTTATAGTAGTAAGAATACTTATAAGGAGCAGTACCGCCCGTTGCTGCGCCGTTTACCTTGAACGTATCTCCGACTGTTACGGTCGTTGCAGAAACCGTGGATTTATTGACAAGTTCTGCGGCTGCGCTCTTAACGGTTACGGTAAATGTCTTTTCCGCCGTCTTGCCCTCGCTGTCCTTTACAACAACTTTAATGTTATATGTTCCTGCCGCTGTGGGATTCATTGTCACAGAAGAATTGGTTGTATTTACCGATTTTGCTGTCCATGCGGAGGCAGTTGAATTCTTGTAATAGTATGAATAGGTGTAAGGTTTAGTACCGCCTGTTGCTGCGCCCGTAACCTTGAAGGAATTTCCGAGTGTAACAGATGTAGCGGAAACCGACGAATTATTCACAAGTGTGGATTGCTTCTCCACCGTGTACTGATAACCCGAAGTAGTATAATATCCACGGTTTTTATACTCGAATCCACCGGCATCTCGCGGCGGCACCTGATTTGAGCCGTCATTGAAAACTATCATAAGATTCGGATTGGAGGTTTTATATTCGTAAATATAGACCTTTCCGTCACCGGAATCCGTCATAGCCGCCCCGGGCCAACCGCCTTCACTGACCGCCGAATTGGTTGTTGAATCAAACAGATAAATATTTATATTCTTTCCCCAATTATCCGGCTTTTCAAAATATACACCGTTTTCGATAAACTTTACACTCCTGGGTGATACCGTAACGGAACAGGTTGCTTTAAGACCGTTCGAGGTTGTTGCCGTAATTGTTGCCGAGCCGACAGAAACAGCTTTTACTGTTCCGTTGCTTACGGTTGCAACATCCATATCGTCCGAACTCCATGTCACGGTCTTATTCGTAGCATTTGCGGGGTCTATCGTTGCTGTAAGCTCTTCCGTATCTCCAACTTCAAGTGAGAGAGAACTCTGACTCAGCTTTATACCTTTCGGTTTGACTATATTCGGATTTGTCTTAACCGTAACATTAACCGTCGCTGTTTTACCGCTCTTGGTTTTTGCGGTTATCACGGCACTTCCTGCCGAAACACCCGTAATTTTACCGCCGCTTACTGTAGCAACTGATTCTCTGTCAGATGACCATGTAACAGATTTATATGTAGCATTTGAAGGTTGAACTGT
>CANQBP010000049.1 GCA_947589415.1 uncultured Clostridia bacterium
GTTTTCCATGATGTTGATGACGGCTCTTTGTATGAGTAAGCATATTTATACGAACCCGTACCGTTGCTTGCGGAGGCGGTCAAAGTAATTTTCGTGCCGACTGTCACACTTGTCGAACTTATTTTTGAATTGTTTACAAGCTCTTTATTTTTTACTGTAAGATTTGCATAGCTGTATGCTGAGGAATTTTTGCCGTCGGTCACGGCTAAACGAAATTCATAAGAGCCTGTTTTCAAAGGCTTATACGAGCAGGTAGAAGCGGAACTGCTCGTACCGATTTTAGAATATCCCGTTGAGCCGGGTTCTTTTACGGATATTTGATAAGTATAAGGTGCAACTCCACCGCTTGACTTTCCCGTTATATTTACACTATTTCCTATCGTAATTGATGATGCACTAACCGAAACAGAACATTTAAGCGGATTTCGCACATTAAGGTTAATATTATCGACAGCAATTTTCCCTTCCGCATCTTTTGCGGTCACTCTCAATGTAAAGCTGCCTGTTTTTGACGGCTTAAATGTTGCCTCATTGGAAGTACCCTCTTTTTGAAATGTTGTATAAGAGGATGAGCCTGAAACGGCGTAATCAAATTTATACTTCAAGGGCAGCTTGCCGTTTGATGCAACTGCCGTGACCGAAACACTCTCCCCTAACGCCATATCGGACTTATTCGTGTTTAATGATACGGAAAAAACCTTTTCTTTCTTTACAATATTGAATTTCAGCGTTTCGGTTTTGCCCGTGTATATGCCTATTCCCTTAACAACTACCGTTGCAGTTCCTGCCTCTATATTGTTTATATATGTAACTGTATAGTCTAACCCTGCCGTGAGTACTGTGCCGCTTTGATTTTTGACCGTAATTTCCGGAGTAACCGCCATTCCCGTATAGACCTGATCCGGTATCGGGGATACGACAAATCCTTTCGATACAGAGGGAACGATCTTATAAACGGCACTTGCGGAAACAGAAGGTTCTGCGGAAAAATACATTTTTATCGTTACCTGCCCTTCTTTAAGGGCAACAACTTTATTCGGATTTTGCACTTTCATGATCGACGAATTTGTGGTAGTCAAATTTGTATTTCCGGACACATAAGCACTGTAATTTTTATACCCCTGATTTTTAACTACAAATTTCACGGCAAATTCGCTGCCGTTTTCTAAACTGCTGCCGGTCGACGGACTCAAGCTGATGTCGCTCAAATATTGTGTGCGGCATCTCGTTTTTTGGTTAATCGTTGCATTCGACTGCGTCAGTACAGCCGAATCCACCTTATCGGGTGCTTCGGTCGATGTTAGGAAAGTCATGTAGTTTATACCGCCCTTGCCCGTAACATATCCTATGCCGATAGATCTCAATGACGACATCATTATACTTTGATTTGATGTATCAATGATTGATGATCTGTTGATAAGCTGACCGTGCGTAACAGAAACCCACCTCGTTCCCGAACCACCGTTAAGGAAACTCGTTCCGTCCAAGTTATCCTCACCTACATACACGGAAAGCTCCGCCGAATGTTTCATAGCAAGCTCGAAAAGTTCGGTATCCATAACGAGTTCCGAAAGTCCGTTTTCCTTTCTGATATCGTTCACATAGCCCAACCATTTTGCGGCTTCTCTGTATTTTCTTGTCACACCTTCAATAGTTATATCAACAACCGAAGCAGCCCGAACCGTGGCGGGTACAATAAAAAATACCGGCAAAATAATAAGAACAGCCAGAACAGAACTTAGAAAACGCATAGTTTTTTTGACAAACACTACAATCACGACCTAACCATTTCATATTTATATCCATATTTTGATTGTACAATAAAAAGAAAATTATTACAATAATTTTTTCGTACTTTTCGTTTTTAAAACTAACAAAAAAGCCTGAATTTATTTATGCATTATGCAATAAAATTGTCTTAGCGGTTTCAAAATCATTCGGGTATGTCAGCTTTATATTTGTTCCGTCCCCGTCTATCATATACACCCTTCTGCCGTTCATGTGAAAAAGTCTGCAAGCATCTGTTACTTCACGCTTTTCCTCCTCTGTCACGGCTTTGAGCATATCCGTAAAATTTCCGAGTCTGAATGTTTGAGGTGTTTGTACCATGAATATATTTTTCCTCAGCGGGAAATCCGATGCGATTCTGCCGTCATTTGAAAATATAACGGTATCGGTTGCAGGAACAGCCGCCGTACAAATGTCACAATACTCCATAGCGGATATACTGTCATCTATCATTTTGTGACTTACAAACGGACGCACAGCATCATGTGTAATAAGAATTTCATTATCCTCTGCACCGAGATTTTTCTTTGCAAATTCTATTATATTTGTTATCGTGTCATTCCTGTCCTGCCCGCCCGTCGTCAAATATACTTTTCCGTCAAAATTACTGCCTATAAGGTCTTTCATATAATCGTACCAATTCGGATTAACACCGACAATAATACTTTCAACAGACTTATGTGAAACAAATCTTTTTATCGTATGTATAATAACCGGTTCTCCGCACAAATCAAGAAATTGCTTAGGCATATCCGCACCCATTCTTGACCCAATTCCTCCCGCTACTATTCCGACCAGCGCCATATCAAAACACTCCCTTTTCTATTTTACAGTCTTACTGTATGTTATATTATACCATTGACAGCCATATATGTCCATTGATTTTACATTACATGATTGACAAAACATCAATTATGTTATATTCTAATGGTGTCGGTTCTGTTATTATACGTACCGAAATAATTAAAACAAAAAACGGACGGTGTTATTATGAAAATAAAAAAAATTTCTGCTGCCCTTGCGGCTGCGCTTTGCGCATATTTTTGCATTCCCGGCTGCACACCATCAAACAATGACGAACATTCCTCAAGTACTCCCACAATCGAGAGCAGTACTTCCTCTGATGTTTCCAAAAAGGAGAGCAGCACAGATAAATCGCTACCCGACAGCTCATCGAAAGAGGAAAAATCCGAAGCCTCAGTTCAAACATCATCAACAGCTAAGAGTAAAATCACGCCCGCCGTATGGGAAGCAACAGACAATAACGGCAACAGCATATATATGATGGGAACTATTCATGTAGCAGATAAAGATGTCGAAACATTTCCGGATTACTTTGAAGCTGCCTATGCAAAATGTGATGCACTTGCCGTTGAGTGTGATACTCTGTCTTCCGATATCAGCATATCAACATATTCTAAATTGATGTACACTGACGGAACTACCATAAAGGATCATGTTCCCGAAGAACAGTACAATACCGCTGTAAAACTGCTCAAAGATGCAGGTCAATATACGGAAGCCTTTGATTATATGAAACCCGTACTGTGGAGCAGCTATATTCAGGTCTTGGCTGCACAAGAGGCGGGTCTTTCCCCAAATTACGGCGTTGATAGTATTCTTCTTAAAAGGGCAAAATCCGAAAACAAAGAAATTCTTGAGCTTGAGTCCGTTGCTTTCCAAAACAATCTTATGGCAGACCTTTCAGATGATATACAGGCTATGCTGTTTGAAGACATAGCAAATGAAAATTCACTCGAAAACTACAAAACAGTTTCTTCACAACTTTATGAGAACTGGAAAAAAGGAGTCTATTCCGAGGAAATTGAAAATTCTCCCGAAAGCTCCGAGGACGAGGATTATATCAAAGTATCTGAAGAATACAACAAAATTGTGGTAAGCGACAGAAATGTCAATATGGTTGAAAAAATAGAATCATATATTGATAGCGGCAAAAAGGTTATGGTAGTCGCAGGAGCTGCCCATTTTTACGGAGATGCCGGAATAATACAACTCTTGAAAGATGACGGTTACACCATACGCCAACTTTCCGCCGATGATGCAAAAGATTATTCAGCACCGGAACAATCTTCCGAAATATCGGAAACGTCTGTTGAATCGTCACAAATTGTCGAAAATGATCCGGGCGTACCGAGAGCCGCATAAAATATTACGATATTTCACGGATTTGTACAAATATTTGTTTATATAAAAGATTAAATACTTGTAGTCCCTCACGATTTATGCTAAAATAAGTCGGGAGGGACTTTATGAAAACTAAAAGGAAAATATCCGTAACGGTATCAGCAGCATTATGTATCATTATTTCGCTTTGTATGTATCTGATAGTCCCACGTTATTTCAGTGATAACACAAAGGATAAAAGCAAGAATGATAATGAGCTTATAAGTCATTACATTGATGTGGGACAGGGGGACAGTGAATTTATTGAGTTTCCCGACGGCAAGACTATGCTTATTGATGCAGGAACCGACAAATACGGCGAAACGGTTGCAGATTACATAAAAAAGCTCGGTTATTCAAAAATCGACTATCTCGTAGGCACTCACCCCCATGCCGATCATATCGGCGGCATGGCGGACGTTATAGAGGAATTTGACATAGGCAGTATATATATGCCTAAGGCAAGCACCAACACAAAAACCTTTGAAAACCTTTTACTTGCCGTGCAGGAAAAGGGAATGACGATAAATACAGCAAAGACCGGAATAAATATTCTATCATCAAAGGAAAACGATTACAGCGCGGACATACTCTCTCCGTCCGGCAGCGAATACGATGATCTCAACAATTATTCGGTCGTTATAAAAATAACTTACGGTGACAGCAAATTTCTATATATGGGTGATGCCGAAAAAGAGATAGAAAATGAATTGATTGACAGCGGGGCCGATGTTAAAGCAGATGTCATAAAGGTAGGTCATCATGGCAGCAATACATCTTCGTCATCAGACTTCGTTAAGGCGGTCGGTGCGGATTATGCCGTATTTTCCGTCGGAAAGGATAATGATTACGGTCACCCGCATTCGCAGACGGTAAAGCGTTGGAAAAATATTGGTGCAGAGATATACAGAACAGACGAACAGGGCACAATAATTATAAGCTCAAACGGAAGTGATATTACGGCAAATGCCGCATGATGGAGGAAAGAATAAAGTGAAAGTTATTATAGATCGTTTTGAAGGTAACTTTGCTGTTGTAGAGTTAGAAAACGGCAGATTTTTCAGAATACCCGATGTTCTCATCAGTAACGGCAGGGAGGGTGATGTCGTTCTTATAACAGCGGGAAAGACCTCACAATTTAGGGTTGCAAGTTCGGATGACGAGTTTGTTTATATTCTTACTCCCGACGGCAAATACTCAATGCCTAAGGCATTAAGTGATGGTGCAAAGCCCGGCGACAGCATTTGTATTGAGGTCGATTCTGTTTTCACCGAATTAAGACAGGATAAAATTCACGGTCTTATGGGATTGCTTTTTAAATAACTGATTTACCGGACAGTACTGCTGTCCGGTTTTTCATAGTATGCAAAACCTCCGCCGTACCTTTTCGGGGTGCGGCGGAGGCTGTTTTACATTAACACAAAATTCATTTTGATATATGACCGCCACAAATTTAAATAACAAATTTGCGGCGGTTTTGCTTTTACGCCTAAACTTATCACTGTTATAGTTCCGACACATACTGTTTGTCGGTTAGATCCACAATGATTATCTCAAAAATTTAGCCTTGTAACAATAGAAAGCTCAGTCGGCATAGCTTGTATCGGCAGAGGATGTAATCGTATTCTTAGTAATCAATTGTCCATCCTTGATTGCAAATACATTCCAGTAATCATCGCCTCCAAGATTTGTCGGAACATTATACTCTGCAATCAAGGTATTTCCTTGATGTACCGTTATTTTTGCTCTGGATGCCGCTACTGTACCGCTGCCTGCATACTTATAAATATAATAGTAGTACGGTTCATTGGTAGTGACTTTTAGCGTAATGTGTTCCGGTCCATAACTGTTCGTATCGTCATAATCAAGATTGCAAACCTCAATATCTCCATCATACTGGGACATATGCTCATAATACACATGGAATGGATCACCGTTCGTAAGTGTTCCCTCAACATGGGAGTCTAAGTCGCGCGGGTTCTCGCCCCAAGTCAAAGTAATCAAAAATTCATCGCCTGATATTTCCGGAGTAATCGTCCCATTCTGATTATCGGTTGTCCCGGACTGAACGATAATATTAAACGAAGATGTGATATACCCATCTTTTGAAGCAACAACAGTGTAGTTGCCCAAAGGAAGTTCTACAGAATAGTTACCGCCAGAACCAGTCGTAACCGTCGTGACAGTTTCAGCGTCTTCATTCATATTATTCCAATCTTTTCTTACAATAAGCGTTACGCCGTCAACGTCTGTTCCTGTAAGCGAATTGACAACTCTGCCACTGGCAACACCTGTTTCGTCTTCAGAACCTTCAACCATCAAGAAGGTTTCCATATATGTGTTTTCACCTTCTGTAACGGTAGCATACGAGTGGAAGTCAATATACCCTTCGGCAGTTATCTCAATATAATACTGTCCAGCAGGTAAGTTTATCGAATAGTTGCCTGTTGTATCTGCGGTTTGAGTGGTATAAAGATTGTTGTTTTTATATACATTGATTGTCGCTCCAGAAATCGCCGTGCTTCGATCGGAGGCTTTGCAGATTTTACCGGATAAGGTGCCTGTTTGTATATTAGCTAAACGGTAATTTTGTGCATTAGTTCCACCAAATATTTGTGGTGTGGCACCAACACCACCATATCTCGCATCACTATCATTAGAACCATATTTGCCTTTCGCAGCATTTAATGCTTCTTGCAAAGTATAATAATCGCCACTCGAGGCATTAATTTTTATCATATTACTTAATGTTTCATACAGCATGGCAACATTGTACTCACGTATAATCGTGTCACTGTTAGCAACTACTGCGGCTGCTCCATTATGCAGAAATGCATCTGCTAATTCAGATGTTTTACCACTGTCACAAGCAGCAATGTATACAAGTGAATTATTTAAATTTTTGCAATATTTATCAATATATTTAGAGGATATAATTACTTTATCATATCCTACAACTATGCTATTGATAATACGGTTAGAAACACAATCAGCAAAGTATCCGGTGGTATCCCACCACCAGCCATTCCAGTCAAAATCTTCTCCAGTTAGAAGACATGATTTAACCATCGGGCCATAATATCCATGTCCATGCCACAATACAATCTGATTTTCGTGCAACGATTTTATTGTATCAAGTGTTACATTTGCATCATCAAAATTATTCGATGTAGAAAAACTGTAATTATTGAATGATTGGTCAATATCTGTCGCCACATCATCCAGCATCTCTAATACAAAGTTAACACCATCTGGAAGCGTATAGGCAGGTGTTGAATAATTTGATCCCCCCATATCAGTAAAACATGGTTGGTATGTTGAAACAGTCATAGAGACATCTGAGCCAACACTATCAGTTCGATTTGAGCTTTCTGTTTTCGGAAAATAAATAGCTGATAATCCTGAGGTAAACTTGATGTAAAAACCACCATTTTCCTCCATAAACAATAGAACAATTCCTTGTTCCACATAATTATTTAATTGGGACTTAATCTCTGCAATCAAATCTGCCACATTATCGTCATCTATATATCCTTTATCATTAGCATATTTTATCTCAGTATTAGAAATTGAGTCTACTACTAAATCATAATTAGTTTTAGCTGCTACAGATGTTTCTTGGGTAAGAGGCACAAAATAATAGACAACTTTTCCTTCACTAATCTGCTCAGCAGTTTTTGCATAGAATTCAATAGAAACAATGGAATTCGACTCCACTATATCTGTTAAAACATATGTATAAGTGCCATCATTAGCTATTGTGTCACCATTCAACCCATCATCATGCATAAGTCCTACGGGTTCATTTTCGTTTTTGCACAACTCAATTTCATCTGGATTTCCAATCGCATCAACTGTAAATGTAATTGTTGATTCTTCGCCACAAATAAAAAAGATTTCATCTGCGTTAAAATTACTTAATACTACCTCTCGACTATTTGATAAGTTGATGTTAGACTTTAGGACATACTCATCCCCATCAACCGTAATCGTCTTATCTACAGTAATATTGACAGCATCCGTATCGCCCTCCGCAGCAAATGCTCCAGTAGGCACAATGGTGCATACCATCACTACACACAGGAACAAGCTCAAAAACTTAGTGGTCTTTTTCCCGAATTTCACTGTAAAGAATATGCCAGCAGCCGATACCATCATAAGCACAATCCACAGTACCATATTAGAACTGTCGCCGGTTTGCGGGGTATTTTCGTTTCCGTTGCTGTTGTTTCCGTTGCCGGGATTTCCGGTCGAGGGATCATCGTTAGGATTATCAATGAGGGCAGCACTCGACTCGTCCATGGATTCTTTACTTGATTCCTCCGTAAACTCATCGCTCGATTCATCTGTGGATTCTTTACTTGATTCCTCCGTAAATTCATCGCTCGATTCATCTGTGGATTCTTTGCTTGATTCCTCTGTAAATTCATTGCTCGACTCGTCCATGGATTCTTTGCTTGATTCTTCCGAAGACTCATTACCCGATTCATCTGTGGATTCTTTGCTTGATTCTTCCGTAAATTCATCGCTCGATTCATCTGTGGATTCTTTGCTCGATTCCTCCGTAAATTCATCACTCGATTCATCTGTAGAAACTTCTGGAGCCTCTTTTATGGCAACTACCTCTTTTGAGTAAGTTTCTCCTGCCGCAATATCAACACCGGAAATAGATAAATCACCCGATTTCAAGGTAAGTCCCTCCGGCAATTCAACCTTAACGCCAACATTATTAACATCGTATGTATTTGTGTTTTTGACATTTACTATTACCTTGATATCTTCATCGGATGAATATATATCCTTGTCAGTCACAAGCGTAGCTTCAATGCCGCTTTGGCTATCTGTTTCTGCTGCACTTGCCACAACTGTCATCGCAGTAAACATACATATGGTCATCACAATTGCAAGAAGTACACTTAACGTTTTCTTCATAATCAACTCTCCTCATAAAATATGTAGTAGTTTTTACAGTCCCTCTCCAAGGACTACAATGAGCATTTGCAAGTTACCAAAATAAAATCTCTAACGATTTTTTGGTTTCAAACATACCACCTCCGAAACTATTAGTGTAAACAAAGTATATCACACCTTACAGTTGTTGTCAATAACAACTTTTATTATTTTTATTTGACACCCCAAAGGTGTTATTATCTATATTGGGAGGGTGTGCTATGGTACAAAACCTAAAATTTCTACGAACAAAAAATAATATCAGCCAACAACAATTAGCCGATATAATCGGTGTAACCCAGCAGTCTATAAACAAATACGAAAATCACAAAGTCGAGCCGGACATACAAACCTTGATAAAATTAGCGGAATACTTCAATACATCTGTTGATTATTTAATTGGTCATACTAATATAGATCATGTCATAGAGCCCATAGTACGGTATGATCTTAATAAGGAGGAGGCAGTCTTAATCGACAAGTACCGAAAGTTGTCAAAGAAGCAAAAAAATTTAGTTTTAATTCTTATTGACAGTTATTTTGATTAAACAGCTTCTTCAATCCGATATAAAAAAATCCCCGAAGTCTGCCTCCGGGGATTTAGTTTTTTACTGTATTTTAGTCATCATAGTCCGAATCATGCTCAAGTATGCTTCCCGAAACGGCATCAATAGTATATTCATACTCCATTCTGCCGCTTACAAATTCGATTTCATATACATACCTGCCGTCATCACGGTCAAGCTCGGTTTTCTTAAACCTTACATTAGATTCAGACAAACCTGCATGGTCTAATGCAATTTGTTTTGCACGGTCTGTTCCGATGTAATTGTTACCCGTACTTCCGCCCGAATTTGACGGATTCGGTTTTGTTATGTTTTCAATATCCTTTCCGATTATATTACCGTTCAGGGCATTGATCTCATAATCATACTTTTTATCGGACGTGCTGAACTCAATATCGTATGTCGGCGTGCGATCATCACTATCGAGCCTTGTTTTTGTAAATGTTGCACTTGATGCCGACACATTCGCATCATCGAGCGCTATCTGCTTAGCCTTTTCAGTACCTATATAGCTGACCGAATTTCCGCTCGGATTTGACGGATTCGGTTTTGTTATGTTTTCAACATCCTTTTCGATTATACTACCGTTCAAGGCATTGATTTCATAATCATACTTTTTATCGGATGTGCTGAACTCAATCTCGTATGTCGGCGTGCGATCATCACTATCGAGCCTTGTTTTTGTAAATGTCGCACTTGATGCCGACACATTCGCATCATCGAGCGCTATCTGCTTAGCCTTTTCAGTACCTATATAGCTGACCGAATT
>CANQBP010000050.1 GCA_947589415.1 uncultured Clostridia bacterium
AACGCAAGTGAGCGTAAGCGCAAATTGACAGCGGCGGCACGCCGCCATACAAAAGTCAGAGCGAACACAAGTGAGCGCCCCCGCGAATTGACAGCGGAGGCACTCCGCCGGAGCGGCTCGTAAGAGCCGCTCACGATATAGACCTACCCATTCCGATAGGTAAGTTTATTATCGCGGAAACAGACTCCCCCACACAAAAGCCAAAGCGAACGCAAGTGAGCGCCCCCGCGAATTGACAGCGGAGGCACTCCGCCGGAGGCACTCCGCCGGCGGCACGCCGCCGGGATTGGTGCGTAGAGGCATTGACAAGGGGACGCCCTCTCGCAGGGCGTCCCCTCTTTAAAAACAGTCCACCGGACTGTTTTTAAATTCACCCCTTGCCCAGGCGTGAAGGAGAAGAGATTTCGCCGTCTGCGGACGGCGACCAAAGGCTCTGCCTTTGGAAACCGCAAGCCTTTTGAAAAAGGCTTGACCTAAAACTTATGCTTACTCACCATGAGTTTTCGATATATTTAACCTCACACCGACAGGTAAGGTTGTTATTGCGGAAACAGACTTTCCCTTTCTTAAAAAATACCCTCTAAGGAAACAATAACACAAATCTGTCACATCAATCAATCTTTTTCAATCCCTCTTATGAGATTAACCATTTCAATAGCACCCAATGCGCAGTCATAACCCTTGTTGCCGGCTTTAGTTCCCGCTCTTTCTATTGCCTGCTCAATATTTTCCGTCGTAAGTATTCCGAACATGACCGGAATACCGCTTTCAAGTGATACCGCCGCAATTCCTTTTGATACCTCGTTACATACATAATCATAATGGCTCGTAGAACCTCTAATCACGACACCAAGACATATCACGGCATCGTATTTGCCGCTTTGTGCCATTTTTGAAGCAATCAGCGGTATTTCAAATGCCCCCGGTACCCATGCGGTTTCTATATCGTCCTCACGTACACCGTGTCGGAGGAGTCCGTCCTCAGCACCGCTAAGCAGCTTTGAAACGATAAATTCATTAAATCTCGCCGCAACTATACCGATCCTTATGCCCTCCGCAGTCATTTTACCTTCATATGTTCTCATTACAATCATTCCTTTCATATCTGATGATCAATATTTCATTATATGACCCATTTTCTGCTGTTTCGTTTTGAGATAAAACAAATCATGCTCATTAGCTTCCATTTGTATCGCTACTCTTTCGGTTATTTCAAGTCCGAATTCCGAAAGCTGATATATCTTATCGGGATTATTAGTGAGAAGTCTTATGCTTTTTACTCCAAGCTCTCTCAAAATTTGCGCACCTATATAATATTCTCTGCTGTCCGCAGCAAAACCGAGGGCAATATTTGCTTCAAGCGTATCCATACCCTGCTCCTGCAATTCATACGCCCTCAGCTTATTTATAAGACCTATACCTCTTCCCTCCTGGCGCATATAGAGGAGAATACCTCTCCCCTCCTTTTCTATCATGGTCATAGCAGCTGCAAGCTGCTGTCCGCAGTCACATCTTAGTGAACCGAAAGTATCTCCTGTCAAACATTCCGAATGTACACGGCATAAAACATCTCTGCCGTCACCTATATCACCCTTTACGAGCGCAATATGATGTTCTCCGTTAAGTTTATTTACAAATCCGAATGCTCTGAAATCTCCGTATTTAGTTGGCAGATTAACTTCCGCTTTCTTTTCGGTAAGTCTTTCATGACTTTTGCGATAGTTCTGTAAATCCTTGATAGTAATAAATTTGATATCATATTCCCTTGCCAGTTCTTTAAGCTGCGGTGTTCTCATCATCGTACCGTCATCAGCCATAATTTCACAACACAAGCCACATTCCTTGAGTCCCGCAAGACGGCACAAATCAACAGTTGCTTCCGTATGTCCGTTTCTTTCAAGCACCCCGTTTTTCCTTGCAAGCAGCGGGAACATATGTCCCGGTCTGCGGAAATCCTCCGCCTTTACATCATCTGAAACGCAGGCCATAGCCGTGACCGAACGTTCCGCAGCAGATATTCCGGTCGTCGTTGATATATGGTCAATCGACACGGTAAATGCCGTTTCGTGGTTATCCGTATTATTTTGTACCATTTGAGGAATTTTAAATTTTCTTACATATTCCTCCGACATAGGCATACAAATAAGTCCTTTTCCGTGTGTTGCCATGAAGTTTATATTTTTTGTGGTGGCAAATTCCGCCGCACAAATAAAATCCCCCTCATTTTCACGGTTCGGATCATCCGTTACCAATATTATTCTGCCTTTTTTCAGTTCCTCCAATGCCTCTTCTATCGTATTAAATTCCGACATAATCTTCCTCCTCTTTTCTATTTTGCATATTAAAAACCATACATCTGCAAAAATTCTTTAGTAATTCCGCTTTTACAGTTCTCCTCATTTCTGTTTGTAAGGAGCTTTTCAACATACTTACCTATAATATCGGTTTCGATATTTACCTTGTCGCCCTCACGTTTATTTTTCAGTACGGTCACTTCGGCGGTATGCGGTATAGCGGAAACGGAAAAATCACTTTCGCCGACCTTTGCAACCGTAAGGCTTATACCGTCAATAGTGACCGAACCCTTCTCCACGATATATTTCATTATGCCTTTATTGGTCTGTATATTATACCATACTGCCGTATCGTCACGCCTTATTTTTACTATCCTGCCAATACCGTCAACGTGTCCCGCAACAATATGTCCGCCAAATCTTCCGTCTGCCGCCATAGCCCTCTCCAGATTTACCTCACTGCCGGACACAAATCCCCCGTCGGAGCGATCAAGAGTTTCATGCATAATATCCGCCGTAAACCAACCGCTGCCGATATCCGTAACGGTAAGGCATATGCCGTTTACAGCTATACTGTCACCAACCTTTGTACCCTCAAGTACTCTTTTTGCACGTACCCTTACAACAGCGGAAAATTTTCCTTTGTCTATCCTCTCTATGACACCTATCTCTTCAACAATTCCGGTAAACATCACTTTTCCACCTCGCCCTCAATAAGGAAATCGTCACCTATTCTTATTATTTCGGTATTTTTCAGTCGGAAAGCACTATCGGGTATTTCAACCCCCATACCGCCAATTGGCGTTTTTGCACTTTCTCCACCAAACAGCTTAGGTGCTATATATATCTGCGCCTTATCTGCAATACCGCTTTCAAGCGCAGACCAATTCAGAGTCGAGCCGCCCTCCAACAGGATACTGTCTATCTTATCCTCACCGAGCCTTTTCATAAGTACGGAAAGGTCTATGTGTCCGTTCCTTTCGGGGATATTCATAACTCGGCAGCCTGTTTTTTCATACTCACTTATTTTATCACGGTCATTACAGCAGGTTGCGATAATCGTTTTTACCTCGTTTGCCGTTTTAACTATTTTCGACTCGAACGGAGTAATAAGCCTGCTGTCGCACACCACCCTTAAAGGATTTTTTCCATTCGGGATACGGCAGGTAAGCAGAGGATCGTCAGCAATTACAGTACCGGAGCCAACCATAATCGCACTGAATTTGTGCCGTTGTTTATGTACATACCCCCTCGCAGCTTCTCCGGTTATCCACTTTGATTTTCCCATACGGGTTGCTATTTTACCGTCCGCTGTCATTGCATATTTCATAACTGTAAACGGCAGACCCGTTCTGATATAATGCAGGAATATTTCATTGTGCTTGTCACATTCCTCTTTAAGGACATTTTCCTCAACCTCAATACCGTGTTCTCTTAGAATTTTTATTCCCTTGCCCGCAACGAGAGGATTGGGGTCACCCGACCCCACAACAACACGTTTTATTCCCGATTCTATTACAGCATCGGTACATGGAGGCTGTTTCCCGTAATGACAACACGGCTCAAGCGTGACATACATAGTTGCCCCCTTCGGAGAAACCTTGCACGAAATAAGTGCATTACGCTCCGCATGAAGTTCACCGTATTTTTCATGCCACCCCTGTCCTATAACTTTTCCGTCCTTAACGATGACAGCACCCACCATAGGGTTGGGAGATGTATATCCGCAGCCTCTTTTTGCAAGCTCGATAGCCATACGCATATATTCACTGTCATTCATAAAATCACTGTCCTTGTATAAAGAAAATCAACTGAAAACATTAAATTATCCAATATCAAGTATATACTTTTTCCTCTCCCCCGTCAAGGATATTTTTACCTACATACTACAAATAGACTTATATTATTTTCGTTGACATACCTCTGTTTATTTAGTAAAATATAGATAACAAACAACATACGGAGGTCTTATTTATGTACAAGCTATTCAGAACAACCAAAGCGGCATATTATATTTCATTAGCCGCCGCATTCATAATATTCCTTTCCGAATTATTTTTACTTCCACGACCGTTATGCTATATTGTAATAATTATTACGTACATAATCTTCGTTATTATTCTGTTTATCATCTTCATATATGCAAATAAAAAATATAATCAGACCTTAAAAATGTTTTCAAGTGACCCGATAGAGTTTATAAGAGAACAGGAGTCCTTTCTGCAAGTTCCCCACCTATCTGAAAAAATTACGGCTTTGATCAAGACTAATATAGGCAGTGCATATATAAATTTAGACAGATATTCCGAAGCAAAGGAGATTTGCAGCTCACTTGAACCCTATGTAACCAAAAAAGCAAATGTTATAAACAAATTTATACTTATGACAAACCTTACGGTGATCAATGCCCATCTAAAGGATCGTACCTCAACAGACAAATACCGCACAATGGCAAAAAACGCACTGAATGATATAAAAAACTCCAAGGTCTTTTCAGCTCCGGAAATGGTGAATGAGTATGAAATAATCTTCAGAACGTCCTGTGCCTCAGCAGACTTTTTTCTTGAAAAAAATCAGCAAACAGCAGATGAACTGCTGAAGTGTATAGATCCCTATTATGATATAAAACAAAAAGTCAGCGGATACAAAGACGAAGTGAGTTACCACTATATAAAAGGTTATGCCCTTACTGTTTTAGGCGAACACGATAAAGCGAGAGAGCATTTTGAATATATTACGAAAAGCGATACTAAGCTGCCATGTGCCGAACGTGTCAAAAACTACCTCCGCACAGGCGACCGGAAATGTCTTGAAATATAGATTTTTCGTATTAAACATCATATATTTGATATTATGGAGGAGTAATAAAATGATTTTTGATGAAAATCAATGGAAATGGTGGACAGATACATTGGAATATGTACGTACCGTACCCGGAAAGGTATATGAGGATCACCTGTATAAGCTCTCAAATGATAATTATAAAAAATATAATAATGCGGATATTCCCGTTCAAGAAAAACAAATAGTCGCATATCTTAATGACAATACCCCTACGGGGAACAACAAATATTTTCTAAAGGAAGATGTAGTTACGGGAGGAATTTATACAATACCTTCTCACCGCATGGAGCTTGACATGATACTCAAAGAAGCAAATCCCGAATATAAATATAACAAATATCTGTATATCAAAAAATTTGATGCTTGTGAAAATATAAGCTGTATAACCTTCTCCGATTTGAAGAAAAATCCTGAAATTTTTAATAAAGTTTTCTGTCTTGATCAAGACAATATGGAACTTACAATAAATCTTACCGCTTTATATTTACATAATATATATGCATTCAATTCTTTCAACCTTAATGAAATTGCAAAAGATTTCCTTGATGATCCGAAACTGACTCCGGAACAAAAAGGTAATTTTCACTTTGGAGAACTGAAAGCATCGGGAATGATATTTTTGGGTGAAACTCAATTTTGCTCTGAACTTGATATAAAAAACTCCCCTCCTCTTACAAAAGGGGCAAACTTCAGCGAAGCGACTTTCTGCGGAGCATTCTATGCAAAAAATCTTACATTTAACTTTGATACCTTACGTGATAACATATGGGATAATTATGACAGTAATAAGGTGGATTTCCGTAATGTAAGGTTTTTTGATAAGGTTTCCTTTAGGGATATACGCTTTTTAGGCGATACTTTGGATATGGAGATTACATTTGAGGATTCGAGAATACAAAATGAAATTGAATTTATAAATTTTGATTTTGGACGTGCAAAAGCTAATTTCTTTCAAATGATTGTCGGAGATTATGTAGATTATATAGAAAAAAGGACGGAAATTCCCAGTACTCCCCACAAAATACGGTTCATCAACACAAATATAGATGAAGATTCGGTAATTGATTTTTCAGATTCCGAAATGGACTATACAGAATTGATATTTGAAAACATACCGATATTACCGCAAACTAAAATATGTCCTGCACCTGTCAGAATTTATCGGGAAAATAATGTCTGCGAACCGTTATGCCCTAAAAACTATCTGCTTATCAGAAATTGTGAAATCCAAAAAACATTGTGTATCGGAAATGTATCAGAGCTTTCATTTCTCGATTCCAATAATTACAGTAAAATTGTTGAGGCACAAAATTGGGGAGTCTTTCCGAAGGATAAGTGCTATCGTACCCGTACCCGTGGATTGGGCGGTACAAATATATCAGACCCTATACTTTTTGCGGTATATAACAATCAACATACCGAATATTTTGAAAATTCTGCAAATAAATTAAATTATTCAAAAGCAAACGATTTTATAATGCTTAAAGAAAATTTTTGCTCTGCCGGAAAATATGATGATGAAGATGAAGCCTTCATATTGTACATGGAATTTAAACCCTTTATAAATTCAGCACGTAAAAGAAAAAGAAATAAAAAACAAAAATATTCTGATAAAGATCCTTGGACAAACATTCTTTACAAACTTCTGTACGCTACGGGGAAATACGGAATATCGCCCGGGCGTGTTGTTATAGCTCTTGCAGTTATGATATTTATATTTTCTTTAATTTATTTTATGTTCAGCTGTACATTGGGTACATATTCCTTCAGTATTGGCGGTACTATGGGAAGCATCTGGGATTATGCAAATTCGGAATGTTTTAACCAGGTATTCTCATATCCTTGGTACGAAAAACTGTTTATATCATTTTTATACAGTCTTGAAGGCGTTATCCCATTTGTTTCACAATTTGAACCTGTCAATACGTGGGTATGTATTGTAACAGCCGTTGAAAATGCTGTCGGCTCATTCCTTGTGGGATATTTTTCAGTCGCAGTAGTAAGAAAGACACTAAGATAGAAAGGATTTATTTTTTATGTATAAAATCAGAAATATAACCGAAAAGGATTCGTCTGTTCTCCATTACCTTGCAAAAAGATGCTATCCTTTGGACGTACATACAAACTACACATACTGGGTAATTGCAAAATACTACGGAGAATGCAGCTATATTATAGAATACAACGGAGTACCCGTCGGGTATATAATTTCTGTCGATACACCGTCTGTACTGTTTGTATGGCAGATCGCACTTTTAAAGGAACACCGCGGCAACCGTCTGTCTGCAGTTCTTATAGAAGCAGTTGTTCAATGTGCAAAAAGATTATCTAAAAATTTGGAACTCACTATCGCTCCCGACAATGCTTCAAGCTACTTTTCATTCAATAATTACTGTTTAAAAAATCAAATAATTTTTAAGGAAATCGGAGAGGTGGATATTCACGATCCGGATAACCCCGATTTTCATGAATACGAAAAGAAATATACAATGATTATATCTTAATTCTGTACAGGAAAACAAAGTTATATTGGTGATTTGTAAAGGCTCTATAAGATTTTGAACCAAACCCGTTTGTGCAAACAGCAAAAGTCAAATTTTAGAGTAGACGATTTTGTCCGTCCTCTTTTTACTATTTTAGTTTTTGTAAATTTGTGCATTCAATTTTCCAAACAAAGATCTGTTAAAATGATTGCAATATGGAAATCAATTTTGAAAAAAAAGTATGGTAGAATAAATGTTTGAAAAAAATGGAATAACAAAATACTTCAAAGAAGTAGAAATAGCAAAAGAATATGAGGGATATTATTACAGTATATTAAAGGCAATAATGATAGTAATATTGGGAAGTATCTGCGAATTAAGGAATATAAATCAACTACACCGATGGTCAAGGGCGAAAGAGTAATCGAATTTTTAAATGAGAAATTCGGAATAAAAGGAGTACCGTTTTATTACCGGTTATTGTGTCAAATGAAACTGATAAAGTCAGAATACTCAATCGCTGTTTTGTCAATTGGGTGTATTTGTCTATGCCTAAAAAAGCATTGACAAAAAGTGTTTGTAAAAGTTCTTGCGGAAATCAGGGTAAAAAGTGTCTATAAAGTCGTTGTAAAACTATAACTGTATTTTTTCTTATGTAGGTAAATATATTGGTATTTTTGTCGGAATATGATATAATAGCATCGTTGCTGTTCTCCAATCTGGTAACAGAGAGGAGGTGTGGTCTATGTATGACTCCTTTACTTCGTTCTTGGTATCAGTTATGGCAGGTGTAGTTGCTTACTATGTTTGCAAATGGTTCGACAACGATAAGAAACAGTAACGAGCCTGCGGTTTATGTCAGCCGTCCTTTGCGGAAAAATGAACAGACCCCCGTTAAAGTCTTGCACACTTTGACGGGGGTTGTTTTGTGGTCAATAAAACCCTTTACTTCGTTATGGGTATATTATATCATATGCAAAACGAAAATGCAATATTCACGACAAAAAAGTGTTCGTAAAAGTTACGGTAAAAGTTCTTGCGGAAATCAGGGTAAAAAGTGTTCATAAAGTTGTTGCAAAACGATAACTATGCAGGAACGTGTTGTACAAAAAGCCGTCAAGCCAAAGACAATAGGCAGGCGGCAGGCAAATTGATTGGTATTTTTAAGTAAGCTATCATTACTGGAATTATACTCAATTATGTATTTTTTGTTATGTAGGTAAATATATTGGTATTTTTGTCGGAATATGATATAGTAGCATCGTTACTGTTCTCCAATCTGGTAACAGAGAGGAGGGTTGTTCAATGGATTTTATCTCGTTTTTGGTCTCGGTTATGGCAAGTCTGGTTGCTAATCTGATTTGCAAATGGTTCGACAACGATAAGAAACAGTAACGAGCCTGCGGTTTATGTCAGCCGTTCCTTGTGGAGAAATGAACAGACCCCCGACAAAGTCCGGTAAACTCTGTCGGGGGTTGTTTTTTAGTCCAATGGACTTCATCTCGTTTATGAGTCCATTATATCATATGCAAAACGAAAATGCAATATTCACGGACAAAAAAGTGTTCGTAAAAGTTCTTGCGGAAATCAGGGTAAAAAGTGTTCATAAAGTTGTTGCAAAACGATAACTATGCAGGAACGTGTTGTACAAAAAGCCGTCAAGCCAAAGACAATAGGCAGGCGGCAGGCAAATTGATTGGTATTTTTAAGTAAGCTATCATTACTGGAATTATACTCAATTATGTATTTTTTGTTATGTAGGTAAATATATTGGTATTTTTGTCGAAATATGATATAATATATCTGCTGTCGATACTCTCCGGCAGAGGGGAGGTGGCCCTCTTGGATTATTCGTTCGCTTCGTTTTTACTTTCTGTCATGGCAGGTGTAGTTGCCTACTATATTTGCAAATGGTTGGACGGAAAGAAATAGACAGCACAACCAAAAAAGAACCCTCGGAGTTCGCACCTCCGGGGGTTCATTTTGCCCTCATGGACATTCACTTCGTTTTGCCTAAGGCTATTATATCATATGCAAAACGAAAATGCAATATTCACGGACAAAAAAGTGTTCGTAAAAGTTCTTGCGGAAATCAGGGTAAAAAGTGTCTATAAAGTCGTTGTAAAACTATAACTGTATTTTTTCTTATGTAGGTAAATATATTGGTATTTTTGTCGGAATATGATATAATATATCTGCTGTCGACACTTTCTCAGCGGAGGAGGTGAACCGGTTTGATATTATAACCTCGTTTATCGTTTCTATTGTGGCAGGTGTAATTGCCTATTACATTTGCAAGTGGCTGGATAGTGACGATTAAGACAGCATTCAGCCCAAACGGTTGCTCGCCGTAAAAGAGCAA
>CANQBP010000051.1 GCA_947589415.1 uncultured Clostridia bacterium
AATGCCATCGAGGGATTCAACCGTCAGCTCAAAAAGGTAACCAAGGCGAAGTCCGTATTTCCTACCGATGACAGCCTTTTCAAAATGCTGTATTTGGCGATGAAGGACATCACAAAAAAATGGACAGGACGCAGGCAGGACTGGAGCAAGATATATGCTCAGCTTGCCATCTACTATGGTGACAGGAAATAAATAATTTGAAAAATTTTTGAAAAAGGCTTGATTTTTTCTGAATTATAGCATATAATAATTGAGCGATGTTAGTTACTCATCTTAAGGTTGTGCTTCGCTACCGTCTGATTATCATATCAGGAGAATGCGACGATTTTTAAGGTTGTGCTTCGCTACCGTCTGATTACCATATCAGGAGAATGCGACGATTTTTTAAGGTTGTGCTTCGCTACCGTCTGATTGCCATATCAGGAGAATGCGACGAAAAAGTAACGATTTTTGGGTAGTTACGTGTTGTAGCTACCCATTTTTTTTGATAAGGAGAAAATAATGGAAATCAATTTTTATTATATAAAAAATGAGTATATAGATTACTTAAAAAGAGTTGAAATAGAAGCGCGAGGCTTTACTTGCGTTCCTAATACACAATATAGTTCCAGAAACAAGTTTTTATTTGGAGCGTGCTTTGAAAGTAATGGAATTAATTATTTTGTTCCTGTTTCGCACCAAATCAAACAGGGAGATAATAATATTGTAATAACAACAAAACCCAAAAAACGTAAATCTGTTAAATTGGGATCACTTAGATTTGCATATATGATTCCTGTACCTAATAATTGTCTGGTATTATTAAATATCAAAAAAATACCGGAATATGAACAAAAAAGAAGAATTAACGATGAACTGGCTTTTTGTAGAAGATCCATTGATAAAATAAAGAAACAGGCTGTGAAAACTTATGATTCTATTACAAGTTCAACAAATAAAAAACTACTCAATAACAGTTGTGATTTCAAGCTTTTAGAAGAAGCATACATAACATATTGTCAAGAAAATAATATAGAATTGCCAAAGACATTACAGGAACGGATCGACCAAACAAAACCTGAACAGGTCTCCCGAACAGGTAGTGTTTTCAGTCCGAAACAACTTAGTAAAAATGCCGCCAAGATATCGGAAAAACATGACAGAAGCCACGGTGCGGATAAAAACAAAGACAGGAACAAGCCTGACCTATAAAGACGTTCCCCCTATACCAAGCTCATTTGAGTGGTATAGGGGGATTCTTGCTGTTAAATTTTGTATGGAGGTTTTATCTGCCATAAAGAATAGGTCTTGACATTTCCTCGGCAGTTAGACGATTAGCTTTTTCGAGTGAGTAATACTTGTCGGTATCTCCGAGTCTGAGGGCAAGTTCCATTTCCTTATCATTCTTACAAAGCTCCTCTGTCTGCCTATCAACAGCTTCATTATACTTACGTACCGCACGAAGAACATATCTATATAGCCGGCACTCGTCAAGGAGTTGCTGCAGAAGTTTAGGATCATTGTACATGAGGTGGTTGGCAAGAAGTCCGGCTTCAAGTATGAACGTCCTATATGAGTAGTCCCTATCATTTTTATTCCAATAGTAATATATGTACATTTTCTGACCGGGCTCGTTGATACGTTCCTCTATGTAGCACATTGCAAAAATTCTATTAGCCATTGTCTTACTGTAAACTCTATTATTTTCCATTATTATCCTCTCTCTTTCTCTTATTCAGCATGACAATTATAACTATTATACCGGCAATGATCAGAATGCCAATTATAATTAAAACTGTCTGCATTACGTTATTGTTATTCGGCTCAACCTCTTCGGCACTCACGGTCTGATCCGTAACTGCTTCTTCCGTTGCCGGGCTGTCAGATACAGTGCTGTCCGTTGCAGGAGCTTCTACCGGGGACGATGATACCTCAGTGTTGCTGCTATCGGGACTTTCTGTTGCAGGTTCGTCTACCGGAGAAGAAGATACTTCAGTATTAGTACTACCGGGGCTGTCCGGCATATCCGGTGTAGAGCCGGGGTACTCCGGCTGCGGTTCAGCCGATACAGTTCCTCCGGGATTGCTTGTCGTACTGACTGTACTTGACTGTTCACTCGGTTTGGAAGAAGATGTCGTTGTGCTTGAGGTTTCATTGTCTAAATGATATACATCCATCATCTTGATTGTATTTCCGTCTTTATCCTTGCATACCCATCTATCGGTACTTTCTACATATTTCCAATATAGCTTTTCATCAGGATTATTATTATCATATTGAATTAACCCATCCCCATACTCTTCAATTGTCTGATTTTTATATAATTCATCTCTCCACTCTAAAAAATCATGACAAGCATCCATTGAGTCATAATCCATATTTGGGATTTCAAGTGTTTTTAGAAACTCATTTAGATTGTAATATGTAAAAGTTACTCCAAATGTATCGTCTGTATTTTTAAAGTTAAACTGGGCAAGTACATCTTCCCATACACTTTCTTTTACTTCTTCATCTGATAAACCCATAAGTTGAGTTCTGTGAGCAGAAACCGTCATAACCGAAGCCGAAAGGCATATGGACAGAGCGATAATAAGACCTGCAAGTTTTTTTAAAATTTTCATAAAAAATCCCCCTTGTTTGTATGTTAAAATTTGGTAATCTTATTTTAACACACAAAACATTTTTATTCAACACTTTTGTCAAAATAAAGTTGTAACGCTTTTTCAACAATATAGGTTATCTGCTCTTTTTCAACATTAGAAAAATACCTGTTATAAACCTCTTTGTTTATTTTGAGGCTTTTTTCGGACGGCTTTTTCTCCTTATCATCATCTGACAGCAGATCATTTATCTTAGACGTATCTCCCTCATCGGCGGCTGCTCTCATTTCCTTTGCTGCCTTTTCGCTAATCTTTTTTGACATACCGCCCGTGGTGTAGTCTTTATTGAGTTTTACAATTTGTTCTTGCTCGTCCTCGGAGAGGTAAGATAATTCAACGGCAGCTCTTATCGAAAGCTCACCGCTATCAACCCACACTTTCAGACCGTCAATCAGTTTATCAATACGTAGGAGTCTTGCGACCGTATTCCTGCTCAATCCGTACTCGGAGCCGACTTCTTCCCTTGAATTATGTCTTTGGCTATCCTCAGACTTACCCTCAAGCTCCATAAGTTCATTAACGATGTCATTGCGTTTTCCTTGAGAAAACATACTGTCGTATCGAACAGCTATAACCTTTGCTTGTTCCGAGGTTTTCAATTCTGAAAAACCTCGTTGAAGAAGATTACTTTCTATAACGTATATTTCGGCTTCCTCATCTGTAAGGTTTTCCTTAATAATAGCCGGCACGGTTTCACGTCCGGCTATTTTTGAAGCATTCCAACGATTATGACCGATTAAGATTTCGTACTTTTCACCGTTCATCACAGGCTGTACGACAATAGGTGTCATTACTCCGTTGGTCTTTATGCTCTCGACCATATCGTCAAGCCGCTCACCCTGATAGAGGGTGAATTGATGATTATGGTACGGAACAAGCATATCAACAGGTATCTGCTTAATCTGGTTTTCCTGCGATATCATCGCACCAAAGTTAAATTCTGTCATTTTCTTTTCCTCCGTTTCTTGTTTTTCAGGCAGCCAACCACAACGCACATTACACGAATTATTGCACTCGGCACAGCAGTTATAAGGCTCATCGCAATATGCTGCCGCACCGCAGTAATTGCTTTTGCTATAACCGGTTATGCATTTTTTTATTTATGCTTCACCTTATTTCTATTCTTTTGTTATTCTCAATCAGATGTTTCCTCAGTCTGCTGAAAGATGACCAATATGGGGTGTAGTATGTGTATGTAGCCCGATCTTTAAATTCCTGTCTTTCCTTCTTATTTCTTATTCCGGACAGTTCCTTTTGCGATAGCAGACATTTCTTTTGAGGACACATAAACCTCTTTCGTATGTCGCAGTCCTCGGTACACCATTTAAAGTTAATTTTTCCGTTAATGAATATAACGGTATAGAGACTGTTTTTTTCTCGAGTACGAATAAGTGTAACATCGTACTCATCTATCCGAAGATCAACAGGAAGTTGGCAGTCCATTATTTTAACTTCAACCTCTTTCCAATCAATCATAACACCTCACCTCCCTTACACCATGCGGTGTAATATCTCGCAAGAAACGGCTCTGTATTCCTCACCAAGCCGATTTTTATACAAGCATAAACTCCTATGCTTATTTGTACTTTCAGTGGCTTCTGTGGCTCTGTGGATAACTGCATTGAATAACTTGTCGGTATAGGTTTCTTTCAGTTTTTCAATGACACGTTTGCTTGCGTTAGTATGATCAACCATTGTCGGCAGGACACCGATTAGCTTCAGTTCGGGTTTCAACGTAGCTCTGACTTGTTCAAATATGCTGTTCAGCATTCCTAAACCGTCAAAAGCAAATTTCTGTGCCTGTACCGGAATTATTATGCCGTTGCTTGCAACGAGTGCATTCATCAGCAGTACTCCGAGCGAGGGCAGACAGTCTATAATTATGAAATCGTAACCTGACAGCAGTTCCTCACTAAGCATACGTTTCAATACGGTTTCCCTCGACAATGCTCCGGCAAGGTAGCAATCGGCATTGGCAAGGTTTATGTCTGAGGGTATGTAGTCAATGTCATTCAGCTCATTATGTCTTATATATTCCTTGACATTTGTAAGCTTCTTACCCTGACCGATAGCAGCCATCATCAAGTGGCTTATTGTCGGCAGCTCATCAACCGGATCTCCCTCATCATCGGTAAATCCGAGATAAGTCGAGAGATTAGCCTGCGGATCAAGGTCAATCAGAAGTACACGCTTTCCCTCAAGTCTGAGTCCTACTCCTACATTCATTGCCGTGGTAGTCTTTCCGACTCCTCCCTTTTGGTTCGCTATTGATATAATTTTGCACATTATAAATTCCTCCTTTTGTTATTCATAACTTCTGCCCCACCGGGGCAAAAGTTAAAACGGGTCTGTCGGTTCATAGGCTTCAATAGCCGCCTTTGCCATTTTTAACATCTTTATGACTGTTGCTTTTTCCCTCAACGCCACCTCTTTTGGGTAATCCAAGGGATACACCGTATCATCCTCGGTTACAATAACCGCACAGCGTATTCCGCTCAGCTCACTGTAGTCAATCTCCGTATCATCTGTCGCTCTGCCTATAACGGTGATTTTGTCACCGTCATGTATTTTGCGGAAAACAGTCTTGTTAAGACTGCCGATACATTCCACGGTTATTTTTTCACCCACCTCCGGTATAAGCGTAAAAATACACTTACCGTCCTCTGTCACGTGAATATCGTGACATACTCCAATTCGATTTGCATTGTTCATTTTCAATCTCCCTTTCTTATTTCGTGGTTTTTATCATTTTTGCCATTTTACTATTGATACGGCTTTGTACGTCATCTTGATTCTGAAAAATAAGTGTAAGTTTCGTCAGATCTATTATAACATTCGCCATTTTGTCTGCAATGCATTCCTGCTTCCATTCCTTTAGCAACCCATCAGAAACACAACGCTCTTCAAAAAGCTCCTTCGTCAAAGCAAACATATACTCGATAAGGTGACTACCGGTCGATGTCACCTGAAGATCATATTCAAGAAATTCATTAAACTTGATTTCATTTCTCAGGGCATCTCCATCTGCCACAGGCAGTTCATTTTTTACACTGTTAATTTTGTTTCCTCCTCTTTTTGCCATTTTATCATTGATACGGCTTTGCACATCATCTTGATTCTGAAAAATAAGCGTAAGTTTCGTCAAATATATTATAACATTCGCCATTTCGTCTGCAATACATTCCTGCTTCCACTCTCTTAGCGACTCAGCGACACGACGCTCTTCAAAAAGCTCTTTCGTCAAATCAGACATATACCTGGTTAGTTCACTACTGGTCGATACCACCCAAAGATCATATTCAAGATCTTCATTAAACTTGATTTCATTTCTTAGGACATCTACATCTGCCACAGGCAGTTCTTTTTTTACATTGTTCATTTTGTTTCCTCCAATCTTTGATATTCAACTAACATATCCCACATTTTTTCAATGGTCAATGCCGACATAGATATATATATTTTCCTCTCCAAACCGCAAACCATATTAGCAGTTTCTTTAATTGCTGTCGCGGCAATAAAGCAAAATTCATCTTCATCAACCGTTATTTTTTCTTTTTTTCCCATATTATTCTCCTTTCCGGTTTTAAGGTTTTTCCTTACCTTGATTCTATCAATATTATACACCATACTTACATAATTGTCAAGCATAATTTTGAAGAATTTTAATTTTTTTATTTTTTTATTGATTTCTTTTAATTCATGTACTATACTATGTATATACAAGACAATGCGTATAGTATCTCGCATAAATAAGGAGGAAACAATGAAAAAGTTCATTTGTAAAATGTGCGGAAAAGAATTTGAAACAACCGCCAATCATGCGGATTATTGTTCGGAATGTCGTTATGAGCGTCAGAAACAACGTTCACGTGCATATACTGCCAAGAAGAAAAGCAAAAGCACATTTCGATCTGTAGGGGATACCGATATATGTCCTCAATGCGGCAAGGCTTTTATAATTAGTTCTCCGAGTCAAAAGGTCTGTGCAGACTGCCGTAAAGCATATAATAATCAACGCAACAGAAACAGTAATAATGCCTATACGGAAAGGACTTACGACAAACTGTCGGCATTCGTAAAAAAGGGGGAAAGGGATAAACTTAAAGCAATATGTCAACAGCATAATATCAGTTTAAACGAGCTGATCAACAGGGGGATTGCTTTGGCTCTTGCCGAACTCCAAAAAGAAAAGGATAGCGATTAACTACTCAAGTAAACCTTTATTTCTGCTCCTGTCGTTATTTTTAAAGTATTGTTCAAGCGACTCCCTCGCAAATTCAAACTCCTTGAGTTCGTTGACGATCCGTTTATATTCTTCATTCAAAGTCTTACGCTGCTCTATCAATTCTGCTCTTTGCTGTTCCAAAGTTTCAATTTTTGGCAGCTTTTTGTTAGGATAAATTTCTGTAAGCTCCTTAACCACGTTTTCGTAATTTTCTATTGCGGAAGCGTGTTCTTTTTTATATTTCGGACTGCCGCCCGACTTTCTGTATTCATCATAAACAGGTTTGTATTTTTTATATTTTCTGATAGTCCTTATGCAATCAAATACATCATCTATCTTCGATTGAAGTCCGTTAAGCTTTGCGACAACAGACATTCGTTCGTTGTATGTAATTGCAGCTTGATTTTCAAATTCATTTTGACTTTGGATTTGATGTGTTGATAAAAAGTTTATCAGTCGAGAGGCTTCTTTCATATTTTGAATTTCAGCCCAGTTGAGCAATCCTTTGGAATTCTGAAAAACTGCTTTTGAGGTATCAATAATTTTTGTATGAATGTCCCGTCCGCTGACACCCGTTTTAAGACGCTGATACTGCTCAATTCTTTTTCTGATCTGTGGTTCATCATAATGCCAGCCGATTGTTCGTCCCCTTGCGAATTTTTCTTGACCGGGCATACGAAATTTTATTTTGATGACGTTCTGAGGAGTATAAACGCACTCAATTTTTTTTGCACGAATTTTCTCCAAAAAATCATCAAAATTATTGCTCTCCATTATCGTTTCATCAATAACACGGCGGAGCTTCGATTTCCATGAGTTTCCCATTAAATCCTGCTGCCACTCATAATAGCATTTCTTTCTGCCGTTTATATTAGGATTTTCTATAACAGATATTCCGTGTTCTCTGCAGATTTCGTCACTTAAATTTCTTAATTTCTTCCAAGAGTTTTTGCCCCTGTTTTCAGTATATTCAAAGGTTTTGTAATCTGTAAAGCTGACATTGTTAAAGATGATATGATTATGAATATTTTTCTTATCCACATGGGTAGCAATTATGTATTGATACTTACCTTTGAGAAGTTTATCGGCAAGCTCTTGTCCGATTTTCATAGCCTGCTCCGGAGTGACTTCTTGACCATCGAACGACTGGTAAATATGTTGTGCCAATACATCTCCTTTACCGCTTCCGAATGAGCGAATATCAAGAAAATTTTCTGCCGATTTTTGAGGATTTAATGAACACACATAGCTGCCCGTTAGTAACCCGTTCTCGGTTTTTTCGGGATTGATAATGTATTCTATTGCTTTAGCGAGAGTAGTACGGATTGGATGGATATTAGTGACTGCCATATCTCATTTACCACCTCTTTCAGATAATTAAAATCATCATCGTACATTCGGCTCGTTGTATTTACTCTAATCGCCATTTGATTGATATTTTTCTGTATGCCGCCAATGGATTTCAGCAGCTTTTTCAAGTCTTGATTTTCATAATTCACAATTACTCCTGTGATTGCCATTTTACGAAGATATGCACCGGTAGAACTGCTCTGCGCTGACTTAGCTTTTTGTTTGATAAATTCTTTTTCCTCCTGCGTAACTCTGAATGTAAGATAGATATTTCGCCTTTTCTCATTTTGCATAAACTCACCTCTTGATGTTTCTTAAATCAGTGGAAAATCTTCCGTTAATAACGGGGTCTTAGGGGCTGCCCCCTAACAAGCACAATGCCCGACGGAACGGAGGGCATTTGCCAAGTGTGTCACACTTGGCAGTGCTTGCTACCCTTCAGAACGTGGTTTTGATCACATTTTACTATTTTAAAAATCCTCCTATAAATAATCCGTATTTTTTTTAAAATTTAAACCTATTTTTGCAAAGAAAAATGCAAAAATTTGTTGAAATTTTAAAAATAATGTGATAGAATTTAATTATCAGTCATTTGTCTGTTCATTGATGTTTAAACCGAGTGAGGTGTAGACATTGTGGACAGTAAAAAAAATATAAAAAATACGGTAAAAACAGCAGTCGATTTTTCTCAGATTTTAAAACAAATGGATCGTAATACACGCTATCTGCTTTACGAAAAAGAGCGTGGACAGGGAAAGGTTCGCAGAGAATTTGTGCGTTTTGATGAGCGGTATATCAGATCCCCAGTAAGTGTTGAAGAAATGATAAACCGCAAGAATAAACGTGCTGCTCTTTCCAGAGCCTTAACCGAGTTGTCAGCTGATGAAAATGAAATTATTTCCGAGTGTTTTTTTGATAGCATAAAAATAAATTTTACTAAGCTCGGTAAAAAACACGGTATAACCGGGCAAGCATATAAAAAACGACTGGATCGTGTTTTGATTAAGCTGAAAAAATTAGTCATTTCATACTATGAGGAATATTGATTTTTGTGTAAAATGTCAATTTTAAAAAAATTGTGCAATTTATGGTTGAGATTGGGCTGTTTTTACGGTTTATTAGTAGGAGGGAATTCTCCTAAATGAGTTTACTGACTTGATTTTTATGCAAAAATGTGATAAGGTATTGAAACACTCGGTTTCAATCGTTGCCTGTTTGAAAGAGAAAGGAGTATTTATGAATAAACAAACAGGACAACAGTACAAAATCACAGCCCTTTATGAACGGCTTTCATCTGATGACGAACTTCAAGGTGACTCGAACAGCATTATTCATCAAAAAGAAATTTTAGAAGAGTTTGCTGTCAAAAACGGTTTTATTAACTACAAACACTACGTTGATGACGGGTTTTCCGGAACCAATTTCAGCAGACCGGACTTTCAGCGAATGATAGCTGACATTGAAAATAACATGATCGATATGGTTATTGTCAAAGACCTTTCAAGGTTCGGCAGGAGTTATATTGACGTTGGTTATTATACCGAAAAATTTTTTGTTGAACATGATATAAGGTTCATTTCTATAACCGATAACGTGGATTCGATGAAAGGTGTAAATGAATTTGTTCCGTTCCATAATCTGATGAATGATTTTTATGCAAAGGACATTGCTAAAAAGCAAAGAGCGGTAATTCAAAGCAAAGGTAATGCAGGAAAAAGATTGACCACTAA
>CANQBP010000052.1 GCA_947589415.1 uncultured Clostridia bacterium
GCGACCAAAGGCTCTGCCTTTGGAAACTGCAAGCCTTTGAAAAGGCTTGACCTAAACTTGCATTTTTGACACCGTAACTTTTTACGGCGGAGCGGCTCGTTAGAGCCGCTCACGATATATTCATACCCATTCCGACAGGTAAGTTTACTATCGCGGAAACAGACTCCCCCACACAAAAGTCAAAGCGAACGCAAGTGAGCGACACCGCGAATTGACAGCGGCGGCACGCCGCCGGCGAAGTGTCGCCGGGAATGGTGCGTAGAGGCATTGACAAGGGGACGCCCTCTCGCAGGGCGTCCCCTCTTTAAAAACAGTCCACCGGACTGTTTTTAAATTCACCCCTTGCCCAGGCGTGGAGGAGAAGAGATTTCGCCGTCTGCGGACGGCGACCAAAGGCTCTGCCTTTGGAAACTGCAAGCCTTTGAAAAGGCTTGACCTAAACTTGCATTTTTGACACCGTAACTTTTTACGGCGGAGCGGCTCGTTAGAGCCGCTCACGATATATTCATACCCATTCCGACAGGTAAGTTTACTATCGCGGAAACAGACTCCCCCACACAAAAGTCAAAGCGAACGCAAGTGAGCGACACCGCGAATTGACAGCGGCGGCACGCCGCCCGCAAGCCTTTGAAAAGGCTTGACCTAAACTTGCATTTTTGACACCGTAACTTTTTACGGCGGAGCGGCTCATCAGAGCCGCTCTCGATACGTTCAACCCCACGCCGACAGGTAAGTCCGTTATCGCGGAAACAGACTCTCCCACACAAAAACCAAGCGAACGCAAGTGAGCGAAAACGCGAATTGACAGCGGCGGCACGCCGCCCGCATTATGAGAGTTCGTCAACTAACTTTTGAAGAGCTGCAAGGGCTTCTTCGGGAAGTGCATCATAGCCGCCTTTCTTTTCAGAGAAACCTTTTACTGCATTAACACGATTCTGCATAGCATTTTTGAGCGCAGCTTTGTAATCAGCATCATCGAGATTAGGCTCAAAACCGTCCCAGTGAAGTATCTCAACATCTTCAAACGGCCCCCACTTCTCAAATTTAGCAGTACCCTCAACAATTGCCTCAAGCACACCGAGTGTATCCTCTTTCTGAACTTTCTTGCCCATGAAATCACCGGTATTTACAATATAGCAGGCAACATCTTTCTCTGCAACCAACTTCTTGAATTTCTCATAATCATGTACAAGAGGATATGTTCTGAACGGGTTAGCATACGGAACAATACGAAGTGCATTCATATCAGTACCCGCTGCAACACGCTCTGCCGTTGATGTCTTTGTCGCAAGTGTAGCACCCATTACCGAAGCAAGAGCTGCACCCTTGAGTTTAACACACGGAGGAATTGTGGGATCTTTCATGATCCAGATTATAGAATTAACAGGTGAGTCAATTTTGTCAACTCTGTTCGGTGACCAGAGCTTTGACTTGATTGCACGACCGTTACCGTTTCTTATATCTTCCGTTACAAGCTGAATTTTACCCTCGGAATCTCTCGTAGCGGAACAGTTCTGAACGCTGAGAAGATATTTATTATCGGGGCAGCCTGTCGGATAATCGGCTGTTTTATCAAAATACGACGGCTCAAGTGCAATTGAAGCACACGTGTCTGTATTGATTATAAATGCATCATCATGGAGAACCGTTATACCCGGATATTTGTTATCGTGCTTAGCGTGTGTAAGCGTTGACTTACCCGAACCCGAAAGACCGAATACCGAAGCAACATACTTACTGCCGTCAGCAAGAGTGTACTCCTTCTGACCGCCATGACACGAAGCATAACCGTTACGGTTAGCTATTGCCCAAGCAATGGTAAGCGTACCTTTCTTATGCTCACCGAAATACTTCATACCGAGAATTGCAGCGCAGTTATTATCGGTATCAAAATAACAGCAGGTGAGATCATCACTAAGGCAACTGTAATCAACATCGGGTGACGGCGTGGGAGTCCACTGAGGATCAGAGAATATATATATATCCGGCTCATTTCCGTTGCCTACCGGTTGTGAGTTCTTATACATCTCACTGTACTTATCATTTATATACTGGAAGTTAAGAAGCCAGTTATACATGATATTTTCCTCACCCTCCGGAATAAGCAGGTGAGCCTTTACCATAAATTCGGGATCAAGTCCTATATATGCGGATGCATGGTAAAGTTTTCTGAAACGTGTCTTATAAACGGCGTCCATAACTACCTTATCGAGCTTTGTATCATCAACGCCCGGTTCACCCTTGATACGTCTTGCAGCGGCATATCTTCCCGTTACTGCACCATCGTTAAAAAGAAGAACTTTGGCATCTTCGGGAAGTCCTACCTCCGGCCCGTTATAAACAGGCATATCGGTAACTACCGTACCGGGTGAATTTTTAGCGAGGTTATAAGCCTCCTCAAGCGAGGTCACTTCTACTACATTATTGCCGTAGAAAGCACCCTCAATGATTGAACGTGTTTTTGAAAAACCAACTTTTCCTTTTCCTATTTCGTTTATAGGATAATAAGCCTTTGTTGACATACTGTGCAGCCTCCTATTTTTTATCCGAAAACACTAAGTTTTCGGTCAATATATATTCTACTTCATATTAAAGTTGTTGTCAAGCCAAATAATGCAAAAAATTACCTTTTTTAATGTAAAAATGCAATTTCAAACTTCAAATTATTCAAAATACATATATTTTTTTTAAATATCATCAATATTGCGAATAATTGTTTAATTAAAAATTCATTCAAAAATATTTAATTTACTGTTTTAAGTATTTGTTAAATCCGAGAGCCGAAAAATCATTATGAGTAAATCTATGGTACGTTGTGTGGTCGTCATCTGCATCAATGCAGTATATAAATTCATCGGGCTTACCGTCCTCAAAATAAACTATATAGTTAAACTCATCTCCGCTAACTTCGATACATTTTGCTCTTTCGCCGTATTTCTTAAAAACGCTGAAAATCTCGTCTATATCAGGCGGTTCAAGACCTCTGAACAAATCAATAAATTCCCTGAGAAATTCGCTGTCCTCTGCGTTTTCATGTATATATTTCACACCGTCTGCCGAAACGGTTATATAAAATTTATCTCCGACCTGTTCTGTTTTTATACTGCCGAGTTCATCTTTTACGATGTCACGAAATTTATCCAAAACATCTCGCATTTCCTCAATATTACAGTTTGTGCCGAGCAATCTGTTTAGAGAATCGAGGGGATAATTAAGACCTACCGAATTATGTGTATATCCCACCTTTATTTCATTTTCCTTTATTACATAAATCATATTGTTTTTAAGAGCCGTATAATTTACCTCTGGCACTGAACATTACCTCCTCATACAAATCATAAAAAGAAAATAATCTTATAATATAGCCATACAGTCACCGAAACTGAAAAATCTGTATTTTTTCTCCACGGCAGTTTTGTATGCATCCATAGTTTTATCATATCCCGCAAAAGCTGAAACAAGCATAATAAGAGTACTTTCGGGAAGATGAAAATTAGTTATAAGTCCGTCAAGCACCTCAAACTTAAAACCCGGATATATAAAAATATCCGTCCAACCCTCGGAGTAACATATTTTCCCCTCTTTTTTTGCGACTGTTTCGAGCGTGCGGCAGCTTGTTGTACCGACAGAAATTACCCTGCCCCCGTTTTTCTTTGTTTCGTTTATAAGGTCTGCCGTTACTTGGGGAAGCTCATAATGCTCGGAATGCATATGATGTTTTGTTACGTCATTAACCTTAACGGGGCGAAACGTGCCGAGTCCTACATGAAGAGTCACAAAACCTATATTAACGCCTTTTTCCTTTATTTTATCAAGAAGTTCATTAGTAAAATGCAAACCTGCCGTCGGTGCTGCGGCTGATCCTGTTTCACGGCTGTAAACGGTCTGATACCTTTCCCTATCCTTGAGTTTTTCATGTATATAAGGCGGCAGCGGCATTTGTCCGAGTTTGTCAAGTACTTCATAAAAGCTGCCGTCACATTCAAAATCAACTATACGGTTTCCATCGTCCGTGATGTCTGTCACATTGCAGTACATCAAACCGTCACCGAAAGAAAAACGTGCGCCCTGCTTTGCTTTTTTTCCGGGTTTAACAAGCGTTTCCCAACGCTTACTTTCTATTTGACGTAAAAGAAGAAATTCCACATTTGCACCGGTTTCTTCTTTTACCCCGTAAATTCTTGCGGGCAGAACACGGGAATCGTTCAAAATAAGGCAATCGCCCTTATTAAGGTAGTCGATTATATCATAAAAATGCTTATGTTCAAGATTACCGTTTTGCCTGTTCATGACGAGCATACGTGAGCTGTCACGAGGTTCAACAGGTATTTGAGCAATAAGTTCATCAGGCAAATAATAATAGAAATCCGAGGTTTTCATTAACATTATCCTTTCTTTTTTCTTACTTCATTTTTTTGCGGAACGGCTAAAACCGACATGATAGGTATCACTGAAACAAACTTACCCCAACAAAAAGCCGAGTAAATGCATTGAGCAGTCTGCATACCTAAAACGGAATAACCGACCGATACTAATTACGGGTTTTTCGGTTCAGATATTTTGCTTTGTATTTTGAATAAACTATTGTCTGATCTTTATACAAACCATAATAACCCGACATGAAATAACTGACGGCAACGGAAATCATAAAATACGGAATACCTCCCACACCAAATAATTCAAGACTGATGAGTAATGATGTTATGGGACAGTTGGTAACACCGCAGAATAAAGCCGTCATGCCTACGGCAGCACATACCGAGGGCGAAAAACCTATTATCGTACCGAACGTACAACCGAATGTTGCCCCGATAAACAATGACGGGACTATTTCTCCTCCTCGAAATCCTGCTTCTATGGTGATTGCAGTAAATATCATTTTAAGCAAAAATGCAAGCGGAACGGCTTCCCCGTCTACTGCTTTGGCTATGACCCCCATACCTGCACCGTTATAGTCCCTTGTGCCTAAAATAACAGAAAATATAACTATGACCGCACCGGCAAGCGTTATCCTCAAATAAGGATTTTTAAGATATTTTCTGAATATATCTCCCGTCGAGTGGAGAAGTATTATAAACAATATACTGACAACAGCACACAGCACGGATAGCAGTACGGTTTCAAGAGCATTGATTATACCGAGTTCGGGAAATGTAATGCCGGAAAGGTCAATTTCTTTTATTTTAAAACTGACTGCAAAATAAGAGGCAATAAGAGATGAAAATACACAAGGCACAAGTGCGGCATAATACATTACCCCGACACTCACTACCTCCATTGAGAAAACAGCGGCTGCAAGCGGTGTACCGAATAATGCGGAAAAGGCGGCACTCATTCCGCACAATACAACAACACGCTTATCGGCATTATCGAGCTTGAACCACCTTCCGAGCTGATTGCCTATACTTCCGCCGAGTTGCAGCGCAGCACCCTCACGTCCTGCCGAACCGCCGAAAAAATGCGTCAGTATCGTCGTAATGAATATCAGAGGGGCCATGCGGAAAGGAATTTCACTTTGTGCGTGTATTGTCGATAAGACCAGATTAGTACCCTTGTCATTTTTGTAACGGAATGCACTGTACAGAAAAACCGTAAGAATACCCGCAAGAGGGAGAAAATAAAGTATATAATCATTTTTCTCCCTATATTCGGTCACGGTATTCATAATAAATGCAAACAATGTGGAGAAACCGCCTACCACAAGACCCGTTACAACGGATATAAGCGTCCATTTTAAAAACAAAAGTATATGCCTGCTGATTTTTTTAGAATAGGCATGAATAAACTTTTTGAGGGTTTTCGTTTTTCCTTTTTCAACTTCTTTTTCCATTATGTTTTTCACCCGGATATCATTTTATTAAATTCATCTTCGTCAATTATTTTTATTCCAAGCTGCTGCGCCTTTGTCAGCTTACTTCCGGCGGCATCTCCGGCAAGAACATAATCCGTCTTTTTGGATACGCTTCCTGCTGCCTTACCTCCGAGCTTTTCAATAATTGCCGCCGCTTCATTTCTCTTGTACGTTGGCAGCGTTCCGGTTATAACGACAGTTTTTCCGAGAAACGGATTTTCCTTTATTTCCTGTTTTTCCGTCAGATTTTTTGTATTAAGTCCGAGCTTGTGTATTTCATTTATAAGCTCTCCGGTTTTTTCAAGCGAAAAATACGACACTACACTTTGAGCCATAATCTCGCCAAAACCCTCAATGGCAGATATATCCTCAAGACTTGCGGCGGCTATTTCATCAAGGGTGCGAAATCTGTCGGCAAGCAGCTTTGCCGCCTTTTGACCTATATGTCTTATTCCGAGTCCGAAAACAAGTCTGTACAAATCATTGGATTTAGACTTCTCTATGGCACTGATAAGATTATCGGCGGATTTATCCTTTTTGCCCTCAAGACTCAATATATCATCTCTTGTAAGTCTGTATAAATCGAGCGGTGAATGTATAAGGTCATTTTCCGCAAGTGCATGGAGAACCTTTTCTCCAAGACCGTCAATGTCCATAGCATCTCTTGATACAAAATGTATCATGTGCCTCATAAGCTGGGCGGGACATTCCGTATTTGAACAGCGCAGCGCAGCCTCACCGTTTTCAAATTCGACAGGACTTCCGCATGACGGACATATACGAGGGATTTGATAAGGCTCTGAATTTTCCCTATGCTTTGCCACAGACACAACTTCGGGTATGATTTCTCCCGCTTTCCTGAGAATTACGGTATCACCTATGCGAATATCCTTTTCGGAAATAAATTCCTGATTGTGGAGAGTAGCACGGCTGACGGTAGTACCGGCGAGTGTTATCGGTGTAAATATTGCGGTCGGCGTAAGTACGCCCGTCCTTCCAACGTTTATTTCAATATCGAGAAGTTCCGTTTCTTTCTCTTCGGGCGGATACTTATATGCTTCAGCCCATTTCGGAAATTTTGAAGTACTTCCGAGAACCTCACGTTGTGCAAAACTGTTGACCTTTATAACAGCTCCGTCTGTCTGAAAAGGCAGTTCTCCCCTCATATTTCCAATCTCGTCTATTTTTTCCGACACTTCATCGACGGTTTTACATACATGACAAAACGGAAGAACAGTAAATCCCAGTTCCTTTAAAAATTCAAGCGACTGCTTATGACCCGTAAGCTCCTCACCCTCAATTTGCTGTACATTGAATACGAATATATCAAGGTTACGTTCCTTTGTGATTTTTGAGTCTTTTTGCCTGAGTGAACCTGCTGCGGCATTACGGGGATTTTTAAACGGTTTCTCATCATTTTCCTCCTGCCTTGCCGTAAGCTGTTCAAAGCTGTCTATTGACATATAAACCTCGCCCCTTACCTCCAGATACGGTACAGGTCGTGTCAGCTTCATAGGAAGTGATTTTATAGTTTTAAGGTTGTCCGTTATATCCTCCCCTACTTTTCCGTCCCCTCTTGTTGAGCCTCGCACAAATATACCGTTTCTGTATTCCGCAGATACCGAAAGACCGTCTATTTTCGGCTCTACCGCATATTCGGGCGACTGTACGCTTTCACGAACACGTTTATCAAAATCCCTTATTTCTTCGTGCGAAAATGAATCATGCAGGCTCTCCATGGGGACTTTATGCTCCACGGGTGAAAATTTTTCCGCAGCAGCTCCGCCCACTCTTTGTGTCGGTGAATCGGGAGTAATTAAATCGGGATTTTCCTTTTCTATCTCCTCAAGCTCACGGAGCATCATATCATATTCGTAGTCGCTTATTTCGGGGGAATCCTCATTATAATACCGTTCGTTATGATAAAGTATTTGAGAACGGAGTTCTTCGGCTCTTGCTTTTATTTCATTGATATCCATACAGTACTCTCCTTCATTTAATTTATAATCTTCTCTTAAAATCATCATATCCGAATTTCTTGATAAGATTTGCATTTCCGTTTTTATCAAGAAGATAAATATCGGGCAGCGGCATACCGTTAAAGGTATTATTTTTCACCATGCTGTACATCGCCATATCGGTAAATATAAGTTTATCACCTGTTTTAAGCCTGTCGGCAAAGGAGTAATCCCCTATTACGTCGCCCGCAAGACAGGTAGGGCCGCCCAACCGATAAGTGTACGGAAATACATTCGGAAGTTCCGAACCGATTATATACGGTCGGTACGGCATCTCAAGAACATCAGGCATATGGCAGGCGGCAGAGGTATCCAATATTGCAAGATCCTTACCGTTTTTTGTAACATCAAGCACGGTCGAAACAAGATATCCGGCATCAACGGCAACTGCTTCTCCCGGTTCAATATACACTTGTAGCATATATTTTCTTTTTATATAGTTTACAATTTCAATGAGTTTATCAACATCATAATCAGGTTTCGTTATATGATGACCTCCGCCTATGTTGAGCCATTTCATATCATACAAATACTTGCCGAATTTTTCCTCCACTACCTTTATCGTTCGTTCAAGTGTATCCGCCCCCTGTTCACACATTGTATGAAAATGCAGACCGCTTATTCCGTAAAGTTCATTTTCCTCAAAATTATCAAGTGTTATTCCGAGTCTTGAGTTTTCAAAGCACGGGTTATATATATCTGTTTCAATTTCCGAATATTCGGGATTTATCCTAAGACCAAATTCGACATTATCCTGCTTCAAAGCCTTATTTCTGAAATGCTTCCATTGGGAGAAGGAATTAAATATTATATGGTCACATATAGAAAGAAGTTCATCGAAATCAGCGTCTTTATAAGCAGGAGAAAAGACATGGATCTGTTTACCTTGCATTTCCTCATGTGCAAGTCTTGCTTCAAATATCCCGCTTGATGTTGTTCCGCTGATATACTCGGCAATAAGCGGATATGTACAATAGGACGAAAACGCTTTTTGTGCGAGCAGAATATGGCAGCCCGTATTCTGCTCCACATTTTTAAGTATTTTAAGATTTTTTATAAGTGCCGACTCGTCTATTACATAACACGGGGTCGGTAAATTCAATATATTCTCATAAGCCTTCATTTTGCACCTCGTAAACAATCTGCGTTTCCCTCTTGTATTGCTTTATTCGTTTCCCGCATAAATTTTCTCACATACATCACTCTTTCTTCATATCTCCATGCTTGCCGTTAATCATAATTGTATTATACCATAATACAACCCGCTTTGCAACTGCCCGAAATTCCGATAAATTCAGGAAAGTTCAATATATAAACCCTCTCAAAACCTCTCAAAAATCGGGTAGTTAGTAACAAATTAGTATCAGCCCATAAGCTCATTAACCTTTGCCGACTTAATATCGGAGTGAGCATATCAGCTATTTTGTAACAGCAGTAATAAACGCATCCTTAAAGCCTGCCGACTGAACCTTTTTAAGATAGGCATCAGCATTTTTCTTATCGGCGAAAGCTCCGACCTGTATTCTGTAAATAGTTTTCTTTTGTGTTGAAGATGAAGCCGCCGACGGAGCTTTATACGAAACTCCGAAAGCCTTACATACACCCTTAGCGAAAGCCTCACCAACGGTTTTCGGGTTGTT
>CANQBP010000053.1 GCA_947589415.1 uncultured Clostridia bacterium
AGTATTTTTTCATCATTGACCAACTCCCTTTGGTCAATTATAACATATTTCTTCTACTTTTTCATGCGGTTGCCCTGACTTAGTTTTAAGAGTTTTAAGAAATTAGTTTTGAGAAATATGAGGAGTGAAGTAAGATGATAGTAATATACGGCGAAGCCGGTCTGTTCAAATGTTCACTTCTAATAATCGTGAAATTTCAAGATATCGGCTTTTCGGTTTCTAAAATGATTGTCGATAAAATATGCCTTTCTTATGCGGTCGGTTCACATAGCCGTTATCGGTTCAGACATTTTCGTTCCCTTTTTCTATTAGTATCATCACTTCATGCTTGCTGCCCAATTTTCGCAGCATTGTGTTTTGACTGACGCCACACATTTTGTTAAAAACTGTTTCAAGTGACTGAACCTCATAAATTTCGATTAAGATGTCTTTTTCGTAGCACAATTTTCCTAAGTCACAAACCCATTTTTTATTTTCCTCTATACGAAGATCCAAGCAATAATAGTAAAACGGCGTAGCGTAACTGCTCAAATATACACAGCTCTGACTTAGTTTTATATTTGACATCTTTTTAAGCTCAAGAATTTTCTTATTTCTTTCAATTGTCGTCTGTCCGGGTGGACAGGCGACAGTATCCGGTTTATCTTTTATATCTGTCAAAAACTGTCCGCAGCTCAACTTAAAACGGACGCCGTTTTCATCATTATCAAGCGTTTTTATTCGTGTATCCCACCGACCGATAAATACATTTGTAAAATCGTCCGTATTTCCCCTGTGGACATACCTTTTCATGTACTCTTCTTTTAATTCAATGCTCGGATAGCAAAGTATATAAGAAATTCCGTAATTTTTATACAGCCGATTTAAAAGAAAACCTATCGGGGGAATTAACACATATTTAAAATTTTCTTCCGCTTCGAGGATTGCCGCAATATAATTATCCGGGTATGCCGGATTACGCAGCAAATACGGAGCGGTTTTTGTATTTTCTTTTTCACTGTCTGTTGTTTTTTCGGAAGTATAAATTTGTATGGCATACTTACAAGGTCAATACTTTCAGCAGCATATCTCTCCGCAAACGTACTTTTCCCTACTCCTGCGTAACCGGCTATGATCATATATTCTTATTCCTCCTCACCAAGTACATACTTGTCAATCATGCTCTCCGCCCGGCTCAAGTCGATTTTTCCAAGAAGAAGGAGGAATATTGCCGGGCTCATGGTATCCATCAATTCCGGCAGAGAAGCGGTAAGAAAATCTTCCGTTTCAAGCGGTGCAACGGCAAAAAAATCATATGGCATAAATGCTGACATTGTGATATCGCTGTATTCGTCCTCGGTTACGTATAAACGTGGCGCAAATAAATAGGACGTTTTATATAATGAACCTCCAACACTATCGGAGCAGCATGGCCATACCTTGGCGTTTATATAGTTCAACAAACGAAAAAACTCCGGTTTTTTCTCACTCTTCTCATACCACCTTGATCCCGTAACCGAGTAATAAATCCTGCTCTCGAAGTAGTCGGAATAAAAATACAGGCAACTCTCTATTACTTTATCCGGTGACTGATTATAGCCCTCATGGAGTATAGTAATCCTTGATGCTCCGTCAAAGAAGTCTTCCTTAAACTTAATAAAGTGTTGTTTCAGATAGGCTTTAATTTGTGATTTTACTTCGTTTTTTTGACTCATTATTATACCTCCCGATTATTTAAGTGTTTCAAATAATTTTCTGTCATATGATTGGCTTTCCCTTTCATATATGTGCCCCTAACACTCGGTTCACCACCCACTAACAGTAATCCGCATTGTAAATCACCTCCGTTAAATAATTTCTGCATGACATTGCACAATGTCATTATAACATACATAGATTTCATTTGCAAGTGTTTTTTGGGTAAAATTTTTTTCAATACCGATTACCCTATTTAAAATGTCCTTTATCTTTTTATTTTATAACTAAAATCCACATTAACTACACATGAGCTACATATTAAAGAGTTATTATTTGTTTGTAAGTTAAACGAACAGATTTCGAGTTTAACCTACATAGATTTACGGGAAGGGGGAGTGTCGGAATGGACAGAGCATTAAACGCAGAATTGCAGATATTTTTTGGCTGCAACATTAGCTGTTGCATCGTTAGTACCTGCATCAGCCGCTGCTGCAAAATTTAATTTCACTACGTCGGGAAATGTGTAAAGAATTACTGCTCATGCAGCCTGTTTCGGCAGTTATGTAACTGCTTGAGCAAAGGTTACTGCTAATGGTAAAACGGTTAATGCCAAAGCTGCCGATTATAAATCTGCTAAAGCTACGGCTAAGAAAACTTACACAAGCGGAAAAGTTTCAAGAAACGAAGGAATTATGTTTTATGAAAAAAATATCAATAGAGTATTTATTGTATTATCTTCAAATTGTGTTTATAGGTATGTTTTTGATGATATTACTGGCTTATAATTTAAACCTGTCGGCTCAAAATTTCTTGAGCAGGGAAATGTTTTCGGAGAATGTAAAAGGTATAAATATTTCAAATTCGGGTTCTGATTTTGAAAACAGTGATAAACTTGATTTATCGTTAATTACTTCTGATAATGATTTTATGCTCTACAAATATATTTCTGGCGATTATGATGAGATAATAAGGGGCATATACGGTACAGCCGATGTGTTTGGATTTTCAAACTATATATCCGAAGGACGTTTCTTTAACTCGGACGATTATAAGAATAAAACACATACGGCAGTTATAGGCAGCAATATGCTTTCTAAAACAATTAAAGAAAATGGAAAGTATTATTTCGGATACAGTCAGGAATTATTTGAAGTAATAGGAATATTTAAGCAGACGGATAATAACTTGGATAATTGTGTTTATTTGAATTTAACATACATACTCGAAAAGGACAGCTTTTCCGGACTCTATTATGCAGATGCATTAAATGAAGATACCGTTTCTCTTGTATTATCCGCTGTTCAGAACTCTATACCTCAAAATTCCGAATATTATTTTGTAGATTATGAATCTATCAATGAATATGGATTGGACTCTATGGGTAATACGCTATATATTTTTTCTGTTCTTGCTGCTCTAATTCACTTGCTGCTCACAACAATATTTTTTATTACCCGAAGTGAATATACTATTTCGGTAGAAAAACTTTGCGGTATGACGAAAAAGTCAATATTTATAAAATATGGTTGTTATTCACTCATTTTAATATGTGTATCATTCATTACGATTGTTTTGGGTGTGAATTTGTTTACAAATTTCCAAAACGGCTTTTTCCCGACGGAACAGTTGGCTTGCGGTCACTTTGTGATTTTGGGTTTAGCTCTTTTAACCATAGGCTTTTTAATCACTTTGCTTACGGTTTTACTTTCCCAAAAGGTAAATATCAGTGCCACCTTAAAAGGTCGTTAGGAGGAAATTATGAGAAGCATCATTTTTGAAGAAATTAAAAATTTTGTTATTAACCGTACCGTAGTGGCTGTATTATTGATTATCGCATTTTCATTTTCTTTTATAGCGGTTAATATTACACTTACCGATTTTATTTATGCCTCTAATGAGCAAAGTGCAGCAGAGGAAAGTTACGGTGACAAAACATTTTATAAAATAACCTTTATAGGTGAAGATGAAGTAATAAACAGACTTTCAAGTGACGAGTACAAGGAAAATATAAAAAATCTTTATGACTCTTTGAAAACAAGCCCACTATTTGATTATAATTGTACATTTAAGGATTCGATGTTGTTCTACAATGCAGATGATACTGAATATTCTTCAGATGATTTTCCACCGCATAAAAAAGAGTGCCTTTTTGGTTATGAAGAAGGAGATGCAGATTTTTACACATCAGATGATATGTTGTATTTGAAAGCCGTATATGTTTCACAAGGTTTTGAAAAGGAACAGCATATTGAATTGTCATCGGGAAGTTGGTTTAAAACAGAGGATTTTAATGTAAGCAGTCCGGATAATATTGTACTGCCGGTGCTGTTGGGCAGTGCATATAAAGATATCTGTAAAACAGGTGATAAAATTGAAAATGCTCACCCGGCTGTAAGTAAAGCTGTAACGCTGTCTGTAATAGGATTTTTAAAGGAAAACAGTTATTTTTATGATAACAATAATGAAAAAACTATATTAAACAGATATATGATTATTCCGAACTGGGATATAGGGTATGACTATGTCCTAAACAATCAAAGTTACGATAGCTTTTTCAGTGACACATACAATATTTTTAACAAAATAGTAAATGCAAGAATTATATGTAGCAATGAAAATGCAGATGCAGCTTCGGAAATGTTTTATAAAATGCTTAATGACAATAAGCTGTATGAGTTCAGTCTTATCAATGAAACCTCCGGTATGCGGCAGTATTTAAGCAGTCTTGAGGGGAGGACGGTATCCTGTGGTATTATTGCCGTTTTCATGATATTGTTAAGCGTTGTTATGTTCTGTTTCCAAGTGTATTATAACATAAGGAAAAACCGAAAAAAGTACGGAATTTATATGATCAGCGGAATAACCTTTAAGCAACTGTTTGTTCTGATGATAGCAAATGCGCTGACAATTTTTATACTTTCGGATATGTTGCTGTGTATTCTCAATTTTTCATTGAATAACGGTATGATTTTAGATTTCGGAACAAATGATTATACAATAACGGTACTGTTTATAATAGAAACTTTGTTATCATTATTCATGGCATTTTTTGGACTTTATAAGTTAAAAAAGATGAACCTGTGTACATTGCTTAGAGAAAATGAGTAGGGGGGAGCGGCATTGTCTTTGTTAAGTTTAGAGAATATAACCAAATCCTATGATAAGAAAACTCTCGTATTGAAAAAATTCAATTTGTCCGTAGATTCGGGAGAAATGGTTGCGATAACGGGCAAATCGGGTTCCGGAAAATCGACTGTTCTAAATATAATATCCGGAATAGAAAGTGCTGATAATGGCAGATATATTTTTAAGGGAAATGATATGTTAGAACTATCGGGTGATAAAATGACTGTTTTTCGCAGAGAAAATATCGGCTTCGTTTTACAACATTTTGCACTTATTGAAAATAATACGGTTTTTAAAAATATAGCTTTGCCGCTGTATTTAAAGCACGAACCCAAGAAAGTTATAAAAGAAAAGGTTGTTGCAATAGCAAAGGAATTGGAAATTGACAAAAAACTTGACAAAATTCCAAAACAGTTATCAGGAGGTGAAGCGCAGCGCGCAGCTATTGCAAGAGCAATAATAAATCAACCGTCACTTATATTGGCAGATGAACCGACCGGTGCATTGGACGAGGATACCGGATTAAAAATTATGCGGATATTCCGAAAACTGAACAAAAAGGGTCATACATTTATAATTGTTACGCATGATCCCGGTATAGCTGCAATGTGCGACAGAACAATAAAAATTAAAGACGGTAAAAATATTTAACGGAGGTAATTATTATGAAAAACAAATTAAGAACAATTATTCTTTTATCATGTACGGTATTTATTTTGTCGTTCTCTCTTATCGGGTGCAGTAACAGCGATAGTAATAAAGAGAAATCGAACACATCATCAACATCAACGGAATCAACGGTTGTCAATGATAGCGGTAATGATACATCAAATTATTCACAAGAATTTGAGATAGATGAGAATGACAAAAATACTGCATCAATGCAGGCGAATGATTTCATAGATTTAGGATAAACGGGTATTTAGGTACAACAAAATTAGTGGCGCAGGACTTTCCTGCGCCATTTTTTATAAGTAAATTATGAATTTCATACCATCACCTGTTTCTGTCGGCACAAATTCATACCTCATATGTAAAACTATCAACAGTTGTTTTACAATATATAAACCAAGACCGTTTGAATTATTACTTTTATTATTTAGATTATTGAATGGAACAAACAAACGATTAAGTTCGTCATGTGTAAGCGGTTTACAGGTGTTTGCAATAATCAGTTTATTTGTATCATTTTCGGTTACGACAAAGGCTTCAATTTTTCCGTATCTGTCCGTATAGTTAGCGGCATTAGAAAAAATGTTGGCCAATACTTTGGAAAACAGGTTTATCTTTGTTATTATCCTGATGTTATCGGGTATATTTTCTGAATATTCTATTTGCTTTGACTTAATTATTACTTTATAATCCCTTACTATATCAGCAACAATATCCCTAAGATTTCTTTCGGTTTCATCTTCTTTATATTCGTTTCGTGATAAGTTTAAAGATTCTTTTGTTAAATCTATTGCCTTTTCCAAAAAGGTTTTACATTCCAAAAGGTATTGTTTTTGATTTTGATTATACGGAGGTACATCATATATTATTCCTTCAATCAAGGCATTTGCCGATGCCAACGGATTTTTAAGCTCATGTGAAACGGTTCTGAGAAAATCAATCTTTTTATTTTCGGAATCTGTGTATTTGTCTATTTCTGTTTTTAATGCGTCAATAGTTCCCTTTAATTCCTGATATAACATATTGATATCATGACTTAACTCACCGATTTCGTCATGAGCAGACACTTCTATTGATACGTCAGGTGATAATTTAGTCATTTCTAAAGTTGCATTTCTGATTTTTCTGATTGGCCGCACAAACATATATGAAAAAATATATGAAAATACAAGAGATAGAATAATACAAAATAGCACGGATATAGGATAAATATTGATAATAACATCTTTTGCTTCGTTTAGGGGTTGCAAAGGAACATCAATTTCCAAAAATCTCGGCTGATCTTTTATATTATATTTAAAGAAAAGACTTATATTACTGATTTTATCTGTTTGTACATTTGCTTGTTCATTCCATTCCAGCTCTTCATTGCCGCTGCCGATAATCTCCTCCTCAATTGCAACAGAACTTGTTTGGGAAAGATCATAAATTATTTTTCCGTTCTTATCCTGTTCCCGAACAATTATTGAAACGCAATATTCATTGGCAAAATCGGTCAAAATGTTGTATTCCTCGGATATATTAGCTTTCTCCAAATTTTCTGTTAATTGATTTGTGTATGTTTTAAATTGATTGGATTTATATTCTTTATAATAATGAGGTAACAGACAATATAATAACACATAGGCTATTATCGTTATTGTAAGCAATATAAAAATTATTGAAATAAAAGTTTTCCAAAACATATTTAATTTTAGGTGCTTCATAAAAACTCTCCTATATGTTTAATCTATATCCGACTCCTTTTACTGTTAATATAATTTCGGGAGAAGTCTTTTTTCTTATGTTTTTTATATGTGTATCTATTAAACGGTCTTCCCCAATATATTCATATCCCCAAACTGCGTTTAAAATGTTGTCGCGTGTTACAACATTCCCGTTAGCATCATACAAGCATTTGATAATTTGTGTTTCTTTTGTTGTCAGTTTTAAATCTTTTTCATCGGAGGAATATGAAATAAATTTTTTGAAATCAAATTTAAACCCCATAATATTAACCGAATCATAATTTCCATAAATTCTTTCTAACAACGCAGTAATCCTTTTTGTCATTACAATAGGGGAAACAGGCTTATCCACATATTCATCTGCTTTTAAGTCAAATGTACTGACTTGAGTGTATTCATCATCGAGTGCAGTAAGAACTATTACCGGAACATCACTATATTTTCTGATTTCTTTCAGAAAATCCAAGCCGCTGCCATCAGGTAACATGATATCCAATACTATTAAATTTGTGTCCGGGGAAAATAACTCCCTTGCCTCATTTAATGTATAAGCTGATACAACATCATAGTATTCATGTCTTAGAAAGTTCGCCAATACATCATTTTGTGTTTGATTATCTTCTACAATTAGTATTTTCATTGATATTACTTCCTTATATGCTTCTATAATGTAATTATATCATAAAAATTTTTCTTTGTATATAAAATGGAATAATGTATTTAATTGCTGTTATTTTTCAAAGTAAATGCAACAGAGCCTCAAAAAACTGTTGCAATAAATATGACAAATAACTGGTGTTTGAATTTCGTAAAAAGACTGTGACTTTTGCACTATGGTGCTTGAAAAAATGTTATATCTGTGTTATGATAGAGCAAGGTTTATGCGGGAAAGGAGTTTGATTTGTGTTGTTTTCAGAGTGCATAAAGGTATTGAGAAAAAAATCATTTTTGACACAGGAAGCATTTGCAAAGGAAATCGGAGTTGTTCCGGCAACTGTAAATAGATGGGAAACAAGAAAAGCAAAACCAAATCTGACAGCGATGCGGGCAATTAAAGGGTTTTGTATAGCTCATAATTATCCCTACAATGGAATTGAAAGTTGTTGGTTAAACGATGCGGAATGTTGAGGTAAAGAAGATGATAAACACAGACTCTCCAATTTATCCAATGGTGAACAATCTTTTCGAAGAAGATTGCCTTGATTGTATGAAGCGAATTCCTGATGAATCAATTGATATGATTCTTTGCGATTTGCCGTACGGAATGACTCAAAATCAATGGGATTGCTATATTCCTCTTGACCTGTTGTGGGAACAATATTTGAGAATAATTAAACCGAATGAAGCCATTGCGCTCACTGCACAAGGGTTATTTACTGCAAAGTTGATTTTAAGTCAACCAAAATATTATAAATATAAATGGGTATGGGAAAAATCCAAACCAACCAATTTCCTCAATGCAAAGAAACAGCCCTTGCGAAAACACGAAGATGTGTGTATTTTTTATAAAAAACAACCGACATATCATCCTCAAATGACGAAAGGCGATCCTTATGATAAGGGAGTTAGAAAAAATCAGTTAAGTGGAAGTTATGGTGACTTTAACCCTGTTCACGTTTCAAGCGATGGAGAAAGATATCCTACGGATATTATTTATGTTAAAACCGCAGAATGCGAAGGTGAAGTGGTTCACCCGACTCAAAAGCCAATAGAACTGGGAAGATATTTTGTTCGCACCTATTCTAATCCCGGAGATGTTATTCTTGATATAATCTTGCAGACTTTGATACAAAGCCGAGGAATAATTGAAAAGTGCGCCTTTGCGGTGTAATTTCCGCTTGC
>CANQBP010000054.1 GCA_947589415.1 uncultured Clostridia bacterium
TCAATCGCTTTGCAATAGCTTGCGTTAAAAATGGTATTGTTAAGAAAATCATCTAAATTCTCTGCCCGTTTTAGCTTTCGCAATAGATATTTACCATAGTCATAAAAGGTTACATATCTATTACCAATTCTCATATCGAAATAGTCAGCTTCTTTTTAGGTTTAGAACCAACTTTGAATTTTTCCGCATATTTTATAAAGTCATCAACATTATAAATTTTTCCGGTAAATTCATTTTGCTTTCTGCCCATATTATCATTGTTGCATCCACTTCTATCAAAATGAATAATTCTCCCGTCCGGCAACTTTACGATGTATGTTTCAAAAATAATTGAATACCCCATATTTTCCTCCTATTATTCATCTGTATTTTTATATCTGATATTTTCCTGCAACTGTCCAATGAAAGATACCCATAAAACCATTTGAATTTTCCTGCCATTGCTTTTTCTCCTCAATTCTTCGGCGTTTTATAGACGCATCCAGTCCATACCTTTTCCATTGTTCCGTGGCAATCTTTGCCACATCTTCCACAGCTATGACACATTGGATTCAGAAGATTTTCCGCTTCTAACCAATTAACAGAATTAATATAGTTTTTAATTTCCGGGTTATATTCTTGTTTGTCGATGTAAGCACATAAAGCCACTTTTATATCTTCCTCTGTCCCTATATCCATCGCCCGTGTAATTTCATCTGCAATATTACCATAATTCATACAAGAATTATAAAAGGTTTTCGGCTCGTAGGGTGTTCCCTCTCGTCTATCCAAAATTAAATCGATAATCATTTTGCTTCTTCCTTTCTGATTAAACTATTAAATCAACCATAAAATTTTGAAATTCTTCAAATGAAATATCTAAGCATTCCATATCACAATTTTCATAAAGTTCCAAAAGTGCAGAATTGCATTTTTCTTTATTGGCATCTATATTTTCCATTAAATACCAGCTTGTAAACAATGCTCTTGCCTGTTCCGGTACATTTTTGTTTTCTCAATAAGAATTAGTTAAAAATTTATTCAAATATTTCATTATATCCATTAGATTTTCCTCCCAATCATCCACGACCGATACGCTCCGGCAATCAAGCTATTGTTGCTTCCAAATACAACATGAATTTTTTCATGTAAATTCTAAAGTTCCGTCTTTTTATCATCTATTTTATTTTTCCTTATCGGCATCAACACGCTCACACCATTTTTTCCTTCTATAAGAACTGGTTTATCCTCAGCAATATAATACATCTTGCAATCTGTTATTCCGTTCATAGCATCAAGCAAATATTCTGCTGATACCATAGGCATACCTTTGCCAAAATTATATATTATATCACTTGAACATATATTTTTTCCATGCTTTGATTTTAATTCAGCTTTTTTACATTTAATATACGCTGATAACTTTGACTTATCTGGTAATATTAATTCTTTATATCCATCCTTATTTGGAATCAGTTTAAGATATTTTTTAGGATTTTCCCTTTCAATTTCCTCCGTTCCACCTATTGGAACGGATTTACAAATATCATTAAATACGAACAACCTGAAGCCGTCTGTAACTATTTGTTTATCGTTAACAACAAATGTTACGTTTGGCAAAAACTGATTATACTTTTTACAGGTCTTCAAGACAGACTTAATGACCGTTACTTGATTATTTTTTCCTATTTTTCTTTCCTCTTCTTCCTCTACCTCTGTTTGTAATACTCGGATAATTTCTCCAACAATCGCTGGTACAGTTACCATATAAGCAGCATCGTTAAATTTATCTGTTGTTAGTTTTCTCCCGATAGTTTCCATATAATTATCAACCTCCTGTCTTTCATCAGAGGTCATATAATTAACAACCTTGTACATCATCTCTAACATTTTTTCCGTTTTCATTACATTATTACCTCTTTCTTAAAAATTCAATTTTATCGCTTTTTATTAGCAGAATATATTTTATATACAAATTTTGTCAATTTTCCCTCCTCACTAAACGCAAAGTATCTTCTAAATCGCTGATTTTTTCGTCCTGTGCTTTTGTCGTGTTCTTGTTATGATACTTGAAATAATCAACCAGATTTTCCGCTGCTTTGATAACGTCATCCATAAAAAGAGCCTTCAGATCTACATCCGTTTCATATTCGTCCGGCTGTTCGCCTACATCCAAAAGGTAACGAACCGTTTCAAAATTTCCGTTTCGATATGCCCCAGCAATAAGGCTATGACAGATTCCAAACTCATCATATTTGCGCCCTGTTTTTCCGCCGCTTAAATAGTATTCCTTCAAGGTCTCAATGTCTCCGGAACATGCAGCATGCCACAAAGTTTCCGTTATTTCATCCTGTTCTCGCAAAATTTCCGCAAGCGCCCAGTCAGAAAGGTAAGCGCCATATATATCCCTTATTTCGTCAAGTTTTTCCACGTTGTAGGGGTCATGTGCCGCCTTAACAAGATTATAAACTGTTTCGTGTACTTCTGTTCGTATCATCTAATTTTCCTCCTGTCATATTGTAGTAATATCAAGTTTTCCGCCACTTGTTATTTTTCGCTTGCTGCTTCTTTTTAGATAGCTTTTCAAATGGTATGAATTTTTTCCATCTCAATTTTCCTCTCTATATCTTTCCAATTTTCTTTTCTTTACTAAATTTTCCTTTTGACTAATTGATGAATCATCAAATACAATTTCAAGTTCCTCATTCTTCAAGGCATTCGCCATCTTATATGGATTGATTTTCGGAAAATAACAAGTGTATTCAATTACATTAAATCGCATTTTTCCGTCTATCGCAATCTTGATAAGATCTTGTTTGTAGCTCTCAAAAATTCTCTTTTCCTTTTCTTCCAAAGTTTCCGCTATCATCTACTGTCCTCCTATGCAATGGTATAATAGTATTCACGCATTCCTGGCAATTTTTCCGCAAGCGGTTTTTTGTCTTTGGTAAACTCAATAAGTTTTGAACATGGTACATTGTCAAGAATTTTTCCGTATTGTTCAAGATCCGGCAAGCTCTCAAAACGTTTTTGAAATTTTTCTTTTTGACTTTTCGCCGTAACCTTGATTTTTTCCATTTCGATAGCAGGGATATATGATTCTCTTACATACAGTTTAATATTTCCGCCTTCTGAAATGTGTGCAATAGTTTTATAGTCTCCATGCTCCGTTACCGCTTTATTACATACCGTAATTCCGTTACCGAGACAACAAAAGAACAATTCAAACTTTTTTAATTTCATCTTTTTTCCTCCTACTCGTCAATTTCTATGTAAATTTTCCGATTTAAACAATGAATTTTTCCAAAATCAACTTAATTGCTTCATCTGCCGTTATCATGCTACGTTCATAAAATTTAACGGCTTTTTCAATTTTGTCGATCGCATGAGCTTTTATATCTTTATCCATAAGCTCGTTATGTTTTAATGTGTCGATAGAACATTTTGCATATTCTTTTACGAACCTTTTCATCATTGTTTTACCCCCTTATTGATGTGACAGATTTTCCGTCAATTTTAGACGGAATAACAACCTCCCCGCCGTTTCCGGTATAATCTGTAATTGTTATACCTCCGTTGACATTTTCTTTCCACGTAAAATTATTTTTCATATAAATCTTCCTTTCGTTTTTGGCTTTGCGGCTTCGGACGCTCTGCCCGGCTGCATTAAAAGCCGCCCTTTTTGCCCTCCTTCCGTGGGCGGTTTCCCGTCTGCATTTGGTCACGTTGCTATCTTTCTCATATATTCGTCGGTATCAATTTCGCCGGACAGCTTGCAGAGGATGCTATACTTTTTCGATTGTTCCGGCTCTCCGAGCGGCTTTTCTTCTTCATATCCGCTGGACATATAACTTCCCGTTTTCGTCGGATGCCATCTTTTAACAATCAGCATCGGGATATATTGACCTGTTTCGACGTAACATTTGCATCCCCATTTATTAGTTTTCTGTTTACATTCCCTTTGATATTCAATTTTAAACTCCATCACATCGCCGTCCGCCATCTTAATTCGTTTCGTCAAGGTTTTCTCGTTCCAGATTACATAATATTGTAAATCAAGGCTGAATCCGTTTTTCGCCTGTTTACTCCATTTTGTGTACTGTTCTTTCGTGATTTTTGCCATCTCAATCGCTCCTTCCCCGTTTTGCCGTTAGGTCAGCATATTTTTTTCTTCAGTCAGTCTTTTATCTCGGTGTACTTGCAGATGTACATATGTTCCCGCAATTCATCGGCGTTTTCGCCGTTAAGCTGCCATACGTCGCTCAGATATGCGCCGATTTCGTAAAAACCATTATCGGTTAATGCGTAAATTGTGAGCCACACATCCAAATCTTCAGATCCTTCAAAATACATATTATATATGCGGCAATTCTTCGCAATTTCGGCGGAGGCTTCAAAGATTTTACCGCCGTTTGTGCCACTTGCAATTCGTACCGCCATCGGTGCAAAGTCGTTCATATCGTACTCGCTTTTTAAGTCTGCAATCATCCGCTTTACCGCTGGTAATTGTGCAACTGTAATATACCTTTTCTGTTCTTTCGTAAATACAACTTTCATATAGATCTTCCTTTCATTTTTGGCTTTGCGGCTTCGGACGCTCTGCCCGGCTGCATTACAACCGCCTTTTCGGCGGCTGCCGTCTGCATTAAATATTTATAAACAGCTCATTTTTTGAAATGTTGAATGACTGCACCTCCTCATCTGCATATCTTGAATATTTGGCATCATAGCATGATCCCTCAAATACCGCCTTTTCGCTTTTGATGCTCCATAATATTACATATTGGTAATCATATGCAACATCGCAAAATTCGTAAACGTTCATTTTAAATACCTCTCAAAGCATTTTGTATTTCCTTTTTTACCACACGAATAAAACACTTATATGTATAAGTTTCGATGGACGTACCGATCATAATGTCGCCGCTGTCCTCATCCATCCATGCCTCGCCTGTTTCACAAACCATTGATACAATCTCATGTTTCACATCATCACCACTCATACGGTAGCATTTAACCATTTCTGCGAAAGTATCAAAACCCCCTTCTTTACAGGTTTTAGCAAATTCGTTTGCCACAACCAAAACAAGCTCGTTATATGTCATTTTATATACCTCCTCTCTTTAAATTTTCGGCTTTGTAAAAACTTCCCCGACCGTGGAAGCATTTATTTTTAATACTTCCACACGCTCTGAGCTTAACGGGCTTTTTTATAACGCTCAGACGTTATTTTTTCAGCATTCAACAAAACCTTTACCGATTATTCTTTTCATATCCGCAAGTGTTAAGTCCGGCGCATATTCACGTAAAAAATATGTGATCTGTCTTGCTGTTGTCGGGCTGTATGTTCCGGTACATTCAATCATTCGCTTGCCACCGTCGATCACGATTGAAATCACACGGGTAACATAGCTTATAAAATCTATGCGGTCGTTGTCGTGGATGTCAATTCTGCACTGGCAGTTTGCATGATTTCTTAATTTCAAATTTTTCATAATACAAAACTCCTTTTTGTAAATTGATTTTTTTAATCACTTGACAAAAAGGAGCTAATGTATTATAATTAAATAACACTAGATAGAGATTTCCTCTTTGTCTTGTGGTGGCTTCATAGCGTGCTGTAGTTTGCCGACCGCACACGCTATGAAGTTTTTTACTTTTTTAGATACTCAAGAATTATTAATCTTACCAGACCGCTAACGGTCATTCCCCTTTCACTTGCTAATGATTTTAGCTTTTCTACTATTTGGGGTGATAAAAAGATGTTAAGCCTCTCTGTATTCTCTTTTTGTTTTGCCAACTGTTTAACCTCCTTTCCTGTTGACATCATCATTATACCACCCTTTTATATGCTTGTCAACCCCCTTTTTAATAAAATTTTGCACAAATTAAAGTATTTTTTATTGTACAAGATTAACAATTATTGTTATTTGGCTTTCGCCGGACACCTTCATTTTTTGCCATCACTATTGCAACGGCTGAAGGTGTTTCGTCTTAATTCGCAAAGACTCGTCAGCGGCGTTTATACTGCATACGTTAATGTACCATCTGAAAAGCTAATAGGAGAATTTAAACAGCTTTTTACAAATTCCATTAAATTTTCCTTTTGTTCTTTCATCCCTGTATTTTTTCCAAATCCTCGAAGTTGATGTAATTTCTTATCTTCACCGAATAAAAATCTAGAACCGTATTTATTTTCGCAGTGTATCAAATTGTTAATGTTTATACTTGTCTCACCGTTATTTATGAAGGTTGCTGTATTCTCTCCATCTGTAACATAAATTAAATATGTGTAACCCTTATTTAATGCGCCGTTGTTCTTTGTTTTCTTTGTTGTTACTATACGACCCTTTGCCTTAACGGTTTCCGGTTGTTCTGTCTCGTCGGCTGCAAGTGTAATCAGTGTTGTAAAAAAATTTGCAATTAAATTGCTGATTGCGTTTAATTTTCTCTCGTTAATAGTAGTCATCTTGTTTTTCTCCTTTTTGTAAATTGATTTTTTTTAATCACTTGACAAAAAGGAGCTAATGTATTATAATTAAATAACACTAGATAGAGATTTCCTCTTTGTCTTGTGGTGGGCTGCATGTTCTGGACTTCTGGCAAGTTGTGACAGAGCATGCAGTTTTCTTTTACCCATTTTTTGAAATATCATCGCGAATAAGTTGTTTTATATAACCCTGCTTGTTTTGCACCTCTTCAAGCTTTTGCAAAATATCTATATCTGTTTTTAAATTTAATTGTAATGCAATTTGCTTTGTAGTATTTTTTTTATATTTTGCTTGAGCTGCATATCCTGTACGCTTTTCATATTCACGTTGAATCTCGTTTTTAGATTTTGCTATTATATTCACCTCTTTTCTATGGTTTAATTATATCATATCTATATAGATATGTCAACCCCCTTTTTAATAAAATTTTGCACAAATTAAAGTATTTTTTATTGTACAAGATTAACAATTATTGTTATTTGGCTTTCGCCGGACACCTTCATTTTTTGCCATCACTATTGCAACGGCTGAAGGTGTTTCGTCTTAATTCGCAAAGACTCATCAGCGGCGTTATTAAAATAATCTACTTATAACCTGCGCCTCTTCAATGATTACGGACTCCTGATTTAAAACTGTTTTCAATTCACTCGATACGCTTTTAATTTGATTTTCAGATCCGAAAACTTCACATCTTAAAGTTGGCTCAATAACTACTGTCCCGTCATCATGCGTGTAAATCCCGTGAGCTTCTGAAATTGTCACACCTTCACAATATTTAATAAAAAGATTTTGAGCAATTTTAAATGCGTCAATGGTGTTAATTTCTTGCTTTTTTGTCTCCTTATCGAACAGCCCGCAATAGATAGTAAATTTTTGCATAATAAAAACTCCTTTTCAATTCAAAAAAATCTCTTGACTACAAAAGGAGCATATAGTATAATATTTATGCTGGCTCTTGTAGTCGGCGACATGATAAAGACATAGTTTTGTCGTTTATCTGTCGGGGAGCTTTGTAGTGTGTCGGTCTGGTAAACTTTACACACTACAAAGCTATTTTTTTCTTATTAACCGTTTAAAAACTTCAGCCGTTGTGTATCCTTTTTGTTTTTCTTCTTCAATGTAGTTTATACAATCGGCATCTTCAGCTTTGCGAAAACGAACGGCATATTGTTGATACGTTTTTTTATTATACCGAGCTTTCACCTCACTGCTTGTATGCGTTTTGCGTTTCGGCTTTCCCTGATCTGCTATGTTCTCACCTCCCTTACTGTATCTATATTATAATACATGGCGTACAGTATGTCAATCTTTTTTTTGATAAAACCTTGCACAAATAAAAATGTTTTTTATTGTACAAAATTACTACCTCTCTTTTTATTATCGTCTTTTTCTTGACAATGTTATTGTATCATTCTTTTTATTGAATGACATTTAATTATATAAACCATAAACATATATGAGAGAAAAGAATAGTTTTAAGGTAACACGAGGATAGAAAATAACCGGAAGACGGAAAAATGGAGAAAAAATACTCCCGATTAACACCGAAACTCCCGGAAAATATTCTTTGCCTTTCGTTGTTAGTATAAATCACTTTTCAGTTTACCGCTTTAATGAGCTAAAGTCCGAAAAATGCACTTTTACGGAATTATACCCTTTTAGGGGAACAAAACAGGGGGTACTTTAACATTTTAATGTACTAAAGTGTGTATAAATATGCTATAATGTGATATATTTCCCTCTTAACATAAATTTTTTTACCCTGCCAAAACATACCCTACTTTGAGCCTCGCCGAAACGATTTTTTATTAAAACCTAAACACTCGAAATTTGAAGTTTTATATTTAATCACCGAAAAAAATAAAACTTAAAACTACCCTTGAATTGAGAACTTTTTCGGCATTTATTTCGGGATGGTTAATTTGATGTTAAATTGCGAAAAATCAGATAATTAAAACTACCCTACTTTGAGGATTTAAAGATTTGTGAAATCACAGATTTTTAAAATTTGAATAAATATATTTACATTTTATAACAGTTTCGGAATGGTTTTCAAGTCTATTTTGGGTTTTAAAAATTATTTTTGATATTCCATAATCCTTCATATTTGTTTTTTCAATAATATTATTATCATCTTAGTTTTTATAAGCCATAGCGTAATACAATAAGCTAATAATCTTTCTGTCGGTTATATTTTACATTAATACAGTTGATTATTAGATTATTGCAGGCGAATAGCCTGTTATATGATTAACGGACTGATACATAAACCAACACTATCATTTATGGTTTCTTTTATCAATTACTTAAAGTATTAAATCATATTTTTTATCTTTAAATTTTTTCTTTTGTAGGTCGTTGACACAATATCTTATATATATACAAGTCTTATTAAATATAAGAATCGTATATAAGATATTGTGTATAT
>CANQBP010000055.1 GCA_947589415.1 uncultured Clostridia bacterium
TCTATCACGCTTATACCTATTCTGACAATGCCCGAAGATGATAAAACTCACCCGATACCCGACCTTACGGGATATATTACAGAGGGTCAGATAATACTTAGCCGTGAGCTTTATCGAAAGGGCATAACGCCGCCTATTGACGTTCTGCCGTCACTTTCACGTCTTAAAGATAAGGGAATAGGCGAGGGACGAACAAGGGGAGATCATGCCGCAACGATGAACCAGCTTTTTTCTGCTTATGCAAGGGGAAAGGACGCAAGAGAGCTTATGATAGTGCTTGGTGAGGCGGCACTTACGGATATAGACAAAAAGTATGCGGAATTTGCCGAGGCATTCGAGAGGGAGTATGTATCGCAGGGATATAATACAAACCGTTCGATTGAGGAAACACTTGATATAGGTTGGAAGCTGCTGCATATTCTGCCGAGAACAGAGTTGAAGAGAATAAAAGAAGATATGCTTGACGAATACTACGGTAAGCAATAGGATCGGGGGGTACAGCATGGCAATAATGAATGTAAACCCGACAAGAATGCAGATGACTAAGCTGAAAAAGCAGCTGCAGACCGCAAGACGTGGTCACAAAATGCTAAAAGACAAACGTGACGAACTTATGCGGCAGTTTATCGAAAAGGTGCAGGAAAACAAGCGGCTGCGTGATAAGGTAGAGAGGGAACTTGCAAGGTGCAGTGCGCATTTTATAAATGCGAGTGCGGTTATGAGCAAGAAGTCGCTTGATTCGTCGCTTATGTCATCGAAACAGCAGACGGGGATCGAAGTTAAATCAAAAAATATAATGAGTGTTGATGTTCCGTTGTTTAATGCTGTCAGTGAAAGTCCGAATGAATCGGATATTTTCCCGTACGGCTTTGCTTTTACGTCATTTGAACTTGACGATGCGGTCATGTCCATAAAGGAGCTTTTGCCCGATATGATAAGGCTTGCGGAGCTTGAAAAGTGTTGTGAGCTTATGGCTGCGGAGATTGAGAGGACGAGAAGGCGTGTTAATTCTCTCGAACACGTTATGATACCGAGGTATGAGGAAACGATAAAGTACATTTCAATGAAGCTGGAGGAGAATGACAGGAGCAGCCGCACACGGCTTATGAAAGTCAAGGATATGCTGCTTGATAAGGCACATAATTATTCGGAAAGATACTAAATAAAAAATTGAGCAACCGTTAGTTTTCGGCTGCTCGTTTTTTTATTTCCGTATTTACTTTAGGTATTGATTATATCCTCTATGCTGTCGAGTATTCTGTCAACGTTAGCAAGATATTTTTTATCCATACCATGTATTTTGCTTATTGCCGATTGTTTATAAAATTCCTCGCCTATTTCGTCATATATGCCGAGCAGGTAGTCGGTTGAGGTATTAAGGAACAGGGCAATATTTTTAAGTGTGGATATAGATACACCTGCCTCTCCGCTTTCAACATTGGCGAGAAAACGGGTGCTGACAGACAGCAGTTCGGCAAGTGCCTCACGGGTTAAGCCATGTTCTTTTCTTTTTTCTCTTATACGTTGTCCAAGTATTACATTTATTTCCTTTTTCATGATGTGTTACCTCATTTATTACTCATTATAATACATTATAATATGAAATGATACTTCATAAAATGCGATATTAAGCACTTGACAAATGAATAAATAGTTCATATAATAATGATATGGGGATATTTTATGATATTTCCTCAATAAAATACATAATTGGAGGCATGAAAATGAAAAAGTTTTTGAAAAAAACAGGAACTGTTTTACTTGTTGCTGCAATGCTTGCAGGAACAACGGCTGTTGCTTTGCCGCAAATGATAGATAGTAGTATTACGGCAGAAGCGGCAAGTGAGGGAACAACTGATGACGGCTTTGAGTGGTCATCAGAGGATTGGGACTTGGACGACGGTGGTGTTAGAATTAAAGGTTATACCGGAAACGGCGGAGATGTTGTTATTCCGTCCGTAATTGACGGAAAGCCCGTTACATCAATAGGCGATTATGCGTTTAGAGATTGCACAGGACTGACAAAAGTAACCATACCCGGTAGTGTAACAGAGATAGGCAGTTCGGCGTTTTCCGGCTGCACAGGACTGACAAGCATAACCATACCCGGCAGTGTTACATCAATAGGTGATTATGCCTTTTATGGTTGCACAGGACTCACAGGTATCAATGTAAGTGCGGATAATGAATATTACAGCAGTGACAATGGGGTGCTTTTGGACAAGGAGCAAAAAGAACTGATACGTTTTCCTGCGGGATTTAAGGGTTCTTATACAGTCCCTAACAGCGTTACTCTGATTGACGATGAGGCATTTCGCGGTAGCATAGGACTGACAAGCGTAACAATTCCCGATAGTGTTACATTAATAGGTTGGCGTGCGTTTTATGGTTGCACAGGATTGACAAACGCAACGATATCCGCTAAAACAATGAGCCAGTTTGCATTTCAAGGTTGTACAGGTCTGACGGACTTAACAATAACCGACAGTGTTATATCAATAGGATGGGATGCGTTTTCCGGTTGCAAAGGACTGACAAGCGTAACGATACCCGATAGTGTTAAATCAATAGGTGTCAGAGCGTTTTGGGGTTGCACAGAACTAACGAGTATCGATGTTGATGAGAATAATGAATTTTATTCATCTGAAAATGGTGTTTTATTTAACAAAGATAAATCACTTTTAATGGAATATCCACAAAATAAGAAAGGTGCTTACATCATACCCGACAGTGTTACAGAGATAAGCGAAGGTGCGTTTTGGGGTTGCAAAGGACTGACAGAGGTAACAATACCCGATAGTGTTACGATAATACATGGTGTTGTGTTTTTGGGCTGCGATGACCTTACTATTTATGGCTATGAAAACAGTTATGCAGAAACATACGCAAATGAAAACGGAATTACTTTTGTGGCAATAAGCGAAGAGCCAAGCATAGAGCCGAGCGAAGAACCAAGCGAAGAGCCGAGCGAAGAACCGAGCGAAGAACCGAGTGAAGAGCCAAGTGGAGAGCCGAGCGAAGAACCGAGTGACGAGTCGAGCGAAGAACCAAGTGTAGAGCCAAGCGAAGAACCGAGCGAAGAACCGAGCGAAGAGCCGAGTGACGAGCCGAGTGTAGAGCCGAGCGAAAAACCGGGCAATAATCCGACAAATTCCACGGATAACCGGACAAGCGGCGGTACAAACAATACACCCGGCAATACCCCCGCAGATAATACCAATACAAATACAAATACCAACACAAATACAGATGTGCCGCAGACAGGCGACAACGGAATAATGTTTGTGCTTGCGGCACTTGCGGCTATGGTATCGGGTGCAGTGCTTGCAGTATTCAAACGCCGCAAAAAGACAGATAAATAATTTTCGATCTTTTTAAAAAAGATAAAACAAATACCGCCGTTGGGATTGTCCTGACGGCGGTATGATTTTTTGTTGTGTAAATACTTAAATATACACAACTGCGTTATGCCTGATATGAAATTAAAATAATAATTCGGAGGTTTTTGGAAGTTTTTGAAGTTATTTTAAATCACTTGCGTTTTATAACAGAAAAGTGTATAATGTAGATATCTTGATGAAATATTTTTGTTTATAGGAAATATCAATGTGCATATGTTACATTATTCCGGAAAAGAAAAATATATTTATGAACGGAGGCAGAAAAATGGCAGATTTTAAGAAGCTGGCAAGGAAGATTTGTTGTATATCTCTTGCGGCGTTATTGGCCGGCGGCAGTGTGGCTGTTGATGCACCGCGAATGATGGGCGGCGGCATTACGGCAGAGGCGGCAGGCTAGGGAACAACCGATGACGGCTTTAAATGGGAAGAAAACGAGGACGGCAGCGTAACAATTACAGGTTATACCGGAAACGACGGAGAGATTGCTGTTCCGTCCGAAATTGACGGTAAGTCTGTCACATCAATAGGCAGTTATGCATTTAAAGGTTGCACAGGACTGACAAGCGTAACGATACCCGGCGGTGTTACGGAGATAGGCAGTTCGGCGTTTTACGGCTGCACAGGACTGACAAGCGTAACGATACCCGGCGGTGTTACAGAGGTAGGCAGTTCGGCGTTTAAAAAATGCACAGGACTGACGAACATAATCATACCCGACAGTGTTACATCGATAGGCAGTTCGGCGTTTTCAGGCTGCACAGGACTGACAAGCATAACCATACCCGGTAGTGTTAAGGAGATAGGCAAGTGGGCGTTTTTAGATTGTACAGGACTGACAGAAGTAACCATACCCGATAGTGTTACGTCAATAGGCAGTAGGGCGTTTTGGGGCTGCACAGGACTGACAAGTATCAATGTTGATAAGAATAACGAGAATTATTTGTCTGAAAGCGGTATTGTATTTAACAAAGACAAGACTTCTCTGATAGTATATCCCGCAGGTAAGAAAGGTGCCTACACTATACCCGGAAGTGTTACGGAAATAGTTATGGGTGCGTTTGCATATTGCACAGAGTTGACAAGTATAACAATTCCTGACAGCGTTACATCAATAAACAGTATGGCGTTTGAAAGCTGCACAGGACTGACAGAAGTAACGATACCCGACAGTGTTACGTGGATAGGTGTTGAGGTGTTTAAAAATTGCACAGGACTGACAAGTGTAATGATATCCGACAGTGTTGCGGAGATATGCAGCGGGTTGTTTAAGGGCTGCACGGGACTGACAAGTATAACAATACCTGACGGTGTTACGGAGATAGGTATAACGGTGTTTTACGGCTGCACAGGACTGACAAGCATAACAATACCTGCAAGTGTTACTGAGATAGGTGATAGTACATTTGTCGGATGTGACAATATTGTTATTAACGGTTATAGTGGCAGTTATGCCGAAACTTACGCAAATGAAAACGAACTTGCTTTTGCCGCAATAGATGCTGTAACAGCCGATGATTACGAATGGGAAGAAAACGAGGACGGCGGTGTGACGATAACAGGTTATACCGGAAACGGCGGAGATGTTGTTATCCCTTCCAAAATTGACGGTAAATCTGTTACATCAATAGATGTTTTTGCGTTTGATGGTTGCACGGGACTGACAAGCGTGACAATACCCGACAGCGTTACATCAATAGGCTATTATGCGTTTGGCGGCTGCACAGGGCTGACAAGTGTAATCATACCCGGCAGTGTTACTGCGATAGAGCCGTTTGTATTTAGTGGTTGCACGGGACTGACAAGCGTGACAATACCCGACGGCGTTACATCAATAGACGACTTGGCGTTTTACAATTGCACAGGACTGACAAGCGTAACCGTTCCCGACAGTGTTACATCAATAAGTGATGATACGTTTTCAGGCTGCACAGGACTGACAGAAATAAATGTTGGTCAAAATAACGAAAACTACACATCCGAAGACGGTGTTTTATTTGACAAAGATAAAACTGCTTTGATAATGTATCCCGCAGGTAAGAAAGGTGCCTACACCATACCCGACAGTGTTACTGAGATAGACCCGAGTGCTTTTAAGGATTGTGCGGGACTGACTGACATAACAATTCCGGATAGCGTTATATCAATAGGTGATTTTGCTTTTTCCGGCTGCACAGGACTGACAAACGTAATAATACCCGACAGTGTTACATCAATAAGTAATGATGCGTTTTTAAGCTGCACAGGACTGACAAGCGTAACCATACCCGATAGTGTTACATCAATAGGTGATTGTGCGTTTGACGGCTGCACAGGACTGACAAGCGTAACCATACCCGACGGTGTTACATCAATAGGTGTTTTTGCGTTTGATGGCTGCACAGGACTGACAAGCGTAATGATACCCGACAGTGTTACGGATATAGGCAGAAGTGCATTTTACGGCTGCACAGGGCTGACAAGTGTAATCATACCCGGCAGTGTTACATCAATAGGCAGCAGTGCGTTTTCCGGCTGCACAGGGCTGACAAGTATAACAATACCTGCAAGTGTTATTGAAATAGGCAAAAGCGCATTTGCAAGATGCGACAATCTTGTTATTCACGGTTATAGCAACAGTTATGCCGAAACATATGCAAATGAAAACAAACTTACTTTTGTTGCAATAGATGCTGATTACGAGTGGAAAGAAAACGAGGACGGCACTGTAAGAATTACAGCTTATAACGGAAACGGCGGAAATGTTGTTATTCCGTACGTAATTGACGGTAAGTCTGTTACATCAATAGGCAATTATGCGTTTGAAGGCTGCACGGGACTGACAAGCGTAACGATACCCGGCAGTGTTACGAAGATAGGCAATTGGGTGTTTTTTGGATGCACGGGACTGACAGACGTAAAGATATCCGACAGTGTTACGGAAATAGGTATGTCGGCGTTTTATGGCTGCACCGGACTGACAGGAATAACCATACCCGACAGTGTTACGAATATAGGCATGGGTGCGTTTTTTGGCTGCACCGGACTGACAAGTATAGATGTCGATAAGAATAACGAAAATTATTTATCTGAAGGCGGCATTGTATTTAACAAAGACAAGAGTGTTCTTGTATTGTATCCCGTAGGTAGAAAAGGTGACTACACTATACCCGACAGTGTTACGGAAATAGGTACGTCGGCGTTTGTGGCTTGCACGGGACTGACAAGTATAACAATACCCGACAATGTTACGAAGATAGGTATGGGGGCGTTTGCAGGCTGCTCGGGACTGACAAGCGTAATGATACCTGACAGCGTTACGGAGATAGGTGCTGAGGCGTTTGCATATTGCTCAGGACTGACAAGTATTGATGTTGATAAGAATAATGAAAATTATTTATCTGAAAACGGCGTTCTGTTTAACAAAGACAAGACTTCTCTGATAGAATATCCCGGAGGTAAAAGTGGTGCCTACACTATACCCGGAGGCGTTACGGAAATAGGTGGCGGGGCGTTTGCATATTGCACAGAACTGACAAGTATAACTGTTCCTGACAGTGTTACGTCAATAGGTGAATATGCGTTTTCAGATTGCACAGGACTGACCAATATAACAATACCTGCAAGTGTTACTGAGATAGGTGATAATGCATTTGCGGCATGCGATGATATTGTTATTTTCGGTTACAGCGGCAGTTATGCGGAAACATATGCAAATGAAAACGAGCTTGCTTTTGTTGCAATAGATGCCGATTACGAGTGGGAAGAAAACGAGGACGGCAGTGTAACAATTACAGGTTATACCGGAGACGGCGGAGATGTTGTTATTCCGTCCGTAATTGACGGAAAGCCTGTTACATCAATAGGTGATTATGCGTTTGAAAAATGCACAGGACTGACAAGTGTAACGATACCCGACAGTGTTACGAATACTCGTAATTGTTTTAGGGAAGAATTTTAAAATCAATAATTCCAATCCCTCTAAAATAAATATTAACCTGTTGTTGACGTTTGCCGTCAGCATTTTTTTTGGCTTCAAAAATTTCAATTCTGTCAATAAAATCATTTACGATATCAGGAGTTAATCTTTCAATGAAAGTAACATCGGAGTAGTTGTCCATTGTATCAAAAAATCCCTTCAATGCACTTTTCAATTTTTCAAAATCCGCACATTTTTGATTATCGTGAACAACTAAATCCATTAGTTCTTTCTGCTCGGCTAAAAACTGCGAGGAAAGCTTTTGGAAAATTTCAATGGAAATATTTTTTGCAACTTTATCCTCATATAACTCTTTCAGAATTTTGTCAATCTCATCAATTCTCTTTTGATTTTTGATGAGATTTTTCTTATTCATCAATCGTTCTTCTGAAGATCTTTTGTTAAAAATTTCCGTGATTTTCTTTTTGAAAATTCCGCTCTTTGCCGCCCTCAAAAGGGTATTTATTTCAGCCAAAACATAATCTACTAAATTACTCTCCCTGATGTAGTGTGATGAGCAATCGGAGGACTTTCGGGATAATGCACAGATATAACAATCCGGCTTTGTCTTTTTGAAATTTCTCGAACGCATAATATGCATTCTGCTTCCGCAGTCAGCACAGAAAATCTCCTGAAACATTACAGGGTCGTTTATAGGCGATATTCTTTTACGCTTGTTCCGGATTTCCTGCACCTTTTCAAAATCCGATCTGCTTATAATTGCCTCATGTGTATCCGGAAAAATTTTATAATCTTCCGGATTGTTACGGATAACTATTTTGCTGCATAATCCTTTTCTATGGCTTTTGAAATTAACAGTATCACCGCAGTATTCCTGTCGGGATAAGATACCGCTTACTGTTTGTGCCGACCATAGGTACGGATTTTTATCCGC
>CANQBP010000056.1 GCA_947589415.1 uncultured Clostridia bacterium
TATCAAAAAACAGGATTTGAAATTGTAAATGAAAATGAGGAAGAATATATCATGCTTTGTCGTTTGTGATACCGCAACTTCCCGTTTGTCGAACAACCCTGTGAAAGAGGAACGAACCTTTTTAAGAGGGTATTTATACGCCTGTTCCCAAACTACAACAAAAACTACTATTGTGGTATGCTGATAAACAGTGTAATTATAGTGATGATGATTATTTTAAATAAATTACCACTTTTATAAAAAGAATAAAAATACAAATCAAAATTTATGGAGGAAACTATACATGAACATTATCAATTTTTTTGAGAGTGACAGACAAGAACACTGGCTTGAAGAAATAGCGAGAAGTAATTGAGGTGCAGGTGATTTTTTATGTGAACTGCTCAGTAATGGAACTTTTTTTGATGCAGTTGGAGAAGGATCAAAGGTGTTGTTGCTGACAGATGGTGATGAATTGATTTCCTTTTGTACATATGCTCAAAAAGACGATATTCAGCCGACGGAACTTACACCTTGGATGGGTTTTGTTTATACATTTCCAAAACATCGGGGACATCGCTATGTGGGATTGTTATTTGAGGAAATTGAACGGCTTGCCAAAAAAGAACGGGTTAAGGAAGTGTATATATCAACGAACCACATCGGATTATATGAGAAATACGGTTGTGAATATGTAACTCAAATGAACGATATGGATGGAGAACCATCAAGAATATATGTAAAAAAGATCGAGTGATTATTTCCCGTTCGCAGAACTGCCCCTTGAAAGAGAAACGACCTTTTTCAAGGGGAGTTTTTTATTCATACGCTTGTCCTCAAACAATAATAAAAACGACTATTGTGATATGGCGATAGTGCAATTACGGCGAGATGATTATTTTAGGTAAATTACCACTTTGTATAAATGGACAAAACTATGAGCAGAATCTTGCCTTGTTTTTAATAACGGGTGGGTTTCTGTTCTTTTTACAAGGATATATTATTCCAATGGAACATATTATTTCAATAATACTTATTGACAACTATTATGAATTATAGTAGCATAAAATATAGGGTGATGATTATGGCTGCTATTGACCTGATAGTTTTAGGAATGATAAAAAAGAAACCTCAAAGTGCATATGAACTGCAAAAAAATATTGAATACCGTAATATTTCAAGGTGGGTAAAAATAAGTACCCCCTCAATTTATAAAAAGGTAATTCAGCTTGAAGAAAAAGGTTATCTTGTGAGCGAAACTCTGAAAAACGGGAAAATGCCGGAAAAGACGATATACAGTATAACCGAATCGGGGGAAAAAAGTTTTTAAGTCTTATGGAAGAAAATGCAGGAAAAGCAGTAAATGTCTTTTTGGATTTCAATGCCGTGATTATGAATATGGATCTGGTATCTGATGATTTGAAAGCGGGATTATTGGATAAAATTGAGCTTAGCTTAGATGATATGAAAAAAAGTTTGGAAGTGAACATACAAAATAAACCTGATATTTCCGTTATAGGTAAAAATATATTACAGCAGCAATATGATATTTCGTTAATACTTACGGAATGGATAGAAAAATTTAAAAGGGAATACATGGGAGATTGATTGCCGTATGTTCGGAATGTAATCAAAATATTTTAAAATTCTGCGTAAATTTAGCCGCATTTTAGCTTTAAGTGTCCCGTATCTGTTACATCGTATTTCATACTGTCAGTAACCTGCGGTACGGATCTGCATATATTTTTAAGAAATAAATACATATCAAAACCGTTAAAAATAATACCTTGTATCATACGGGTGTAATTACTTACCAGAATGATACAAGGTATTTTATTAAGACCGTATTAACCGATGTGCAGGTTTTTTAACCGATTGCCGAGAGTAGGGTTAAATAACGGTTTTTAAATAATCGTGTACAGACTGTTCGGTATCAAGCGCCGCCGCTTTTTCCGCAACTTCATCTGCTTTTTGTTTTGTCCAGCTTGAAATACATTTTCTCACTTTTAGTACGGACGGAGGTGAAACGCTAAATTCGGTAAGCCCGTACGATATAAGCAGAGGGATCATCATCGGATCGGCGGCAGCCTCTCCGCACATACCGACCGGTATATTATTGTCCCTTGCACATTTTATTATATGTTTTATCATTCTTAACACACTCGGCTGAAGTACGCTGTACAGATAAGAAACATCACTGTTGCCTCTGTCACATGACATAGTATATCCCGTAAGATCATTTGTTCCTATACTGAAAAAATCCGCTTCTTTGGCAAGTATATCGGCAATAACGGCGGCAGATGCGGTTTCGACCATTATACCGACCTTTATGTTCTCATCGAAATCCGTGCCGCTTGATTTAAGCTCTGATTTTACCTCTTCGACCAATGCTTTTCCCTCTCTTAGTTCTTCAATACAGGTGACAAGGGGAAACATAACGCTAATGTTGCCGAATGAGCTTGCCCGCAGTACAGCTCTTAATTGAGTTTTAAAAATATCACGGTTTTTAAGGCAATATCTTATTGCACGAAATCCCATAAATGGATTGGCTTCTTTTTTAAGTCTCATATAGGGAATATCCTTATCTCCGCCTATATCGAGGGTTCTTATGACAAGCGGTTTTCCTTTTAATATAAGAGCTGCTTTTTTATAAGCCTTAAACTGCTCCTCCTCGGTGGGTAATGAGGTTTTATTCATAAACAAAAATTCTGTTCTGAAAAGACCTGCGCCCTCACCGTCAAATTCAACAGCTTGTGCCGCATCATCGGGATCACCTATATTGCAGACAAGCTGATATATTTCTCCGTCGGCAGAAATAGTGGCTTTACCTCTGAAACTTTCGAGTGCTTTTTTCTCACGCATTAACTGTTCACGTTTTGCATTATAGTGTTCAAGCTGCGCATTGTCGGGATAATTCAATACTTCTCCGTTACTGCCGTCAATTATGACAGTATCTCCGTTTTTTACAGCATTTAACAAATCGGGAATGCCCATAACGGCAGGTATTTCCAAAATTCTTGCAAGAATTGCACTATGTGAAGTCATACCGCCGGTTTCCGTAATAATTCCTGCTATGTTCTCCCGATTTATTTCTGCAACCATTGACGGGGTAAGCTCTTTGACGGCAAGTATCGTATCTTTTGGTGCATCGCTTATATTTACCTCCTCAATTCCGAGGAGGATTTTCATGACACCTGCCTTTACGTCACGGATATCGGCGGCTCTTTGTTTAGTCAATTCATCATCTGCCGATGAGAAAATGTTTATAAACATATCGCAGATATTCTCAAATGCGGCTTCGGCACAATTTCCGTCGTTTATGAGTTTTTCTGTTTCGCCGATCAGATACGGATCTTTTACTATACTGATATGCCCAAGCATAATTTCCGCATCTGCTTCACCTGCGGATATTTTGAGTGCATCAGCTTGTTTTTGCGTGTTTTGGCAAAAAATCTCGACAGCACCGTTAAGGCGTTCTGTTTCGCTCTTAGTGTCAGTCACTTTTTTGGGTGTATATTCAAGCGAACACTCTTCAATAACAAGTACCTTTCCTATTCCGATACCGTCTGAAACACCTGTTCCTTTAAGCATATTTATCACCTCGTATTTATTTTTTTAGAGCATATGGTCGTTTATTCTCCGAAACCGCTTTCAATAAGCCTGCCGGCTTTTTCAAGAGCTTCGGCAGCCATATAGGTATGAGCTATTCCCGTAGGGCAGGCTGTTACGGCGAGAACCCTGAATGTGCCGTTTGGTTTTTCGGTATTTTTCTGCGTGTTTTCTTCGGGAAATTTCTCACGTTCCTTTTGGTCAATAAGTTTAAGAAATTCTTCAGATGTTTTTGCCTTTTTTAATTTAGCCGTAAAATCCTCGTCCATAAGCATCTGCATCAGTCTTGCAAGAACTTCAAGGTGAACATCACCGTCCGTGGTTGCCGCAATCATAAATAAAAGCTCACACTTTTCCCCGTCGGGAGAATTGTAATCTACACCGTCAGGCACGGTTATGGCGGCAAGAGAAGGTTTTTTTACCGAACTGCTTTTGGCGTGGGGTATAGCAATTCCCATACCGATTGCCGTTGTACCCATTTCCTCTCTTTTGATAATTCCCTCACGGTAAGCGTCTATGTCGTTCAAGTTACCGCTTTTGCCGTGCAGTGAAATAAGTCTTTCGATAGCCGCCGCTTTGTCCTTTACGGACACACCGATTTCGATGCTTTGTTTGTTTAAAAGATCTGTAATTTTCATAATTAACCCTCCTCAAAATTGTTTTGCACCGAGTAAATTTAGTATTTCGTTAATTTTTTCTCTTGTGGCGAGTCCTCTTGAAAAGGCTGTTGCATTTCCGCAGGCAGTACCGAGCATAAATGCATAAGAATAATCGTTTGATTGTTCATATCCTGCAATAAAACCTGCTACCATTGAGTCGCCCGAACCGACAGTACTTATTACTTTTTTATCAATTACACCGGATTTGTATTTATGTCCTGTTTCATCGAATAATACTGCACCGCCGCTGCCGAGAGAAACTATGACGTTTCTTGCACCCATTTCTTTTAATTCGCATACATATTTTTCAATGTCACTATTGTTTTTTATATCCGTATTAAATATTTCGGATAATTCCTGCCTGTTTGGTTTTATCAAGAACGGTTTGTGTTTCAGCGAATCCGTAAGGAGCTTTTTAGCGGCATCGATCACTATGCGAACATTGCGCCCCTCCAATCTTTTCAGTATTTTTTCATACGAATTTGACGGAAGGGTATTCGGTATGCTGCCCGCAATAACTATCGTATCTCCGTCCTCGATCATATCTGTTTTTTTCAGAAGTAATTCAAATTCTTCCTCACCAATGTTCGGCCCTTGACAGTTAATTTCGCTTTCCTCTTTTGCTTTGAGTTTGATATTTATTCTTGAAATACCGTCTTTTAATCTTATAAAGTCGGTTTCTATACCCTTCAGACTCAAATCATCTTCGATAGCCTTTCCGGTAAATCCTGCCGTAAAGCCTATGGCTTTATTTTTTATGCCGAGTTCGGAAAGTATGCAGGATACATTTATTCCCTTTCCGCCGATGTGGTATTCCTCACTGATTGTTCGGTTTGTAATTCCCGGTATAAAGCTGTCAAGTCGGACTGTGTAGTCGATAGACGGATTTAATGTAACTGTGTATATCATGGAGTCACCTCCCTTATTACGGTCTTGTCGGAAAATTCCCCGCAAAGAAGTTTGTCGGTTATTATACAGCATTTTTTCAAAGGAGCAAATGTAATGGGGAATACTTTGCGGAATTTACTGTGATCGGCAAGTACGAATGAGATATAGCTTTTTTCTACCGCCTTTTCCTTGACTATGCCTTCCTCAATATCGGGAGTCGTAAATCCCGCTTGTATGTCTATACCGTTTGTACCTATAAATGCCTTTGTGAAATTATAATTTGACAGGCTTTTTATACTTTCAGAGCCTATAACTGCCGCTGTTACCGCTTTTATTCTGCCGGCTGTAATATATGCGTTTAGCCCTTTTGCGAGGAGTTTTTGTGCATGGATTATCCCGTTTGTGACAAATACAGCTTTTGTATTTTCAACAAAATCTATCATTCGTGCCGTAGTTGTTCCGGAGTCGATATAAACGAAATCTTCATCGTTAATCAGAGCCGCAGCATATTTTGCTATACTGCTTTTTTCATCGGGCATCAATATTTCACGTGTCGGGACTGCCTGTTCGGAAACACCCTCAGTCGGTTTTACGGAAACCGCACCTCCGAATACTTTTTTCAGATGTCCCGCATCGTCAAGGGTATTCAAATCACGGCGAACGGTAGATTCCGAAGTATTAAGTATTTCCGAAAGTTCGGTTACAGTAATTGAACCACGGCTGTTTAATAGATTAAGTATTGTTCGATGTCTTTCTGAAGTAAGCATTTTCAATCACCTCTTGCTTATATTATAGTCCAAAATCAATCAAAGTCAAGCATAAATTATCAATTATTTTCAAATTTACTAAAAATTCATAATTTGTTCACATTTATTGCTTATAACATAATTATAAACAGCCAAATTTAATCAAAATCTGATTTAGTATGCGCATTTGATTGGAGGAATATTATGGACAACATTAAATATCTGAAATTACTTTTCGAGAAATATCCGACGGTAAGTTCTGTTTCAAGGGAAATAATCAATCTTACCGCTATTCTTAATCTTCCGAAAGGAACAGAACATTTTATGAGTGATATACACGGTGAGTATGAAGCCTTTTACCATATTTTAAATAACTGTTCGGGCGTTATAAAGGAAAAGGTTGATATGCTTTACAGTGACACGATATCGGACAGTGAGAGAGAGGAGATTTGCACTATAATTTATTATCCGCATGAAAAATTAAATTTGATAAAAAAAGAGAGGGGAATAAGTTCCGACCGTTACAGAATTATCATAAATAGAATGATAAAAATTGCGGGAATTTTATCATCAAAATATACACGTTCTAAGGTGCGTAAGGCAATGCCGAAGGATTACGCCTATATCATAGACGAATTACTTCATGCCCAAAAAGACGAGGACGATAATCAGGTATTATATCACCGTAAAATACTTGATACTATAATAAGTATAGGTGCAGATGATTTTATTGTTGCACTTGCGGGGCTTATAAAGCGGCTTGCCGTTGACCGTTTACATATAGTCGGAGATATTTTCGACAGAGGAGCAGATGCCGATAAAATACTTGATTTGCTTATCGAATATCATTCCCTTGATATTCAATGGGGAAATCATGATATGTTATGGATGGGGGCAGCAGCAGGAAATGAAGCGTGTGTTGCGAATGTTGTACGTAACTGTATAAAATACAGGACAGTACGAATACTCGAAAGCGGATACGGAATAAGCCTTAGAAAGCTCACGCTTTTTGCTGAAAATAAATACAGGTCAGCCGATCCCATGAATGCAGCAATGAAAGCCATATCCGTTATACAATTTAAGTTGGAAGGTCAGATTATATTAAGACGTCCCGAATATGAAATGAACGACAGACTGTTGCTTGACAAAATTGATACGGAAAACGGTACGGTAATATCGGAAGGAAAAAAGTATAAGCTGAACAATACCGATTTCCCGACTATTGATAAAAATTCGCCCTATGAATTGACCGACGATGAAAAGGAAATAATTGATGAACTGAAGGAGTCATTTATAAACAGCAGCAGACTGAAACGACATATTACATTCCTCTTTGATAAGGGCAGTATGTATAAATGCTTTAACGGGAATTTACTTTATCACGGCTGCGTTCCTCTTGACGAAAACGGGAATTTTTTCGGAATAAGGCTTTTTGGAAAGGTATTTAAGGGAAGAGCATATTTTGATGTTGCGGAAAAAATCGTAAGACGTGCATATTTCGGAAATAATAAAAACATAGAGGATATTGATTTTATGTGGTATTTATGGTGCGGAAAGAAATCACCCTTATGCGGGAGAACCGTCAAATGTTTTGAGCGCTGCTTTATAGACGACAAAGCCGCATGGGAGGAGGAAACAGATCCGTATTACCGATTTTATCATACGGAAAAAATATGCAATATGATTTTGCGTGAATTTGATATGTATTCCCCGTCTTCTCATATTGTAAACGGGCATACACCGGTTTTGACGGCAAGAGGGGAACAGCCCATAAGGGCAAACGGAAAACTTATTGTCATTGACGGAGGTTTTTGCAGGGATTATCATGAAAAAACGGGAATAGCGGGATATACGCTTATATACAATTCCCACGGGTTGAGAATTAAGGCACATCAGCCGTTTGAAAGTATAGAGAATGCTATGAGAGAAAATAAGGATATTCTTTCAAGCTCGGAAAATGTTGAAACGGAAAATTACAGAATAATGGTAAAGCATACCGATAACGGCAAAAACATACAAACGGAGATCAATGACTTGTACGATCTGCTTGAAGTTTACAGAAACGGCGAAATTGATGTATAGGATTAAAAAGTGTGATACGGTTTTTGCCGTTATGAGAGAACAACACAATAAGAAAGTGATGCAGGACACGGACTAAAAGGAACTTTTAACCGTTATCGTTTTAATACTGTATTCGTCCTTACTGTACGGCTGCTATTCTTACACACACGGGATATTGACATTATCGCATTGACAAATTATAATGTATTTTAGAGCGTGTTGACACTTAATTAGACCATTTTACAATGCAAGCAAATTGAATAAAAGATAAATACATGGAATCAA
>CANQBP010000057.1 GCA_947589415.1 uncultured Clostridia bacterium
GGTTTTGTTATGTTTTCAACATCCTTTTCGATTATACTACCGTTCAAGGCATTGATTTCATAATCATACTTTTTATCAGACGTGCGGAACTCAATATCGTACGTCGGCGTACGATCATCACTATCGAGATTTGTTTTTGTAAACGTTACATTCGATGCCGATACATTCGCATCATCAAGCGCTATCTGCTTAGCCTTTTCAGTACCTATATAGCTGCTCGAATTTCCGCTCGGATTTTGTGTTTGCGATGTTTTAATATTTTCAATGTCTTTTTCGATTATATCACCTGTTACAGCATTGATCTCATAATCGTATTTTTTATCGGACGTGCGGAACTCAATATCATACGTCGGTGTGCGATCATCACTGTCAAGATTTGTTTTTGTAAATGTTGCACTCGAAGCCGATACTTTCGCATCACTCAATGCTATCTTTTTAGCCTCTTCAACATCAATGTAGCTGCTTGTATCTCCGCTCGGCGTTGATGTCTGCTGAACTGTCAAAGATCTTACGTCTTTTTCAACAATTTCTCCGCTTACCGCATTGATCTCATAATCATACTTTTTATTTTTGTCCTTAAATTCAATATCATATATCGAAACACCGTCATCACTTTCAAGTCTTGTTTTTATAAACACGGCATCAGACGAGTTGACATTCGCATCTTTCAGCGCAGTTTTCTTTGCACTGTCAAGTCCGATATACCGGTCGCCGGAGGATTCGGAAGTATCTGTTTCGGAAACAAAACTCAACAATCTGATGTCTATTTCGCAGATTTTTCCATCAACGGCATTAACCTCATATTCATACTTTTTATCCGAAGAAGTAAACTCGATATCATATACTTTTATATTTTTGTCACTACTCAACTCGGATTTTATGAATTTTACATTTTCCGCCGAAAGCCCCGCATCTTTAAGTACGATCTCCTTTGCCTTATCAACACTTATATATTCGACACCGGTACTGTTTTCCGTAGAAGAAGACTTAGAGGTATTCAGCATATCTACGCATTTTTCGATTATACTTCCGTTTGTGGCATCAATTTCATATTCATACCAATATTGATATCCTGCATTGCCTGTATCGGATACACTAAATTCAATATCGTAAACTTGAACATTATTGTCTGTATCAGTCTTTGTTTTCGTAAATGAAACTTGGCTTTCCTCAAATTCAGCATCGGCAAGAGCAATTTTCTTTGCATCTTCAACAGATATCAGCTTTTCATCCGAAACCGAAGTATCATCGTTTTCAGCCGAAGCAAGAGAACCGCCCTTATCCGGAGAACCCGCATCGGCACCGTTATCCTTTATCCGATCCGAAGCGGACGTATCTTTACCGTCTTTATCATTCGAGTTACGTGATACCGAAACGCCTATAACTATGCCCGATGCTATAAGGGCAACAGCTATACAGCTTATTGAAATAAAAGCCTTTTTACTTAATCCGAAAATTGATTTCATACTAAATTCCTCCTTTATGTTCAGTCTATTCCAACAAAGAAAAATTATTTAAAAAGAGGGGTCAATCAGAATACTGACCGACCCCTCTTTGAGTTTTTAAAACGTGGTAATACTATAAGTTTTTTCAAAACACCACATCGCAGATTTTGTAATAATTGCAGGTAAACTGCCTCTAAACCGACACACATAACCGAACAAACAAACTCCACAATGATATGTGTTTCAAAATTTTCTACTGCTCACCACAAAAAGAAGTCATCAGCCTTCATTTATAGCAGCTTGAGCAGCAGCAAGACGTGCGATCGGAACTCTGAACGGTGAGCATGATACATAATCCAGACCGATCTTATGGCAGAATTCAACAGACGAAGGATCTCCGCCGTGTTCGCCGCATATACCGCAGTGAAGTTCGGGACGTGTTTCCTTGCCGAGTTTAATTGCCATTTTCATAAGTGAGCCGACACCTACCTGGTCGAGTTTAGCAAACGGATCATTCTCAAAGATCTTAGCATCATAGTAAGCCTCAAGGAATTTACCCGAGTCATCACGGCTGAAGCCAAATGTCATCTGAGTAAGATCGTTTGTGCCGAAGCAGAAGAATTCAGCTTCCTTAGCAATCTCGTCAGCCGTAAGAGCTGCACGGGGAATCTCGATCATTGTACCCACTTCATATTCCATATCAACACCGGCAGCAGCTATTTCTGCATCAGCAGTTTCAACAACTACCTTCTTGACATATTTAAGTTCCTTTACTTCTCCTACGAGAGGAATCATGATTTCAGGCTTAATTGTCCAATCGGGATGAGCCTTCTTAACATTGATAGCGGCACGGATAACAGCAGATGTCTGCATTTTTGCAATTTCAGGATATGTAACTGCAAGACGGCATCCGCGATGACCCATCATCGGGTTAAACTCATGGAGCGAGTCAATTATAGCCTTAATCTGCTCAACTGTCTTACCCTGCGCATCAGCGAGTTTCTTTATATCCTCCTCATCGGTCGGAACAAACTCATGAAGCGGCGGATCGAGGAAACGAATCGTTACGGGATTACCCTCAAGAGCCTCATACAGTTTCTCGAAATCGCCCTGCTGTACGGGAAGAATCTTAGCAAGAGCTGCCTCTCTCTCCTCAACCGTATCTGCACAAATCATTTCTCTGAATGCATCTATTCTGTCGCCCTCAAAGAACATATGCTCGGTACGGCAAAGACCAATACCCTCTGCACCAAGCTCACGAGCTTTTCTTGCATCAGCGGGTGTATCGGCATTTGTTCTTACCTTAAGTTTTCTATATTTATCGGCCCAAGCCATTATTCTGCCGAACTCTCCCGCAATTTTAGCATCAACTGTCGGGATAGCGCCGTCATATATGTTACCTGTTGAACCGTCGAAGGAAATAACATCACCCTCATGGTATTCCTTACCGCCGAGTGTGAACACCTTATTTTCCTCGTCCATTACAATAGCGGAGCAGCCGGATACACAACATGAACCCATACCACGAGCAACAACGGCAGCGTGTGACGTCATACCGCCTCTAACCGTAAGGATACCTTGTGCAGCCTTCATACCCTCGATATCCTCAGGTGAAGTTTCAAGACGAACAAGAACAACTTTTTTGCCTGCATCTGCCCATGCCTTAGCATCATCGGCAGTAAATACGATCTGACCGCTTGCAGCACCCGGAGCAGCTCCAAGACCTTTGCCTATGGGTGTAGCGGACTTGATAGCAGCAGCATCAAACTGCGGGTGGAGAAGTGTATCGAGGTTACGGGGATCGATCATAGCAACTGCTTCTTTCTCGGTTCTCATACCCTCGTCAACGAGATCACAAGCAATCTTAAGAGCAGCCTGAGCTGTTCTCTTACCGTTTCTTGTCTGGAGCATATAGAGCTTACCGTGTTCAACAGTGAACTCCATATCCTGCATATCTCTGTAATGATCCTCAAGTGTTTTGCAAACCTGTGTAAACTGTGCAAAAGCCTCAGGGAATTTCTGTTCCATTTCCGTAATCTTCATAGGAGTACGAACGCCTGCAACAACGTCCTCGCCCTGTGCATTTGTGAGGAACTCACCGAAAAGACCTTTTGCGCCTGTTGCCGGGTCACGTGTAAATGCAACACCGGTACCGCAGTCATCACCCATGTTACCGAATGCCATTGACTGTACATTAACAGCCGTACCCCATGAATACGGAATATCATTATCACGGCGATATACGTTAGCTCTCGGATTATCCCATGAACGGAATACTGCCTTTATTGCCTCCATAAGCTGAACCTTAGGATCAGACGGGAAGTCCTCACCGATCTTATTCTTGTATTCAGCCTTGAACTGATTAGCAAGCTCTTTCAGATCATCAGCATCAAGCTCAACATCCTGCTTAACGCCTTTTTTCTCCTTCATTGCGTCAATGAGCTGTTCAAAATATTTCTTGCCGACTTCCATAACAACATCGGAGAACATCTGAATAAATCTTCTGTAACAGTCATATGCCCAACGGCGGTTGCCGGATTTTTCTGCGAGAACCTCAACAACCTCTTCGTTAAGACCGAGGTTAAGAATTGTATCCATCATACCCGGCATTGAAGCACGCGCACCCGAACGGACAGAAACGAGGAGAGGATTCTCCTTATCACCGAATTTCTTTCCCGTGATCTCTTCCATCTTATCGATGTACTCCATGATCTGTGCCTGGATTTCATCATTGATTTTTCTGCCGTCCTCATAATACTGCGTACAAGCCTCTGTTGTAATAGTAAAGCCCTGTGGAACAGGAAGACCGATATTGGTCATTTCAGCAAGGTTCGCACCCTTACCGCCGAGAAGCTCACGCATTGAAGCGTCGCCCTCTGTGAACAAGTAGACCCATTTTCTTGCCATTGGAATTACCTCCTGAAAATTATTTTATCGACTATGGTCGGTTGACAATATTATAACACATTTCTTTTTCAAATTCCATTGATTTTTGTAAAAAACTTTGCTTTTTTTAAAAAAAATCCAAATTTTTTACTAAATTATGCCCAAACAGTCCACCGCCAAAGTCCAATAAGCAAAATTAAGCGTGGCCCGCACAATATGCAGGCACCGATTCAGCTCCAATCAAGAGCCTTTGTATGCATCGAGGGCATTTTTTGCCCACTGTCTGCCTATATTAAGAAATCCCTGTTGTTTTTCTGCATCGGGGAATTTTTTCTTTACCATATCGAGTGAATGTCTGTAAACCTCCAGTCTTGCGGACTGTATATATGAGCGTTTATCTCCTCCTACAAAGAACTGAAAGCTAATGGTATTATCTTCCTCGCTCATATCGGTAAAATAACCGTAATAAACCGTATGTCCCGTTTCTTTCGCAACAATTTCCGACACCGCTAATTTGGTCAGCTCCAGTGCAAAGTCATTTATTCCCTTTTCAAAAACGATTATTTTCTCTTTCATTGCATTTATATCGGGTACGACACGTTTTTTTATATCCTTCAATTCCGAAAATTCCGCTTCAAGTTTTGTGTCAACCACCTTAACTCTTTCAACGTGGGGTATATAATAGACCATAAATTTATTTGCTATATCGTTGTATAAAAACGGGTGCTGATATTTTGAGCTAAACCCGCATTTTTTACATTTCCAACGGAAAATGCTTTCGGAAAATACGGTATTTTTCAAACCTGCATCATCTTCGGTATTTCCGCTTATCATTATTTCCGTTGATGTCTGCTGACCGCATTTGGGGCAGAGTACATATTTTGATACAATTTTCGGCATCATATCACCTCGATGAGTTTCAACATAGTATCAACAGTTAGATTATACCATATTTATTCCGATTTGTCATCTGTTTATAAAAAAATTTCAAAAAACGGTAAAATTTCGTTTTAGGTGTAATTTCGACTTATGGCAGCAAAAAATCACCCTGCCGCATAAAATTGACGGCGACAGGGTGAAAAACAGACATAAGGTCTGATCAGATAAGCTCAATAACAGCCATTTCGGCAGCATCTCCACGACGGGGACCGATCTTTGTTATCCTTGTATATCCGCCGTTTCTGTCGGAATACTTGGGCGCGATCTCGGTAAAGAGCTTATTCACTACATCTTCTTTAGTAATGAAAGCCAAAGCTGCACGCTTATTGCTCAGGTTCTCGACCTTAGCGAGCGTAATAAATTTTTCGGTAAGGGAACTGACTTCCTTTGCACGGGATACGGTTGTTTCAATTCTGCCGTTTTCGAGAAGGAAGGTGACCAATGCTCTGAGCATTGCAGTTCTATGAGCAGTTTCTCTGCCCAGTTTTCTTGTTCCCGGCATTTATATTCACTCCTTTGTGGTATTTAGTCATCGTTGCTGCGAAGTGCAAAACCAAGCTTATTGAGCTTGTCTATAACCTCGTCAAGCGATTTACGGCCGAGATTTCTGACCTTCATCATCTCGTCCTCGGTTTTGTTGATAAGATCTTCAACATTATTTATATTTGCTCTTTTCAGACAGTTGAATGAGCGAACAGAAAGATCAAGCTCTTCAATTGTCATTTCAAGTGCCTTTTCCTTGCTCTGGTCATTCTTTTCGACCATAACTTCGGTGTTTGTTCCCTTATCGGAAAGGTTTACAAACAGATTAAGATGTTCCGTAAGAACCTTTGCCGCAAGTGAAACGGCCTCTTGGGCATTTATAACACCGTTAGTCCATACATCAAGCGTGAGCTTGTCGTAGTCTGTAATCTGACCTACACGAGTATTCTCTATATTGTAATTGACCTTAAGTACGGGCGTATAAATCGAATCTATCGGGAGAATACCGATAACATTACTGCTCTTGGATATTTCCTCCTTGTTTCGTTCTGCCGAAACATATCCGCGCCCCTTGCTGAGTGTTATTTCCATATTGAGCTTTGCACCCTCGCCAAGCGTGGCAATATGCATTTCCGGATTAAGGATCTCAATATCCGCGTCTTTTTTTATAGAGTCCGCTGTTACGACACAAGGCCCTTCCGCACTGATCTCGACAGTCTTAGGACCGTCACAATTAAGTTTTGCAATAAGTCCTTTCATATTGAGAACGATTGCTGTTACGTCCTCTTTTACGCCCGGTATTGTTGAGAACTCGTGCAGCACCCCGTCAATCTTTATAGATGTAACGGCTACACCCTCCAATGAGGAAAGAAGTACTCTTCTCAGGCTATTGCCGAGAGTATTGCCAAAACCTCTCTCAAGTGGTTCAACGACAAATTTGCCGAATTTGCCGTCCTCGGATAATTCAGTTGTATCTATTCTTGGCTTTTGAAATTCGAACATCAGCTAACCTCCTTGACATTAGGCGGACGACACCGCCACGATGTGTAACCCGAAACAAAATTGATTACTTGGAGTACAACTCAACGATAAGATGCGGTGCAACCTCGTAGTCTATGTCCTCAATTGAAGGCATTCTTACTACCTTTGCATTGAACTGCTCCTTATTAACTTCGAGCCAAACGGGAGTTGTTCTGCTTGCAACTTTCTCGGAAATATCTTTGAATTTCACGCTGCTCCTGCTCTTTTCTCTAAGTGTTATGACATCTCCGACCTTAACCCTGTATGAGGGGATATCGACCTTGTTGCCGTTTACGAGAAAATGTCCGTGTGTTGCGAGCTGTCTTGCCTCACGTCTGGTCGTTGCCATACCCATTCTGAAAACTACGTTATCGAGTCTTGACTCAAGAATGGTAACGAGGTTATTACCTGCCTGACCCTCCATTTTTGAAGCAATCTCAAAATAGTGATGGAAAGGCTTTTCAAGAACGCCGTATATGAATTTGAGCTTTTGTTTTTCTTTAAGCTGCAATCCGTATTCAGAAACCTTTCTTCTCGCATTAGCCTCATGTCTTTTTTCTTTTTTCTCGGACGTCTTTTTATAAACACCCAAAACTGCGGGACTTATTCCGAGATATCTGCATCTCTTTATAATCGGATCTTTATTTACTGACATTTAAAATGCACCTCCTTTATTTTATACACGTCTTCTCTTAGGAGGACGGCAACCGTTGTGGGGAATGGGTGTAACATCTTTTATCATGCTCACTTCAAGACCTGCCGACTGAAGTGCGCGAATAGCTGCCTCACGTCCTGCCCCCGGTCCCTTAACATATACTTCAACGGTTTTCATACCATGCTCCATTGCTGCCTTTGCAGCAGTTTCTGCTGCTGACTGTGCTGCAAAAGGAGTAGACTTTCTGGAGCCTCTGAAGCCGAGCTCATCTGCGCTTGCCCAAGAAATTGCATTTCCCTGAACGTCAGA
>CANQBP010000058.1 GCA_947589415.1 uncultured Clostridia bacterium
CTTATCCAGACCTGCTTGGAGTTATTTTACCATTTTCAAATTATTATTTGAAGTCGCTGGAGAATTGAGGGGATACAATATATGCATTAAAAGATAATAGTTATGATACTTTTATTGATTTGCTATGCGATTTAAAGGAGAAAACAAGTCTTAATTCCAGACAATTAAATATCCTTATCGAGCTTGATTTTTTTGAAGAATTTGGAGATACAAATTATCTATTAAAACTTGCAAGTTTGTTTGATGAGTTTGGTGGAAAAGTGCAAATCAAAAAAAATAAATTAGATGATTTTGGTATCAAATATGATATGGTTAGACCGTTTGCCGAAAAAGAAACAGATAAAATGTTTTCAAAAGTACATATAAAAAGTTTCTTATCGGAAATAGCAAAACATATACAATTTTCAAAACGAACTCTTAATGAAAAGGTTAAAGCACAAGCTGAACATCTTGGCTATCTTGACATTGCAGATAGTAGATATAGTAAAATGTTGGTGATAATGTCAGTAGATACAAAGTATTCGCCAAAATTAAAAGTATACTCTTTAAAAAATGGTACTATGCTCGAAGTTCGGATAGATAAAAAAACCTACAACAAGAATAAACTTGAAAAGTGTAATATTATCCGTGTGTTAAGTCAAACCAAAAAACCGAAATCAAGGAGATTAGAGAATGGCACATACGAACCGATTCCAGGTACATCTGAAATCTGGCTTAAAAAATACGAAAAAGTAGACGATGTTGAAAATTTTACTATTTATGTGTCAAACTAAAATAAAAACTTTGGAGGAATTATATTATGCATTTTAATAAAAGAAATGGTGATTAAGCAAATCTTGGACTCATATGAAGAAAATATGCTACACTACGATTAAATAATTGTCTGCAAAGAAAAAATAGTGTACTATACATTATCTAATTAAATTTAAAATAAAATCAGAAAAAGTATTGACAAGTAATATTAAGTATGCTATAATAACATTGTGTAAATCAGAAAAAACAAATAACTACAAATTAGATTGTTGTTTGTTTGTAATTTATACATTAAAATAGTTGAAAAGGTTTTAGTTTAACTCACATGGGACTATGAAATGGGGGCTTAGCACGTAATATTGGACAATTTAATAAAGTAATACAAGGAGTTAATTATTTAATAGGTAGATTGTATGAAAAAAATTAAAGTTTATACGCTGGGTGGAGATAATATGATATGGCGTAGACAGGTGGAAGAAATCTGTTCGCAAGCCGACAATACAATTTCATTTATACACCCACCTTTATATAAGGCAGGATTTAAAGATAAAGAATTTGAAGAATGGAATAGGCGACAAATCTTTGATAGTGATGTTGTAATTATGAATGTAGAAGAAGTTGATGAAAATAATCTTTATGAAATCGGTATCATCGACTCCATAAACGAATTTAGCAATAAACATATTTTTGTTATTGGTATAGGAAAATTAGTAGCAGAATTAAAACCGCACATTAAATCTGCAATTTTTCATCATGAAACGATTTATGAAGATGCTATTGATTACATTCAAAATTTCTTATCAGTTTAATTAAATCAGAAAAATTATTGCAGAGGTGTTTTTATGAACATTATTAAAAGGGATTGTTCCGAAGCTATATTTAATAAAGAAAAAATTTACGAAGCAATTATGAAAGCAATGACATTCGGTAGTGGAATTATTAAACCAGAAATTGCAAGAAATATCGCCAGTGAAATTGAAAGTGAGGTACGGAATGTTAATGACCTCGATATCTATATGGTCGAAGCAATGGTTTTTGAGAAACTGATTGCAAAAGGCGAAATTCTTACAGCTAAATCATATGAGGGTTATCGTAGAGTTAGGGAGTTTCAGAGAGATGTAAAGAACTCTACTGATGAGTCCATTATGGAGCTATTAGAACATAATAGTGAATATTGGAATGAAGAAAATTCTAACAAAAATGCGATGCTTGTAACCACACAAAGAGATTATATGGCAGGAATTGAAAGTGAAGATATTAGCAAAAGAATGTTACTTACACCGGATATTATACAAGCCCACGAGGAGGGAATAATCCACTTTCATGATATAGATTATTTTGGTCAGCGAACGCTACATAATTGTGATCTCATAAATTTAGAAGATATGTTACAAAATGGAACGGTTATTAGCAACGTCATGATAGAAAAGCCTCATAGTTTTTCTACAGCGTGCAATGTAGCTACGCAAATCATTGCACAGGTTGCATCAAGCCAATACGGAGGACAGAGCATTAGTCTTACCCACCTTGCTCCATTTGTTGAAGTTAGCAGAAAGAAAATTAAAGAGCAAGTATTATCTGAGTATATTAAATTTACTGGGCAAGAACCTCAAAACAAATCCGATTATGACAAGTATATGTCTATAGTTAATAAACGTCTAAAAGACGAAATTAATAAAGGTGTCCAAACAATTCAGTATCAGGTTGTTACATTGATGACAACAAATGGGCAGGCACCATTCTTATCTGTTTTTATGTATCTTGGGGAAGCTAAAGATGAACAAACAAAGGCAGACCTTGCACTAATCATTGAAGAAGTATTAAGGCAGCGGATTCAGGGTGTTAAAAATGAAAAAGGTGTATGGGTGACTCCGGCATTTCCAAAACTTCTCTATGTTTTAGAAGAAGATAACGTACATGAAGATAGCAAGTATTTTTATTTAACAAAACTCGCTGCTGAATGTTCTGCAAAAAGACTCGTACCGGATTATATTTCTGAAAAGAAAATGCTTGAATACAAAATTGATAAGAATGGAAACGGCAACTGTTATCCGTGTATGGGATGTAGAAGTTTTCTTACTCCATATATTAATGAAAAGGGTGAGCCACAGTATTATGGCAGATTTAATCAAGGTGTTGTAACTATTAATTTACCAGATATTGCACTTTCATCAAACAAGGATATGGACACATTTTGGAAATTATTTGAAACTCGTACAGAACTTTGTCATAAAGCATTGCAGTTGCGTCATAAGAGACTCGAAGGGACTCCTTCAGATGTTGCACCTATTTTATGGCAGCATGGTGCTCTTGCAAGATTAAAAAAAGGCGAACCTATTGATAAATTACTCCATAATGGTTATTCAACAATTTCTCTTGGATATGCAGGACTGTATGAATGTGTAAAATATATGACTGGGAATAGTCATACAGATGGTGGTGTTGGAGAGGCTTTTGGCTTAAAGGTAATGCAAGCATTAAATGATAAATGCACACAATGGAAAGAAGCTGAACACATTGATTATAGTTTGTATGGTTCGCCGATTGAGAGTACTACATATAAATTTGCGAAATGTTTAAAGAAACGTTTTGGTGAAATTGAAGGAATTACAGATAGGAACTATATTACAAATTCTTATCATGTGCCGGTGTTTGAGGAAATAAATGCATTTGATAAATTAGAAATTGAAGCAAAATTCCAGAAATTATCCCCCGGTGGTGCAATTAGTTATGTTGAAATTCCGAATATGAATGATAACCTACAAGTAGTTATTCAGCTAATGCAGTTTATTTATAACAATATTATGTATGCAGAACTCAACTCAAAGAGTGATTATTGTATGGTTTGCGGATATGATAAGGAAATTAAAATCATTACTGATAAAACATCCGGGAAACTAATTTGGGAATGCCCAAATTGTGGCAACCGTGATCAGAACAAAATGAGCGTTGCAAGAAGAACTTGTGGATATATAGGTACAAATTTCTGGAATCAGGGTAGAACACAAGAAATTCAAGAAAGAGTATTACATATTGATGATAAAGCGTATGATGGTGATTCATAATGAGGTATTCACTAATTCGCAAAATGGACATTTCAAACGGGCAGGGAGTTGGAATATCCCTGTTCGTTCAAGGATGTCATTTTCACTGTCAAGGGTGTTTTAATCAAGAAACGTGGGATTTTGATGGTGGATATGAATGGACACAAGAAATTGAAGATAAATTCATTGAGTTAGCAAATAAACCGTATATTCAAAGAATTTCTTTTTTAGGTGGAGAACCATTAGCAGATGAAAATGTATCAACTATACTAAGAATTATTAAAAGACTAAAATTACTATATCCAGAAAAGAAAATATGGATTTTCACTGGCTATACTTGGGAAAATATTTTACATCAAACATCATCAAGTGCTTTAACAAGGCTAATGACGGTTGGACTATCAGACGTTCTTGCAGATGGGCAATTTGAAATTGATAAACAGGATATAAACCATAAACAGGTTTTATGGGTTGGTAGCTCAAATCAAAGAGTTATAGATGTACAAAAGTCTTTTAAAAACAACAAAATTATTTTGTGCAATTGTTAGGAAAATTATTTAGAGGTGTATTACAATGAATAAAATAGCGAAGTTCGAGAAAGTAAGTTATAAGCAGTTTGAAAAAGATTTTATGGAGTGTTTTGGATGTGACAATATTAAATATGATGAAATGTACATAAAGTCAATTTATAACAATATTAAACTCCCACAACGAGCTACTAAGGGAAGTGCCGGATATGACTTTTATGCACCAATTTCATTTACGTTGACCGCAGGACATAACATTAAAATTCCTACAGGAATTAAAGTGTTAATTGAGGAGGGATGGGTACTAACTGAATTCATTCGTAGCTCTATTGGTTTTAAGTATGGTGTGTCTCTTTCTAACGGTACGGGGATTATTGATTCTGATTATTATAATAATAAAGTTAATGAAGGGCATATTTTTGTTAAGTTATCAAATAATGATAAGACATTTAATAAATCAATGACTATTTATAATGGAGATGCTTTTTGCCAAGGTGTGTTTGTGCCTTATGGTATTACGATTGATGATAATGCAACTAATATTCGCAATGGTGGTTTGGGAAGCACCAATCAGTAATATTGATGAAAAGGATAGATTTTTTATTATTAAAAGATTTGGGAGTGTAAATTGAATAAAGAAATTGCAGTTATAGATACTGATATTGTAGGTAAAAAGAAACACAGGTTTCCAAATTTATGTTCTATGAAAATATCAGCTTATCATAAGAAAGATGTGGCAAGGAAAATACGTATGATGATTTGTTTTGGGAAACAGATGTAAGAAATCTGTTTAATAGAATTGATATACTAAGCAGATACGGTGCGAAGCCGTATATAATGCGCTTTGAAAAGGTATACCAGTCTAAGTTTTCATCATTTTATGCCGCTGTTGCTGCTTGGTGTAACCAGCCATCAATGTTTAAGACATTTACATTTAGACTATTTTGCCAATGTAGGGGAATGAGAAAAAATGGATATAAACTCTATAAAAGAGATATTAAACAGTATCTAAACGATATAGGTATAAAAGGTTCAGAATGGAGGGCAATGGAAATGATTGAGTCACTTTATCCATACATTGCTCAACAATATTATGATTTCAATGCAAAGTCAAATTTAAAAGTTTAAAGGAGAATTAATATGTTTATAAGCAGAGGCATAACTAATGATGGTTTTAAATGGAAAGAAAACGAGGACGGCAGTGTAACGATAACAGGTTATACCGGAAACGGCGGTGATGTTGTTATTCCGTCCGTAATTGACAGTAAGTCTGTTACATCAATAGGAAATGAAGCATTTGCAGGTTGCACAGAACTGACAGGCGTAACGATACCTGACAGTGTTACAAAGATAGGGATGTCTGCATTTCATTATTGCACCGGACTGACAAACATAACGATACCTAACAGTGTTACATCAATAGGCAGTCATGCATTTTCCAATTGTACAGAACTAACAGACGTAACAATACCTAACAGTGTTACGAAGATAGACGATTATGCATTTTACTTTTGTGCCGGACTGACGAGCATAACCATTCCCGACAGTGTTACATCAATAGGTTCGCGTGCGTTTAAGGATTGCACAAGACTGACAAGCGTAACAATACCCGATAGCGTTGAGGAGATAGGCGAGTATGCGTTTTACGGTTGCACCGGACTGACAAGTGTAACGATAGATAGTGTTACGTGGATAGGTGATTATGCGTTTTCACATTGCACAGGACTGACAAACATAATAATACCCGACAGTGTTTCGTACATCGACTCATATGCGTTTTACGGTTGCACAGGACTGGCAGGTATCAATGTAAGTGTAGATAATGAATATTACAGCAGTGACAACGGAGTGCTTTTGGATAAGGAGCAAAAGGAACTGATATGTTGCCCTGCAGGATTTAAAGGTTCTTATGAGATACCCGACAGTGTTACAGAGATAGGCAATCGGGCGTTTGAAGGTTGCATAGGACTGACAGACGTAACAATACCCGACGGTGTTACATATATAGGTTGGAGAGCGTTTAGTAATTGTAGAAAACTCACAAGCGTGAATATACCTAATAATATTGTTTTTATTGATACTTTTGCATTTGCAGGATGTGAAAATATCATATTTAAAGTAAATAAAGGAAGTTATGCGGAGTTATATTGCATACAATATGGTTTTGATTTTGAAAATAGGTGAAAAGGAATAAAAATGAAAGTTTAGTATAACGTTATAAGTGCATTAGAAACGATTGAAGAATTTAGAGGTATTACACATATTGAAAGAGCCACAGAAGAACAAATAAAACAATGGGGAAGGAAGATAATGAATAATGAGTGGAATTAAATCCAAAACAAATGCTGATGTTATAAGAGAAATGAATAATAATCAGCTTGCGGCTTTTATTGAGAAGGTTGAATTAAACGATTTAGACTATGCAATCACTTTCTGTGATTGTTGTGGTGGAGAGGGAAATAACGGGTTACATCTTGATTGCGAGGGTTGTTTAAAGCATTGGTTAAATTCGCCTGCTGACGGAATTTTTGGGTTATGGGGTTTAAATAAATGCTGATAAAAAATAAAAGATAAATATACGAAAGGAACATAAAAATGAAAAATAAATACAATATTACACTGAGCTTTAGGGGTAGAATCAATTATGAAATTGAAGTAGATAATGAGGAAGAGGCTGTTGAGGAGGCTTATAACCTTTTCAATGACGAAAGTCTTGCGGTATTAGCGACACAAATAGAGCATCCTGTGATAGAACAAATTGTAAAGATAGATTAAGAAAAGCATATAAAAATATAAATTCAGAAAGGAGTAAAGAGGTTTGACCGGTCAAAAAACTATAGTTTACTCCAAAATAAAATGTTATATAAAAAAAGATTGAAATGTGAATTATACAGGGATTCAATGCAGAATTATAAAAGATATGCTATACCGCCCGCACAACTTATTATAGCAGACGTGCCGTATAACATAGGTGCTAATTTTTATGGTTCAAATCCAATGTGGTATAAAGGTGGAGATAATAAAAATGGTGA
>CANQBP010000059.1 GCA_947589415.1 uncultured Clostridia bacterium
AAACAGACTCCCCCACCCAAAAGTCAAAGCGAACGCAAGTGAGCGACTCCGCGAATTGACAGCGGCGGCACGCCGCCCCCTTGCCCGGGCGTGGAGGATTGGGGATTTCGCCGTCTGCGGACGGCGACCAAAGGCTCTGCCTTTGGAAACCGCAAGCCTTTGAAAAGGCTTGACCTAAACTTGCGCTTTTAACACCGTAACTTTCTTGCGGCGAAACGGCTCGTTAGAGCTGTTTTCGATATAGACCTACCCATGCCGACAGGTAAGTTCGCTATCGCGGAAACAGACTTCCCCACCCAAAAGTCAAAGCGAACGCAAGTGAGCGAAAACGCGAATTGACAGCGGAGGCACTCCGCACCGCGAATTGACAGCGGAGGCACTCCGCACCGCGAATTGACAGCGGAGGCACGCCGCCCGCAAGCCTTTGAAAAGGCTTGACCTAAACTTGCATTTTTATCCAATAACATTCTTGTTGCGGAAACTTAAAATACAAGGAATTGGTCGGGGTGGAAAAGATTTACACCGGTCGAAAGCTCTATGACACTTATTACCGTGACTATAATACCTACAATTGCCGTGTATAAAATAAAAATATACATTCTGTCTGTCCTTAATAACCACTTAAATAACTTTATGGCAAAAAATCCTACTAATGCCGCAGTTACCATACCTATTATTATAGGAAAGTAATCAATACTTACTTTCTCCCCACCGTCGGGAAATAACGCTTCCTTGCCCTCAAGCAAAGCGGCAGCTACTATTGCAGGTGTTCCCAAAAGAAATGAGTAGTCAAGTGCAACCTGCTTGTTTATCCCCCTCATCTCACTCGCCGCAAGTGTCGAACCCGATCTCGATATGCCCGGAAATATTGCCGCTACACACTGAGTTAAACCTACTACAATCGCATCTGCAACATTATACCGCTTTCTGCCCGGCATACCTTTATTGTTGCCCGATTTCTTTCGCTCGTATAACTCGGTCGTCCGCTTGTTCATTCTGTTGCCCGCATACAAAAGACAACTCGTTACCAACAACGAAAGTCCTACTACAATGAAAAATCCGCTCTTTGCAAATAAATCTGCAAGATCCTTTAAATTCATGTCCGTTCCCGGTATCGGTAAAAATAATAAAAATAACGGTAACAAACCTATTATAAGCATGACTACCATGTTCCTCTTTACGTTCATGGTACTCCACTTGAATTTGCCCGTGAATATGTCCTTTACCATAAGTCCGAACTCTTTCAAAAGTCCCGCTATCAACTTTATATATACCCCTACAACCGCCGCTAACGTTCCTATATGAAGCATTACGGAAAAAAATAAATTATCTTCCGTTATCCCGAAAACGTGCTGCGCTATCGCTAAATGACCGCTGCTCGATACGGGCAGAAATTCCGTAAGCCCTTGAATTATTCCTTGAACTATTGCCTCTCCAACATTCATTATGTAACCTCCTATACCATACGGCAGAATATCGGGAGCTGTCTTACTCCCCTACAAAAATATCTTATTCCGCCGCATTGAAAATATGATTATTCCCCTATTTTGTCTTTCTCGCAGATTTCCCCGCTTTCTTCTTTTCCTTTGCCTTTGCCTTGTCTATCATATCATATAACGCACCTACCGCATCATTTAATGAACCGAGATTTTCTATCAACCCCTCCTCTACCGCATCACTTCCGTCAAGTATTGTCCCAATGTCCATAACAAGCTCGTCCGTATTCATGGCAAGCTCATTATACCTTTCGGGAGATATTTTGGAATTATCCGTTACAAAAGTAGTTATCCTCCTTTGCATTCTTTGAAAATATTCAAATGCCTGCGGTACTCCGAGCATAAGACCGTTCATTCTTACAGGGTGTATCGTCATCGTTGCGGATTTCGCTATAAATGACTTCTTTGCGGCAACCGCTATCGGAACACCGATCGAATGTCCGCCCCCAAGCACAAGTGATACAACCGGCTTCGTCATGCCCGCAACAAGCTCCGCTATTGCCAACCCCGCCTCAACATCACCTCCGACAGTATTCAGAATGATTAGCAGACCGTCTATTGACTCGCTTTGCTCCACGGCTACAAGCTGCGGTATGATATGCTCGTATTTTGTTGTCTTTGTCTGCGGCGAAAGAATAAAATGCCCCTCAATCTGACCAATGATAGTAAGACATTGCACCGTATATTTCCCGCAAGCCGATATTATCGAACCCGACTCGATTATCATGTCCGACAGTCTTTCGGCACATTCAAGTTTCTCCGCCTCTGCCGATGACGGTACATCGGAATGTTCAGCAGGATCTTGTACGATGTTTTTTGTTTGTTTTTTGTTCCCCATGTTCATATGCCTCCATGCAGATATTTTTTCTACATTCGGCATCACGGCATACGTTTTAGTATATCATTTTTTTCTTGTAACTTCAAGTAATTTTTGCCGCAAAACCGAATTTTTAAAAATTAAACTTTTTTTGTATAACTTTACATATAGCTGATATGGGAATTGTGAGAAATCCCCAAAGGGTACTGTAATATAAACATATCTGCCCGCAAAAATTAGCAGGAAGGTTAGAATAATCCCATACATTCAGCTTACCCCAAAGATTTACGATACAGCCGACCGTAAATTCTACTGCGGTTATGACCGAACTGCCTATAAAGCATTTTTTCCACATAGCAATATTCGTCAATTTTTTGAATATACGGTACAGTACGGTAAAACATAGTCCGCCCGTGAGTATCATTGACCAATGAGTATATCTTCTCCATAATATTTCTATCAAACCGTATGTGAGTCCGCCAAACGAAAATAATGCTATATTGCAGTTGATTTTCCTTTTCATACAATACCACCCGATGATAGTATTTACCTTTTTGATATAATTATTTGATTTTATACGATAAAGCCATTATTTTTTCATTGGTTTGTTAAAAAAATAATATTGAATTTCCGTATAAAAGCAGCTTAGACATCAGCAAACCGATTAAAATTTTATTCTTTTTCAAAAACTTTACTGTAACAAATTCGATTTTCGCACAAGCACTTGACCCCGAAAGGTAAACTTTTTATTATTTTAGACTTACTTATGAGAAGAAAACGTAAAAACCGTAATCTTTTAACCTAAAAACAAAAATTACGAATAAAGGAGAAATATATGGTGGAAAAAAGACTTTATTGGCTCAAACTTAAGGATAATTTTTTTGAAAGACTTGACATCAAGGCTATGAGAATGTTTGAGGACGGCAGTGATATGGTTATAATATACATAAAAATGCTGCTGTCTGCTCTTAACTCCGAGGGGAAAATCGTATATCAGAATATAATGTCCGACTGCGAGGAAGAAATTGCGCTGACCATAAACGAAGATACCGAAAAGGTTCGTAAAACATTGGAATTTCTTATTAAAATCGGTGCTGCCGCAAAAGATGACAACGGCTGCATACTCCTAACCGAGCTTGCAGGTTCGGTCGGAAGTGAGTGTGAGTCCGCCGAAAGAGTACGAAAATTAAGAAAAAACAATGCGTTACAATGTAACGAAAATGTAACGCCAGATATAGATATAGAGAAAGAGAAAGATATAGAGAAAGATACAGAGAACACGTCATCAAACCGCCCCGAACCGCAAAGCGAAAAATCGGTCTGCGAAAAAACTGACGACTTCCGCAAAATCACGGAGGAATTTAATAATATATGCAAATCTCTTCCCAAAGTAACGGCTATAAGCCAAACCCGTAAAAAGAAAATTCAAAATGCCGATATTCGGCTCGGCGGTGAATTTACGGAATTTTTCCGAAAAATTGAAAGCTCCGATTTCCTCACGGGCAAAAAAGGAAAATGGAAGGCATCATTCGATTGGGTCTTAAAACCCGAAAATCTCATAAAAATTCTTGAGGGCAACTATGACAATAACACGGGTATAAGAAAAAATTCCGTAAATACCGGCGAATATCCGCCTACATATTCGATCGACGAATTTGAAAATCAAAGTGTCCTCGATTATTACAACTGACCATGTCCCGCATGACTTTCCGTATTTTCCCGCAAAACGGACGGAAGATAAAATTTCCTTGTCCGTATTGTATCATGGGACGTTTTATGTTAAAATTATATCAGCAGGATAATTTATGCCCTGTAATAAATACGAAAGAAACGGAGATGTCATTATGCTTACAGATATAGAAATTGCCCAACAGGCAAATATCAAACCCGTCGGTGAAATTGCCGCAAAGCTGGGAATACATGATGAGGAGCTTGAATATTACGGAAAATATAAGGCAAAACTTACGGAATCCCTCATAAACAGAATGTCCGACAAACCCGACGGAAAACTTATACTCGTGACCGCTATGAACCCCACGCCCGCAGGAGAAGGAAAAACTACAACCTCCGTCGGACTTGGTGATGCATTATCCGCACTCGGCAAAAAAACCGTACTTGCACTCCGTGAACCGTCACTCGGTCCGGTTTTCGGTATAAAAGGCGGTGCAGCGGGAGGCGGATATGCCCAAGTTATACCCATGGAAGATATAAATTTGCATTTTACCGGTGATATGCACGCAATAACTGCGGCTAATAACCTTTGCTGCGCCATGCTCGATAACCATATCCAACAGGGTAATGCCCTGAAAATTGATGTCAAAAAAATTCTTATTAAACGCTGTCTTGATATGAATGACAGAGAATTAAGAAATATCGTTGCGGGTCTTGGCGGAAAAATGAACGGTGTCCCCCGTGAGGACGGTTTTATTATAACCGTTGCAAGCGAAGTTATGGCTATACTCTGTCTTGCACTTGATATCGACGACCTTAAAAAAAGACTTGGCAATATACTTATTGCATACAGTACCGATTGTGAGCCGATTTACGCAAGGGATATCAAGGCCGACGGAGCTATGGCGGCACTCCTCAAAGACGCCGTTAAGCCTAACCTTGTGCAAACTCTTGAGGGTACTCCCGCACTTATGCACGGCGGCCCTTTCGCAAATATCGCACACGGCTGCAACTCCGTAAGAGCAACAAAACTTGCACTTAAACTCGGTGATTACTGCGTTACGGAAGCAGGTTTCGGCTCTGACCTCGGTGCAGAAAAATTCTTTGATATAAAATGCCGCAAGGCCGGTCTTAAACCGAGTGCCGCAGTCATTGTCGCTACGGTCAGATCACTTAAATACAACGGCGGTGTTCCCAAAAACGAACTTACAAACGAAAATCTTGATGCCCTCAAAAAAGGTATCGTTAATCTTGGTGCGCATATCGAAAATATGCATAAGTTCGGCGTTCCCACGGTAGTTGCAATAAACCGTTTTCTTACCGATACCGATGCGGAGCTTGATTATATAGAAAAATTCTGTAAGGATATGGGTGCCGATTTCGCTATGTCGGAAGTATTCGCTAAAGGCGGCGAGGGCGGAAAAGCTCTTGCGGAGAAAGTTATTGCTGCCGCAGAAAAACCGTCCGATTTCAAAACCGTCTACACGGATAACATGAAAATTAAAGATAAAATCGAAGCGGTTGCAAAAAATATATACGGTGCGGACGGAGTTGTTTACACATCTCAAGCCGTAAAAGCTCTTGCCGATATCGAAAAATTAGATGTTTCCGATTACCCCGTATGTATTGCAAAAACACAATACTCTCTCTCGGATAATCCCGCCCTGCTCGGACGACCGAAGAATTTCGTAATAACCGTGCGTGACGTTCGCCTTTCCAACGGAGCAGGATTTGTTGTTGTGTACACGGGTGATATTATGACAATGCCGGGCTTGCCTAAAGTACCTGCCGCAGAAAAAATTGACGTAAATTCCGACGGTAAAATTACGGGTCTTTTCTGATCTGCACGAGAAAAATATAATTATGGGGGGTGATTAAAATTAGGGATGAAAAAATCATAATGCTTAAACTCGATATCATTTTTAAGCGTATTTTCGGAAATGAAAACAATGAGGACGTTATATCTGCCTTTCTGTCCGATCTGCTTGAAATACCCCGTGACAGCATTAAGGCTGTCTACATAAATAATGTGGAGCTTACACCGGAATATTTTGAACAGAAATTCAGCAGGCTCGATTTGAAACTTAATGTCGATGACAGAATTGTAAATATAGAAATGCAGGTAAACAGAGAAATTGATTTCAACGAGCGTACACTCTATTATTGGGCAAAAATGTACGGTGATGAGCTTAAAACCGGCGAGGAATACGGACAGTTAAAGCAGACAATCTGTATCAATATCATTAACTTCAATCAATTTGACTGTAAGGATTATCATTCACACTTCAAGGTAATGGAAAATACAAGACACGAGGTGCTGACGAATAAATTTGCAATACACTTCTTTGAATTGAAGAAAATAAAATATGCAAGAAAAAATAAGCGTATGGAAGATTGGCTCAATCTTATCAATGCCGAAACGGAGGGTGATCTTATGGATATACAAAACTCAACAGAAATACCGGAGGTCAAAAAGGCAATAGTTATGCTTAGGGAATTGAACGCGGACGAAAAAATCCGTCAAGAGGCATTTTATCGTGAGAAGCGCATACATGATGAAGCAACTGCCCTGAACGGTGCAAGACGTGAAGGAATTGAAATAGGCAGGGCCGAAGGTAAAGCCGAAGGTATCGCTGAGGGTATGGCAAAAGGTAAAGCCGAAGGTATCGCCGAAGGTATCGCCGAAGGTAAAGCCGAAGGTATTGCCGAGGGTATAAACGAAATGATAGTTAAAATGCGTAAAATGGGTATGTCCGAAGAACAAATCAATAAAATAATCAACGTTGAATAAACGAATGGAAGATTGGCTCAATCTTATCAATGCCGAAACAGAGGGTGATCTTATGGATATACAAAACTCAACAGAAATTCCGGAGGTCAAAAAGGCAATAGTTATGCTTAGGGAATTGAACGCAGACGAAAAAATCCGTCAAGAGGCATTTTATCGTGAAAAACGCATACATGATGAAGCAACTGCCCTGAACGGTGCAAGACGTGAAGGAATTGAAATAGGCAGAGCCGAAGGTAAAGCCGAAGGTAAAGCCGAAGGTATCGCTGAGGGTATGGCAAAAGGTAAAGCTGAAGGTATTGCCGAGGGTATAAACGAAATGATAGTTAAAATGCGTAAAATGGGTATGTCCGAAGAACAAATCAATAA
>CANQBP010000060.1 GCA_947589415.1 uncultured Clostridia bacterium
TACCGTCAGCGTAAGAAAAATGGTGAATTACCTTTTTCTCTTGTTGATTTTCTTTAACAACGCTTTTAGCCACTTCTCAATTTAGAAATCAATTAAAATCAGTCTGTACTACTTGACATATTTTCCATGGAATTGTATAATATAAATACAGAGCGTACCGATAGACGGTCGCTCCCTAATAAAGAAAGTTATAAAGAAATAACCGCTTAGTTGGCAGCTGGGCGGTTATTTCTTATTTTTGTAGTTTCTTATGACAAGCAGTATGTTACAAACTGCGATTATGAATTGAAAAAAATCATTCCATGTCATACAACCACCTCCCGATTCCGGGAGCAAGATTGACCGCCTACCGTGTATGGTACACTCTGCAACACTCATTATATCAAACATTTTCTTTTTCGTCAATATTCTGCAATTTGCTTGAAATTCGCTTGATCGGCTGATTTCAGGCTTTGTTTTTTCGTTTGAATAATTTTGAAAATCTGCTTGGCTTTGGTTTGTAAGTACCATCACGCAAGCAGATTTCTTTTTTAAGCCACTTGATATAAATGCCCTGTATAATATCTATAACCACAAAAATCAACAGCAGATATGTCATATCAGCACCTCCGCATCAAAAGAGATTAAAACGTTTCTTGACATTTTCAATTTGAACATATTTTGAGATAATCTCGTAATAGACACCTTTATTCCAATCACAGGGCAGCGTATAATCAGGACTGTTTCTAATCCTGAATGCTTTGCAATGGCCTTTGGTCATTTGCTTTTGGAATTTTGCAAAATTCATTTGACTCACAGGGAAAAAGACATAGTTAATATCCTTGATATAGGGTAAAGAAGAATTTAGATAATCAGCTAATATATTGATGTCCCATTCGTTGAAGCTGCATATACAGATTTTTATTTGTGCATTTGAAAATTCTTCAAATTCAGCACTATCCCTGTTAATCTGCGAATATCCGTAATCACATATTGAAAACCTAACACTTGAGTTTTTATCTTCATAAAGTTCAAGGGGGTATATTGTAATTCCGTTAATCTCGCAGCCCTTACGAGCCTCAGAGGGAATCAATCCGTGGTAGGAAACATAGTTGTTATAAGTTTCGTCATCTAAAAAAACAGCCGCAGTCTGCTTTAATTGTCCGAGTGTAACAGCAAGTTCAAAGGAGGTTAGGGTACAGCCGGCTTGACGATCGGATATAGTTCCGACAGCTATTGTAATATGTTCACTTACATCTTCGTCAAGCCTTTCCGGTGCTTCATCGACAGTTATAACTTTACTGCCATAATTGGGATTTTCTATTTCGGCTTTTGTTATATTTATTGGTGTTTGATCAACAATTTTTTCAATTTTCTGATTTATAAAAATATCTGCAACATTATCTTCCGGTTTTACTGACTCCATAATTTCCTGAAGTCCTTCTTCGGTAAGCGGGGTTTCAAGCAGGTCGGAAAATTTACTTGAAAAACCCCTTTCATACGGATCGAACGGGACAATGTCGTATATGTTATAAGATTTAAATAATTCAACAGTTTTGAAATATTCGTCTGTATTTTTCTCATTCACTTTACCGAACAGATAAATAATCCTAAGATTAGGTCTAAGACGAAGCAGCTTATCTAATGAGGAAAGAAAGTCAAATTTTTTACTCCTGACACCACGCAGAACTATAAGAATGTGCGGATTATAGTGTTCTGCGATTTTTTTTACAAAATTTGGCTTCATTTCGGTTTCATATCCGATAAGATTATGCCTGCCGAAAGCAAGACAATTTGTAAACAGTTTATTGTATTTTTTCTCTGCTGCAATAACTATATTCATAAATTAAGCACCTCTTTGTATGCGGCTTTTACCTTATTTCGGATATCCTCAAGCTCAAGTTCCGACTTGAATGCTTCAAAGGCCGAACTTGAGATTATCATATAATAATCGCCATATCGCTCAATAAACCTTGCACGGTGAGATTGAATATCGGAAAAACCGTCGGCATTCGTTAAAATTACAGGTGAATTGAAACCGTAATATTTTTCAAGCTCGATTTTTCCGATTTTACACCCATAAATATTTTTTATATTTAAGCGATAGTCATATGACAGTGTTATAACATAAATCGAAATGTCATTGATATTATGCTTTTTAATAAGTTTCTGCTTCAGCTCGTCAAAAACATCGGACGCATTTTTATAAATTTTATTTTTAGGTTTACTACTGTCCCTCACCTCATCGTGTTCTGCTATGGACGATTTGTCGGGTTCTTGCTGCTCATCGGATAAATCAGCCGAAAAGGTCTTTACCTTTGACTTATTTGAGCCGAATTTGATTTTATCCAATTTAATCCTCCTTTTCCAAACGTATGCCATTATCACCGATTGATGACGTTTGAGTAATTCGATACATAAGGCTGTCCTTCGGAATGGGTTTTGTAAACGGTATAATTCTCTGTCCGCAAATAATTAAACCACTGCCTTTTTCTCCGGTTTTTAGAAATGCGGACTGGGATTCGGACAGATCGAAAATTTCACTTACAGCAGACCAGTCATCTTTTTTCTGTTGAAGCAGAACAACAAATTCTGCGTTACCCAACATACGCTGGGCCTGTTTACTTTCAAGAACTTCTGTTATGTTCTGCGTAATTCCGGTTACTGTCCCGCCATGTTTACGAATACGCTTATATACCTTTGCGAAAAAGTCACCCGAACGGGTAGTTTTCTTTCCTTCTCCGTCTGTAAAAAAATAAGAAAATTCGTCTATCCATATCCACGTACGTTTGCCTTTTTCCTTGTTCTCAATAACACGCTGCCACAAATATTCAAGAATGACTTGAAGTCCGACGGCTCTAAGCTGTTCACCCATTTCAAATATGTCTATAACAAGTAACTGTTTACTTATATTGACATCAGTTTTGTGGGCAAATACGTCGAATGAGCCTTTGGCATAAAGTTCAATAGATGTTGCTATATCATGTGCTTCCTGTTCCGGTTGTTTTAGCAGGAGGTTGTAAAAGTCAGTAAGAGTCGGAAGATATTCCTTATCACCACCGGCAGACACAAACTGCTTATACAGCAGCCTTACGCAGCGGTCAATTATTGATTTTTCGGCTGATGACAATTCCATGCCCTTGGCTGTTTCAATCATTGTCATTATAAATTGTGACTTCATCGGAATAGCTCCGACACCGTCTTCCGAATAAGACAGATCAGTATCGAACACATTAAAATGTGTTTTACTGTTAGGGGAGATTTTCAGCATTTCACCGCCGAAAGCCGAACATATATCCTTATACTCGTTTTCGGGATCAATAACAATAAACTCATCATCAGGATTTTTCATCATGACGTCAAACATTTCCGCTTTGGTGAACATAGATTTTCCCGAACCGGATGTTCCGAGAACAAATCCGTTACTATTCATTTCCTCAGTCCTGTCAAGGACTATAAGAGAGCGTGTAGCCGAGTTTATACTTAAGCCGTAGCACGTTCCTTTTTGCGAAAAATGATTTATTGTCGAAAAAGGAAGAAATATAGATGTTGCATCAGATAAGAGATAATTACATATACTATTGTTTTTTGTGGTAAACTGATTATTAGCAAAAGGCATAAAAGAAGTCAGTGCTTTATCTTGCTGCCATGCAAGAACATCTAACAGAACCTGATGTTTTAATGCTTTGCTCTGCACATATTGTGTTAATGTGTCCAACTCATCCTTTGAATTAGCCGTAACAGCAACAAATATTCCTATGTTGAACAATTCGCAGTTGGTAGACGAAAGTTGTGTTTGCAGATCTTGAAGTTCCTCAAGTCTGTCCGAGAACGAAAGCGGTATGAAGTCCGTGCCTTGCTTATGATTTTTCTCCTTAATGCCTTGAATTTTTCCCTGCAGATCATTTATTCGTTTCCTTAGCATTTCGTTGGCTTCTGATTTATCAATTCGTCTTATATGCTTTGTTACGGCAATTTTCTCGTTATTATCCAAAAGCTCGGATATAAACAGGTCGTCTAATGTTCTATCACAACGTTTTAGAAAAAGTATTCTCGTAAACTGGTTGCCTATTTCTATCTCCTTAGCAGAAAAACGAAACATAGACGGTGCTATGTAATCCTTAATCCTATGACCTCTCGACAGAAAATCCTTGGGGAGAAGAAATTCAACTTTATCAAATTGGTGATAGAACTTATGAAGAATAGCGAAAACTTCCATGGGCTGCAGCTGTCTGGTATCGCTCTTCATCGCTTGAAAGTACGTCTGCATTTCTCTGTAATATCGAAATAGAACATTAACATTATCAATTTTTGTTTGTGGAGAAAAGCTCATTGCAACAAGCATAATCTTTTTGGAGCTGCCGTCCGAAGTTTGAGAAATATACGAACTCATGACCTTACAGTAGTCCTCATACAGCTCCTTACTGAAATGCCGCTTTGACTCCGGCGGAATAATGGCCTTTCGCAGGGTATCTATATCAACCTCGGTATTCATTATAAATTCCTGATATGATATATCCGTCGGCAGGCTGTTGAGCAGCTTCATGTACTTATAATATACTTCCTCTTGCTCCTTGTCACGGATCAGCACATAGTCAATGTTCTCAAATGCAAAAATTAGTGTGTATTTGTTTTCGTCAACGAGAAACAATCCGTTATCGTACGCTTCAATAAACGGAATGGTATCTTGTGCCGTTTTAGGCAGCTCGGTAGTTTTCTTAAACGGCGATTTTTTTATGAATTTAGAAAATATTGAAGTCATCTTTATCAAACACTCCTTTTGTTGATGAATACGGACGCTTGTCCGATCCTTTAAACATTTTTATAATCAATGTCAAAAGACTCATGTCATTTATTCTGATAACGAACGGTCCTGCAATGACTATAAGTTCTAAGAAAACGATCAGCATTATAACGTTAAAAACGAGATAATCCCTCAAAAAAAGGAAAGTGCCAACGGCCGTAAGAAAAGCAATGATAACCGATATTATCTGACTTAACGTTAATTTGAAAATCGTACCGTTTGCATTCATAATGTTTTTAGTAACTTTAACCCTCATTTTAACACCTCCGTGTAAAAGAAAAGACACAGCCTGAAGCCGTGTCTGCGATTTATAGTTTTTATTCTATTTTCATTCAAGGAACTCAATATTATACTTAACCGGGAATGCTGCAAGCAGTTCTGTATATGTAGTGGAGTCCTTATAACAACGTATAACACAATCGTCTGATACAGACAATGTGTTATATACATGAGTTTTCATGCCAAGTATAGTTAATTTCTTTAGATTATAACAACATAGAAAAGACGCTCTGTCAACTATGGCACAGGTTTCCGGTATGGTAATTTCCGATATATTTGTTTGATAAAAACAATCCTCACTAAGTTCATATAAAGTAGAATTTCCTTCAAAAGTTACTTTAGATAAGTTCTTGCAATCCGAAAAAGCACTTTCTTTAATCCACTTTAGATTTTCCGGAATAACCAATGATTGAATATTTTCATTACCCTCAAACGCTTTTTCGCCAATAATCATCACGGAATGTCCATCTATTTCGTTTGGGATAACTATATCCTTTGAAGTCCCGGTGAATTTCGTAATTTCGATAACATCATTATAGTCATGATATTCATCAACAAATTCATACGTAAAACCTAAATACTCATTGGTATTGCTGCTTTCTTCATCTTCACTATCTTCTTCATCATGGCTTCCCCCACCCGTTAGAGTGGTCGGGTCAAATACATATACACTTTCATCTTCACTTGAAATTGCTGTACTTTCTTCTACTGACTCTACCGCAGACTCAACAACCTCTGCCGATAACTCAACGGACGGTTCATCATTCAAATTACTTTGGGTATCAGCTTCGGTTGAATTCTGATTACAGGCTGAAAAGGCTGCTATGGAAGTCATTGCAAAAATTATTGATAGAATAGTATTTTTTATATTCATTGGAACACAACTCCTTAAAACTTGATATCACCATAGTATCACAAAATACGTTAATTTTCAAGCATTATTTTATTAAATTTTTAAATATTTGAGGAGGATCTATCATTAACTTGCAAGCAGCTATGAACACGAGTGAAAATGTAAGCATATTGCCGATTTGCGGCAATATATTAAAATCAGTTATGTTTGCATTTATGCCGAGATCGCCGACTGATGTGTACCAGTTGATGAATGCAGCGTAAACAATACCCATAAAAATCAGTTCCGCAAGTACTGATATAAAGGTTGTAAAAAAGTTTTTGAAATACCGGGCAGTCGATTCACCACATAGGCAGGCAAAAAATGGCGGTGATATCGCCGTAAGTCCGGCAAGTTCAAAATTGATTATGAATAACTTCATAATTACTTTTAACAAAAAGAAGAGCAAAGGTATGAACATTATCGTTGTAATAATCAGGACTAAGATCATAACTATAAAGTCAATAACATAGCCTACAACAGGTATATCAGAACTGTACATGAACACAAAATTAAAATCAACGTTAGAAAGCATTGATTTTGATTTGCCTATAATGTCACTTAATAGTGTGCAAGCTGTATTTATACAGAAAATACACATCTTACATGAAAGATCGATCCATATTTTTGATAAAAATAACCTGCCGACCAATTTCATAGCCCCACGCAAGCTGAACAATTCATATTGCAGTGTTGATGATAAGACGTTTATGCCAAACAAAACAACAAGCAAGGCGTTGGCAAAAATTATAAAAATGGGGAAAAAGTTGTCAACAAAAAACTTTTTTACTTCCCCTCAATTTATTTCTGTTTTCCTGCATTATCAAAACCTTGCCTTTCTTGATTGATGTGCCTGATGATCCATTGCTGCTCGTACTGTTCCGATGTCATCTTGCCACCACTAAAATCCAATTCATTAGCGTTCAATGTAATTTCATCAAATGTCTTTTTTTCTGATGGCATAAATGATTACCTCCTTGAACTTACCAATATTTTATATATCGCAAATAAATTTATTGACAACGTATATCAATCATGATATACTATAAACAGAAAGGGGATGTTTTTATGGCACAAACC
>CANQBP010000061.1 GCA_947589415.1 uncultured Clostridia bacterium
TTATTGATTATATCAGCTATTTGTTCCCAACTTAAATCAATTAAGCCATTATCTTTGTCTTGTCCTATTCTCCATATAAATTGTTCCTCGTTTTCATTATCTAATCTACTAATCAAGCTTTATGTTCCTCCAAATTTCATAATCAAATTATCAATACAAACAAATATGCTATTATACAATTTCATTAATTCCGCAATCCTCTCCGATTATATAATCGACAGCTCCGATACTCTTTCCTTCATTTGGTAGAAAATACCACTCAACTCTATATTTCTCATCATATAATTTTTCATCAATATTAGTTCTACTCATAATGTATTCTTTTGTCATTTTTTCAAGCTGAATAGTTTCAAACTCCATTCTATCTTTCATTTTTGCCATAGAATCAAATCCCATAGTAGAACCATCATGCAGTAAAAATTCGCTATGTGGCATAAAATACCGTTTTGTTCCCGCAAGATAAATCAAAAATCCCATAGATGCGCACAAAGCAATATTAACAGTGTATACGGGAGTTTCACTGAAAAGAATAGTATCAATTACTCCATAGCCATCTACAACACTTCCTCCGGGAGAGTTAATATATAAAATAATTGGTTTTCTTTCACTAATCGAAATTCCTTTATCAATCCGATTATATCTCATAATGTAATAAACAATATTATCAATTACATTCCCATCAATTTCTCCGTTGAGATACAATCGCCTATTTTCTAAATCTTCTTCTTGAAATCTATCTTCATAACAATAATTATAAATCTGCTGAATATTATCTTTCTCCATATATGTCCTCCTATAAATGAACTATCATACCTTTAAAGGCGGATATTACTCGATACGATTTATCATTTTTGCAAATTGCTTCTTGTAAACTGGTAGACAAACATCTCTTGCCTTCAGTAGAGCCATGAACTAAGAATAATTTGTTCGTTTTAAGTGAACTTCCATACTTAATTAAATCATTGTAGTTCGCATGACTGCTAAAACTAGAAAGAGTAATGCAATCTGCAAGATTAAGAATCTTTTCTTTATTTATACTAATAAATTTATGTTCTCTATAATTTTTAATTCGGTACGATAAATATGATGCATTATCTCCGGTATATCCGGAAAAGATAATCATACTATTTCTATCCTTAATGTACTTTTTAAGATAATTGACAACTCTGCCATTCGTACAAAAGCCCGAAGATGAAATAACAATTTTAGGTGTTGAGTCCATTAAAGAATGCTGTGACTCATCTACGTCAGAAATAAATCTTACATTATTCCAGTTGTATACAGATGCCCATATTTTTAAATTGTCCCCATTTAGTAGTGATGAATATAATTTACTAATATCACAACTCAATTTTGAGTCAACAATAATTTGAGTGTCAAAATCTTCATCATTTCCATAAATATCATACAGGGTAGATAAAAGTTCTTGTGTTCTACTAAAACTAAAACATGGTATAATTACAGAACCTTTTCTATCCAAAACAGTATCAATAGCAACTTTTAAATGTTGCACATCAAAATTTCTTGATTTACCGATTTCTCGTTTGGCATTTCCGTATGTAGCTTCCATAATAGCAATATCATTAAACATATCTGGAATCTCGGTATCAGCAAGATAATGGTTATTAGTTTTTAATGCACCAATATCTGATGTGTATAATATTTTTCTTGTTTTTTCATTATTGTGAAGTACCAACTGCAATTGAGCAGCACCAATACAGTGTGAATTTTTTAGCCACTGAAAACTAATTGTATCATTAAGATGATATAATGTATCATATTCATCATATTCTTGAATGAGGTTTAAAGCAGTATAAACATCAGTTTCTTCATATAGAGGTTCATAATTTCTTTTATATCGTTTTGAAAGAATCCTGGCTTCGTCCTCAACAATACAACAAGAATTTAGTAGTAGCGGTTTCATAATTGTAGCTGTATTTTTGGTTGTGATAATTTTTCCTTTGAAACCTTGTTTAACTAATCTTGGAATTAAACCACAATGATCAATATGTGGATGTGCAACAAAAATAAAATCAATTTCAGATGGTTTAAACTTAAACTTTTCAGAGTTTATTTTATACGAATCCAAATAACTATTATTTGCAGATTGATATAGTCCACACTCTAATAAACATTGATATTTTCCAAAACGTACAAGATATTGCGAACCGGTTACTTCGTCAGAAGCCATACCGGTAAAATAAATGCCATCTGTTTTCAACTTCTTTTTACTCATATGGCATATTCCTTTCTTATGGTAATTTCTTTGCAATATCTACATACTTATCCTCAATGTATCGCTTATTCTTTGTACGATAAAAACCGACAGGATTACCATACTTATCAACATACCCTTTTTTGCTATTGCACACATATTTGTTATCAATCAATTTTTTCATTTCTTCGTTATTAACCTGTTTCAATGGTTTATAACCACCTTTTCTTAAAATTTTTAGTGGAGCTGGCAACAGGAGTTGAACCTGCAACTTCTTGATTACAAGCCAAGCACTCTACCTATTGAGCTACGCCGGCGTGATATGACAGCAAGTCTCAAACTTGCATTACAGCTGATGCTCTGAATGGCTCTCACAGTAGGACTTGAACCTACGACTTCCTGATTAACAGTCAGGTGTTCTACCATATGAACTATATGAGAATATATAATAAAACTATTTTAAATTGGTGGGCAGGGTTGGACTTGAACCAACAGTGTCAATTAAGAACCGGAGTTACAGTCCGGTGCGATACCAATTACGCTCTACCTACCCATAAGCAGAAATGTAAAAATGAATTCTTGAATTCCCAATAACTCTTTTTTTTTACAAAGACGACTTTTTTAGCCACAATATAAATATTATATTGTTTGCATCTGGCGCAGCTATTGCCACGCCAGTGCATTACACAAAGAAAAGAGAAAGATAAAGAAATGAGAACAAAGGGACTTTATTCTATATTCCCTTCATATACAATATTTGATTTTTTATAGAAAAATCTTATATAGCTCAATAACTTACCAATTTAGGGGTAAAAAAATGAATACTGTTAATCGAAAAAAGTAGACAACATAATTTGATATTTCTAATTTGAATAATAAAGTGGCAAGATGGTATTGTCTAATATACCCTCAATATCTAAATTTGTATGCTTTATTCTAATCAATTTGATATTATTTTTTTTGCAATACTCGTTTTTTATTTCATCTCTTATTTGAACTCCTTTTAGATTATCTTTGGCATTCTGCTGCGAAGAAAATTGTACCGGCTCGAAATGTTGCTTGCCGTCATATTCTATTGCTACATTAACATTAGGCAAATAAAAATCAAATCTTAGTGGTCTATGGTATTTACAATCATTAAATATTTTTTCTATTTCATAATTGATATTATGTTTTAACAACCATAATGAAATAATCCTTTCACCATTAGAACTATGGCAGTGTTTACACCCGGCAATACCTTTAAGCAAGTTATACGGCTTTGCAAAATATTTATTTCCACAAATATTACATTCATATTCTATTTTTGTCTTAGAATCTATATAATTGCCTGTAACAGTTATAGATTTATTTGCACTATTTACAATATCTGCAAATTCTTCTTTAGAATAAAATGGTGTTGTTTCTATCAAACATTTATCACATAAATATTTCTTGGTTGACAAACAATATTGCAAATAACTACACTTTCGTTTGATTGACGTATAATTGCTCTTTTCATTACTCACTCTTTTTTCTTTCTTCATCTCGGCAAGTTTTTTCTTTTTGCAAATTGGACAAACAAATTTATATCTATTCATATATCCAACAACTTTAAAATTATTATTACAAATACCACACTTGCAATATATAGTTGACCCATTCTTGCTTATAAGCTGAATATTATTACTTTTTAACAAAATGGATTCTAATTTTTCTTTTCTACACATTTTCCTTTTTCTGTTTTTCATACCATACCTTTTTTCTATCTTTATTTCTTTTACATTGGCATACTTTACATCTACGAACAGTATTGTTTTTGCTACTTACAAAGAATGCTCTACCACAATCGGCACATATGATACATTTATCTTTTGAACTATCTTCACTTTTACAAAGCGTGCAATATTTATAGTGTCTACTATTTACTTTAAATAATCTCCCGCATTCTTGACATTTAATATAATTTTCTCCACAATATTTGCGGTACTCATAACCGAGTTCTCTAAAATCAGTAATAAATAATTTCTTAGGACTGTCATCGTTGATATATGTAACTCTACAACTAAGATTATCAATGCGTTTTGGAAATTCCAAGAGTGACATATTGTGAAGTTCGCCAAGTCTTTCATATCTGCTTGCTACACTACATGAAATTCTTGCAAGAGAAAAAACTTCTTTAGCATTGTTATTGACCCATCCGTTATTCTTTGAATTTTTCATGTTGCCAAGTTTGGCAAGACAAAGTAGGGTAAATGCAAGCCTTTCCAAAACCTTATTGTGTATATTAGCTATCGTTTCAAGTTCTGCTTCTGAAATCCATACCCCGTCTATCTCAAACAGGGTATATTTACCGGCATTCTTAGAGATTTTTTCAATACTCTCATTCCACATTGACTTATTGCAATCGTACTTTGGATAATACTTCTCCATGAAGTCTGTTAGTAATTCAGTGATTTTACTTTTTCTATATCCAAAGTAATGGTAATAGTACTTTGCGAGAATTGAGAGTGTGTAAAAAGGCTTATCACTAATAGACTTCTTTTGCAAGCATTCCTCCGCAAATACTTTCTCATTCAACACAATCATTGCTATCAACTCCAATCACCTTTTTACACATCACAAAATTCTCTCCGCAATACTCAAATTCACCCTTACCATTTACCAATTTTGGAAAATGGATTACTCCACCGTTGTTTCTCAACAGATTATCCAAAATTACATCACCACAAATGTCCCATGCGAATTGTTTAGATTTTTCTGTCCTATAACAAATATCAAGAACGATATCACAAAGTTCATATTCGTTGCTACAAACTATTTCGCACTCTTTTTTAAACCAATCCACAAAAACATTCTTTTTCTCATAATTTTCAAGTGGAGTAAGTTTTTGTGTTCGTTTTTTCTTTTGAAAATTCTCTACTCGTTTCTGATATTCTTTATATAGAGCAAAAATATCTGCATAATTCTTTTTACTGTATTCAACATTGCACTTCAAAATACTATAATCAAATTCAGGTTGTTTATACTTTTTTGAAAGATAACCATCGAAAACATCTTCAAAAATCCAACAAATTTTATTAACAACACAGGCATTGCGCCCAACCATTTCTCCGTGAAGTCGCAGACACTCAATCATTTCTTTAGTTTTCGGTTCATAGTTATATAAATCCTCAAAGCTACGAATTCCATATGAACCAAATCTCATAAGTGCGCCATTATTACTATTTGTGTTATAGGTATTGGTTTGAGTTCTTAATGAGGGATATACATATGTCATAAAATATGGCTTATTGGCTGCAACGATTTTTTGATTAAATTTCTTTTTCGCAGCAGTTTCTAAGTCATCACTGTCTTTAATAAGGTTATTTCTTATGCTATACCAATTTTCAGGCATAGGCTTAGCAATAATTCCCTTAGATCTATCGATCGTATTCTGCTGAAATAGCTGACCGCACATGATTCTATAAGAAAGCGTTTCATACTCTGGTGTTCCAGGCTCAAAACCAGCTTGCACCTCAATCATACTGGTAACATGGTTTGTAACAGTACCAATATCATCATTAAAAGCGAGTTTGTTCGCTTTAATAATATCTTCTTCTGTTGGTATAACCTTTTCAGCTTTTCTCTGAACACAAACAATAGTTGGCGAATTAAGTGTATTACGAATAATAATTGGATTGTCCGTGTCCATATTGGTATCGCCCATTTATACCCTCGGTTACCCGATATTTTAGTAGGGGATTAGACTATATCATACTTATATTTCTGTTACCAAAATATAAGCCTCGGCGCTTCCAAACAGTTATCTCAAACTGAATGTACTCTACTTGCTGCAAACAAGGTCTTTCTCCTTTGCCCGCGCTTTTGATAGTCGTTACACATGATTTATAAATTATTATCTTAAATTCCTCTCCAAGTATTCTCAATAATAATGTTATGGATTGTACTCCAACCACGATTATATCTATCTGCTATTTCTGATTTCTTCATACCATTTTTGTATAATAAACGAATTTCTTTAACATCGTCAACCGTAAGCATTGCCCTTCCATTTAATTCATGCTTATGTGTTACACTTCTTTTTTCAAATGGCGTCTTCTTTTTATTTTCAATCCCTGTAATCCATTGTAAATTTGATGAATTGTTATTTTCTCTATTGTTGTCTATATGGTCAACTTCTGGCAAATTATTTACATTAGGAACAAACGCTTTCGCAATTATCCTATGCACTCTAACAGACCTTCTATTCCCATTTTTTCCGGTAGTAATACAATAATAACCATCGCTATTTTTTCTCTGTTTTATTTCTTGATGAAATTTTGCTTTACCAACATTTTTGGTGCTGTATATCTTTCCATCGCTTGCGGCAATATAATCAACACCATTTATATTTATTATTTTTTCTTCAACCATTTTATATTTAGCAGATAATAATTTACAAATTTTAGCACGGCTGTTGGGTCTTGCGGCCTTTCACCGTTAGCACATTAAAAATGCACACCCTATATGTATAGGTTCACCGAGTTTTACAAGGACAGTCTTGTAATTTATCCTTGTCGGCGCCATTCATAGCATCACAGGTTGTATCCCAGCAATTTAAAATGGCAGCTGTATTTATATACCGATACCAATGAGCAGCTTCTTCGCCTTTATTAAGTTTTAATCTGCGTATATTGTTGTGACACGTCATAGGCGCACGGAAGCACGCCAATTCGTCAGAACCTTTGTCAATCCAATACTT
>CANQBP010000062.1 GCA_947589415.1 uncultured Clostridia bacterium
TATCGCTATTGCACCAAAGACACCTTTGACGCATACCTGTTTCAGATGTTAGAACGTAAACAGTCGTTTATCAGTCAAATTATGACTTCAAAATCTCCGCAAAGACGATGTGACGATGTTGATGAAGCTACCCTCTCATATGCGGAGGTCAAGGCTCTTTGTGTAGGTGATCCTCGTATCAAGGAAAAAATGGAGCTTGACAATGAAATCGGCAAGTTAAGGCTTGAGAGAAGTTCTCATCAGCAGGAGCAGTATCGTCTTGAGGATATGGCGGAGGATATCAAAAAGAAAATACAGATACTTGAAACGAATATCCCCAAAAACCAAAATGATTTTCTTTTCTGTCAGAAACACCCTATAAAACTTGATGAGGACGGTAAGAAAATATTTGAAGGTATTACACTTAACGGCAAAACCTATACCGACAAGAAAGAAGCTGCCGAAGCATTTAAAAATGCCTATATGACAGCAGTTCGTCAGGGCGGCGGTCATCGTGATTATGTTCCGGTTGGTGAGTACAGGGGCTTTCAGGTTGCTGTCTTGTTTGACAGTTTTTCGCAATACTATAAAGCAACGCTTTCACGTGAGGGTACATATTATCTTGACTTAGGTGCAGATAATTTTACCCGAATGGATAACGTGATTGATAAACCGGAAAGTGTGTGCAAAGAGCGTATTGACAGGCTTTCCGAACATAAAAAGTCCTTGAAGGAAGTAACGGATCAGATAGGGAAACCGTTCGCAAAAGAGGAAGAATTTCAAGCTAAATCTGCTCGACTTGCTGTTTTGAATGCCGAGCTTGATGTTGATGGCAGGAAAGATGAGCAAGGCGGGATTGAACATTCCGAACCGCCGCATACACCGGGCGATAAGCCCAAAAGATAAACATGGGACTTCAAGTCCCATATACAATATGAGTAAGGTCAAGGAGGTAAAATCATGACCGAGGAAAAAGTTATCAGTAACGAGGAATTTTTCACTAATTTCATCGAAGAAAATCAATCCAATCTGAAGCGTGATATTGCAAAGCAACAGAATATAATTGATATGCTAAGTGCAAGAATTGACGATATCAGAGCAGCACAGAATAAGCAGACGGACGTTGTAGCGGCGTGTAAAACTGTCATTGACAGTAATGCATATAAGAAGCTCAATCCGATTATTTCTTCTTTCTCTGATGTATTATCGAAATCGGCAGTAAAAAAAGATAAGAAAATAACCGATATTGAGAAGAAGATAAAAAAGATCAAGAAAAAAATAAAAAAACTTGAGCGTAAACAGGAACGCACTAATCAGCTTAAAGGTTTTATTGATACTCTTCGAAATCCTTCATCGGGAAAATCGGAATTTATCGAAGGTATGAAAGCGTTAAGGCAGGATAGTATTTTCAGAGCTGAAAATCAACTTGATAAGGTAAACGGAAAAATTTCAAGAGCAGTTGCAAAACTCGAAAGCAACAGACTTAATAATGTTGATACCATAAAGCTCAAGGCAAAGGTTAAAAAGCTGGAAAGTAAGAGGGATAAGCTGGTGGCGAAAATCAATAACCTTAACGAGCTTGATCAGGAGCTTAATAAACTGGCAAAGATCGAACTTGTTAAAGATAAGGTTGATGAGATAAAAAATACTGCCGTCGAAACTGCTGAAAAGGCGGCTATGAGCGGTAAGTCCGCAGAAAAAGTTATAGACACCGAGGCAGAAGTTGCTGCGGACAATATTGACCGTATTATCTCGGATAACCCTTCCCTGAAGGCTGATAATGCCGCAAAACCGGATGAAACGAATATTGATGATAAAAAATCCGATGTTAAAGAAGAACCGGAAAAAAGCACAAAAAAACAGACTGAAAATGATAAACCTGTGCCGACAGAAGATAAAAAGAATCTTGTTAAAAAAACAGAAGTCTCGAAGAGACAGGCGTTAAATATCCTTAATGCCGGTATTCCCATACAGGCTGTTAAAAATCCTAACAGCAATACACTGACGATAGTTTTTGATAAATCTAAGACAGACGAAATAAATGAGATTATTGAAAAAACAAAAATGCAGTCAAAGAAAAGGTAGGAGATAATATGAATAACCTGATAATTGAAAATAATATAGTCCGAGGTTGTACAGATAAGGATATTTTGAGGATTGAAATACCCGAGGGCGTTGTTGCGATTGGTGACAATGCCTTTTCTAATTTTGAAAAACTTTATAATGTGTCTTTTCCGTGTTCATTGGTTAAAATCGGAAGTAATGCGTTTAATCATTGTGCAGAACTCAAAAGTATAGATCTTAACAACGTTAATTTCATTGGAGAATATGCATTTTCAGGGTGTTCTTCCCTATATGAAATAACGTTTGGTGAAGATATCGGCTATCTCTGCAACGGAACATTTTTGGGTTGCTCATCGCTCGAAGAAATAGTGATACCCCAAAATATAACGTACATAGGCTGCGAGTGCTTTAGGGATTGCACGTCTCTTTCTTCTGTAGATATCAAGGGAGTAATGGAGATTGATAATAATGCTTTTGAACATTGTACAAGCATTTATAATATTAGTTTTCCTCCATCATTGATAAACATATCCTCAAACGCATTTTCATTTTGCGAAAATCTTAAAACGGTTGTAATACAAAACAGGTTTATAGATATTGATGAAACTGCATTTGAATATGATGTAAATATTATAATCAAGGCTGTACAGTTTTCCACGGCATATAATTACACACAACAACACGGATTCTCTTTCTGTCCGACTATTATTGATAATGATTACAGGGTAATATCGTCAAAGGAATTGAGCAGAATTTCAAAAGCCGGTATATTGATTCGTGCAAAGCAGCTTGATGCATCAAAGGATGAAATGCTGATTATTTTTGATAAATCGGCTAAAGAAAAAATAGATAAATTGATTGGAGGAAATAAAGATGGATGACGATAGAGATATGGATGGTATACCCGACAGAATAGACAGCAGTTATACCTCGCCGGAGGAGGTTCTGGAAATTAAAGGTATTACTAATCCGGTTTATATCAAAGCGGATAAGGAAAAATTATCAAAACTTGCGGATACAAACATACAATTTTGTATACGTAAAACCGATGATAGTTATTGTGTTATATGTGATAAAGATGACATCGGAACAGTACGAGCAGCAATGGATCATCAGGCACATCAATCAAGAAAGGTAAGGTCTTGATAATGCAGGAAAACAGAAATAAATTGAGAGGAAGTAAAAGTAAAGCACCTGTTATTTATACAATAGTCATTTGTTCGCTGTTGGGACTGTCATTCATCTTGTACGCAACTTACACATATTTAGGATATATTCGTATTCATAAGATTGCAGAACCGGGAATGAATGATATATTAAATGCGTTTTCCACACTTTTTACTGCCGAGAGCCTTAAATTACCGATAACATCTGAGGTTATAAAAGAAGTCCTTATTATGCAGATACGGGATATATGGTGGGTTTATGCCGGAATTGCTCTTATGGTGTTTTTAATAGCCACCTCACGAAACCCCAATGACTACCGTGGAATGGAACACGGCTCGGCAAGGTGGGCTGATAAATATGATAAAAAAATGTTTACCGACAAGACAGGTATTCCATGCGGTGATAACTTCTATGTCACGGTAGAAAATCCCAATCATAAGTTTTATTCAAGCCATAACCTGAATGAAATCGTTATCGGTGGATCAGGTGCAGGTAAATCGTTCAAAAAAATTAAACCGGATATTATGCAGATGATAGGCAGTTATGTAGTCACTGATCCGTCCGGAGAACTGTATCGTGACTGTGCAAAATTGCTTCGTGAAAACGGTTATAAAGTTCGTGTCTTAAATTTGACAAATATCAGTCTTTCCAATTCATATAATCCTTTCGTATATATGGTAGAAGAACAGGATGTACTTAATATTGCAGACCTGTTTATGAAAAATTCTGCCGGAGAGGGAGAAAAAGAGGACTTCTGGAGCGGTGCAGCACAAGATATGCTGGTTATGATTATGCTATATCTTTTCAAGGCAGATGATGAAGTAAAGTCCTTTGGTCGTGTTATTCGACTTGTAAATTCCATTCAGTATAAGAACGGAAAAATTGATGAAACCTGCGAGCTGGCACGCTGCATGAAAAAACATCAGATGAATGAAAAAAATAAAAACGATGCGGCTTCGATCAACTGGAACGGACTACTCGGTACACCTGAGGAAACCCTCGGTTCAATTGCCAAAACGCTGTCCACACGTTTAAGACTTTGGGCTGTTGAAGATGTCGATATGCTTACGGGCGATGATGAAATGGACTTTGATGACGTTGGGGTACATAAAACAGCTATATTTCTTATAATACCGGCAGCTCGCCAAACTTACAAGGCGGTTGCCAATATTTTTTATAGTCAGCTTTTTGAGCGTCTGATGTATATTGCAAGCGCAAAATACAACAACAGACTGCCTTTGCTTGTCAGTTGTGAGCTGGATGAATTTGCTAATATCGGAAGAATACCAAACTTTGCGGAAACTTTGGCGGTAGTGCGAAAGTATAATATAAGGATCTGTATAGTGCTTCAAGGCTTGTCACAGCTTAAAGCGATCTACGAAAAGACATTTGACAGTATAATAGGTAACTGCTCAATATTTACATTCCTCGGTACAAACGATCAAGACAGCAAAGAGTATGTTTCAAAAAAGCTCGGCAAAACTACCGTTCGTACCGATACACGAAGCTATAACAGGGGCAATCAGGGCGGTGGTTCGGATAATGAGAGTTACTCAAGCCGAGAACTTTTAATGCCCGAAGAAATTTCAAGGGCATTGAAAAAAGGAAAGAATGGTAAATGTATTGTTTTTGTAGATGAGTATAATCCGTTTTTCCTTGATAAATTCAATACCTTGCAGCACCCGTTGATAGGTAAAGTAGGCAGCTCATTCAAAAAGGATTGGGCGAACAATTCCGATATAACCGTTGATTATGCAAGTGTTAAGGAGGATAGGGCAAAAAGGTATGAAAAAATGCAAAGATTAGCAAGAGAAATATCTGATACAATAGAAAACGGTGGTGATATACAGTCTGTTACGTTTGAGGAAGATCAAGCGGAAGAAAACCGGAAAAAATTAAAAGAAATTTTTGAGAGCAGCACAAGTGAACTGATATCGTTCAATGATGCTGTAATACCACCGGAAATAAATATTGACGATATTGAGGAGGTCTGATATATGAGTACGTTTGAAGAATTAAGCAGCGAGATGAAACAAAAGGTACAAGGTACTATTCAAGCTGTCGAAATGCTGCAAAGATTTTTAAACAACTTTGAAGCCCAAAATAAAGATACATCAACAGACAAGCTCGTCAGTGATACTATTGATAAAGGGAATGTATCCGGATTTAATTTTACCGGTCAATATACAGATTTGTCGTATTTCAATCAATCGAGCAAAATGCCTCTTGATGCAATAAGAAATATCGGTGATGAAAACATAAAAGAAGCTGTTAAGCAGAATTTTATTAAAGCTGCTCAAAACGGTTTAATTGAACTTAACGGAGATAGTTTTGTAATAACAGAAAAGGGCAAACATGAAATAAATAAAAAAAACTTCATCAAAGCAGCACAGCAAGATCAGACAGCCGCATATCAAACTGCGTTCAATAAAATGTATAATACACAAGCTGCCGCAAATGAGTCGCAGATGTGTGTTGCTCTGAGCGGTGATTATATGAATGATTTTACATTCTTCAATCACTCGGACAAACTTGACCTTTCCACTGTAATAAACCACCCTGATAAAAATTTGTCTAAAAAAATATTAGGCAATGTTAAAAAGTGGGAGAAATGCGGTGCGGTGAAAGTTGAGAATGGTATTGCAAAAATAACGGATATGGGTAAAAAAATGCTGCAAATGCCGCAGTTCAATGCGGCAGCCGTTCCGCTTCAGGAGAGAGCTTTATCATCCGTTGGGGGAGCAATGGGCAAAGTAATTGTTGCAACTAAAAAGATTGCAAGTGCCGTACAAACCGTTAAATCAGCAAGTTCGACTATAAAGAGATAATATCAGGCTTATAAGCGGATCGAAGAATTTAATCTTCGGTCTTTTTTATTTCAAGCATTATTTTTTTGTTGGAGGAGGTGATTAAACAATATTTAATATGGGGGGTGATACGATGTTGTAAAAAATACGTCCGCTTAAAACAGTGAAAAATGAAAGGAGAAATAACCAATGGCAATTAAGATTATTGAAAAAGAAAACGGTGAAGTTATCACCAAGACAAGCAGGCAGATACGCAGAGAACGCATGATAAACAAATTTCAGAAGTACATAAGTACGGCTGCAATATGTACAATGTTTCTTATCCTGTCATCAGTAACCGTATTTGCAGAAAATTCCGAAAACAGCACACCGTCAGATGTAACAAGCACATCAACCATGAACACCCTGATTGATGTCATTATGTGGTTAGTAAGGATTGCAATTCTGGCTATCGGTGCTGTTCCGGGTATTATTAAAATCGTTCAGGGACAGCAGGAAGAAAATCCCCGTGATCGTAATAACGGCATTGTTTCCGTGGTACTATCCGGTGCAGGTTTTGCGGCAACTTTTGCTATTTCCGCATTGATTAAGGCTTGATTTTTCGCAAAAATTGCTCCTGCTGTTGAAGGGGGACAGCAGGAGCGATATTTAAGAAAGGAGGGTATGCTATTATGACTTCTTTGAAAAATAATTATAATCAGAGAGCAAAACGGTATGCCGCAATTATTATTATTCTTATAATGTTTATATCCATGTGCGATATTTTTATTGGAATTAGTACAGTAAATGCGGCGTCTTCTCCAAGTGTGACTGTCAGGCTCTCATCTGAGCAAGTGAAAAAAAGCAGCAGTG
>CANQBP010000063.1 GCA_947589415.1 uncultured Clostridia bacterium
ATGGGCGCTCCGTTTGCGAAATAAGGAGGGATTACCGTGGCTAAGACATCTATGAAGGTAAAACAGCAGAGAGAACCCAAGTTCTCCACAAGAGCATATAACAGATGCAAAATCTGCGGCAGACCTCATGCTTATCTCCGTAAATATGGTATTTGCCGTATCTGCTTCAGAGAGCTTGCATACAAAGGCGAGATACCGGGCGTTAAGAAGTCAAGCTGGTAAGGCGAAACTATAAGGAGGTAAACTGATTATGCAGATTACAGATGCTATAGCAGATCTGCTTACGAGAATACGTAATGCAAATACTGCAAAACATGATACGGTAGAGGTTCCTGCTTCCAATATCAAGAAGGCAATCGTACAGATACTTCTTGACGAGGGCTATATCAAGAGCTTTTCGGTCGTTGACGACGGCAAGCAGGGTATAATTAAGATCGCACTTAAATACGGCGAGGGCAAGACTCCTGTTATCACAGGACTTAAAAGAGTATCAAAGCCCGGACTCCGTATATACAGCGACGTAGAAAATATGCCGAAGGTTATGAAGGGCCTTGGCGTTGCTATCATCTCCACATCAAAGGGTGTTATGACTGACCGTCAGGCACGCAAGGAGAATGTAGGCGGCGAGGTTCTGGCATACGTTTGGTAATGGGGGTACAGAAATGTCACGAATTGGAAGAAAACCCGTAAATATTCCCGCCGGAGTAGACGTAAAGGTTGAAAACGGTGTTATAACAGTCAAGGGTCCTAAGGGTACGCTTACACAGAAGTACCATACAAACATGGATGTAAAGGTTGAGGGCAGCGAAATAATCGTTACTCGTCCCGATGACGATAAGTTCAACCGCTCACTGCACGGACTTACACGTACAAACATACACAATATGGTTGTCGGTGTAACCGAGGGCTTCAAGAAAGAGCTTGAAGTAAACGGTGTAGGTTATCGTGTGCAGAAGCAGGGAAAGAACCTTGTTATGAACCTCGGTTATTCACACCAGGTTATAGTATCCGATACGGATGATATTACAATCGAAGCACCGACTCCGAATAAGATCATCATAAACGGTATAGACAAGCAGAAGGTCGGCCAGTTTGCTGCTGAGGTAAGGGAAAAGCGTCCGCCCGAGCCGTATAAGGGCAAGGGAATCAAATATGTTGACGAAGTTATCCGCCGCAAGGAAGGTAAAGCCGGCAAGGGTAAGAAGTAATAAAGGAGTGAATCAACCATGGTTAAAAAGTCTGATACAAATAAGGCAAGACTTACTCGCCACAAGAGAGTCAGAGGAAAAATCAGCGGTACCGCTGAACGTCCCCGTCTTAATGTATTCCGCTCCACAAATAACATCTATGCTCAGCTTATTGATGATGTAAAGGGTGTTACTCTTGCATCAGCTTCCACGCTTGATAAGGATATAGATGGTTACGGCGGAAATAAGGACGCTGCCCGCAAGGTCGGGGCTCTTATTGCAAAGAGAGCAGCCGAGAAGGGCATAACAGAAGTAGTTTTTGACAGAGGCGGATATATATTCCACGGCCGTGTCAAGGAACTCGCAGAGGGCGCTCGTGAGGGCGGTCTTAAGTTCTAAGAAGGAGGAGAGTAGCTTTGGCTTTAATCGACGGATCTACTTTGGATTTGAAAGAACACGTTGTTGCTATCAACCGTGTATCTAAGACAGTAAAGGGCGGTCGTATATATAAGTTTGCCGCACTCATCGTGGTGGGCGACGGCAACGGAATAGTTGGCTTTGGTATAGGCAAGGCAGGCGAGGTTCCGGATGCGATCCGCAAGGGAATCGAGGATGCTAAGAAGAATCTCGTTAAGATTTCACTTAAGGGTACAACAATACCTCACGAGGTTATCGGCGAGTACGGAGCAGGTAAGGTTCTTATGAAGCCTGCGGCTCCCGGTACCGGTGCAATTGCCGGCGGTCCCGTTCGTGCGGTAATCGAGGCAGTTGGTATAAAGGATATCAGAACAAAGGCTCTTCGTTCAAATAACCCCTGCAATGTTGTAAGAGCAACACTTGCCGGTCTTATGAGCCTTAGAACGGCAGATGAGGTTGCGGCTGTACGCGGCAAGTCTGTTAAGGAAATTTTAGGATAATCTGGGAGGAGAAGCAGTATGGCACAGCTCAAAATTACTCTTAAAAAGAGTCTGATCGGCAGACCAAAGGATCAGATTGCTACTGCAAAGTCACTCGGACTTACAAAACCGGGCAGCACTGCGGTTCAGCCCGATAATGTTCAGACCAAAGGTAAGGTGGCAAAAATCAGTCATCTCATCGAGGTTGAACAAGCATAAGCAAGGAGGTGCGGAAAAGATGTATTTGCACGAACTTTCACCTGCCGCAGGAGCTAAAAAGGCTTCCAAAAGAATAGGCAGAGGTCACGGCTCAGGTCAGGGTAAAACAGCCGGCAAGGGTCATAAGGGTCAAAAGGCACGTTCGGGCGGCAGTATTCGTCCCGGTTTTGAGGGCGGTCAGATGCCGCTTCAAAGAAGAATCCCCAAAAGAGGCTTCAATAACATATTTGCCAAGAAAATTGTCGCTGTAAACATATCTGCGCTTGATGCTTTTGAGGACGGTGCAGAGGTAACGGCGCAGACCCTCATTGATATGGGTATCGTTAAAAAAGCATATGACGGTATAAAAATTCTCGGCAACGGTGAACTTAACAAAAAACTCAATGTTAAAGCTGCTGCATATTCGGAAACGGCAAAGCAGAAGATCGAGGCTGCGGGAGGAAAGGCAGAGGTGATTTGATTTGTTTAAAACAATCGCTAATGCATGGAAAGTCCCTGATCTCCGTAAAAAGATGCTTTTTACGATATTTATCGTTTTTATATTCAGATTGGGTTCCGCTATTCCGGTACCTTTTCTGGACGTTGACGTTCTGAAAACACTAACAAACGACTGGAATAATTCCAATAATATGCTTTCATATGTCGATATGTTTTCAGGCGGAGCATTTTCAAATGCAACATTGTTTGCAATGTCTGTAACCCCGTACATCAACTCCTCAATTATCATGCAGTTGTTGACAGTGGCAATCCCGCCGCTTGAAAGACTGTCAAAAGAGGGTACGGAGGGAAGAAAGAAAATTGGTACAATAACACGTTATGTTACGGTTATTATCGGTATCATTCAGGGTACGGCTTACTATATTTATCTGCTCAGGTCACAAGTACAGGCTGATGACGGCAGCATTAAGAATATAGTTGAGTATCAAGGTTGGAATTTTACGGCAGTATTTGCCGCAATAACAATCATTATGACCTTTACTGCCGGTACGGCACTTATGATGTGGCTCGGCGAACAGATTAACCAGAACGGTCTTGGAAACGGTATTTCAATACTTCTTTTCGTAGGTATTATCGCAAGACTTCCGGTTACGATGCTTGTACTTTGGGAGAATTTCCAGGACGGTCTTGCAGGTCAGACACAAAACTTGATCTATTCCTTGCTCTTCGTTCTGATATTCCTCGTAATAATTTGGGTCATAGTATTTATGAACGATGCGGAGCGCAGAATACCGATTATGTATGCAAAACGTGTTGTCGGACGCAAAATGTACGGCGGTCAAAGCTCGTACCTTCCCGTTAAGGTAGGTCTTTCGGGCGTAATGCCGATAATTTTTGCAAGCTCCATTCTTTCTATACCGCAGACGATTTTGATGTTCCTTGATCAGAATAGTTTACCCGATTTCTGGAAGGGCTTCTTCAATATTTTCACACCAACGAATTGGGTGTATATAGCACTCTATTTCATAATGATTATCGGTTTCGGTTATTTCTATGTAACCATACAGTATAATCCGTTGGAAATGTCGAACAATCTTCGCCAGAACAACGGTACGATCCCCGGTATCAGACCGGGCAAGCCCACGACAGATTTTATCGCTAAGATAATTTCACGTATAACACTTATAGGATCGCTTTTCCTTGCATTTATCGCAATAGTTCCGCTTCTTTTCTCAAAGTTCTCCGGAATGACCGGTCTTATGCTGGGAGGTACATCGGTAATAATCCTTGTAGGTGTTGCACTTGAAACAATGAGGCAGCTTGAGTCACAATTGATGATGCGTCATTATAAGGGATTTCTTGACTGATAAATTCTGAAACGAAAGGAGCAGAAAGTAATGAATATCATTTTACTCGGCGCACCCGGTGCGGGCAAAGGTACACAAGCGGAAGTTATTTCCGACCGCTTGAGTATTCCTACAATTTCAACAGGAAATATAATAAGAGAAGCGCTGAAAACCGGTACTGAAATGGGACTCAAGGCAAAATCCTATATGGAGGCCGGTCAACTCGTTCCCGATGAGGTCGTTATCGGCATCATTAAGGAAAGACTTGCAAAAGATGACTGCAGTAACGGCTTCATTCTTGACGGTTTTCCGAGAACCATTCCCCAGGCCGAGGCTCTGGACAATATGGGTATAGCAATTGACAAGGTAATTGATATTGAAGTTACCGACGATGCTATAATTAAAAGAATGTCCGGACGCCGTGTCTGCGAAAAATGCGGTGCAAGCTATCATATTGAATATAAGCAGCCGCAAAAAGACGGAGTTTGCGACAGATGCGCAGGCGCCCTTGTTCAGCGTAAGGATGACCACCCGGATACGGTTAAGGCACGTCTTGAGGTTTATCACAAGGAAACCGAGCCCCTCAAGAATTACTATGAAAAGCAAAATAAGCTCTTTATAGTTGAGGGAAAGGATACCGTTGAGCATACTACTCAACATATTCTTGAAGCAGTTGAGGCGTAAGATTGTATGGTAATTCTTAAAACTACCCGTGAGATCGCAGCAATGCGTGAGGCGGGAAGAGTTTCATCAATGGCTTTGCAGGAAGCAGGAAAAGCTGTCGAACCCGGAGTTTCAACTCTCGAAATAGACACAATTGTCCGTAAATATATCGAGAAACAGGGAGCAGCTCCCTCGTTTCTCGGATATGGCGGTTTTCCTGCAAGCGCCTGTATTTCGGTAAATAATGTAGTCATCCACGGCATACCGAGTGCAAAAATTATCTTAAAACAGGGGGATATCGTCAGTATTGACGTCGGTGCAAAACTTAACGGATATCACGGGGACAATGCTTATACATTTGCCTGCGGTGATATTTCAAAAGAGTCCGAAGCACTTTTAAATGCTACAAAAGAAGCTCTTTTTGAAGGTATAAAGAAAGCATTGGCAGGAAACAGAACAGGCGATATCGGTAATGCGGTTCAAAAGTATGCCGAGGCACGCAGCTACTCGGTGGTAAGAGATTTTGTCGGTCACGGAGTAGGTGCGAAGCTGCATGAAGATCCCAGCATACCTAATTACGGTACACCCGGCAGGGGTGTGCGATTGCTGCCGGGTATGACAATAGCCATAGAGCCGATGATAAATCAGGGTACACATAAAGTAAAAGTGCTTGATGACGGTTGGACGACTGTAACGGCCGACGGTAAATTGTCTGCTCATTTTGAGCATACGATTGCCGTGACACCGAACGGCCCTGTAATATTGACATTGCCCGATTGAGGAGAGCAATATGAATTTACGTAGAGGAACAGTCGTCGCTTCAAAGGCGGGGCATGATAAGGGCAGCTTTTTTGTTGTGGTACGCATTGAAAATGATTTTGTATATATAGCCGACGGCAGGGGGAGAAAACTTTCCTGCCCAAAACGAAAGAACATTATTCATCTTGCGTACACCAATACTGTTCTCGGTGAACAGGAAATGAATGATGACAGTAAGCTCAGTGAGGCACTCGATCCGTTTAACAGAAAGACCGGAGTGTTCTAAGGAGGTAATCATATTGTCTAAGGAAGACGTAATTGAGGTAGAGGGCATTGTTAAAGAGGCTCTTCCGAATGCGCAGTTCAAGGTTGAGCTTCAAAACGGACATATTATCCTTGCTCATATTTCGGGAAAACTGAGAATGAATTTCATTCGCATACTTCCCGGTGACAAGGTTACGGTTGAAATGTCGCCGTATGACCTCACAAAAGGTCGTATAACATGGCGCAGTAAGTAATATCCCCAGTGTGGGCTATCGAAAGGAATGATAACACGATGAAAGTCAGACCTTCAGTAAAGAAAATTTGTGAAAAATGTAAGGTTATAAAGCGCAAGGGCAAAATCATGGTTATCTGTGAAAACCCCAAGCATAAACAGCGTCAGGGCTAATGACGCATAAATACCAACGGAGGTGCGAAAATAAATGGCACGTATTGCAGGTGTGGATTTACCAAGAGATAAAAGAGTCGAGATAGGTCTTACCTATATTTTCGGCATAGGCCGCAAGACTTCTAACGATATTCTCGCAGCAACAGGCGTCAATCCCGATACAAGAGTAAGAGATCTTTCGGAAGATGACGTTGCTAAGATAAAAGAGTATATCGACCATAATGTAAGGGTTGAGGGTGACCTTAGAAGAGATATCGCTTTCGATATAAAAAGACTTATCGAAATCGGTTGTTACAGAGGAATACGTCACCGTACTAATCTTCCCGTTCGCGGACAGCGTTCAAAAACTAATGCCCGCACAAGAAAGGGTAAGAGAAAGACAATGGCTAACAAGAAGAAGTAATCAGGAGGGAATAACTGATGGCA
>CANQBP010000064.1 GCA_947589415.1 uncultured Clostridia bacterium
TCACTGCATTTGTTAATTTCCTCGATTACTTCTTCCTCGGTTTCCTCATCGTGAGAAATTTTCCACATAAGCTCGTTTCTGCCGGTTCCCATATCATAGTCTAACTTCATAATATATACACCCCTGATTTATTATTTTTAATGCCTATCAACATACTAAGGTTAAACATCAATGTCATTCTTATGTATAGATTAAAAATCATAGAATAATACAATAAAATGACATTTTCAACAACATACCTGCTGTTTAAAAGTACCGGTATATCCCCTGCTCTAAGGTAAACAGCGTTTGTCCAACCACGTACCGGTTAATAGAACGGACAGTACGGTGTTGACACTATCTCGTTTGGGTTTACTTTATCAAAAACGCCTGCCCATCATGATTGAAAACTATAACACAATCAATATTCAAAGGGCATACTGCAATGTCCAAACCTCGTCCGTAATAAAAACTAATATTGGAACTTAAAAAAGATAATAATTTATCGGAATCTGCTTTGTACAATCTTATTACTATATTCATAGGATCAAGGTATAATACATAACAATCATGAAATCCCGATATGTAGGATATATAACTCTGTTCGTTTTCCATTATACAATCATTGAGTTCAACATTTGCTATTTTACATTTTATTGTTTCAACTATCTCAATATTATCTACTCTTTCGCCCGGAATTAAATTATAAACTTTTTGATGTTTCATTTTGTCCTCCTAATTGAGCTTGTTTAAAAAATGTGACCTTTTACGGAGTTACTTTTACTTAATCTCTCTGTTCACTCTTGTTTTATGGAACTAACATCTTAATTCCATTCACAAGTCCTTTTCTTGCAGATTTTATCTTTATGTTTTCAAATACATTCAAGTGAGTTATACAGACTCATTACCTTATCATCATCATACAAATAAGTATTTGGTGCAATCATTTCTCCAATAAATGAAATATCTACTATATAATCCCATAATAAATCATTGAAATTCTGTATTTTTTCATCATCAATTATATAAGCCATAGCCCAATCGGATATCTCTTCTCTACTTATATCCTTTTTAAGTAATAGCTCTAATTTCTCTTTAATTTCATCTTTAGTTGGCATTAGCATTATTAAATATCCTTCTTTAGTACTACTCCATTTACCGATATAATTACCGCAAGCATAAAATAAATGGAGTTGTGTTAATTTTATAGTCTTTTATAAAAAGTGAAAAATGCGCAACAAAGTATATCAACTAAATCTAAAGCGGCAGAAACTATAAATCTCCCGAAGATGATTTAGTCTGCACAATAATCGGCAGAACATTCAAACGTTCGGAATGAATATCGTTTATCAGCTTCATTACATTTACAATAACTTACGGTAATGGTTGCAGTAATATGTATAGCTTATCGTTTCAAGCTCGTTCTCTGCACTTGTGATTTTGCCGAGTTTATCATAGATATATGTTGTTGACTGATTTTAACATTTTCTCTTCCCAAGCATACCCTATTGTGGATCAATCAACTTTATTTCAGGTATTCGTCCCAGTAATACCCTTATATATTGCATAAGACCGTTCTTAAAAAAATCGTGTTTTTCTTTCCATTCCGAATCAACAGGATCCTCTTCTCCCTTTACCGGCCAATACCGGTCTATATATAAAGTATAACCCTCATCTTCGTTAAACCCCGGATAACCATCAAGTTCTATTCCTATCCCAAGGATTGACTCCTTTATATATATACAGGGAATTTCTTCATGAAGACAATCATCCAAACCGGAAAGTTCTAATCCTCCAAGAAGATTTTGCGATATCAATTTCCCGACAGACAAAAGATCCTTGTCTGATTGAAATTCTATAAAATTATTTATATAAATGTTATTGTCTGACATAAATACATCTCCTCATTTCAAAATATGTGTTGACGAACCGTCAATCTTATTGTAGCACTTAGTGAAATAATTTGCAATATACAAATAAACCACCTTACACTAACCCGAATTTAATCTTATTTAAACTCTCATGGTTAAAACAACTACATTTTATTACCTATCCAATATCTATAACGAACAGGTATAAGTTCATCAAATTTTTCATACACTCCACTCCAACCGTCCGGAACATAATCCTGAAAATTCTCCGGCTCCGGAAAAAATGAATATAATTCTTTCCGATCAAAGTCAACATACAATGCCGGATAATAGGCTCGGTTTTCGGGGTCATTTTTTAATAATTCACCTAATTCTTCTGAAGTTACCATATATTTTTTAATTTTATCTAAAAACTTATCAACAGATTTATTATTGACAACCGATATATCCCACCGTTCCTCACAAAATTGTGTGAAATCTCCAACTTCATAAATAAATCGTTTTTTGGAGCGTCCCATCTCAATATATGAATCTTCTAATGATTTATACAATTTCTCATAATCTAAAAACCATAGTGATTTATCAGTAACAAACCAATAAAACCTACGCTTATGTGTAACTCCTACTATAATATTAGCGCAATACTCAGGCTGCAATAACATAACTTAAACCCCCTATAATATTCTTATTTGTCATCTTAATTTTCCCATAACCATTAACCCTAATCCTTTCCTCACTACCTCCCCCTGCACTCGACTATATCCACAACAATTATGTACAAAAATAAAGTTCCTACCAACATAATACGTATGGAAATCCCGAACCTCAAAGTTACAGACTTTAACAGGTTCTTCAAAAACTCCATAGATCAATCATAAAAGTAACTTACTTCCCGTGCTGATATTGTAATATTCTTTGTATCATTGTCACAAAGAACCATAAATTTTAACGTGTTACTGTCAATTTGTTTTACTTCAATTATCTCCCCATTAACATAAATATCCTTACTGCTTTCAGTTTCAAATGATTTTACATCGTGAAAAATCAAATATAATTCTATCATTTCGGGATCACCGTCCTGATAATTTTTTTGTTTCCAGTTGCATAAGTATATTTTTAGTTTTAACTCTTTTTTGTTGTGTATATAATCAATATTTTCAATCATACTATCGTGTAAGTTAAATTTAATATCTACCATTTTTATCTCACTATCTTTGAATTTGCCAACCGTACTAAAGTTGAGTCTGCACTGCGCAAATTCGTTGTCGCAGCATTTACCGAGTACCTCACGAACATCACCGGCATTTTTTACATATTCAACCCAATTTTCACAATCATTATCAATAGGAAATTTTATTATAATTGATGAAATATTACAATATTTCTCTATTATTTCCTTACACTTATTGATAAAAACATTCATTTTATCATTTGAAACCATTCCCACATTTATGTAACTACCCATGATAAACCTTCCCTACTTAATTTTCGTACCATACATTAGTACAGTAGCGATTTAAAATATTTACAACTGCTATATTCATGGTGCTTTTCGCATAATTTCAACATTGAATTTTTGTCATTTATTTTTTCAGAAAAGAGATTGTTTTTTGGACAAGGTATGGTATAATGTAAAAGCGAAAGTAAGCACTTGTTTTGAACTTTATAACAGGAGGCAAAATAATATGAATTACCCAATTCCAACACACTTAAAATCTATTTTCAGAGTGAATGAAAACAATACAGACACTTCCATTTTGAGTGGAAGTATCATTTGCAATTGCGGCTGTGAATATTTTTCAATCTTACATAATGAAAATCGCCAATATGATGAAACATTGGATTATAGTGAGCAAGACGGTCTAAAGGTTGTAGCTGTATGTAACAACTGCCATAAAAAGCACCTGATATTTGATGAAGCGACACAGGGATACAATGGGTTGGTATGTGGTGACTTCAAAACAGCACCCGATAATCGCCTTACAGATTTTATTTGTCACAAATGCGGGTCAACTATTTTTTCAATTTCTCTTGATATTGAAATAGAGGACAAAGAGCAATTCATTGAAGAATGCGTGAATGAATATCCCGACAGATTTTCTCCGGATGATTACGTTGACTCTTTTGATTGGATTACAATAAATGTTCGTTGTCAAAAGTGTTCAGAAAAGATTGAATGGATAAGTTTGGAACTTTCCTAAATTTTCTACAAGCTGCGTGAGTGTTCTTCGCTCCGCAGCTTTTTTATTTTCTTCGGTCAAAATATCGAACGGAAAACTTTTATGGCGCACTCAATTTCGTTCGCAATGCGAATAGACAAATCACCAAAACTGCGCTATAATTTTAATATAGGCTGAATAATTCAGCTTGCTAAAATATGAATGATGGTGATGATATGATTTCAACTGCGGAAAAGCTGTCCAGACTTGAAACGAAAATTGAAAAGCGGAAGGAGGCTATCGCTGAAGAAACCAAAAAACTCAATGCGGATTTGGCGGAATATGACAAGCTCTGCCTGCTAACTCTTGCCGACAAATTCAAGCTGAAAAAAAACGTCCCTGCGGACGATGCTGAAATGCCCGGGCAGACTTCTTTCTTTGAAAGTAAACACAATCCGTATGAGGATTAAATTTCGACAAATATGAGGGCAGATAAAAAAGCGAAACCCTCAATTCCGGTTTCAACACCATAGCGTCATATCTCTAAACGAGTCATCTTACACCTTGTACTACTTTTGGAATAGCTTCATACTTACAGTACATTGTTGCAGAAATTCGAGAAAATTTCTTCAGTATCATTAAGAAGGTTCAAATTCTCATATAATTCTTCTTTTTTATTATGAATCAAATCAAAACATAATTGTCTGTCCTCGGTACTCATTTCACCTATTTTCTCTTGTATCAATGAATACAGGTTCCATTTACATTCGTAATTTCCCTCAAACAAAATATATATTATATGCTTTATTTGATCTGCACAATTTAAACTTTCTAATGCATATATTAAAGTACCCCTGCAATTCTTATTTTTCGGATTGTTAATTAAAGTGATAAGCGTAGGTACTGCATCGTCAAATCTTAAATCCATAAAAATTAAAGCAACCATATTCCTAATGCCCGGATCATTTGTTTCATTTATCAATTTTAGCAAATAATTTGTAATATATCCGAAATCCTTTTCATTAGATGTACGACAAATTTCCACAATTTTATCAATAGCCCTTTCAGAATTATCATCACAAAGTATCTCGTCTATATAATCTGAATTAAAACCAACCATTTCCATTTACCTCCATTATCTTCGGCTTGCCTGACGATACCCAATCATAATATATCTTGAGCCGGTTTTTTATTAAGTGTCACCTGATGGCAGCTCCCCATACATACCGCAGGTGAAAGCGTGTATTATTTCGCCGCTGTCATCGGTAACAACCGTTGCACTTCCTATGTTGTTGAAGTGATAACTTAATTAACTGTATTAAAATTAAATATTTATATAACTACTTTAGCTTATTAAGTTCTATTACCGCTTTCTTATAACTCGGATTTCTTTCGATAATGTCCAAAAGTATAGTTTCTGCTTCACTTTCACGAGCATGATATATCAATCTTTTTGCAAATTCTAATGCCGTTAAATCATTCCGAACAAGTAAGGCACACCTGTCCTATGGTACTCCGGTCAATCTTTGGGATAAGACCGAACGGCTCAAACATACGTTGCCCTGACAGTAAGCATAGCGGTAAGTTACGGACTATTAGTAAATGTACCCTCTACAACTTAAACTTTTTATATGGAAAGCAGTCACTATTCACCCTATTCGATTTTAGGCAACATATATCTGTCTGTGTCAATTTTAAAATCATCACTAAAAAAATATTTTGGAATTTCTATAATATCAAAATTATAGTTTAATCCTTGTTTTTTAGCTAATTTAATCAGACTTATAGACACAACATCAACATATGTCAAGTATCCTACCATATTTCTTCTCAATTTTTTTATTCTGTTTAACAGTTCGTCATTAAACCTTACTTCATCTTTATCCAATATAGCAAGATAAATCTTTTTTAAGAATTTATCATCATAAAAATATACTTCTCGGTAATCATCAACATTGTCCGGAAGTTGTTCAACCAATTTTCTTGCAAGTTCAAGGTTATCTTGATAAAAAGCTGTTAATATTTGAATTTTGCAACTGTAATCTGACCACAAATTAAATTTATCAATAGCCATGGCTGAATGTGCAATTAAATATATTTCATCTCCGGACATCGCTTGTTCTACCCCAGGATTTTGAGTTGTATTTCCACACCTTGCCAAATCATATGCTTTTTTCATTGATAATATATACAAATACAGATTACCGACACAATCATCAATGTTGTTATACAACAGCCAACTTGTTCCTGATGCTATCTCATAATTAAGACCTATAATGAAATATAATGAAATATAATCACAAACAGCATTACCGTTTTTTTCTGCTTTGCATTTCATATGCTTACTAATATTATTGTTAATATTAAATTGTTCAGGAGATATTCCATGACGTTCTATAAATTTCTCTGTCATTTCTTTAGTTTGTGCAATGTCTTTATCCCATTTTTTTGTTTTATACAAAATTTTCATTACTATTACCTCCT
>CANQBP010000065.1 GCA_947589415.1 uncultured Clostridia bacterium
ATATACTTTCTTTGTAATATGCTCACTCTGCTTTGTTGATTTTAAATAACGTCTGTATGTTTCGGTTATATAAAACAGCATACGCAGGGTTATATTTTCCGTCCACTTGCTCTGCGCCTCGACCAACAGAATATACTTTGATTTTTCCCCATGCTTAACGATAAATCCCAAATCATTGTATATGTCGTTGATAAATACTGTTTCAAGCGTTTCAAGACTGATGTCATCAACCGTTGTTTCCGTGTCTTCGGGGTGCAACTCCCTATACAACTCAAGTATATTTTCCGGATCACTGAAAAGCCGTGAAAACACGCTGTCCTTTGTTTTGTGTTTTGTCGTTCTGACATCATTCAGTTCTTCATTTTCCATAGGTATCACGCCCTCTCTTTAGTTACATTATATATTTTTTTATATCATATGTCAAATTATTTTGAAATGTATTGAGATATGATCTGCACTGTGATTTCATTTAATAAAATCACGGTACAGATAAAAAAAGCAACCGGAAAAAATTCCGATTGCTTTTTGGTCACTGCTCCTCTAAAAACAGCAAAGCCTTTTTAAGTATTTCCTTTTCACCCGTTGCACCTGCAAGAAGTACCGTATAGAGTTCATCAGGGTCTTTCTCAAACTGTTTTTTAACCTTTTCGGCAGCCGAGCGGTCGGGTACATACACATTAAGGGACATGAGGTCGATATTCCCGTTTGTAATTCTCATATTGACGTAATAACCGCCATCATCGGTTTTAGTTATCACGACAGGATTTTCGCTTGCAAGTTTCCTTTCCTTAACCAGCCTCAATATTGAGGATATAGCTTTTTGTTTTATAAAGAGTGAAAGCTCACCGCTAAGCTGGTCGGATATCATCTTTCCGTTTTCGGTCACGGAGATCATTGAACTGTCATCTGTACTTACATTTCCGCATTTTATGAGATCCGAAAGTGCAGAAACGACCTCGAAATAATTAGCAATACCGTTTTCCTGTATTATATCAATAAGATCATCACGGTTAAACGGTTTATTGATATAATCGAGCATATAGCATATAAGAATACCTATATCCTTTGTATTTCTCAAACCTCCGGGTTCAACTCCGGCCGAAAAAGCATCAAAATCCAAAAATACCACCTCCATGCGGCGGTATAATACCGCCGTAAATCCGTAATAAATAAATTCGGAGCAATAAAAATCACAGCTTAATTTTTTACGCTAAAACTTAAATAAGATCCATAACCTTGACACTGTTTGCTATAAATGCCTCAAGCTCTGCGGCACTTAATCTTCTTTGACTTATGATTGCAAGGTCATAAATATGTCGGCATATAAGTTTTTGTTTTTCTTCATCGAGTTCTGTAAGTTTTCCTATAACGCTGTTTGCAGTATTAACAATAAGCGTTTCCTTTGCCTTGTCATTCATTGCTCCGAACATATTGCCGTACATTTTATTCATATCATTAAGTCTTCTCTGATATTCGTCAATGGTAATCATTGCGGGAGTGTCGGTCGTTTTAAGAGCTTGTGCCTTAATTTCAATTTTATCGTCCGACAGTGCGTTTTTAAATATTTCAATAATTTTTTCGTTGTCGGCAGCGTCAGATTTGTCGTTATCATCTGATTTAAGAGCCTCGTCCGTTTCGGAGTCTATTCTGACAAATCTTATATCCTTTTCCTTATACTCAAGGTAGGTTATATAATGGGTATCAATATTATGCTCAAGTATCACGGCATCAAGACCGTTATCCTTGAAAAGTTTGATATATTGTGCCTGCACGTCCGTACTCGAAACATAATAAACCTTGTTGCCTGCGGTCTTGGGAAGTTCGGAGAAGGTTTTAAATTCACCGTTTATAGTCTTATACAAAATGATATCTTTCATTCTGTCATAGAATTTATCGTCCTTTATGCAGCCGAATTTAACAAACGGAGCGATATCGTCCCAATATCCCTCATAGTCACTTCTCTCGTTCTTAAAAATTGAAATAAGCTTATCGGCAACCTTTTTTGTAATATGCTTAGATATTTTAGCAACCTCACCGTCATTCTGCAAAAACGAGCGTGATACGTTAAGCGGGAGGTCGGGGCAGTCAATCACACCTTTAAGGAGCATCAAAAATTCAGGTACTACCTCTTTGATATTATCGGCAATATATACCTGATTTGAATAGAGTTTTATTTCTCCGGGCATAACCTGAAGTTTATCCGTCTGTCTTGGGAAGTAAAGTATTCCTTTAAGATTAAAGGGATAATCCACATTCAAATGTATCCAGAAAAGCGGCGGGTTAATATCCGGGAATACTTCTCTGTAAAAGTCCTCATATTCTTCCGTTGTGCAGTCTTTCGGTGCTTTAAGCCAAAGCGGAGAGGTAATATTTACGGGTTTTTCTTCGGGCTGTCGGCTTTCGGATTTTTCCTCTTCGTCTTTTTGGTTTTCAGCCTTTTCCGCATCTTCCTTTGCTTTATCCTGTACGCAGGTAAAGAAAATTTCATACGGCATAAAATTACAATACTTTTTAAGTACGTTTCTCAGCTTGTAGCTGTCACAAAATTCCTCGCCGTCCTCGGAAAGGTGCATGATTATTTCCGTACCTCTTTCGGTTTTGCTGCTGTCGGATATCTCGTATGTATTTGTTCCGTCGCTTGACCAATGTACGGGTTTTGCGCCGTTTTGATATGACAAGGTATCAATTTCTACCGTATCGGACACCATATAAGCGGAATAGAAGCCGAGTCCGAAATGACCGATTATTCCGTTTTCGGCATCGGTTTTATCGTTATATTTTTCAATAAATTCTTGTGCGCCGGAAAAAGCAATTTGTGTAATATATCTTTCGACCTCGTCCTCTGTCATACCTATACCGTTATCTTTTACGGTAAGGGTTTTTGCGTCCTTATCGAGGATAACATCAATACGAGGTTTAGCTCCGTCGTTTTCGGTTTCACCTATTGAGCAGAGGCTTTGATATTTTTTTATTGCATCGCAGCCGTTTGCCACTATTTCTCGGAGAAAAATATCCTTATCCGAATAGAGCCACTTTTTGATTATCGGAAAAAGGTTTTCCGAATCGACTTTAATTTGTCCTTCTCTTTTCATTTTGAATTACCTCCTGATATTATTTATTCAGGGCGAAAGACCCTGATAAATGCGAATTTTTATCTCGAAACCGTACCCGCACATTTAATGCGGATTTACAAAATATACTGCAAAATTGTCAGTTATCGGAATTATTAAGCATTCTTTCGGTATATTCCTGATATGTCATAAGAACCTTTCTCGGTTTTGCACCCTCATGAGGGCCAACGATACCCATTTGCTCCATTTCGTCAATAATTCTTCCGGCTCTTGCATATCCGAGTCTTAGGCGCCTTTGGAGCATTGATGTTGAGGCCTGTCCCGCCTCGACCACACATCGTATAGCCTCTTCAATCATCGGGTCACGCTCACCGACCGGGGCATCATCGTCACCGCTGTTATTTTCCGGTACTGCGTTTCTTTCTATTTCCTCGATAACGTTCTCATCGTATTCGACAACTTTATTTTTCTTTATAAAATCTATAATGTTATTTATTTCGCTGTCGTCTACAAAGCAGCCTTGTACTCTTATCGGTTTTGTTGTGCCTATGGGTGAGAACAGCATATCTCCACGTCCCATCAATTTATCGGCACCTCCGGTATCGAGTATTGTTCTTGAGTCCGTAACGGACTTTACGGCAAAGGCTATACGGCTCGGCACATTTGCCTTGATTAGTCCCGTAATAACGTCAACGGAAGGTCTTTGAGTTGCAATAACGAGGTGCATACCTGCCGCACGGGCCATTTGTGCAAGGCGGCATATAGACTCCTCAACTTCCTTGGAGGCAGCCATCATAAGGTCGGCAAGCTCATCTATAACAATGACTATATGCGGCATTTTTTGAAGTTTTTTCGGTTCGGGTACATCTTCTTCACCGCCGACATTTTCACCGAGTTCGGATTGAGCTTGAGCGAGCATTTCGTCCTCCTCAAAGGAACGTTCCGACATATCGGAGTGATAGTCATTCGCGGCATTTTCGTCCGCTTCCGCATTTCTGCTTTCAACAAATCGGTTATATCCGTGCATATCACGAACGTTATATTCGGCAAACAATTTATATCTGTTAAGCATTTCGTTTACCGCCCAACCGAGCGCACCGGCAGCCTTTCGGGGATCTGTCACGACAGGAACGAGCAGGTGAGGTATTCCGTTATATATACCGAGTTCAACGACCTTAGGGTCTATAAGCAGGAGTTTAACCTCATCGGGGCTTGATTTATACAGCAGGCTTATAAGCATTGAGTTTACGCAGACGGATTTACCTGAACCTGTTGAACCTGCGATAAGCAGGTGCGGCATTTTTCCGAGGTCGGCAAGTGTAATTTTACCTGCTATATCCACTCCGAGGGCCACGGTCAGCTTACTTTTTGCGTTTTGAAATTCTCTTGATTCGACAAGATTTCTCATTTTAACTATTGTAACGGTTTTGTTAGGCACTTCAATACCGACAGCCGATTTTCCGGGTATAGGAGCTTCAATTCTGACACGTGTTGCCGCAAGATTAAGAGCGATATCATCGGCAAGGTTTGTTATTTTACTGATTTTAACTCCCGAAGCGGGTTGAAGTTCGTAACGGGTCACGGCAGGGCCTCTGCTTATGTTTACGACAGTTGCCTGGACGCCGAAACTTTTCAACGTATCCGTAAGGATTTTACCCCTTTGATTAAGCTCGGCAGATAGGTTAGACTCTTTTTCGTCGGGTTGGGGTTCAAGAAGGCTGAACGGAGGTTTTATGTAGTGACCTGAAATTACGCTGTTATCGGTATCAATTTCAAACACATCAGAGTCCGATTTGTCGGTTTTATTTTTCTTTTGAGTTTTTTCCGAGCGTTCGGTCGGTTCGGTAGCAGTTTCGTGTAATTTTTCTGTCGGAGGATCGACATGAACGTCACCGATATCCTGCGCAGTAAGTAATTCGTCATCGGGGAAATATTGTTCCGATGTCCTTTCGGCATCGGGATAAACGGATATATCCTGCTCCGATATCGGAAGTGCAGACTCTTTAGTTTCGTCTTCGGTTTCCTTTTTGGTTTTATCCTTTTTAGTTTCGGTTTTACGTTTTTTTACAGCGTTTGCGGTATCGGGTTCATAAAAAGGTCGGTTTTTTATTCTGCAAAACTTATCGTCATCTGACGGGTGTTTTTGTCTGATACGCTTATCAATTTCGTTTTCGACATATTGTTTTCTTGTTTGCAGTCGTTTCTCTTCCTTGATTTGTTTTTCTCGGCGTTTTACCTCACTTCTTATTTCTCTGTTATCGCTTATATGTTCACCGACTATTTTTGCCGGAGTTTTGAAAGCCTCAAAAATTGAAACAAGCACGGAATCGAGAGCGAAAGCAAGAGTTATTATCAAAGCTGTTATGCTGATAATTCCGCCGCCGATAGCACCCGCTGCCATTTTAAGCGGTATTCCGAGGGCAGCTCCGAGAACGCCCGTACCCGCATTTTGGATTGCGTACGTATAGCTTTTCACTATTTCCTCAAAATATGCGGACATCTGCACCTCACCCGTTTGAAAGCAGAACACGGTTGTTGAAAGGAACAACGTAACGAGGGAGAACAGAAGAGTTTTAAGTTTAAAATTATATGTCGGCACATCTTTAAAATTTTGGATAGAGCAATAGATGATTAAAGCGGGCGGCACAAATCCGAATATTCCGAAAACACCGCAGTAGAATTTATGGACTTCGAGCCATAGGTTTTCCCCCGGCATAAAGCATACAAACAACAGCAGTACAGACAGAAGAACCTGTACTATTGCCGTTATAAACCTGTTTCTTTGGGCTTCCCATTCAGCACGGGCAGCAGCCTTTTTTTTAGCTGTTGAGGTACTTTTAGGGTTTGACGATGACTTTTTACTTTTTTTTCCGTTAGTTTTTTTACTTGCAGTTTTTTTACTCGCAGCCACTTCAATTTCTCCTTTCCCTATAATATAAACGCTTCTACCCTTTGCTGTCAATCCGTAATAGACTATCAAGGCAGTATTCTTTGACTCGACCGTATATTTACTCAAAACACATTTCTATAACCCTAAGTTTTGAGTTACAAAGCTGCGGAGTGGCTCGTAAGAGCCACTCACGATACACACTTACCCACACCGACAGGTAAGTTCGCTATCGCGGAAACAGACTACCCCACACAAAAGTCAAAGCGAACGTAG
>CANQBP010000066.1 GCA_947589415.1 uncultured Clostridia bacterium
ATATTTCCGTAATTATCATACGATTCATCAACAATTTGCCAAACCAAACTCCCAATTTGTGCACAAGTTTCATTATAAGCGCTGTTATGTATAGCCATAAGATATGCACATAAAAATCCACCACCCAAAATACATACAAGAATAAAAAACAGCACAATTACAACAACTAATTTTTTATTGGCTTTCTTCATCATGGTATTATAATCAACTCCCTCCTGCTGCAGCCGGTACTTCCCTCAATCATAGAAACACACAATACCACCGTTATCCCCTCACATCAGACTCCGATTTTACCTTTTCATCATGCTATACCTATAAGAGTGGATACTCTGAAATAACGACAACCCTTGGGCAGATTTGACAATACTTTTTCTTCCAGTTTTCTACTATTACCGAAATCTTCTGTATATGCATAACCACCAATTAAAACTCCGCAAGCAAAACAACGCAAATTTTCAAATTCGCTGAAATCGCAATCACTATTTATGTCGAAAAGACTATATGTAATAATTTGCTTGCAATCAGAAAAATACCGTAAATCACTTAGCGTTACTTCCGGCAATTCAATCCTTATCTTATCTAAATCCCGTAAAGAAATACTATCATAAGCTTTATCTTCTTCCATGCTAAACTTTTCATCATAATCTTTGTCAAGAAATATAACATCATAATACGGACTACGCTCAAAAGCAACTATTGCCCAACGGGTTATTTTCCCGAATTTTTCATCCCGGTGTTGTTCGGAATATTTTATACAAATCTTCCTTAAATCCGCCGCTTCTCTAAGAAAATGATCTTTATATATTTCATCTGCCGGATAATTTCTTTTAACGCTAAAAGCAGTTGACAAATAGTATCCCGAGGTTTTTTCATCTTCTTCCAGAGATGTACTCAGCTCTACATCATCATAAAGCTTTGACATCTCGGAATAAACATAATTATAGAAATTTCTGTTCTCTGTATCATTTATGTAATCAACTTTATCATTTATGTAATCAACTATTTTTTTAACTGCTACTATAACTATAACCAAAACTACTACTGAAAATATAATCAGACTTGCAACTTTTCCTTTGCTGAGCTTTTTAACCATTTGGACACCTCCACAATAATATTAGGAATGACACTTATTTTTAAAATGTTATTATCCCAGCGATAGTCCTTGATACCCAATGCTATATCAAGATGATTTCGCCTTTTTTCCTGCTCTTTGGTATATGACAGGTATTCCTTAAAATCAATATACCGCTTAGATCCGTTTGAGGATACTTCAAGCCATGTTTCAGAACCTCTCCCTATCACACCCGTCACAACAACATAGTGACCGCAAATCATAGTATAAGAATCCAACGCAACATACCGTCCCCCTATCAAAAATAACATAATCCCTATACCACATTATTTCGCTTACATCAAGGTCATACTTTCTTCTTTCCTGCCGTGTCAGGGTATGGGGATACCGCCGGTATCCCCACACATCAGACTCCGATTTTACCTTTTCATCATGCTATACCTATAAGAGTGGATACTCTGAAATAACGACAACCCTTGGGCAGATTTGACAATACTTTTTCTTCCAGTTGTCTACTATTACTGAAATCTACTGTATCTACATAACCACCATAACCACCACCAACTAAAATTCCGCAAGCAAAACAACGCAAATTTTCAAATTCGCTGAAATCGCAATCACTATCTATGTCATAAAGTTTATATGTCCTAATTTGCTTGCAATCAGAAAAATACCGTAAATCACTTAGCGTTACATCCAGGCATGTAATCCTTATCTTATCTAAATCCCGTAAAGAAATACTATCATAAGATTTATTTTCTTCCATGCCAAACATTTCGTCATAATCTTTGTCAAGCACTATACTATCATAATACTGGTACGACCCAGGCATATTTATCCTCCAACCGGTTATTTTCCCGAATTTTTCATCCTGGTGTTGTTCGGAATATTTTATACAAATCTTCCTAAAATCCGCCGCTTCTCTAACAAAATGCTCTTTATATATTTCCTCTGCCGGATAATTTTTTTTAACACTAAAATAAGTTGACAGATAGTATCCTGAGGTTTTTTCATCTTCTTCCAGAGCTGTACTCAGCTCTACATCATCATAAAGCTTTGACATTTCGGAATAAACATAATTATAGAAATTTCTGTTCTCTGTATCATTTATGTAATCAACTTTATCATTTATGTAATCAACTATTTTTTTAACTGCTACTATAACTATAACCAAAACTACTACTGAAAATATAATCAGACCTGCAACTTTTCCTTTGTTGAGCTTTTTAACCATTTGGACACCTCCACAATAATATTGGGAATTTTGAGTATGAATAATTAAAGTTCAATATGTGATTCTTCTTTGTCATATTCATCCAAATCGCAATAGTAAAGCCTATATACAAATTCCACCTCCCCCTCTTTGTTTAAAAGAACCAGCTTTATGTATTCATCATTAGATTCCAATACATAATTTTCATCAGATAAAGTAAGACCTTTGTTAGAAATATATGTATTAAAGCTCTCATACATATGACCTTGATAATATACCATAACATTAACCTCTGTATCATTACTAAAAAATGATTCTCCTTGTTTAGCATGTACATCTACACTCTTTCCGTTTATCTGTATTTCCTCATCAAACCATTGTGAAGCCGGTGCATTTTTAGAGGTAGCAATACCAAATAAGCAATATAAAATCATGATCATAAAAATCAGAACATAAATTATACTTCTGTATAATGAATATTTACTAACTATTTTCATTTTGTCGTTTCTCCATTACAAATATATGTATTCTTCCGTTTATCCGTATGCACTTATTAAACCGCTATGAATCCGGTGCATTCAATTTAGGGGTAGCTGTCATAAAAATGAATACAAAGACTGTACAGAAAATTACGCTTATTATAATAATCACAATCCGCAAGGAAAATTTTTTATCTTCTTTGTAACCACACTCTCAACTTCTTTGGTAATTAAATAATGAAATACATAAAGCGGTTTTTAGTCAACAGCAACGTAACGGCTATGATTTTTTATTAAGCAAAATCCGAACAGGGAACAGTTATAGTGAACTTATTATCATAAAAAAGATGAAATTATTTGAGTATAAATAATTAAAGTTCAATATGTGATTCTTCTTTGTCATATTCATCCAAATCGCAATAGTAAAACCTATATACAAATTCCACCTCCCCTTCTTTGTTTAAAAAAACCAGCTTTATGTATTCGTCATTAGATTCCAATACATAATTTTCATCAGATAAAGAATGACCTTTGTTAGAAATATATGTATTAAACTCCTCAGGCACATGATCTTGGTAATTTATAAGAACATTAACCTCTATATCTCCACTAAACAATGGTCCTGCTTGTTGTATAGCACTTACAACCATATTCTTTCCGTTTATCTGTATTTCCCTATTAAACCATTGTGAATATGGTGCATTTAATTTAGACGTAACTATCCTCATGATGAAACATGAAATTATTATAATAAAAATCAGAATATAAATTATACTTCTATATAATGAATCTTTACTAACTATTTTCATTTTGTCGTTCCTCCATTACAAATATATGTATTCTTCTGTTTATCTGTATGTACTTACTGAACCGCTATGAATCCGGTTAATTCAATTTAGGGTTAGCTGTCATAAAAATGAATACAAAAACTATACAGAAAATTACGCTTATTATAATAATCACAATCCGCAAGGAAAATTTTTTATCTTCTTTGTAACCACACTCTCAACTTCTTTGGGAATTAAATAATGAAATACATAAAGCGGTTTTTAGTCAACGGCAACGTAACGGCTATGATTTTTTATTAAGTAAAATCCGAATAGGGAACAGTTACCGTGAACTTATTATCATAAAAGAGATTGAAATTATTTGAGTATGAATAATTAAATTTTATTTTCATCTCGTCTTTTTTCCATTCAACAGTAATATTTTCATCACTTACATTGGAACTGCTTATATCATCATTAAGCACACAATAAACATCGACATACTGCGTATCGTTGACATTATTTGAGCATACCAATACATCTTCACATAGCCTAACCGTATATTTACCATCAGGAGAGGTTTCAGAGAAAAGTGTTTTGTCACAAATCTGCATGAGCAACGGCCCATATTTGGGGGTTTTACAACAATTCAACATAAACACCCACAACGATATTATTTGAATTGATAAGGCAGTTGCGCAAAAGATAAACAAAATATATTTTTCATAATAACGCATGTTCTTCTACCTCCATATCATCATAGTATAATTTAATGTTTTTAATTGTTTTTTCGTTGACTACAATCATGATTCGGACACCATCCGGTTCTTCCGTAAATACAACATTATCTTTTCCGACATAAACCTGTTCTCCTAAAAAGAAGTATTCATGTTTGACATATGGTGAGTCATGTTGACGAGCCTCCAAAGAAAAAACATACGTTTCCTTATCCGAGGAAAATCTATTGGTAGGTCGATTGGTAAAATAACAATATAATTCAATAGTGTTGTTTCCATACGTAAATTCCTTGTCCATATGATCCTCGTAGGAGAAATTCACATGGTTAAATACGGCAACAGCAACAATTACCAATGTCATAATGGTTTGTACTACCAAAAAGGAACATAGCTTTATTCCGGATTTTAACGTAGCAGGACATTCGGATTCTTTTATTTTTTTGACTTTACATACGAATTTGTATAATACTATCCAAATCATAAAAGTTATAAAGCAAGCGGATAAAAGCAGTAAAATTACTATTCCAACAATACTTATATAAAAATTATTCATAATGCCCCTTATCTTTCATCAATAGTGCAACTCATCAAATATTCAGTAAATCCATCGACGACGCCATCTCTTAAATAGTCGGGTATAGTATAGATTTCTCCTTTTAATAGTGATGTTATTTTATTGCCAATACTATAATTATAATTTTTACTATCGTCTATATAAAGTGGCCATTGAATATCATTGCATTTTTGATTTACATATATTTCAACTATTGATTTAACTTCAAACATTGGTTTATAATCAATAAATTTAGAAATTCTCCAATCTTTTTGAATACTATAATAATCTCTTACTACTGTTTCAAAAGATTTATTAGTATTTTTAAAATCATAATAAATATTTTTTGCATCAATATCAGCATAAAAATCTTCCGAAGAGAATTGTGACGTTTTCGTCAAAAATACTTTAGAAAAAACATCTTTAGCCATTTGATAATTAACAACTTTCTTATTTAAAATGTCAGAGACTACTAAAGTTTGAAGATCACCAGCCCAACCTGCCAAGTTATCAATATGTTCCTCTCTCAAAATACTTGATTGTAGCCATGTCATCCCAATACTTTTTATCAGTGTCATGCTATGAGGTAATATAACTGATAATAATAAATCATCAGCATTTAGAACAGTTTGCGTATCGAAATTATATGCTGAAATAGTTGCCGCCATATGATATAAATCAAGAGTTTCCCACTCGGAAGTTTTTTTATTAACATAAGAATTTGCATATATCTCTGAAGTATTCCTAAAATAATTGTATAATTCTAAATTTTCAGATTTCACAAAATCGATAAAACCATCATCTATATCACCAGCAGTAATAGTCCACATAGCACCATCATAAGATCTATCTCCATTTTGTTTATGCTGAAAACTTCTTAAAAACATGAACGGAAGCCATTTATCTCGGCCTATATTGTATAAACTAGGAATATCTAAGAGCTTACTAGCATCATTATATTCAACTGCTAAATCATATAATTTGACAAGTTGTTTAATAAAATAACCATTCAAAACATATTGCATGGGCTCTGGATCAATATAATCTAAATCTCCATCTCTATCACTATCTTCTAAAAGCGGATCTGATTTTTTAGTGAAAACAATTTGAGTTTTCATTTCAGGATATTTACCGTCAATATTAAAAGGATCTCCAAAACTGCTGTAATAGACGTCCACGGACTGTATAATTTCTTCACCGTC
>CANQBP010000067.1 GCA_947589415.1 uncultured Clostridia bacterium
TACGACAAAATTTACCGATAAATCTTATAATTCAACGAAATGATAACAGGGGTATTGCTGCAATACCTCTGTTTTTTTATTAGTGGGGTGAAATAATGGGAATAACATTTGGTAAGCGAAAACTGAAAATAAAAATTATGGGAGATAAGGAAACGGCTAACGAAGAACTTAATCAACCGCATAATGAACAGTTTCATACAGTCCCTAAAATTCCGCAAACGAGCGATGAAAAGGCAGTCGTCCAAACAAAGAAAAATACAGGCTTCAGGGATTTATTGCAAAATATTTACGATATAGCAATAAACAAGCTGAACCTTTCGGATTTTACCGTGTACACATATTATTATTGCGATGACAGGTATCAGTTCCGTAAGATCATGGGCAGGGCAACTCTAAATGAAATATTGCTCGAAAAATATCTGTCGTTTAACGGATTAACAATAATCAGACGTGCAAGCGGCTTGTCTGAGTCCGGAGAATACAGAAGCCGACTTGTAACTCTGATGAATTATAAGGATAATGATTATATTTTGATATGGTCATCTATTCTTTATGAGATTTTCAATGAAGAGAAAATTTTGGAGATAAAAAAACTTATGGAAGAAATGAGGGATTAAGCTATGAATTTAGTTATTCTGTGTGATAAGAATACCCGGAAATATCTGAACCGCAATATTGATTTCAAGGAACAGAATTACAATGTTTTAAGTTATGAAAACGAACTCCGCCCTGATTTTGATAAACGTGTAACTCATATCCTGCCTAATATTCTTATAATTTTTCGAGGATATAGCAGCCGTGGAGGTGAGCTTGAGGATATTATTCCGAAAATCAGGGAAAAAATGCCGGAACTCAGAATTATTTATATGTACGGCAAAATAGTTGATGAACAAGACTTTTTAAAGGTAACTACAATGCTTTTGAAAAATGAGATATGTGACATTTCAATAGCTGAAATTTATAATCAAGGTTTCAAAAATGAGTTTTTTACTCTTCTTCAAACACCGATGGATGCGGAAGCATTTGAGGAACTGCTGAAAAACAGAGAGGAGCATTACCGCAATTATGATATAAGCGAAACATTACAGTCCGAGGTATCAAAAGTCATTGACAATACCAAAGTGAATTTTAGTCGTTCTTTACTTACGGAGAGCTTTTCGGAAAATTCATTATCTCAGCTTGATGAACTTCAGGAGCTTAGCGACTTGGAACAGCTTAATATCTGCATATCCTCAGTCCATAATTCAAGCGGTCTTATTCAGACTTCATTCGAGTTGGCAACTGTACTTTCACAGGCAAAACAAAGCGTATCTCTTTTCCTGCCGGACGATGTATATAACCGATTTCTGAAATTCCATGACATAGATACCGCTTCTGCCGGTAACGGCTGTACAGTGAATAATCTTCCGATTTATCCCCTTTCTGCTTCCCTGAAAAATCAATTCGCAAAATATCGGGTTCTTGCTGTTTTTGATATAAGGGATGAGTTATTTGAAAATTCCGATATTAAAATTGTAATGTGCAGGGGTACGGAGTGGGATATATCCTATCTTGAGGAATATCTGAATTTACCGCTCTCGTACAGTAAGGAAATAAACTACTGCTTTTATCCGATTTCACAGCCGGATTTTATAAAGTTTAATAGGGCTATGGTCAAAGGTCATTGCAAGGCTTATCGCCTACGCACAAGTCCTAACTATACCAATCCGTGTGAATGGAACAGGAACGTATACACAGAGATCCTGCACCTCTACACTGATGTCAATACTACAAAGAAAATGAAGCTGTTCGGGAGGTGAGTGTTTTGGTTTGGTTTTTGCTGATTTTCATCGTCATTGATGTGATCCAGACAATCTACATAAAACACCTTAAAAAAGAAATATCCATGAGAGATAAGGAATATGAAAATAAACCTGTTATCAAGAAGGAAAACAGACTTTTAAAAATCATAAAGGAAATATTTTGGATATAACCAAAGACCGGACTTACGGATTTGTATGGTGATAGAGCAGACCTTGCTCATTGTGGCTTAAAGGGAATTTCAAGATACATCAAAAGGCATAAGCCTATTCTATGTATACATGGACATCATCTTATAAAGATATTGAGAATGGAGAAGTTATGAAACATATAAAATTTAACACACTTAATGATGCAATTGAATGAAATATCCTAAGTATAAGCAAGCATATATTCACGCTTTTGGCAAAATGCTGAAAAAAAACGTGAAGAAAAAGGGAAACCGACAGATAGGTGGAGAACCGCAGAAGAAGTTTATAATTGGTGGGTAGGTTTAGATGAGTGAAAATATTGAATAGAAATGAGGAAAATAAAATGACATTAGGCGATAAGGAGAAAGTAGCGATTCAGCGATTAAAGGCTTTTGAGCCGCAGACGGAACCGTATTTTTTATGCTACAGCGGCGGTAAAGACAGTGATGCAATAAGGATATTAGCAGAACTTGCAGGCGTAAAATTTGAAATTCACCATAATCTTACAACGGTGGATGCACCCGAGACAATTAAATATGTAAAATCGGTACCGGGTGTTGTAATAGATAAGGCGCATTATGAAGATGGAACACAAAAAACAATGTGGAATCTGATAGTTAAAAAGGGGCTGCCGCCCATAAAGAAAGCACGATATTGTTGTTCAGAGTTGAAGGAAAATGGTGGAAAATGGCGTATTAAAATTACTGGGGTTCGAGCACAGGAAAGTATAAATAGAAGACAAAATAGTGGTTTAGTGAAGATAATTGGAAAACCGAAAACCACTAAAAAAAATGCGGAAAAAATGGGCATACAATATGACGAAACACCACAAGGTGGGTTGGTTTTAAATTTTGACAACAGCGAATCAAGGCGTTTTGTGGAACAATGTTACAGAACTACGTCAACTATGGTGAATCCTATAATTGATTGGTCTGAGGACGAGGTTTGGGAGTTTTTAAAACATTATGGTTGTGAAGGAAATCCGTTGTACAAATGTGGTGAAAAAAGAATAGGATGTATCGGTTGCCCAATGCAGGGTTATAAAAAAATGCAGGAAGAATTAAATAAATATCCGAAATACAAGCAAGCATATATTCACGCTTTTGGTAAAATGTTAGAAAAACGTGAGGAAAAAGGCAAACCAACATATAATTGGAAGAATGCCAAAGATGTGTATAATTGGTGGGTAGGTTTAGACAAGCGAGGTGATCGATCATGTCAAAAGGTGACACGAAAACACCGTAAAAATCTATAAGAAAACAATAGATATATGTGTGTTCGGCTGTTCAGTTATAGGTGTTGGTAATGGCTGTCTGTCTGAGATTATACGTATTTTCTAAGGGGGAGTTATCATTGAAGTTTCTCGGAGTTATCAAAAATATATTCAAAGGTAAGACAAAAAAATCAAATATCGATTATGTTTGTATCGGCGGATCGGGATTTGGCAGAGCAATTCATGCATGGGATGATCTACCAAAATGCAGCTGCGGAGGGTATCTTCATATGGTTGGCAAGAAGGACGATTATTTAGAGGATTATGAGCCTAACAGGATTTATTGTCTGAAGTGTGGTAAAACAACTAAATGGGGAAAGGTTGACGACATTAGGAAAGAATGGATAGATATGAACTTAACAAAGTAAAAAATAACCATAGAAATTTTAAGGAACTAACTATTGATATTTTTCATAAGATTTTTTCTAAAACAACAGGAATATTACTTATTGTCTTATTCTATGTATTCATGATAGTTTTGGGAATTGTTATTCAAATAAGGGATGATACAGAAAGAAGTAAAGAATTATCAATAAATAGTGGCATTATAATAAAAAAATATGATGTTCCGGGGAATTCAAGGTATCCTGATGGTTACTATTTTATTTACGAGAATGAAAATTCAAAAGGAGAAAAAATTCAGCGTAAAGATAGAGTTACCGCAGTTACTTATGAAAATTATGATGTTGGCGATTTTTATGACAGCGAAAATTGATTATGCTTTTTTCGGAATTATAGCATATTGTAGTTGTGAGGGGAGGTGCTTAAAAGTATTATGTACTATGTCTATAAACAGCCTGACGGATTGCCCTGCGTTACCGAAAAGGAACAAAATGGAATGAAGTTAATCGGTAATGCCGAAAGTTTGGAAGATGCTGAAAAGATACTTAAACTGTATCTGCTGAATATATCTAAAAACTTAGGGAAATAAATAATTTTAAAAATTTTTGAAAAAGCCTTGCTTTTTTCGGAATTAATAGAAAGGAAATTACTTATGGATAATAACAAATTAAAGGAAATATTCTTTAACAGAGCAGAAGCAGAGGATGCAGAGCGTGTTATTTGCGACAACTGTTTTGAACATATAGTATTTATGCTGCGTGATAATAAAGATAGAGAGTTTTCAATTGGATTAACCACAGTTTTAGAATGCCTTGTTTTTGCAATCAGTAACGGCGATCTGCCAAAATTACCAATCAGTTGGTTAAATAATATAGATAATGTATATTATACAAACTTATCCGAAAGAGAAGGTATTTTTTATGACGACTGAAAACACATAAGGAGAGATAGTCAGGAATGAAAATCAAAAAGCTCAATAAGCACCTTAAAGCAATTTCAATCTTTTTGTTTGGAGTAGAATACGGAAACAAATTCCCATTAAATCTTCACTGGGTAAAAAATGAAGAATTAAAAAATCTTTTATATGAAGATGAGTTTGGTTTGTATAAAAAGGAAGGTGTTAAAATTCCATTCAAATTCAGAAAAGAATATAAGATTTATAGGAAGTTGCGTGAAGAAATGATATATGCTAAATATTATCACTTACAAATCAATTATATGTACGGTTTACACAAACAATATTATTTGTTTGATGATATTGAATTTCCATCTGAATCTGATAAAATAGTTGTAGAAAAACTATTAAGTAAGGGTTGATGGATTTAATTTGTATTACGGTTTGATAGAAGACTATAAGAAAAACTATCTATAAATTTAATCCCTCTCAACGAGGGATTTTGTTATATACAAAGAAAGGAGCAATGCTATGATAGTAATATACGCCGAAAAGGCAAGCCTTGCAAAGGCGATAGCGACAGCTCTGAACGGCGGCAAAAGAATTGCACACCCGAAGGAGCCGACAATCGGACATTATGAATTTACCTTTAACGGACAGCCTGCCGTCCTGTGCCACGGAGTGGGACATCTTTGTCAGTTGGCTGACGCTAAAAGTTACGGAGAACAATACTCAAAGTGGGATTTAAATATCTATCCGTGTATTCCGGAAAAATATGAGGTTATCGTAAAAGATAAGACAAAAGCCTGTTTTGATTATGTAAAGGGATTTTTTGAAAAAGCCGATCTGATAATAAATGCTACCGATCCGGATCGTGAGGGCGAACTGATTTTCGCCTACATATATGAGGCTATGAGCTGCACTAAACCGTGGAAAAGGGCATGGATAGAGGATTTGACACCGCAAAAAATACGCTATGCATTCGGTCACTTGAGGGACAGCAGCGAGGTATTAAATATTCAGAAAGCAGGCAAAGCCCGGAGTATAGCCGACTGGGTATGCGGTATAAATCTGACGATTGCAGCTACTAAGAAACTGTCATCAAAAGATATGCTGTCGGTCGGAAGGGTTCAGACACCTGTTCTTGCTATGGTGGTTGAGCGTGAGAAAAAAATTGTCAATCATGT
>CANQBP010000068.1 GCA_947589415.1 uncultured Clostridia bacterium
GCCTTTATTACTGTGCCGGCGGCGTGCCGGTGCCGTGCCGGCGGCGTGCCGCCGCTGTCAATCCGTAATTAATTTACTCGGGTCAATTAATCTTTGGCTCGACCGTTAATTTACCCGATGAACAACAGATGAGTTTGTCATTTGTAGTTATGGAGCGGCTCGCAAGGGTCGCTCTCGACACTCTCTATTGATTAGTTGTGATGGTTTGTCAATAGATTATATATGTATTGACAATTCCGAGATTATGATGTAAAATAATAATAAAGAGAGTACTGCACAGTGAGCGGTTTCTCCAAATTTGTTAGAGTTTAAAGAAACACCGCCAAATTTGGACGATTGGGCGGTGTTTCTTATTTATGTAATAAACAAGATCATTTCTTGCCGTTACGGTCTTTCATGACCGTATAGACAAGAGTGATAACTGTTGCCAGCATGATTATGAATTGATACAATTCGTAACTTGACATAGTTATCACCTCCCTTTTTAATTCAGGGAGAAACCGCCTACCACTGTGTGCAATACTCTTGTTATATATTACCATTACTGTAACGGTTTGTCAATAGTATTATATTATGTATTGACAATTCCGGGATTATGGTGTAGAATAAGGGTAAAGAAAGTATCGCACAGTGGGCGGTGTTTCTTGTTTTGTGTAGATAAAATTAAGAAATCATTTCTTGCCGTTACGGTTTTTCATGACCGTATAGACAAGAGCGATAACAGAAGTTATCAATCGAGTGGGAGGCTGCTAATTTGAGTAGCCTCCCACTTGATTATATAAATAGTGTTATTTTATGTATTGACAATTCCGGGATTATGGTGTAGAATAAGGGTAAAGAAAGTATCGCACAGTGAGCGGTGTTTCTATTTATGTATTAAACAAGATTATTTCTTGCCGTTACGGTTTTTCATGACCGTATAGACAAGAGCGATAACGGAAGTTATCAATCGAGTGGGAGGCTGCTAATTTGAGTAGCCTCCCACTTGATTATATAAATTGATTTGCGGATTTTATGTATTGCAATTTGCGGTATATGGTAGTACAATATATATGAAAGGTGGGATTGTTATGAAAGATGCAACGGTAAGTGCGAGGGTAGAGCAGGATGTTAAGGTTGAGGCGGAAAAGATTTTAGCGAAGCTCGGGATACCGGTGTCGGTTCTTATCAATGCGTTGTATCGTCAGATCATATACAAGCATGGAGTGCCGTTTTCGCTTTCTGTTTATGAAGAGCCGAAGGCTCTTGATGAAATGACGAAAGATGAGTTTGACGCAATGCTTCAAGAGAGCTATGAGCAGTCTCTCAAGGGTGAAGGTGTACCACTTGAAGAATTTTTTGCTGAATTAAAGAGAGGTCTTCAGCCATGAGTAAGTATAAGTTTTTAGTATTGCCGTCTTGTCAAAAAAATATGCAGGAGCTAAAGCATTATATAGCTGATGTTCTGTGTAACCCGAGTGCTGGCGGCGTGCCGCCGCTGTCAATCCGTAATTAATTTACACAGGCGAGCGAATGCGTTGCTCGACCGTTAATTGATTGAAACCGATAAGTTGTTACGGTTTGTCAATAGTGTTATATATGCGAAGCGTGATCAAAAGAAGGCACTTGATCAAACAAATTAATAAACGAGCAAGGATGGGGGCATATGTTCCTGCTCAATTATTATCACAAATAAAGTGAATATATATATATATTTGTGCATAAAAATGACAAAATCACGGTTATATTTGGTAAAAGTTAATAAAAAAATCAATATTTTTATTAACTTTCTCTCTTGACAAAGTTAATGAATTGAGTTAAGATATATACAAGGAGTATGGTGGTCTTATAGGTGTTTGCGATAGCCTTGCCTGTGCGGCGGGGGGTGCTTATACGGTCGCTCATACAGGCAGACGGGGGTCTGCGAAAAGTTACATACACCAACTTTCCGGAAAGGGAGGATTTTCTATGAACATATTAAAATTTAAAAATGTGCACACTTTCAGGTACAGGGCTCTTGCCTTTGTACTTAGTCTTGCGGTCCTGCTTTCGGGACTGGTTTGGTATGGGGTGTCGCAGAGCAGTCAGCAGGATGCGGATGCGGCACCAAGTTCATTGAGTTCGACGTATAATGTAAAGACAACACTGTATGATTATCGTTATGATAATGAACTTATTTTGGGTTCGCAGCCAAACCAAGGTCAAGATGATTTGCCATATACGATATTTAACAGTGCAGTGAATAAGCAAGGTTATACTGTTCCATTATACTTTGGCAATATGTATAATACTTGGAACGATAATACCGGCAACGGTACAAAAAACAGTAGCACTTCACTTAAATTGGGCTATAATTCTGAAACTGTAAGTCCGCTATACTGGGATGCGAATGTAGCTAACAGAAACATACCTTATGATGCGGTTGCACAAGGAATTGTAAGCGATACTTTGTCATCAGATGGAGTACCTATGGACAAGGGCACAAATAAAAAATTGATTTTCTTTGATGATGCGTGGATAAATAGCAGCTCAAACAATGCCAGTGATATTATGTCTTCGGGCGATGAAAATTTTTCATTACCGGCTGCTGGTTTTAAAAGAGTTTATTTTGATTTGAATAAGGCTGTTAGTTTGACTAATATTTGGACTGATAATAAATGGGATAATTCTACTCCTCACATTTATTTGTGGAGGACCAGTACTTCTACCAACAATGGTTGGCCGGGTGTGGCGATGACAGCAGATAGTCGTAATATTGGTTGGTATTACTATGATATACCGGCAGGAAGTTCATATAACGCTTGTATGATAACTAGTAATTATTTCGACAGTAACCATAAGCATGCTACGGAAGATATTGATTTGTCTAAGCTGTCAGGTGGAATGGCAATAAAAATATCCGGTAAGTCCACTGATTGGGATGTCAGTCAAAATAGAGGAAATATGTTGGTTAATGCACAAATAATCGGAGGTTCGTCTAATGAAAAGATGATAGAGAAATACCCCGATTTGCAGTTGCCGTTTAAACTTGAGGACGGATATTATGTGTTTAATTCTGAAACGGATCCTTATTATTATAATTCCGGTACTAAGAAGATAGTCGAAAGAAGCGAAGGTATATGGGATAATGACTCTAATACAAGGATTGGTTTCTTCCCATTTAATAGTTCAACTACTGCAAGCACTAATAAGTATCAATTAAATTACGGCTTTGGTGCAAAGTTTGAAATTCCTTTTAGTATTGCAAGTAATGGTAAGATATATTATGACGGCAGTTTTGTAGATACGATATTTGAATTTAAGGGCGATGATGATCTCTGGCTGTTTATAGGTGACAAACTGGTGCTTGATATGGGCGGTGCCCACGGAGCTGCACATGGTACTATAAATTTTGCTGCAGATGACGGTTCCGGACATTTAGGTACGGTTACAATAGATAGAGTTATCAATAATGGCGGAATTTATAGCTCTACAAACAACCGTGCAACGACATCAGTCCTAAGCAATAAAACTGTCGGTTTGCACAGTCTTTTGGGTGAAGAACTTTATAATGAACTTTACAACGGTGATACCGAAACAATTAAAATTTTCTATATGGAGCGAGGAATGCTCGCATCTAACTGTTATATAAGATTTAACACTTCTGTTAACAACGAATTGAGAGTAAGCGAACAAACCGATTTTGGCAATGTAAACACGGGCTTGAAAGCACTAACTCAAAAAGTTGCAGATAACGATGTTTTTAAATATAACATTTCAAATGATCTAAACAATCAAGACGCCGAAATGTCGTCTAACGGTTATTTGTATCCGACAAATAAGTTGGTACAAAGAAACAACAGTTCATATTCTGCGGAACCAAAGATTACAGATTTGTCAAAAAATGGATCTGCTGTACAAGCTGAAACTACTTTTACACAGGCAAATGGTGATACACCTGTTGCAAATCAAAACTTTAAGTTATATGATCCGTTTGTAACAGATAAAAACCAAAAATTGGTGGATTATATAGGTCAAACCGATTCAAGCGGTGCTTTTTGGTTGATGTACGGTGAAAGAGCAACATTTAAATCCTATTTTACAAAAAATAGTAAAATGAAGGTTACAGTTGATCCGACCCTGTATAAACCCTCGTCAACCTATAATAATAATCAAATTACTTTTGATACAACCGATCGTCAGCTCAGTGATTATTATACTTCAACAGTTAATGTAACTGATAAAGAAGGCGGATTGATTTATAACGATATTGATCTTTCGACTTATCAAAATGATAACAACAGCACTTATGATTTTAAATATGCTGAAAGTAGTTTAAACGATACTGAATCTACTGTTGTTATGAATCAACTCTTTAAGAACACTGTTAAGACAGGTAGTATAAAGGTTACAAAGGCTTTGGAGAATCCGTCCGAAACACCGCAAAGTCAAAACGGTGCGGGCAATGCACAGTTTACTATAAAGGTTGAATTGACCGACTTGTTTGGCGTGGCGGGTGAAGACGTAACTGATTACGGCAGTATTGAGGTAACCGGTAACCACGGCAACACGCTTAATGCTAACGGTACTTACACTCTGGAAAAGGGCGAATACTTTACCATTGACGGTATACCGGTCGGAACAAAGGTAACTATAAGCGAACTTGATTCGGATTCCGGAAAATATTTTGACGCTGCTGAAGCTATAATAACTTCAAACGGACTGACAGAGGTTGAGGAAACCAGACAGGGAGAATACACCGTTACCAACACAAGAAAAACAGGCAGCCTTGTACTCAATAAAGAGCTTGTAGGAGCGGAGCCGACGGATAACGGTACAGAGTTTACATTTACGGTAACTTTGGATGGCACTGCTGAGAATATAGATTTCAATGATTATAGTGCCGGTATAACACCTGCACCAACAACAATCAGTGCAGACGGAAAAACAGCAACGTTTACCGCACGGGTTAGCCAAAGTAATCACGTCACGATAAGCGGAATACCATATGGTGTAAGTTACACCGTAGAAGAAACTCCGCTCACTGGTTGGACGCAAACGGGTATAAGTACAGAAGATGGCGTAACAACAGGCAGCACAGGTACGGACGTTTTCGACCACGAAATGGAAACTGTTACCGTGACAAACACGAAAGTCCAAACCGGCACGATGTCATTCACAAAAAAGCTTGGCAGTACTGCTACAGGCTATGAAGACGAAGAATTTACATTGAAAATCCGTTTCGGCGGAGATTTCAAAGGCAACTTCCCTAGTGCAGGTAATACAATTGACATTGGAGCTTATCAGGATGGTCTGAAATACTACTACAGTAAAGACGGTGTTGATGGTTCAAAACAAGAACTTAAGCTTAATCAAGTGGAAGGCACAGTATCCCCCAAAATTATTTATGAAACCGAGCTTAAAATAAAAGCAGGTCAAACGATTTACATTGAGGGCATTCCTGACGGTGTTAAGTACTGCTTCAAAGAAGAGTTCACTGATGAGTCTAATTTGACATCGGTAAGTAAGGAGGGGACAGGTAATTATACTTCTTCCTGGTCGCCGGAATATAGTTACTGGAATCAAAAACGTGGTATAAGTTCGAAGTTTAGTAATCCTGATGGTGTCAAAAAATTTTCAACCAGTACCAGTAGTGCATATTATCCCTATAATTTCACCATAACGAATGAGCAGGCAGTAGGAA
>CANQBP010000069.1 GCA_947589415.1 uncultured Clostridia bacterium
CGCTTCATCGCCTATATCTGTAACACTGTCGGGTATCTCATAAGAACCTTTAAAACCTGCAGGGCAACATATCAGTTCTTTTTGCTCCTTGTCCAAAAGTACTCCGTTGTCACTGCTGTAATATACATTATCCGCACTTACATTAATACTTGTCAGTCCTGTGCAATCTTCAAACGCAGTATAGCCTATCTCCGTAACACTGTTGGGTATTGTATAAGAACCTTTAAATCCCTCGGGGCAAAGTATCACTTCTCCTTTCCCCTTATCCAAAAGCACTCCGTTATCACTGCTGAAATATTCATTATCCGCACTCACATTGATACTTGTCAGTCCTGTGCAACCCGAAAACGCAGACCCATCTATTGATGTAACACCTTTTCCTATCGTTATGCTTGTCAGTCCTGTGCAACCCGAAAACGCAGACTCATCTATTGATGTAACACCTTTTCCTATCGTTACGCTTGTCAGTCCTGTGCAACCTTCAAACGCACCATCGCCTATTGATGTGACACTGTCGGGTATCGTTACGCTTGTCAGTCCTGTGCAATCGGAAAATGCATTAACACCTATCACCGTAACACTGTCGGGTATTGTTACACTTGTCAGTCCTGTGCAACCTTCAAACGCACCATCGCTTATTGATGTGACACTGTCGGGTATCGTTATACTGGTCAGTCCTGTACAATAGGCAAATGCATGATAGCCTATCTCCGTAACGCTGTCAGGTATTGTTACGCTTGTAAGTCCGGTACAACCTTCAAATGCACCATCATCTATTGACTCAACACCTTTTCCAATAGTTACGCTTGTCAGTCCTGTACAATCGGAAAAGGCATAATAGCCTATTGATATGACACTGTCAGGTATTGTTACGCTTGTAAGTCCGGTACAACCTCTAAATGCAGAACCTCCTATCTCCGTAACACTGTCAAGTATGATGTAGGCACCTTTTTTACCTTCGGGATATACCAATAAAACAGATTTATCTTTGTTAAATAAAACTCCGTTATCGGATGTATAGTATTTGTTATTCTCATCAACATTAATACTTGTCAGTCCGATACAACCGGAAAATGGATCCTCTATTATTGATGTAACACCGTTTCCTATTGTTACGCTTGTCAGTCCTGTACAATCGGAAAAGGCATAAAAGCCTATTGATATGACACTGTCGGGTATCGTTACACTTGTCAGTCCTGTGCAACCCGAAAACGTAGCAAAGCCTATCTCCGTAACACTGTCGGGTATCGTTACGCTTGTCAGTCCTGTGCAATCCTCAAACGCACCTTCACCTATATACGTAACACCGTCGGGTATCATTACACTTGTCAGTCCTGTGCAACCATAAAACGCACAACCGCCTATCCACATAACACTGTCTGGTATCGTTACACTTGTCAGTCTTGTGCAATCCTCAAACGCAGCTTCACCTATATACAACATAACACCGTCGGGTATCATTACACTTTTCAGTCCTGTGCAATCAGAAAACGCACCATCACCTATATATGTAACACTATCGGGTATCGTCACACTTGTCAGTCCTGTGCAACCGTGAAACGCATCCCCTCTTATCTCCGTAACAGCTTTTCCATCAATTTCATTTGGAATAACAACATCTCCGCCGTTTCCGGTATAATCTGTAATAGTCACACCGCTGTCTTCATTTTCTTCCCACACAAAACCGTCCTCGGTTGTTCCCCAGCTCGCCGCACTTGCCAATATTCCGCTCTGTGCCACCTCCGGCAAAACCGTAACAGCACTGCCACCAAGCATAAGTGCGGCAAGGGAAACAGCACAAATTTTTTTCATGCACTTTTTTAAGTTTGTCATAATCTTACCTCCGTTTATTTTATCCTATTGTTTTCACACAATATTATCTATCACCCTCCGTTCCATAGCAGCCACTTTTCACAACAGTAGCCACCTTATTCATTTTCTTAAAAAATTGCCTTTTTTAATTTATTCAAATCACCCCCTGTTATTTTCAGAATTTATCTATCAGCCCTGCATCAAACCTTGATATCATAAGTGCATCGGCAATATTAACCTCGCCGTCGCTGTTTACATCTGATACCGCAAGCTGACTTTCGTCAAGATCGGCGAGTCCTGCATCATAACGTGATATCATGAGTGCATCAGCTATATTTACCTCGCCGTCGTTGTTTGTGTCGCCCTTAATTCCGGCATCGGTAACTATGGCATATTTGCTGAAGTGGTCGGATATGAATGTAACATATTCGCCGTCATAACTGCTTTGCATTTTCTCGGTTGTTCCGTCACCGTTTACGCGGTACACCTCTATATTTTCATCGCCACCTTTATATGGTATCTTAACGGCAACATTACCGTTCGGCTGAATTTTTTCGCCGTTTTCAGTCAAAGATATATCGTAATATGCACAAGCTTCCTTGCCACTAATTTGTACATCTTCCGGTTTCAGTTCAGATACTTCGAGCTTTGTGTTTTCACCTATATTGCCCGTTACTGTAATATTTGTCTTTGTGTCTGTCAACTCATTATCCAAAGCTACAAAAGGTATGTCATTTTCATTAGCATATTCCTCTGCGGCAGAGCCAGCCTTGCCAAATATTACCAGATCGGTAGGTAAGCGTACTTCAGTATTTTCGTCCCAATAACATCCAAATGCATGATAGTCTATCTCCGTAACACTGTCAGGTATCGTTACACTTGTCAGCCCTGTGCAATTCTCAAACGCACCACTGCCTATCTCCGTAATACTGTCAGGAATACTTACGCTTGTCAGTCCAGTGCAACCGTAAAACGCTTCATCACTTATTATTGTAACACTGTCGGGTATAGTTACACTTGTCAGTCCTGTGCAATCTTCAAACGCACTATAGCCTATATATGTAACACTGTCGTGTATCGTTACACTTGTCAGTCCTGCGCAACCGTAAAACGCTTCATCGCCTATATCTGTAACACTGTCGGGTATCTCATAAGAACCTTTAAAACCTGCAGGGCAACATATCAGTTTTTTTTGCTCCTTGTCCAAAAGTACTCCGTTGTCACTGCTGTAATATCCATTATCCGCACTTACATTGATACCTGTCAGTCCTGTGCAGCGATCAAACGCATTCTGACCTATTGATTTAACACTGTTTGGTATTGTATAAGAACCTTTAAATCCCTCGGGGCAGAGTATCAGTTCTTCCTGTAACTTATCCAAAAGTGCTACGCTGTCACTGCTGTAATATTCATTATCCACACTTACATTGATACTTGTCAGCCCTGTGCAACCTTCAAACGCATAATCACCTATATATGTAACACCTTTTCCTATTGTTACGCTTGTCAGTCCTGTGCAATCATCAAACGCATCATAGCTTATTGATGTAACACTGTCGGGTATCTCATAAGAACCTTTAAATCCCTCGGGGCAACGTACCAATTCTTCTTGTCCCTTATCCAAAAGTACTCCGTTATCACTGCTGTAATATTCATTATCTACACTTACACTGATACTTGTCAGTCCTTTGCAACCCGAAAATGCATACGAACCTATATACGTAACACTATCGGGTATCATCATGTTTGTTAGTCCTGTGCAATCAAAAAACGCACCACCGTCTATCTCCGTAACACTGTCGGGTATCGTTACCTTTGTCAGTCCTGTGCAACCCGAAAACGCATACTCCCCTATCTCCGTAACACTGTCGGGTATCGTTACCTTTGTCAGTCCTGTGCAACCCGAAAACGCATAATCGCCTATCTCCGTAACGCTGTCGGGTATCGTTACATCTTTCAGTCCTGTGCAACCGTAAAACGTATAATAGCCTATATATGTAACACTGTCGGGTATCGTTACATCTGTCAGTCTTGTGCAATCTTCAAACGCCTCATCTTCCATTGATGTAACACTATCGGGTATTGTATAAGAACCTTTAAATCCTGCAGGGCAACATATCAGTTCTTTTTGCTCCTTGTCCAAAAGTACTCCGTTGTCACTGCTGTAATATCCATTATCTGCACTTACATTGATACCTGCCAGTCCTGTGCATCCCCTAAACACACCATAGCCTATTGATGTAACACTGTCAGGAATACTTACGTTCGTCAGTCCTGTGCAACCCCAAAATGCATACTCATCTATCTCCGTAACACTATCGGGTATTGTATAAGAACCTTTAAATCCCTCGGGGCAAAGTATCACTTCTCCTTGCCCCTTATACAAAAGTACTCCGTTGTTACTGCTGTAATATTCATTATCCACACTTACATTGATACTTGTCAGTCTTGTGCATCCCCAAAACGCATACGAACCTATATCTGTAACACCTTTTCCTATTGTTACACTTGTCAGTCTCGTGCAATCCTCAAACGCACTTTCACCTATATACGTAACACCGTCGGGTATCGTTACGCTTGTCAGTCCTGTGCAACCGTAAAACACATACAGCCCTATCTCCGTAACAGTCTTTCCGTCAATCTTCGACGGAATAACGATACTACCGCCCTCACCGGTATAGTCTGTAATAGTTACACCGCCGCCTGCATTTCTTTCCCACACAAAACCGTCAGCAGTTTTTCCTTCGCTCGCCGCACTTACCAATATTCCGCTCTGTGCCACCTCCGGCAAAACCGTAACTCCACCGCAGCCAAGCATAAGTGCGGCGAGGGAAACAGCACAAATTTTTTTCATGCACTTTTTTAAGTTTTTCATAATCTTACCTCCGTTTGTTTTTTCAGAATTTATCTATCAGCCCTGCATCAAACCTTGAAATCATCAATGCGTCCGCTATATTAACTTCGCCGTCATCGTTTACATCTGAAAGTGCAAGCTGACTTTCGTAAAGATCAGCCACTTTGTTTATCGTGTTCCACATGATATCTAATTTTTCAAAGTCGTTAGCAGTGTTTTTTAAGTACAAAGAGCAAGCAGCAAGAACATTTGAATAACAGCAATTCTTGTTAGATAGTCATTCATTCTGATAATATGGCTTCCGCTTGCCGATCCATCCCATGTATCATTTATCAACTTGTAAAGATCAAATTGCAACATTGACCTTTGCTTCAAGTTCGTAGCTGAAGATCTTATAGTTTCAATATCAATCCCGGTTTTTGTCATTTGTATTTTCCCCCTCACTAAGGCTTGTAATCTTTCAGGAAATAACTTCCAATTCTTTCAGCCTTTCTTTAATTGTAACGGTTGGTAGTGTGTAATACAGTAACTTTTCGGCGGTATCAAAATCCAGATGATGATAAGCGTTGATAAATGAGTTATATTCTTCAGCCGATACTTTGTTTCCATTGATTGTATTTTCAGGCGGTTGACCGTTAAAGGTTATTATCTGATATTCAACCTCTTTAGTCAGTGTGGAACCCGATAATGTATAACCTTCATAGCCTCCGGAAATT
>CANQBP010000070.1 GCA_947589415.1 uncultured Clostridia bacterium
TACAAAAATGTCAAGGCAAGCGGCATTGATTTTGTTATTATCCGTGCCGGATTTGGCAGGGAAGTAAGTCAGAAGGACAATATGTTTGAGCAGAATTACAAAAATGCAAAAGCGGCAGGACTTGATGTGGGAGTGTATTGGTATTCTTATGCCGAGTCCGCTGCTGATGCAGTAAAGGAAGCAAAGGCTTGTATGTCCGTTATTAAAGGCAAGAAATTTGAATACCCGATTTATCTTGACCTTGAGGAACAGAAACAGTTTGCAAAGGGCAGAAACTTTTGTGACGGCGTTATAAAGGCATTTTGCGGAGAACTTGAAAAGAACGGTTACTATGCGGGTCTTTATTGCTCGGCATCTCCCCTAACCGATTATGTTTCAAAAAATGTCGCAGGACAATATGCTCTTTGGGTAGCTCAATATAATGACAGATGTACATATTCGCTAAATAAATACGGAATGTGGCAGTATTCGGATAATGGTAAAGTTGGCGGTATAAACGGCAGCGTAGATATGAATTACTGCTATGAGGATTATCCGTCAATAATCAAAAATGGCGGTTATAACGGATATACGAAAGGAAGTACCGCTGCACCGTCAAAAACAAATACTTCTGTCAACTCGGAAAATAAAAATACGTCAACTAATTCTATTGACGTTACTTATCAAGTTTATGCGAACGGTCGTTGGTTGCCAAAAGTAAAGAACCTCGAAGATTATGCCGGTTTGGAGAATTGTTACATACAAGGAATACGAATGAAACCGTCTAAAGGACATCTTAAATACAGAGTAAAATTGGTTGGCTCTAAGGATTATTTGCCGTGGGTTACAGATGATAGCGACTATGCAGGAATTTACGGTAAAAATATAGATTGTGTCCAAATTACTTTCAGCGGTGTTAATGGTTATAACGTACAGTACAGAGTATCGACCGTGAACAGTACAAATTATTTACCGTGGGTAATAAATTATAACAATACTAATTCCGATGGTTATGCAGGAATAGTAGGAACAAAAATTGATAAGTTTCAGGTAAAAATTGTTAAGAAATAAAAAATTGTCTGTTGTGTGGAATTTGCACAACAGACAAACCTTGAAATACGAGGAGGTTAGATTATGTCCTATTACTACATGGATATGGAGTACAAGTCCAAAAATGATGTTCCCGATTTCGGGTCAATCACAATGTGCCATGTTGGGCGGCAGAGTTCGGGTTTTATTGTTCAATATAAAAATAATGTCCAATATGCTATCCGTGAATATACACTTCTGGGAAAAGATTTGGATAAGTTGAATTTAATAACCAACGCTGCTGACGGTTCAAAGGCAATGGCTATTGATACAAATAAAATTTATGTTCTATGTAACGGTGAATGGTTTGAGTGGAAATCAAATACCGGCGGGGGCTCGTCTACAAGTGGTTTAAATTGTTTTATTGACAGCAGAAATCCGGAAAATTTACAATTTACAAATGATTGAGGAGGAATAAATAATGGCAGATATTTCTAAAATTACATTACCAACAGGTGATTCGTATGATATTAAAGATACTAAGGCAAGAGAAGATATATTGACAATTAAAACATCATTAGGTGGTGGAATACATTATATTGGCGTAACAACTACCCAATTAGCCGATGATTCTGATACTGCGACTATCCAAATCAATGATGATAGTGTGACTGCAAAACAGGGCGATCTTGTTATTTATGAAAAACTTGAGTTTATTTATGACGGAACAAAATGGCACGAATTTGGTTCAACAGGTTCACTGAAAGGGTTAGCGTTTAAAGATACTGCAACAGGAGATTATACTCCGACCGGTTCTGTATCTGCCCCTACATTCAATGGCATATCCGGAGAGGTTAGCGTAACCGGAATACCATCAGGTACAATAGAAATTTCAACAAACCCTGATTCCGATATTGTTAATTATACACCCACCGGAACTATTTCTGTCCCGACAACAACAGTCGAATTGGGCACTACAACTGTAAGCAACATAACAAATGTAGGTTCACTTCCCTCATGTACATTTCCTGAATACACCGTTAAGAATGAAACATTGACTATCTCAGAAGGAAGTTTTGATTCCGGAGCATTGCCAACAAAAGATAATGTTACAGTTGCCACCTCAATTAAGTCTGCAAAAACAACAGCCCCGAACTTTAAGGGTACGGGGATAGAATTGAAAGCTATATTTAATGGTACTGAAACTGCTTCAACAGGTGAATTTACACCTGAAGGAACTATTACGAAACCTAACTTTACAGGTACTGAAGGAAAAGTAATAGTATCATGATTGATAGAGATAGGCTCTCTATCTCTATGCTATAAAGAGGTGAAATAAAATGTCAGATATATCTAAAATAAAAATACCGTCAGGAACGACATACGAAATAAAAGATTCTGTTGCGAGAAATGAAATTGATATGCTAAATGAATTTTATCGTACTCTTTTAAATATAGTTGATGTTGACAATAGCAAAGATACGCTGATATTAAACATCGGTGAGAATAAAGTACAACTCATATTCAATGATGATAATACGGTTGGTTGGGATTATACAAAACTTGAAAATAAATCAATTATTAGTGTAACTGATATAAAACTCGGTAAATCAATTATAATAACAGGAGAAGCAAGCGGCGGTAAAAAACCGTATTCATATAAGTTCGAGGAGAAACATGAAAGTGAACAAGATTATTATGTTTTGTCGGACTTTGGTAAAACCACTGAACGTCCGTGGCAGCCGCAAAGAACAGGTACATATGATATTCGTATTACTGTCAAAGACAGTACCAATGCAACTGTTGAAAAAAATTTTGAATTGATTGTTGCAGCAGTTAGCAGTGATGCGTTAATAATAGAAGATTTTTATGAGAAATAGCGAGATGTTATAAAACTATTCAAGGAGGAAAATCAATATGTTTAACGAGATATTTACTCAAGTAATTATAAGTTTAATATTAGGGATAATTTCCTATTTAGCAATTTTTGTACACAAACAGATATCTGACCTTATAAATAATAAAGTCAAAAATGAGAAAATAAAAAATTGTCTTGAAACAGCAAACAGTATAGTTGAGCAGTCTGTTTTCTGCGTAACTCAAACCTATGTTGACGAACTCAAAAAACAGGGTTCTTTTGATTGTAATGCACATAAAACAGCTTTGAGCAAAGCTAAAAATATTGCCTGCGATATGCTTACCTCTGATGTTTTAGAAGTAATACGCAGTACTTACGGGGATTTCGATGAGTGGCTCAATACAAAGATAGAGGAAGTCATACAAAAAAGTAAGTAACTTAAATTTTATAATACAAGGAGTTGATAAAATGACATGGTATCAGATACTTAGTTTTTTGGGAATACCCTCCGTTATGAGTATCTTATTATGGTTTTATCGAATTATAAGAAAACAAAATGAGCAGTATGCGGCATTGAAGTCAGGTTTGCAAGCCATGTTAAGAAGTCAAATGATAAGTGATTATAATTATTGGAATGCTAAAGGCTACGCTCCCATATATGCAAGAGAAAATTTCCAAAATTGTTGGCAACAGTATCATGCTTTAGGTGCGAACGGAGTAATGGATGATATCCATGATAAGTTTATGGATCTGCCCACTCCTACGCATAATACAACATAAGTTACGGAGTGATGAAAATGTTTACAATACCATGTTACGACATTGATGGAAACCCCGTTACACGCTTGGTGCAATGGGACAAAAATCAAAAAATAGTTATTCCCGACTTAGGGTTACAAAATGTTCCGTATTTTCATTTTTGCAATAGGAAAAGTACTGAGGCAATAGTTGTATCTTCGGTGCGTAACGGAGATAATTTTGTTGCTGAAATTCCTAACATATTACTTCAACAACCATATCCTGTTTTGATTTATGTGTACGCATATTTGACTGCCACTTCTGCAAAAACGGTTTATACGATAAAAATTCCCGTAACTCAAAGAGTCAAGCCGTCTGATTACACAGATAGCAATTCTGCTTATCATTATGTTGCAATAAATAACAGCAATTACATAAATAATCCCGTAAAAACAAAAAAAATTACAGCCATAGAGGAGGGAGAAGTTTTGGGAAGCAAAAAAAAACTTATACATAATGTGTCATTTATAGCGTTTATGGAGGATTTGAGTGATTTTTTCACGTCTTTTGACGGAATAGAATTTAGTAAATGGATATTTAAAGAGGATGCTCAAACTAAAAACGGTCTTGAATTTAAAATATTTGATACATTCACTATTACATTTACCCGAAGCGGTAATAACTTGGATTTTGCCATAAAATATCAGGAAACAACTTTACGTTCCAATCAAAATTATACTTTTACAGACATTACAGCCGGCTCATTTGACTGTTATTGCTGTATCTCAACAAATAATAAAGTTATCAGTATTAGACTCTTTGACAGAGCAACAGGCAAAATTATGACCCATGATATGTTATTTATTTTAACAGATAATAGCAAATGTATATTAGGTTTCGGTACTGGGAGTAATAATTATTCAGCCGTAATGCAAAACCTCTTAGATACCGGACAGCATGCCTATACTATCCCCGCTCGTTGTGAGTATTTTAATAATGAAAATGATTATATTGAAGTTATTATGAATAAAGCTATTTGTGAAGGAACATTAAGAACGGACACCATAAGTGACCTTTGCGACTGCTCAAAAGTTTCAGCCGATACCATCTATATGCTCGACAACAAAAAATATTATGCTATTGATAATTATACGCTTATGCCGATTTAGTTGTATTTTGGATATGCTGAATTGTGGAAGTGCTGCCAATTATCGAACTACTTGAAATATTTTTAAGTAGTTCATTGACAATTTCTTAAACTCGTCTATAATATTGGTTAGGGGGTGTTTGTATGTATAAGATTTTTGATGTTGCAAATTGGTTTCTGGCAAAGGGACTTATGGATCAGAAAAAAGTACAAAAACTTTGCTATTACACACAGGCTTGGTCAATGGCACTGAATAACAGACCTATGATGGACTGTGAGTTTGAAGCATGGGCGCACGGCCCCGTGTGTAGAGAACTTTGGGAGAAACTTCATGAGTACAC
>CANQBP010000071.1 GCA_947589415.1 uncultured Clostridia bacterium
GTTACTTCATCTCCGTTTATTTCGTATTCAAAATCACTGACAGGACTGTATTGAACATCGGAGCTGCTGTCGGATTGAGAACTTTCGGGGAGGTCGGTGTCGGATTGTGTATTACCGGTTGCCGCCGAAGAGGAGCTGATTTGACTTTCGGTATTTTCATACGGCTGCTGACTGCCGCCGCCGTTGTTGTTTGCGATTATTACAGCGGTTGTCACGCCTCCGCCTATGACTGCCGCTGCCGCAACTGCCGTTATTATTTTTCCTGCTGTTGTTTTCAAAAACATATTTTTACCCCCATTTAATTTTGTTGATGATGTTGTGTGCGGTTGCGGTTCGGAAGATGTAATATGCGGATTACTGATGCCCGAATTTACATTTTTCATTATCTTTGCGGAAACAGAGGAAAACACGGGTGCATTTGAATTTTCTGCTGCCTGTCCGATAAGAGAGGGGAAAAGGGCGAACGGTATAGCGGCATAAAGACGTGTACCCTCCTTGTCGAGTTTTTCAAGCTCCGCTTTTATCTCCTTTCTGCCTGCCGAAAGGCAGTACTTTACCGTAGATACATTAAGTTCAAGGCTATCCGCAATTTCTTTTACAGACATATTTTGATAGTAATACATAAGAATTACAAGTCTTTTGTTTTCGGCAAGTCCGTTTATAATCTCCATTAGAAGTCTGCTCGCTTCCTGTTTGTCAACAAACTCATGCGGGATAAGTTCCGGACTTTTTTCCTCTTCAAGATCTTCCGTTACGATACTGTCCGAAATATCCGAAAACAGTATCGGCTTTTTTCGTTTAAGAAAATCCTTACTGCAATTTGCCGTTATTCGGTTGAACCAATTGTCAAAAAGTTCCGGCGGATCTACCTTATCAAGATTTGAAAATGCTTTGATATAGCTTTCCTGCAAAATATCAAGTGCGTCCTGTTCATTGTGAGTCATACTGAGGGCAATAAAATAGGCTGAATCCTTTGTCATGGTATAAAGTGCCTCAAGTGCAGACTCATCTCCCGAAATTGCCGACTTTACAATATCCTTGAAGTTTTCGTTCATATTTTTCCCTCCGATTTTAAATTTCTTAGAATATCCGAAAATAATTTTTTTGATACACCTTCCTCAATACCGATTTTTTTTGCACACAAATACAGATAGTATTTGATAATCCACAAAATTTCTCCCCCCTTTCAATCGGATATATAGTATATACGATTGAAAAAGGGTGTAGGACAGTAAAAAGGAAAATTTTTTTCTATTTTTTATTATATCATGGAATTTCTAAAAGCGGCATAGCAAAACAAAAATAGTACCGGTAATTGCTGAAAAAACGTGGAAGTTTGAAAATCTTCCCATAATGCCCAATAAGTGGAAATTTGAGCTTGATACTTATCCTTTTCATTTTCCGATACAATGAGAGTGTTTTCGTTTCTTCTTCCACCTTTTAGCGAGGAGAAAGCCATTGTTATTAAAATCGGAGTCGGAAAAGGCTCTGCAAGGCTTATTGCAAATGATGAAATCACGGCTATATGCTCCAAATTTTTTCGCCTCCGTTTTTTCCTTACATCATAATATACCATTTTTTTCGGTAAATTTCCATACGAAATCAAAAAATATGATACTTATACAAAAAATGGGAGAATCTCAACAAATTGTCAAATATTTTTTATCTTTTTTTTAAAATAAAAATATTGACTTTTAAGAAAAATTATATTATAATCAAATCATACAAATTCACTGTGATTTATGACGGTTTGAAAATCCGCACTGTAGGCGGTGTGTTTTAGGGCTGTCGAAGAGTGATATTTGTGAAGGCGGGGGGGGGTAAAAGTGAAAAAATTATATAATTTTCAAGGATACAGTTTTCCCCATGGCAGGGATTTATTTGCCGTGGGCAGGAGAGCTGTGTCCTTTTTGCTTGTATGTCTGATTATTGTTTCGCTGTTCCCCGGAATTAATAATATTGAGGCAGCCGGAGACAGCGGTACCAGCCAGACTAAATATTCGGACATTAACGCATTTCAGAATGCACAGATAGCAGAAATTCAAGAAGCCATCTTTAACCAGAAGCCTCAGAATGATCAGCCGGAGCCAGACCCCGATGTAGTTAAGGATTGGACTGTTAAAGAAAACAATCCCTATTTTTCCTGGACCGATACGAGCAGTTTAGAAGGTAATCCGTTAAGTCCATGGGATGGTAAAATCGGTTATACTGTTGGAGACTATACAAGTCTGTTTCCCGGTGACGGTGAAATAGGGAGTCTGATATGGAGGTATAAGTATAAGGAGCCCGTATACTTTGACGAGTCTAATGCTTCATTTAAATATGCAGACGAGGATTCCTATGCGGAATACATAGTATTTAACATACGTACTCCGGAGCAGTTCAGATATGCCATGGAATATACCATGAGAGATGAGGCAGAGGGTAAAAATATACTTATAAACCTTTTGAACGATTTGGATATGGGTGGAAAAGAAAATAATCTTTGGGAGCCGATAAAGATTTGCTGTGATAATGCGGATGATTTTGTCGGTTCGGGTAAACCGTATCCGAGTACTGATACTACCGGTGTTAATTCAATTTATATCGAGGGAAACGGTTATACCATTTACAATTTGCGTGTTAAGAGTGCATCCGCCGGTGATTACGCCGGTAATAATGGAGGACTTTTTGCTGATGTGAATTGTCCTTTGATTGTGAAAAACCTTGGATTCAAATCCTCAATGGTAATTGCCAAAGGCAAAACCGGACTTATATACGGACGTGCTGAATCTGTGAAAGAAGCAGATGATAATAAGTTTACTTATCTGTATAATGTCCACTCGTCGGATTGCTATATGCAAACAAATGCCAATTATGCCGGCGGTCTTATTGGAGAAACGTTCCATACATACGGGCTTTTTGTGAAGAATTGTTCCACCAACAATGTTATAATCTACGGAAAGAGTCATGTTTCGGGGTTTGCATCGTACACAAGGATATGTACCAAGACAGGTCTTTCTTGTGCTGTCGGATATAATCAGGATTTTCCCGAGCATCCCGAGTGGGCAGCGTTTGATTTGGAGTCTTACAAAAATGAGTGGTATTTCCCTGCTATGTTTGAAGATTCCTATTCGGTTAACTGCGAGATTTTTTCAACAGGTATTGACTCCGGATGTTTTATTTCATGCGGAGGAAATATAATTGCAAGGAATTGCTATACGAACAACAGCATTTATTCGGATTCAAATACCGGAGGTTTTATCGGACGTACGGAACTTGATTATCAAACAATGATGTTGGGGGTACAAGACACACCTTCATGCGTAAGTTGCTATTTTGAAAACTGCTATTCTTCGGGAGTTGTTGAAGGCAGAAATGCAATGGGTGGTTTTGTCGGATTTGTTAACTCGTCAAGGTCTAACGAATCATCCTATAAAATTTATGATCATGATTATTTAGAAGGGGAATATAATTATGATACTGAAGATAATACGAATTTTTCAGACGGTCATAGTTATAATCTTAGTGAGCGTGCTACAACGGTTTTTGTGAACTGCTATACAACAGCTTCAGTCGGAATGGACTATGCCGGTCGTTACTGCGGCGGTTTTGTAGGACTTGACGACAACTACTCCATAGGTAATAAAATAATTGTAGACGGTAAGCCTGTCGAATTTAACGGAACGGCATATATCAACTGCTATGCCGCAGGCGAAGTAGGAAATATTCTTACGGTAACAGATACGTCAGAGGCTGAAGAGGAAGAGAATATTTATATCGAATCGTATGAGGGATTGGATAATAAGTATCCCGATGGTACAATAGATATTCTTCCTTACTATCCCACAGGCGGTTTTATAGGTGTTCTTTGCCCGGAACGCTGGTGGATAGCCAGGGCAGGGGTTACGAACGGTAATAAATATCTTACATTTACTCCGGGAACCGAGGCTGAATTGAGCTTTGACGGTACTACGGAAGAGCTTGACAAATATAAGGTTTATAATAAAAGTTTCGGCTATTTCGACAACTGCTATTATGATATGCAGACTACCGCAATGCGTGAGATGGCAATAGGCATGGCGGGCGGTGATTATGCTCCTTATGAGGGTATTGCAAACTGGGACATCTATGATGGTGTGAATTTTAATTTTGAAACCTACCGAGGAATTGCGGACAAGCCTTTCTCGGTTGTAGGAATAACCGGTGTGTATACGGAAAAATCCGATGTTAAGGGTGTAGACGGTTTGACCGATTTCCCGGACGGTCCTAACAAATACAACATGAACGGTGATGTATGGCAGTATGAAAAGGGCTATTATCCTCAGCTTAAGGTCTTTATGACGGATGACGATGTGTCGAGTACCGCTCCGGATGCGAAATGGAAAGAATCCGTTTTCTATGTTAAGGAACAAGATGATACTAAAATATCAACCCGTGGATTGGGCACGGTCATCGACCCTATAATAGAGGAAAGGGAATTCAAACGTTCGTGTGACGGTGATACCTTTGAAAATGGAATAATGGTGGAAAGGGCATTCCGCTTTTCTCAGGCGTCAACGGCGGCGGTTATGCTTAACCACTGGGACTACAAAATGAATACATCTAACGGTGAGTTATATGATGCGGGTAACC
>CANQBP010000072.1 GCA_947589415.1 uncultured Clostridia bacterium
GCAGTGTGACAGGACAGCAGTATATGGCTGTTGTCAATGAGATTATCAGTAAGGAGGAGCAGGAAAATGGCTAAGTTGAATATTCAAAAACAGGGATTTCCGTCAAGTGTGTCGGACGCTTATAGTAATTTGCTCGGAGTAAAATCTGATAATCAGTATGTAAATATATCTCTTTCTCTGCTTGATGAGATAGAAGATCAGCCGTTCCCGATAAATGAGGATAAGGTTGATCAGATTGCTGACAGTATTGAAGCAGTCGGAGTTATAGAGCCGCTTATCGTTGTTAAGAACGGAGGAAGATATTATATCCTTTCGGGACGACATCGTTTCCGAGCCTGCCGTCAGCTCGGCAAGGAGGAAGTACCGTGCTTTATCAGAGAAATGAATATAACCGATCCGGAAGCCCGCTATATTCTGCTTGCAACCAACACCGACCGCAACAATGAATATACACCTACGGTTTATGCCCGTGCTTATTCGGAACAGCTTGAACTTTTGAAGAAACTCGGCAAGAAATCAACCGTTTCTGCCATAGCCGAGCAGAATGGTATGAGTCGCAAGCAGATATATCGCTATATTAGACTTACAAACCTCATCCCGGATATTCAAAAATGGGTTGACAACAATGTCATAAGTATAGAGGCAGCCGTTGAACTTTCTTTCCTGTCAGAAAATAAGCAGCTTGCAGTTGTTGAACATATTAAGGGAGTTAATGATAGTGATATTTCAAAATATCTTAAAGTTTATGCTACAAAAAACATACATATCATGTCCGATGAATTAAGCGATGAAGAGTTTACTAAAAATATAGATACGATTGTACTCGGCAAATATGGTAGCGGTAATCAAGAAAAAAGCGAAAAAAATGCCAAGATTTCAAAAAGTACACACGAAGCGACTGTGAAGGTAGACGATGAACATAAATGTATAACAGGAGTTTCTCAATACGGATTTTGCGGAGCAGCATCATTTTGCGAAGAACCATATGAATGCTGTGCAGCCTGCCCGGAGGATTGCAACGCCAGGTGCGGTTGGCTGTCAAGTGAGAAAGAGGAAATATCCGACAATTCGGAATCGGATGTCAAAATCCCGATTAAAGTCCCGGGTTTACAGACCGATAGCGAAGAATTGGCATTGCCGGAAGAGTCGGAAGAGGAAGAAGCAGAAGAAACATTTGTGGAAAGTACAGAATGGTCAAACGCAATTAAAGGATACCTTATATTGGCAGCTCGTAATGCAGATTTTAGCAGAGAGCAGATTAAGGATTTAATTGACGGATTATTGTGTGCAATGAAAGAACATGACAAGACCGAGGCTGAAAATACCTATTTATATTGGTGAAAGGAGAAATATATGGTTTTGAAATTATGCAATTCGGAAGATGATAAGAAGTGCCTTTATTGCGGAGATATGTTCGAGTCGGACGAATATTCTTTCGGCAAAGACATGAATGTAGATGATAAAGGTTTAATTTATATCCGCAAGTACAAGAATAAATTTTCGTTAGTATGCGAAAATGAAGATTTTGATACCTCGTGCGAAATTTTCTATTGCCCTATTTGCGGCAAAAAACTGAATTGAGGGAGGGATACAAATGGAAAAGCATAATGAAAATCTGAAATGGGCAGATGAAGAACACAAGTATAATTATTCGTTGTTCTGCCGCCGCATGGAATACTCAGACGAGTACCATAGGGCGGTTGCGTATCTCCTCGCTCTGGACGAAAACATTAGAAAACACGTTTCGGACGTGTTTGATTTTAATAATGATGTCATAATCCCTAAGGGTATTGATATGCCGTGGCAGACCGGCACAAGTAAGAAAGTAACACGGTTAGCATTTAACCTATGGGACAGCTGCTGTTCTGACGGTGAAAAATACATATCCGAAGAGGGCTATGAATTAGAACTGCCGAGTGCGTATTACACTCCAAGTTCTATTTTCTGCTGCAATTATGCGCCATATTTTTGGGAGGCAATTAAGCTCCGTTACCCGTGTTATATAGATAATTAAGAGCAAAAGGTGGATGTGACTTTATGGGAGAAAAACACAAGATAACGGTTAATGAGGATGAATTTGCTCTAATTGCTGCAAAAGCAATTAAAGAAACTGCGAATATACTTTGCGGTTTGGAGGGAAAAATATACATTTCTATGTCAGCATTGACCCTTGAGAAAATATGGGATATGCTGATCGAGATGTCCCGTATGGGTGGGAGTGATGATGTATAATGATTGACTGGAAAGCGGTTGAAGTTAAAGTAATGGACTGCCAACTTCCTGTTGAGCTTCGGATAGATGAGTACGATGTTACACTTATTCGTACTCGAGAAAAAAACAGTCTTTATACCGTTATATTTATTAACGGAAAAATTAACTTTGAATGGTGTACCGAGGACTGCGACATACGAAAGAGGTTTATGTGTCCTCAAAAGAAATGTCTGCTATCGCAAAAGGAACTGTCCGGAATAAGAAGTAAAAAGAGAAGGCAGGAAGTCAAAGATCGGGCTACATACACATACTACACCCCATATTGGTCATCTTTTAGCCGATTGAAAAAACATCTGATGGAGAATAACAAAAGTATAGAAATGAAGAAAAAAGAAGATGAAGAACAGTTTTAATAGTACAATAACCCGTACGATTAAAAAACGGTACTTTAAATTCAAAGAAAAGTAATATATAATGGAGGAAGAGCTATGAAAATAACATCAATAGCGATAACAAAAACCGAGGGCAACGAAAGGCAGATAGCCGATGTGTCGATTGTAATTGACTACTGCCTTCTCATCGGCAATATCAGGCTTATTGACAACGGTAGGAAACGTTTTGTTGAGTTTTCAAAAACAATACGCAGAAACTCTGGCAATGAGTCCTCTGATGTAATCCCGCTTACTCCGAAAGCACGTTCATATATTGAACAGGAGGTCATAAAGGAATATGACCGGCTTGAAAGGGGTGAGAGTGTTATATGACTTATTACGATAAGGCATTTCGTAGAAGCCTTTTGGAGCTTCTTACAAGCTATCGAAAGATGCTTGAGCAGGCTTCGGTTGCTTCGAGTGAGCAGAATTACAATATTCTCGTAAATGAGAAAATGAGTAAGGTTGACGAGGCATTGAAAATAGTCAAGCCGTCAACCTTTGATTTTCTTACTGAACGAAAAATTGAAAAGCTGCAAGCTGACGAGTACCTAAGAAAGAGGGCAGCAGAAATCCAAAAAGAGTATGAGGTTAAACTTGAGCTTGCTAAACAGGAACTGCGTGAAAGCATAAAAGCCGAGTTGAAAAGGGAGCGTGAGAAGAAAAAGAAACGTAAGAGAGAACAGGCGGCTATGGATATGCTGCCGGTGCTACTGAAGAATATGCAGACAAGTGGCGGAGATATTCAGCCGGATGAAACAGCATTAAGCGACTACGGAGAAGTAAAAAACCATGAACAGGGTAATGATGATTTTACGGACTTCCCCGAGCCTGAGTTTGAGGGCATAGAATAAAATTACGAGTAGGGAGAGAACGATATTATGGTTAAATTAACATTTGAATTTGATAAAGCAGAGATTGCCAAGGCGGGACTTACAGAGGATGAACTACTGGCAGAGGTACGGGAGTATGCAAAAGAAAATAAAATTTCAGAAACATCCCATGGTGTTTTTGAAAAGGACGGGGAAGATGCGTTATGTCAGATTATGGTGATAGCACATACGCTTCTGTGTGATCGTCCTCATTATCTTAATTGCTTAAAATCATTGAATATGGATGATGATGGTGAGATCGAAGATTGTTTGAAAATTGCAAAGGGATGGCTATAAAAAATATGGGTATAACACGAAAACAAATAACATTTGATTTAGATACAAATGTTGCAAAACAGATATTTGGTGAAAATTACAGAAAACCCTATGATGACATAGAGATGTTTTTTAAAAAACATGATTTTCAACATAAAGAAGGTAGTGTTTATGTAAGTAAAAAACCTATGTATAAATTTCAGCTATTCCATTTAATTGTGTGTTTAACAAAACAGCATCCGTATTTAAAAAAGTGTGTACGAGACATAATGTTTGGAAACACAGCAAAAAATAATTCATTAAATAGTTTTTTTGACTACGATGGAACAGCCGGGCAATACAAAAGATACAATCTTCCTCTCCAAACAAAAAATACAGCAAGCAATCTTCTTAAGCGTACAGTAACAATTGAAGAAGCTGCAGAACTGTTAAATAACAAAATTCCATTCAATGCAAAGAAAGTTGATACTAAAGTGTTGATTCTTTTTGATAAGGCATTGAGAACAAAGGTAGATAAGGTCATTAATAAACTGCACCAAAAAAATAATATAAAACCTAAACGATGAAATGAAGTGGAGGATGTTTTTATAAGCACCTCTACATTTTTATTTATAAGAAAGGATTGATTTTATGTTAAACAAGGTAATTTTACAGGGCAGGCTCACAGCAATACCTGAACTTATGCATACAAAGACGGATAAAGCCGTTGTGCATTTCAGTATTGCGGTTGAGGACAGCCGCAGTGTAAATGATGA
>CANQBP010000073.1 GCA_947589415.1 uncultured Clostridia bacterium
TTTGAATAATATATAATATCACCCCATTTCTTTTATGCAGGCAGTAGGGGAGAGGGTATAATAAATCCGAGCAGACTCTATATAAGGTAGTTTGCTCGGAATTTTGTATTATCTAAGAGTGCTGGCATGACTGTTAATAATATTTAACGAACTGTCGCCCTTCGTGCAATTTACGCTTATGCGACAGCACCGAAATTATTTTTATATTATTACTTATATGAACAACTAATCAGAACTGCTATCATTTTTCAACGTTCTTATAATAAATATTAAGTACCTTACGCATACAATAAAAGATACTATTCCTAAGAAAAGTGTAATAATTTCTAAGTATATCATTGATTTTATAATTTTATCGGGCAATGAAACTGTTATAATAACAAAGGCACATATAATTGTTATGATATTTGAGATCATTCCCTCAAAAGCAAATACGTATAAATTATTAAGATAATTATGCTTCCAAAGTCTTTGTATTCTCGGTTCATCAATAGCTGATATAAGCATACCAATACTCGAAAACAAAAATCCTGCAATTATAGCAGATGCCCCAAACATATTATATTGAAAATCATAATTGGAGTTATCAATAAAAGATGTTAGCTTATTTAAGTCAATAATATCATTAACTATCAGAGAAAGAGAAATAATAACAGTTATAATGGAAATACCAATTACTGTAACTAAATTTTTAACCTTTGTCTTATTCATTTACTCACCGTCCTAAAAAATTATGTTTTTCTATTTTTGCCTTGACCTTGTTACTTCTCATTCGTTCATCATATTTTCAAGTATTGAATGTTCTTTCCTCATTTAATTTGATAAACGTGCTTTCGTGTGATATTGTGTCCTTAATTGTTGGGTATATCTCAAACTTGAAATTATATGTTAAATTGTAGGGGAGAGAGGGTATAGTAAATCCGAGCAGACATCTATTACCGTAGAATCTGCTCGGAGTTTTGTATTTGTTACATTACTTATTTAAGTAAAAATCTATTCTAATCTAATGTTTTTGATGTTATATTAAAATATCTTAATAATAAACTTATATGCTTATTTTTCCTAATCCTTAAACACAACATCCCTAAAAAGTTTAATACATATTTCTTGATTATCAATTTTCTTCTCATTATTAATAGAATTTTCATTTCGTTTAAAGAAAAGATAAAAGAAGTTATCACGTTCCCTTTGTTTAGCCTCAATAGATGATACGATTTTTCCTACGGGTGCAAGTTTTTCCCCATTATTTGTTTGAAAGACAATATTTATTGTTGAAAAGTCAGGTTTTCCAAAACCACTGTTAAATTGTGATGCCATCAATATAACGAAATCACACTCAATACCCTTATCATCGGCATAACCTTTTAAAGAGTCAATTACTTTTAAAATCAAGTTTTTATCTTCTAATTGCACATTTTTGGTTTGCGAATCCATATCTGTATTATGTAAAATTTCTATTTCTTTCTTAAGTTTATTAACTAATTCGTTATCTATTACCCATGAATCTGTACTTTTAGCTAAATATTTCGCTGTTAAGCTCATTGCTTTTTCAAATTTTTCTAGAAATTCACCACCGGAAGCCTTGCCTAAAACAAAAGCTTTGTATTCAGCCTCAGATTTCCACACAGGATGCCTTCTAATTTTTCGGTTGAAATATTCTTTACTTAATTCATTACAAAAACGATTTTTCATCAAATAAATAATATCATCATCACAGAGCAAAGAAATAGACAAACCATTTTTAAATTGTTGACCATTTTCACTGAGTGATTCTAGTGAAAATAGTTTTTTATTATCATCGTCAAATTTATTGCTAAGGTAACTAATAATGTGTTGAAGTATATAAATTTCATATAACACAACAGGGTGTGTCTGAATCCATTTTCTTTCAGAGTCATGAGCATATACGACATTTTCAATAACACTTATAGCATTTTTATAATACGCTATCTTATATTCACCATTATCTTGTGAGATTGTAAGCGATGACAAAAGTCGTTCAAAATCAATCCTTACTGTATCAAAACCTGTAATATATGCATCACGAAGAAGATAATCTAATTTATCAACATCAATCACCTTTGAATTAAGCATCGAGATAAAGCAATTTTTAATATTATTTTCAGTTGTTTTTTTTGAATAGATATATCCAGTAATACAACGTGCAAAAAACTCTTTTTGCTCTACATTATGAAAAAACATCCTAAATTCGGATATGCCTATAATTGCACTCATTATTTCATGAGCAGCAGCGGCTGAACTTGAATCTTTCGGGATGTCCCCTTTAAATTCCTCACTACCAATAATTTCTACTAATTTGTTATGCAAAATTGTATAGTCGCAATTATTGCCAAGATAGAAATTTTCTCCGGTATGTGAAAACGGAGCATGTCCCACATCATGTAAAAGGCAGGCAAGTCTAAATATCTCGCCTAGGCTTTGCAAATTTATATCTGAATTCATTTTTATGTCTATTTCTTTTATTAATTGATCAGCCGCTATAGTTCCTAAATAGTAGACACCTAATGAATGGACAAACCTATTATGTACTGCCGATGGAAACAGTGGAGAATAACTAGTCTGCATTATTCGTCGCAGTCTTTGGAAGATTGATGTATCAACAATATCCGACATATAGACAATAGGGATTTTTATATATCCGTATATTGGATCTTTAATTCTTTTATAATCGTTCATAATTATGCCCCTAATACCTGTATAGAACGTTGATCCATAAAGGCTAATAATACTTCTAAAGCCAAATATCCTCTAAATTGCTGGATTAAATCTTCAATTTTTTTGTCTAATTTTAATGCAATGCCCTTTTTCCCCTTTTGTTCATTTTCTTCAAAGAACTCCGAATAATTTCTAAAAAGTGCGGTTGTGTTTTCTCTTGATAATATCAAAACTGCTTTTTCTCCACTTTCGTGTAAAATTTGAATTACTTTTGCCCCATATAATTCAATATTATCATAAGTTATAAATCTTTGTCCTCCTTTCTTTAGAAGTTCAATCATTGCATTTGCAGCCAAATCTTCAATACCAATAAAAAAACACATTTTAATACTCCCTTTCATTCACATTTGGCATTTAATCCTTAACTGTCAAAAAGTAGTTGCTTGCGGAAATACAAGTAATTGCTGCATGATAAGTGCAAACACACTTATAGTGTCTAATTTTCAAACTATAAATACTGTTAAGGAACACACAGTTAGGAGAATTTACTTGTAAGTAACAGTCATTTATTTATCCTTATATAGTATATGCGTATACACATCAACTATACATAGATTGCATACATTATACCATATTTTTTTAAAAATTTTGTACATAAATAAAAAATAATATCTTACAATAAAAAATAATTCTTTAACCTTTAATTTTAATATATAAAAATATTTATAATTTATATATAATTTGTTATGATTATAATACATTTTATATTTTTTTGCAAGTTTTTATAATAAATTTTATATTTTATATTTTTTTTGCAAGTTTTTATAATAATATTTTGTATTTTTTGTCGTTTTTTGGTATATTCCTACCACCCTCATACCAAAGGGTCAAGCTGACATGAAAGCAGAAGGTAAGATTTCTGCTGTACAATAAAATTTCCGTAAATGGATTGTATTGTACCCAAACCGTCATATCTGCGGTCAGTTCCGAGCGTATCTTATCGCAGTATCGTTCCATATAACTGCGACCACCTGTTGTCGCTACAGTGAGGGCTTGTCTTATAATAAAATAACTATTTTAATAATAATTTCATTATAAGACCTGTCCCTGCGAACCATCGGAGTGCAACTCTGTTACAACCCTGTCATTGTCACCAAAGTAGGGGAGTGGTTGCAGTGTACCGATTTCCTCGCATATTGAGGCTTCGTTTAAACTGTTGTATCTCAACAGCCGTAATATCTAAACTGCTTATATCTAAACAGAACTATTATTACTATCGGCATATTTACATTGAGGAAAAACATTTTATTCCTACCGATGTTTTTAATTGCTGATAATCCTCCGGCTATTGTTGTTAAGAGTACCGGAAGTGTTCCAACAGTATTAACCAATACATCAGCTGAATTTGTTGCATTATTTAAAAAGTCTATGGCGAATTTTACCGCATTTGAATTTAAAGCAGAATTTGAAAGTGACTGTACAGAAGCATTAAGAGAATCTAAACGACCTTGTATTCCCGCCATATATTTTTCGTTCTCCGCTGCGGCTGT
>CANQBP010000074.1 GCA_947589415.1 uncultured Clostridia bacterium
TTTACTCGATGCCATGATTTCACCTCAAACGCCGATTTGTTTATCTGTCTTTTCTAAAAATGGGCGACCCCGAAAGGTAATCGCCCATTCACGCTTTGAAATTATGCGATTTTTTTGCCTCTGCACGTTTTCCTACACCGATTGGTGTAAGTTTGGTGTAAGGTGTAAGGTTTTTCGCTTCCTGCGTGTCCGAAAACCCTTGATATTACGGGCTTTTTCGCACTTCGGTCAATCTAAGGGTTTCATTGTCGGGAACAGAAGTACATCTCTTATCGCAGGCGAATTAGTTAAAAGCATACACATTCTGTCTATGCCGAAACCTATGCCGCCTGTGGGTGGCATACCTATTTCCAATGCATTGAGAAAATCCTCATCTGTACGGTTAGCTTCCTCGTCACCCTGTGCAAGAAGTTCCTCCTGTGCCTTAAAGCGTTCACGCTGGTCTATCGGGTCATTAAGCTCACTGTACGCATTAGCCATTTCCCAACCGTTCATAAAAAATTCAAATCTCTCAACATAATCTGGATTATCAGGTTTTCTCTTTGTGAGCGGAGAAATCTCAACAGGGTGATCCATAAGGAATGTAGGCTGTATGAGATGTTCTTCAACGTACTCCTCAAAAAACAGATTGAGGATATCTCCTTTTTTATGGTGCTGCTGATACTCTATTCCCTTTTCGTCCGCTATGGCACGAGCCTGTTCGAGAGTTTCAATTTCATTAAAATCAATTCCCGCATACTTCTTTACGGCATCTACCATAGTAATTCTTTCAAACGGTTTACCTAAATCTATCTCTATATCGTTATATACGATTTTTGTTGTTCCAAGAACCTCTTGTGCGACATAGCGATAGAGATTTTCGGTCAAATCCATCATGCCGTGATAATCGGTATATGCCTGATAAAGCTCCATAAGTGTAAATTCCGGATTATGCCTTGTGTCAAGTCCCTCGTTTCTGAACACTCTGCCTATTTCGTACACCTTTTCAAGTCCGCCGACAATAAGTCTTTTGAGATAAAGTTCAAGCGATATGCGCAGTTTCAAGTCCTCGTCAAGTGCATTGAAATGCGTTTCAAACGGACGTGCCGCCGCACCGCCCGCATTTGAAACGAGCATCGGAGTTTCAACCTCCATAAATCCTTGTGAATCCAAGTATTTTCTTATGGCACTGATTATCTTTGAACGCTTTATAAATGTTTCCTTTACCTCATCGTTCATTATGAGGTCAACATACCTCTGACGATAACGCATATCGGTATTTGTAAGACCGTGGTACTTTTCCGGCAGTATCTGCAAGCTCTTTGACAGGAGTTTTATCTCTGAAACGTGAACGGATACTTCCCCCGTTTTTGTTTTGAAAACTTCTCCCTTAAGTCCTATAATATCTCCGATATCCGTTTTTTTAAAGAGTTTATATTCCTCTTCACCTATAACATCTCTTGCAACATAGGCTTGGATAGTACCACCAAGATCACGAATATGGCAAAAAGATGCCTTACCCATAACCCTCTTTGACATCATTCTTCCTGCAACGGATACACTCCTGCCCTCAAGTTCGTCAAAATTATTCTTTATATCACTGCTATGATGTGATACATCATATTTAGTTTCAACAAACGGATCCTTTCCTGTTTCTTTAAGTTCAGCGAGCTTATCACGCCTTACCTTAAGCAAATTATTTATATCCTGTGTTGAATTATTACCCTGCTGTGTCTTTTCAGCCATTTTATTCTTTCCTTTCATTCAGCCAATGCACATCTTAAACATGGCTTACATTGATATCTCAAGTATCACAAGTTCTATCTCTCCGCCCGGAGTTTCAACCTTAATGGTTTCACCGACTGTTTTATCAAGCAGTGCCTTTCCGACAGGAGATTCATCGGATATTTTTCCGTTAAACGGATCAGCTTCACTCGAACCGACTATCTGATACACATCTTCCTCATCAAAATCACGATCATATACCTTAACATTTGAGCCTATATGAACCTTTTCCGTGGAAAACTCGCTTTCGTCTATTACCTCTACATTACGCAGAATAGTTTCAAGTTCTTTTATCCTCGCCTCAAGTTTTGCTTGATCGTTTTTTGCCTCATCATATTCACTATTCTCCGAAAGGTCGCCTTGTGCCCTCGCAGTTTGGAGGTTTTCCGCAATTTCTTTACGTTTTACTGTTTTGAGTTCATTCAGCTCGGCTTCGTACCTTTTTTTGCCCTCCGCAGTAAGTTTGATCTTTACTTGTTTTTCTTCCATTACAACGACCACCTTTTATATTTTTTTAATATACCGTATCTACTATTATATTGGTTAAGTCTTTTTATGTCAAGCACAAAAATTACATTTTACGTTTAGTTTGTAATTTACATAACCTGTACTCTTCATTTTCTCATAAAACGCCATATAAGGACTAATAGTTTTTATCTTGTATTACATAGTGCTTCTGCAAACCACCCGTTCAACAGTCGGCTTCGATTAAGAACATATTATACAAAATTATTTTTACATTGATTTTACGATAAAAGGGTAATGAATTTGATATCTGCGCTGTAACATATAGATGCAGCCGAAAAGGCTGAAATCAATATGTAAAGGGAGATATTTATAATGAGAAAAACGAAAATGAAAAACAAAATTATTGCTTTGAGTCTTGCAGGGATATTGGCACTTGCGGCATTTGCAGGCTGTTCAAATGAATCAAATACTGTTTCCACAGACGGCTCAACATCCATGGAGGAGGTAATAAATGTTCTCGGAGAGAAATTTATGAAGGATAACGAGGGTATAACATTCACCTATAATCCGACCGGATCAGGCACAGGTATCAAGGCAGTGCAGGAGGGCAAATGTGATATAGGTCTTTCAAGCCGCAGTCTTAAACAGGAGGAAAAGGATAGTGGTCTTACAGAAACAGTGCTTGCACTCGATGGAATTGCAATAATTGTAAACCCGCAAAATACGGTAGAGGATCTGACGGTTGAACAGATAGCATCAATATTCAAGGGCGAGATCACAAATTGGAAGGATATAGGCGGAAGTGACGGAGATATTGTACTTATCGGAAGGGAAGCAGGGAGCGGAACTCGTGACGGATTTGAATCAATCACAGGAACAGAGGGAGCTATAAAATATCGACAAGAGCTTACGTCAACAGGTGATGTAATAACAACGGTTGCGGGAAATGAGAATGCGATAGGCTATGCCTCACTTTCGGCAGTAAAAGATAATGTAAAGGCACTTTCAGTCGGAGGAGTTGCACCCGATGAGGGTACAATAAAAGACGGAAGTTATGTTGTACAGCGTCCATTTGTGCTGGTAACAAAAAACGGTACCGGGCTTTCCGAGTCGGCACAGAAATTTTTTGATTTTGCAACATCGAATGAAGCCGCAAACCTGATTGCAAGTGCCGGTGTAGTTGCAGCGGTATAACACTGACTGTATAAGTTGGAGTAAATAAAAAATGAAGAAAAAAGAAGTTTTCGAAACGATTATCCACAGTGTATTTCTGATACTCGGACTTATCACCGTGGGAAGCGTATTGCTTATAACAATATACCTGATTATTTCGGGTATTCCGGCAATAAGGGAAATAGGAATTATAGATTTTCTTTTCGGAACGCAGTGGAAATCTACCGCCGCAGAGCCGTCATTCGGAATATTGCCGTTTATACTGACAAGCGTATACGGAACAGCGGGAGCCGTTGTTATCGGGATACCTGTCGGTTTTTTAACAGCGGTATATCTTGCAAAAATTGCACCTCCGAAAATAAAAACATTAGTAACGGGTGCCGTGGGACTTCTTGCAGGTATTCCGTCGGTGGTTTACGGTCTTGTGGGAATGCTTGTACTCGTCCCCGGAGTGAGAGCGTTGTTTAAGTTACCTGATGGTGCAAACCTGTTTTCCGCAATAATTGTACTTGCGATTATGATACTTCCGTCAATTATAAACGTGTCGGTAACGGCACTTGAATCCGTGCCGAAGGAATATGAGGATGCATCACTTGCACTCGGTGCAACTCCCGTTGAAACATATTTCAAGGTATCTGTACCTGCCGCAAAAAGCGGGATAGCCGCTGCAATCGTTCTTGGTGTAGGAAGGGCAATAGGAGAAGCAATGGCTGTAATAATGGTATCGGGAAATGTTGCAAATATGCCCTCACTGTTTCAGAGTGTTCGATTTCTTACAACAGCCGTTGCAAGTGA
>CANQBP010000075.1 GCA_947589415.1 uncultured Clostridia bacterium
GTTCATAACCTTCTGCGCCGCGAGCAGAACGCGAAGCCCTGCCGAGGAAATATATTCAAGTTCGGCAAAATCAAACCTCAGATCCGTTATGTCTTTTATAATGTGCTTCATCTCGCCCTCAAGCTGTGGAGCGGTAGTCGTGTCGAGCCTTCCTGCAAGAGCTATATCAAGCTCCGTGCCGTTCTGATTTTTAGTTATTGTCATGATGACCTCCATTGTAATGTTTAAAATATGTTTAAAATTCGGGAATTTCCCGCTGTAAACAAATAACCTGCTGCTTCGTCATTTCTTCGTTTGTGTACATATTGAGCCGCATTCGCACCGTAAACAATTCTTTTTCCGTGTCAAATCCAAACATCGCACTGCCGCCGTATTTGCGGGCAGTATGCGTATGCTCTGAAGCCCGCAGCCGCCCTCTCTGCCGCTTATAAATGCCTCCGCTGGAAAAAAGCCGCTTTTATCACTAAAAACAATGTGTTCTAAAAAGACGTTGTTATTACAACCATCGCATCGAAGATACCGTTGATAGAAAGATAAATCGAATACTCGAAATCCTTTCTTTTTACCTTCTTTATCTTGGGAATTTTCCCATAATATATCCTTAAAAGCCCGTTCAACAACTTTAGAACATTTTGTTTTGGCGGAGCTGCAAGCAGGACACGATAATTTATCGTCCACGCTTGCGGACTGTATAGTAATGTTCACCGGTACTGTTCTCAAGCACAAGTAAATCCGGTATATTGAGTGCTTCGGTCATTTGCTTTGACACATCTTTATTTTCGTATCGCCTTTTTCCCGCGGTACACTCAAATATTTCAGATTACGTTTCCGTTATACCACCATTTTTCGAATAAGTCCAGTTAATATTTTTTACATTGCCACCATAGAACAAACAAAATCCTTTGTAGATTTTTGTAAAATGTGCTATAAAAGAATAACAAGAGGGACATTTAGTTGAATTGGGTGGTATTATTATGAAAAATGGATTTAGAGAAATTAGGAATAGTGATAATCGGTTGCTTTGCACAGCGAACGATAACACGGGTGAAGTTGAGACGCAATGACCACATCACTCATCCTACTTATTTATCTTTCCTGTTGGTAGAACTTTTTTGGTTTTGCGAGATGGTCTCAAATCGAAAATAACAAGAACAACCACAGCGTTTATAGTGACAGATTACGCCCCTGATTTATTATGAGGAAATATATACATATCCGAAGAACTGCTTGACGGTCCGGATTTATTTCAAATCTCAACAAATTGCAGGACACAACTTGCAATTTGTGACACAATATATTGACTTTTTTGCAAATTTACCTTATACTGATAAGGCTACAATTTATTTATGAAAGGGTTGGTTGTTATGTCTGACGTATTTTTGAGCCATAGCTCAAAGGACAGAGAGGTTGTTGAAAAGGTGTGTGCTTTTCTCGAAGAAAAGGGACTCACCTGTTGGATGGCTCCGAGGGATATTTTACCGGGAAGTGACTGGGCTGCTTCTATAAGTACCGCAATCACAACATCAAAGGTATTTCTTATTCTCTTTAGTAAGAATAGCGCTGCCTCACAACAGGTCGCACGTGAGGTAGGTGTTGCGGAGGCTAAGAAGGGTATATTTGTTATTCCCTACAAAATTGACGATACCGAGCTTTCCGGGGCACTCCAATATTATCTTACCGGTGCACACTGGATAACCGCCGATTACAGCAAGGGCGATTACAAATTGGAGGAGCTTTATTCCATTGTTGCAGGTATTACGGGCAAATCCGTGCAGAATATCACAAACAATACATATATTGATCATCTCCATATACACAATTCCGGTGGTGCTAACATACAGGAAGAATTGAATAGTATATCCGGGTTTAACGGTGTTTCGGGAGCTGCTGCAACACAGGTAAACCCGATGCAGACACAGCAGGTACCGTCACCGTATCAAACACAGAATACACAGACGGTAACGCCACCGTATCAAACACAGAATACACAGACGGTAACGCCACCGCAACAAACTGTTTCAAAGCCAAAACAGCAAGTGCCGTCCCCATATAAACGTAAAAAGTGGCCGATTCGTCCGCAACCTGCAAATTCACAGCAAGTACCGCCGCCGTATCAAACGCAGAATACACAGCAAGTACCGCCACCGTATCAAACGCAGAATACACAAGCGGCTACACCTGCACAGCAAACGATTTCAAGGCAAACAAGGGAAGCACCGCAAACGTTCCAAACACAGAACATACAAACGGCTACACCTACACAGCAAACGGTTTCAAAGCAAACAGCAGAAGTGCCGTCATCTAAGCAAACACAGAATGAGAAGTGGTCTGCACGTCCGCAATCAACTAATTCACAGCAGGACAAGGAAATACCTTTCCCGCATGAGGCACAGAATATGCAGACGGCTACACCTACACAGAAAACTGTTTCAAAACAAACAGCGGAAGTGCCGTCATCTAAGCAAACACAGAATGAGAAGTGGTCTACACGTCCGCAATCAACTGATTCACAGCAGGACAAGGAAACACCTTTCCCGCATGAGGTACAGAATACGCAGACGGCTACGCCTACACAGCAAACGGTTTCAAAACAAACAGAGGAAGTGCCGTCATCTAAGCAAACACAGAATGAAAAGTGGTCTACACGTCCGCAATCAACCGATTCACGGCAGGACAAGGAAATACCTTTCCCGCATGAGGCACAGAATACGCAGACGGCTACACCTACACAGCAAACGGTTTCAAAGCAAACAGAGGAAGTGCCGTCATCTAAGCAAACACAGAATAAAAAGTGGTCAACACGTCCGCAATCAACAGATTCACAGCAGGACAAGGAAATACCTTTCCCGCATGAAGCACAGAATATGCAGACGGCTACACCTCCGCAGAAAACTGTTTCAAAACAAACAGCGGAAGTGCCGTCATCTAAGCAAACACAGAATAAAAAGTGGTCAACACATCCGCAATCAACTGATTCATGGCAGGACGAGGAAATACCTTTCCCGTATCAGGAACAGAATACGCAGACGGCAACATCTTCGCAGAAAACAAAGTTTGATGTTTCCGATGATTCTCAAACAATACCCGCCGATAATGACGGAAAGAAAAAAAAGAAAACCACTAAAATCATTCTTGCAATAGCCACTTGTGTGATTGTCGCCACAGCAATAGTTATAGTTCTTGAAATCTCGAACGCTTCTTCTCAAAATATTCCTTATGATTCTCCTTCGAGCAGTTCTTACGGTTATTCCTCAAGCAGCTCGTACAGTTATCCCTCAAGCAGTTCCCACAGTTCCACAAGCAGCTCGTACGGCTATTATTCAAGCAGTTCATACGGTCAAAGCAGCGAAACAATATATGATTTGAAAGTGTCATATCTAGGTTGGAAATGCAAAGGTACGTATAAAGGGGAAGTAAACACACTTGGCGAGCCGGACGGAGAGGGCAGCTTCAAAGGAACCTATGTTGATAATGATAATAAAACGATTCAAATGACCTATGAGGGCATATTTAAAGACGGTACTATAACCGGAGAAGGTATAGGTACGCAATACCTCTCGGACTATACGGTTACTTATGACGGTATGTTTGAAAGTGGAAAGTTGAACGGTGAGGGGGAACAAACCTTCAAATTTAATGGAGGAGATAAGATTAGTGAAACTGATAAAGGCAATTTTGTAGACGGCGAACAAGAAGGTGAGGGAGGATATACTATTTATTATCGAAACGGCGATATTTTTACATTTGAGGGCACATTTAAAAATAATGATCGCCAACAAGGAACGGGGCGTCGGGATTATACAAACGGTGAATACTACATCTATGAGGGTGATTACTACCTAGACAATGACAATAACACCCAGTACAACAACGGAACATACAAATACTATGATGCAAACGGAAGTATTACTAAAGATATAAAATACACTAACGGGAAAGGAATGAATGCAATAATCAATTTTAATGTAACGTACACCATAGAAAGCAATCACGGGAATGTTTCTACTATTACATGGGATTCTGTACAAAATGCGACCGGTTATGAAATTGAATATGGCGGCAAAACCCAGGAAACAAATTATCCGAATTATAGTCTCTGGAACTGCAACACTAAAACTAAAGAAAGTATTAACGTCCGTGCCGTTGGAGTAAACAATGGTGAAAAGATTTATTCTAATTGGAGA
>CANQBP010000076.1 GCA_947589415.1 uncultured Clostridia bacterium
ATTTCTAAACCTTTCGGCAATTCCATATCTCCCGACAAATTACATTTGTAAAATGCCTCTGTTCCTATTTCTTTCAATGTGCCCGGGAATACAACCTTTTCAAGCGAATCGGTTCCTGAGAAAGCATAATTGGGAATTTTAGTAACGCCCTCAGGTATTTCTATCTCCTCTATTGCTGTTTCATTAAAAATCCAGTCATCTGCTTCAACCCATGAAAGCGGATAATTAACCTCCGCTAAATTAATACAGCCCTGAAACGCTCCCTGATGTATTGTTCTTACACTATCGGGAATTACTGTCTTTTTTAAACCGTTACAATATGAGAAAGATCTGTAGCCTATTATTTCTAAACCTTTCGGCAATTCCATATCTCCCGACAAATTACATTTGTAAAATGCCTCTGTTCCTATTTCTTTCAAAGTACTCGGAAATTTCACACTTGTTAAATTATTTGCCTCGGAAAATATATAACTTGATATAGTGGTTATGCCCTCACTAACAACAACCGATTTAACATCACTTTTCTTAAAGGACGAGTTATCCCAATTGTATTCGGGCATTTCACCTGTTCCCCTTATTGTCAGTACGCCATCCTTAATATTCCATGTAAAATCGTTATCAGGAACCGATGTAGCATACGCAATAATCTCTCCACCAACATAACCGCATAATTCCACCATTCCGCTATTCATAAGCAAACAAATTGTCAGAACTATTGCTAAAACCTTGTTTATATGTTTTTTAATCATTTTTTTCACCTCAATCAAAATTCGCTTATACTCAAAAAGCAGGTTTTAGAGAATAAAACCTGCTTTTTGAACAACTAAATTTTAAATACCTTCAATCAAATATAATCATTTATTATATTCTTTTTTCTTGCAAACAAAGAATATAACTCCAATGCTTACAGCAACAAGAATTGCCACTACTGAAACCGGAACAGTAGCATCACCGGTCGTGGGTGTTTGCGTATCTGAAACCGTTCCTTTATCTTCACCAACTGAATTGTTGCTTATCTCGACTGACGGATTACTTTCGGGTTTGCTCTCCGGCTTACTTTCAGGCTCACTTCCGGGTTTGCTCTCCGGTTTGCTTTCAGGCTCACTTCCGGGTTTGCTTTCCGGTTTGCTTTCGGGTTTGCTTTCCGGACCATCAAGCATCGGAATTTCCTCTGTGTAGGTTTCTCCGCAGTTCTTGCAGGTATAGGTTATAATACCCGGCTCTTCTGTGGTAGCCTCTTTCGTAACTACTTTATCATAATCATGACCTGTTGCCGGGATCTCCTCTGTATATGTTTCTCCGCAGCCGTTTTGACAAGTAAACGTTTTTATTCCGTTTTCAGTACAGGTCGCCTCTGTCGTAACAACGCCTTCATCATAATCATGATCTGTTGCCGGGATCTCCTCTGTGTATGTATCACCGCAGCCGTTTTTACAGGTGAATGTTTTAACGCCTTTTTCTGTACAAGTCGGTTCTGTCGTAACAACTCCTTCATCATAATTATGTCCTGTTGCCGGAACTGCCTCGGTATATGTGTTTCCGCACTCCTGACAGGTGAAAGTTTTCACACCGTCCTCTGTGCAGGTCGGTTCTTTTGTCACTACACCATCATCATAGGTATGATCCGTTGCCGGAATGACCTCTGTTTTTGTTTCTCCGCATACCGTACAGGTATAAGTAATTTCGCCTTCTTCGGTACAAGTTGCTTCCTTTGTTACAATGCCCTCACCGTAGCTATGACCTGTTGCGGGAATTTCCTCTGTATATGTATCACCGCAGCCGTTCTTACAGGTGAATGTCTTAACACCTTTTTCTGTACAAGTCGGCTCTTTTGTAACAACACCATCATCATAACTATGACCTGTTGCAGGAATTTCCTCGGTGTAGCTGTGGTCACCCTTAATACAGGTAAATGTTCTTACGCCCTTTTCTGTACAGGTCGGTTCTGTTGTAACAACACCGCCGTCATAGGTATGACCTGTTGCAGGGATAACCTCTGTCTTTGTTTCCTGACAAACTGTACAGGTATAGATTTTCTCTCCGTTTTCGGTACAATTTGCTTCCTTTGTAACATTTCCGCTGTCATATGAATGTTCGGTTTTCGGGATTTGTGTAACATTAACAGTCTGACTGCACACGTCACATACATCTTCCTTAGATCCCTCCTGCCGGCAATTTGCCTGCTGTGTAACTACCTCATGGGTTGATGTATGATCGCACACAATCTCAATTTCGGGTTCTGCAGAGGTATCGTCGGAAACCTTTGAACTGTTTATGTCATACATCTGGAAGCCTGTAAGCTGAATATCATCTTTTGTAAACGATCCGTTGCTGAGCTTCAATGTTATAACGACAACATCCGTAGTTTCACCTGTAAAGCCGTTTGTATACATGAAATTGCCTCTTACCTGTCCATCAACATTCGAATTGATCTGATAGAAGTCCGCCGAAAAGGATCCTTTAACAGCCGAAACAAAATCAAACACATCGGTGTCATAGTTAATCGTATAATTGCCTGTTGCTACAACATCAGTGTTAGTGAAATCGACTGTGACAACAACATTCGTGTTGTCTACTACTGTTTCCGTCAACTTATACGTCGGAAGACTTTCGTCAGCGGATACCGTGAGCATACCGACTGCTGATACTGTCGTAAGGCAGGAAGCAGCCAATACCATACTCAAAATTTTTTTGCTTTTTTTCATGGTTAACATCTCCTGTTAAATTTTTTTATGTTAATTTAATAACATACATAAATTATTGAACCGTAATCGACTCGTTTTTGCTGTAACTTATTAAAGAGAGTTAATAAGTCCTGCATCAAATCTCGAAATCATCAGTGCGTCCGCTATATTAACTTCGCCGTCGCTGTTTACATCTGATACCGCAAGCTGACTTTCGTCAAGATCGGCGAGTCCTGCATCATAACGTGATATCATGAGTGCATCAGCTATATTTACCTCACCGTCATTGTTTGTGTCGCCCTCAATACCACCATCTGCTACTATGGCATATTTGCTGAAGTGGTCGGTTATGAATGTAACATATTCGCCGTCATAACCGCTTTGCATTTTCTCGGTTGTTCCGTCACCGTTTACGCGGTACACCTCTATATTTTCACCGCCATCTTTATATGGTATCTTAACGGCAACATTACCGTTCGGCTGAATTTTCTCTCCGTTTTCAGTCAGGGATATATCGTAATATGCACAAGCTTTCTTGCCACTAATTTGTACATCTTCCGGTTTCAGTTCAGATACTTCGAGCTTTGTGTTTTCACCTATATCACCGGTTACCGTAACATTTGTTTCAGTGTCTGACAACTCGTTACCCAAAGCTACAAAAGGTATGTCATTTTCATTAGCATATTCCTCTGCTGCAGAGCCAGTCTTGCCAAATATTACCAGATCGGTAAGTAAGTGTTCTCCAGTATTATCGTCCCAATAATATCCAAACGCTTCATTGCCAATACTCGTAACACTGTCAGGTATTGTTACGCTTGTCAGTCCGGTACAACCGGAAAATGCTTCATCGCCTATATATGTAACACTGTCGGGTATCGTTACGCCTGTCAGCCCTGCACAACTGTAAAACGCATACCAATCTATTAATGTAACACTGTCGGGTATCGTTACGCTTGTCAGTCCGGTACAACCTGTAAATGCACCCCAGCCTATCTGCGTAATACTGTCAGGTATCGTTACGTCTGTCAGTCCTGTGCAATCCTCAAACGCACTATCTTCTATCTCCGTAACACTGTCGGGTATAGTTACACTTGTCAGTCCTGTGCAATCTTCAAACGCACTCCAACCTATATCTGTAACACTGTCGGGTATCGTTACGCTTGTCAGTCCTGTGCAACCGTAAAACGCATACTCACCTATCTCCGTAACACTATCGGGTATCGTTACCTTTGTCAGTCCTGTGCAACCGTAAAACGCATACTCACCTATCTCCGTAACACTATCGGGTAT
>CANQBP010000077.1 GCA_947589415.1 uncultured Clostridia bacterium
GCACAGTCTGATCCTATTATATTTCATTATTCTAATATAGAATTATTTTTTGCGATTAAATCAGTGTTTCCTTAGATAGAACAAAATAGGTTTATAACCATTCTGAATACCGCTATCATATTGCCTCCTTTCTATTATATTTTTTTGAGTGTCGATAATAGCAAGATATTTACTACGCTTATATTATATCATCAACTTTTTTATTTGTCAATACTTTTTCTAAGTTAATTTTATTTTGCTTTGAAAATAGTATTGATAAGAATGACCGGACGAATTTTCACGAACTATCCTTTGTAGTAAATAGAAAATCCGCTTACAAATGTGTAGTTGAAATTTGCTATATAAAAATCGAACAAAATCTAATGACACCCTCCCTACCTCTTTAGATATAGGAAGGGTATTATCTACTTTGCCATCTTTTCAACCATCTGCATAATATGGTTAATACTATCTATATGAGCCATTACATCTGCACTATCTGCATTATTAAGTCCATACTCATAAGCACATTTTATAATGTCCCTTAAATCGTTAGCATCAAGACTAATAATTGGAATTTCAGATATGTCCTTATATTCCTTATCCCCCACAATGTAGTCTGTAAAGAAGTTACCAGCATCTTCATAGTAGGTATTCATCTTGTTTCGGTCTATCCCGATATAGTTAGTTGTAACACCCTGATTGCTATGAGCAAACATCTTTTGCAAGGTTTCCATTGCAAGCGGATCTCCCGGGTGGGTCATCACTGAAACCATACCGAAAGTTTTACGTGTACTGTGAGTTCCAACATTGTACTTAATTCCAACATCAGAAGCAGCCTTTTTTAATGCTTTCAAATAACCGCTTTGCGATATTACATTGCCTTTGTGTGTTCCTGTTAATTGCATAAAGACAGGAGTGGAATAGTTATCTTTTGTAACATCACAGTTCGTTTTTTGGATATATAAATTGATAGCATCTCGGCAAGCCTTATTGATATGTGGGTCAGTAAACTTTTTGGTCTTTTTCTCTTTCTTTTTGGGGATATTTTCTCTAAAATCACCTGTACACGGTTCAAAGAAGCAGTCCCACGTAAAAGAAAGAGTATCAGATATTCGCCTGCCCATATTGTAGCTGATTGTGAACAGCAGATAATGCAGCCACATATTTTTATCCTCAAAATATCTAATAACTTTTTTCATATCCTCAAGCGACAAGGCATAAACCTCTGAGCTTACATCTTCTCTTTTATTTTGACAGATTGTTTTCTCTGCTCCGTCCTTTTTTAATAAGGATAATGGTACATATTCAAATGTATCAAAAGCTAACTCTTCGCTTGCTTTCTTCAATGACTTAGATATTTTTGATTTTGTTAATTGTGGAAACACCCTTTTATACTGCTTTCGTGAGGGATTACAGCCAGTAACGGACAGATAGTATTGAATAGCTGATTTACAATAATCCCCTATCTTAACTTCCTCTCTCTGATTGCCGAAATCATATGTTTCTCTGAAATCTCCGTTATTAAAAAATGAACACCAATATGAGTTATAAACGACATCCATAATTCGTCTGCCGGAATCCTCGGATATGACGATTGCCAAATACTCGTCAAGCATATTGTTTTCTCTCATGTAGTCGGCAATTTGCAAAACCTTATTTTCATTTGACATATGAATCCCTCACTTTGCACAGTTTCTTAATTCTTTATTTTTGCCAAGTTAGTATCATTAATTATACTGCCTGTATTTATCTTAGCTTCTTCACACATAGCAACTGCTAATTTAGCAGCCGACACAAGTTCGGACTTTTTAAGAAGGTCGAGTAGTTTAATTTTAGGATTGGAGTGTTTCGTTCGTCTTAATCTTAGGTTGATATTAAGGCTGTAGTTTAGACGTTTGTAATACACGTTCCAAGCCTTGACAAAGTTATTGTTACAACGATGTCCGGCATAGGCTCTAATCAAGGCAACAATAATTGTTCTGCAATCCCATGTATTAGCCTTTTCGGTAAGTGCGTTATTGGTTGCCACAAGCTCTGTATTCTTCTGTCTTTCTTCTTTAAGTGCCGTTGCAATTTTGATAATGGTATCTGGGTTCATTATGACTTCTTCCATTTTTTCGGGCGTAAGATACGCTCCATGTTTACGAATAGCCGGAAGAACCTCTGATGTTACCCAATTCTTGAGTTTTTTCGCATTAGGCATCTTACTTGACAGGATAAGGCTGTACAGACCTGATTCGTTGATAACTACTTGATTAGGATTTCCGGGAATACCGTCACGAATCGTTACGGTATTCTTGTCCTCATCATCCACATGGTCGGTCAGTGCCTTGCGGGTGTTGCTGTATCCGAGGAGCTTAGCTACATCTTTTCCAACAAACCACGGTTCACCGTCAATGTCAATAGTCCTTATTTCTTGCGAATCATCGTATGTAAATTTTAATATTTCCGACATAGTTACTACCTCCATTAACAATACAATGTGTTGAAAATAGGATTTACATACAAGAATCTAACTATATTTTTTCCGTCTAAATCCAAGGGATTTTGTATCTCGGACAAGTCTTTCGACTTAATTATGTATTCGGCTTCTTCGGCTGGCACTGCCATTCTTGTAAATATGCAATTCTCCAATGTCGTGCCAACGGCAAGGCTAAATTCGTCTTTGAAATTTACCCAATCGTCACGCTGCTGTTTTGTAGGAAAACCTACAATTTCTTCTTCTGTTTCTCCATATCTCGCATAATACATAATAAAAAACTCCTTTTTTGTAAAATAGTTTCAATCACTTGACAAAAAGGAGTTAATGTATTATAATGAAATAGCACTAGATAGAGATTTCCTTTTTGTCTTGTGGCGACTGCATATTCTGAAGCTCTGGCAAGATGTAACAGAATATGCAGTTTTTATTATTTCTCTTTATCCGTTGAATCGCAATCGTGTTTTTTTAAATATTCGTTTAATGCTAATTTTATAACCGTTGTAACATCAATGTAATTGTTATCAGCATACTTTTTAACACGATTATATAATTCATCAGGTAAATTATAAGTACGTTGAATTTTTATTCACCTCTTTTCTATACACTCATTATACACTTATCAAGTTTATTTGTCAACCCTTTTTCAAAATTTTTAAGGATTTTTTGAGTGTGAATACCGATCTTCGCCTAATATTCCCGATTGGACACTCTACAATTCAAAAATCTCTTGACTACAAAAGGAGCATATGGTACAATATTTATGCTGGCTTTTATAGTCGGTGACATGATAAAGACATAGTTTTGTCGTTTATCTGTCGAGGCTTCATAGCGTGTGTTCTCGCCAAAGTACGACACGCTATGAAGTTTTTTACTTTTTTAAAATCAGCCGTTTAAACGCCTCTGATGTTGAAAACCCTTTTTCTTTTTCACTTTCAACAGCTTTTATAGCTTCGGCATCTTCAATTATACGAAAATTCACACCGTATGTCTTGTATGTTTTTTTATTATACCTTTGCTTTACTTCGCTGCTTGTATGCGTTTTGCGTTTCGGCTTTTTCTGTTGTTCTATACGCTCATCTCCCTTCTGTAATTATATTATAGTACATACTTTAAAGTATGTCAACTTCTTTTTTAAAAAATATTGTACAAAGTCATATAATATTTTTTGTGCAATATTTTTAATCACAATATAAAAATAGTAAAAAGAGGATGGACAAAATCGTCTACCCTAAAATTTGGCTTGTGCTTTTTTATTATTATATTTTTAGGTGCTGTCGCAAATGAGTAAAAAAGATTGCGACAGCACCTTTTGCGTTATACTAAGCCGAAATATTTTTCAAAGAAGCATTTTAACTTATCAATGACAGTTTGTTTTTTCAAAGCCCTATTTGAACCACCTGAAAATCTTGAAATTGGTGGTAATATTTTATCAAGATCTGTACCTGTG
>CANQBP010000078.1 GCA_947589415.1 uncultured Clostridia bacterium
TATGGACCAATAGCTCAGTTGGTTAGAGCAACCGGCTCATAACCGGTTGGTCCGGGGTTCGAGTCCCTGTTGGTCCATTTTTGTTAGAAGTCTGATTTTTTCAGACTTCTTTTTTTATTATATACTGAATTTGGAAATGATGAGCTTTATAGTTAAGTCACAGGTATGTCATGTACAAAGAAGACGAAAAATTTCAGGTAAGCAAAGGGTTTAACGGAGGTTTTTTAATGAATGGTACATAAGTAGGGCCGAATACGATATTTTATACTTTGAAACTTAAATGTAAAAGGAAACCTTTAGAGATTTTTAAAAAAATTTATCCGCCTATTTTATCGGGTTTTCATTACACTAATATTCAAATATAACAAATCATTACGTCTGATAAAAAAACGGATAATACTGTCAATACTCACAAATATGTGTATGATAATATGGATAATTTAACAAAACAAAAGTAGACCCACTTGACGGTGTAATTACACATGAGTATAATAAAAATGGACGTGCGGCGAAGCTGATTCGACCGAACAATCATCGCCTTTACGGAGATTTTTTGCAGTTACTAATTTGCCGTCAACAATTTATGAAATACGGTTATTTTGGCTATCGTATCTGCCGTCCCTCCAATCATGTCGCTCTATCAAGCTGACGTACGGCGTCATATTTACAGGTTTTAACACTTCCGTTCCCTTGCTTACGGCACTACCGTGATCGTTAAAGTTTATGATAGATTGTATGATGTTGAAAAAATCGGACAAAAAAGTTCCGATATTTCCAACGCATTAAAAGAAAAATAATGTTATATTGGAAGGGAGATATTATAAAATGGGTTTAAAAAAGAAAAATTTTGATAGTGTTTTGGTTGAAAAGATTGAGAATGCTGTCGAGAAAGCAGTAATAAAACTTTTTGAAGAGCATAAAGAGAATTTTTACTACTGTTCCCTTATTACTTCCGGTGAAGCCGAAAGGCCTATATTATCTGCTTGGTCTTGGGAAGCTCTGGATAGAATATCCGAAAATGATGAGGATAAGGAAGATTTAAAATGGTCTTATGCGGACTCTCCATATTGTATGTTTGGTGAGGAATTTTTGTCGGAGTTAGACGAGGTATTTCAGAAAAGACCATGTGTGGCAGATATTGACGATGATATTGAGTATGATAAAGAGATAAGTATTAGAATAAGTTCCATGGTAATAGCATTATCAAATCTTGACAAAAAAGGACTTTTCGGGACGGGAGAAGATCGAAAGAAAATTGTCATCAATGTCGAATTTATGCCGCCCGATTATTCCAATACATTGCGTGCAATTGCATTAAATCCTAAAGATGCTTTAGTATCATGGTTAGAAGAAGCTGCAGTAGAAGATGAAGAAGATGATGAAGAAGAAGATTATTGATAATTTCGTTGTATAACAGTAGACTCTTATATGGTTTTATAATGTTGTCAAGTACAGTTATGACACGCTCGGCAATCTTATTTCGATTGAATATTCGGGCGGCAGAATTGTAAGTTACTCGTATTATCCGACAGGCAGACTCAAAAGTGTTTTCGGTTGGAATAACGAGGTGATAAATTATAAGTATAACGGCAGCGGACGTATAACGAAACAGAGCCGACCGAACGGAAGTGTTGAAACCTACAAATATGGTGTCATATGTCAGCCGGTAAGCCGCCATTTTAAGAGGCAATCATCGTAAGTATGTTTACTACATAGTGAAAATCTATAAAAGCTGAAGCAGAGAGGAAGTGGGTGTAAGATGAAAGATTTTCTTGTTAAAGTTTTTGGTAAGGATTACTTTTTTTATGACGAGCAAAACTCCGAGGATAAAATATCCGCTATTGAAAAAAAGTTTGAAATTAAGTTTCCTAAACTGTATAGAGATATAATTCTTAAACATAATGGCGGTTATGGTGAAATTGGTGACTATGATTATGAATTATGGAGTATAGAAGATATTGATTCTTTTAATTCGACTATCATAGGATTGGGTGATCTGGTATCGTTTTCATCTGACAGTATAGGAGATGATTATGCATTTGATAAGCACGATTGTTCAATATATTTAGTGCCGGAGGATTCATGTGATTACAAAGATGCTAAAAAAGTAGCTGACAGCTTTGAAGATTTTATGATAGACATGAGCAATGGTGTAATCTTTGATCCCTGGTGATAGTTAATTGTAAAATAGGGTATTAGTGTTGGCAGGCAACACAACTTATGAGTTTAATGCGAAAAATAACCGTATTTTTAAACCGTTGACGGAGAGTGGGTAGCTGCAAAAGATCTTCATGAGGGTGATGAGCTTACTCTTGCCGACGGCTCTGCGGCAGCTGTTACAAAAACCTATGGCAAACAGCTTGATGAATCTGTAATTGTCTAAAACTTTGAAGTTTCTGATTTCCATACTTATTATGTTAGCGACAATGGTGTGTCGGTGCATAATGCGACAGCACAACTTGATGGGTGTTCAGATACAAGTAAGAGAAATTCTTCCGGAACGTGTAGTGTTGATATGTCACACATGATAAGAGGAAAACAAGTCAATATTGGACTTATTCCTACATCGTAAAACAATTTCATCGGGTGGGGGGAGTTTATGATTTAAATAATTTGGTTATAGTAACACCCCATAAGTCAGTTCATTTTGTAATTGGTTAATTTTTTCAATAATATAAATTAAAAAATTCAAAATCTGTTGCTCGGTTTGAAAGAGGGGAGAATATGGATAAAAAGGAGTTAATTGATTTAGTAGATAGAATAAAAGAATGTGATGGCACTGAGGAGGAGATAGATGAATTGATAGATTTATTGGAAAAAAATGTGCCTGATCCCAATGTAGGAGATTTAATTTTTTACAGAGAATTATCTTCTGAGGAAATCGTTGATATAGCACTTTCGTATATACCAATTCAATTGTGAGTAATAATTTGTTGTACTTTAATTATTACACAATTATACGATTTGCATATCTTAATTTCTGTTATAAAGTACTGCTGTTGATAACTGCTGTTTCAACGACATAGGCAGTACGAAAGTCAACGCCAATGAAAATGGTGAGATAGTACACGCATTCACTTATGATACATACGGCGAATTGCTTTAGGGTGATACCCACATCATAATGTTCCAACGGTCGCTATGGTGTGTTGTTACTGACAGCATCAGACAACCGGTATGTAAACGGATATCAAACCTGTTTGAGAGGAACAATATAGGGATAACTGTTAAATATTTCCCGGAATAGGAGGTTTTTTTAATGGAAGTAATAAAAGACGAGAAAATAATTGAGGATCTTATGAAAAAGTTGAATTATGTATTTGATTTTAAGAATACGGGAACTCCCGGTATAGAATATGTTATGTATGATGATTCGGTATTGAACAAATTTCTCTCCTATTACGATTTTCTTGACCAAAAGGAAACCGAGATAATGGAGCTTACAGGTGAATCCCTTAGCCATATTCTATATACAAAATATTACTGGCAATTCAGATTTAACAAAAGACATGAGGAACTGTATGGTGAGGATGAGGGGTTGGAACAGCAATTATCTTTAATTATTGATGATATCGATCAAAGGGCAGAGGATGATATTACTTTGAGTATTAAAATTTTACAGGAAATTGAAGAGGGAAAAATTTAATTTTTGAACCGGATAACATGAAACATATCAAACAATATAATTTTAATTTAATTCTAATGATGCCAGATTTGGCAGGATCACAAGTGCAACGGATGAGCTTGTAACGATAAGCTGTGCTTACGCTTCAAACGGTAATGTTCTGACGGTGACAGATGAAAGCGGAAATGTTGCAACTCGTGAATACGACTGTATGAACAGAGTTACAAAATATACAGATTTCAGAGGAAA
>CANQBP010000079.1 GCA_947589415.1 uncultured Clostridia bacterium
TTGCCCTCATATGTAATGCCTTCCTCAAGCTCCGAATCGTCAACTGTTACCTCGGATGTATCGGCATCCTCATCTATCTTCACATAGTCGAATACCTCTTCCATAGATGTATCTTGACTTGTAACGGTAGCCTTTGTTCCGTCAATCGTGATATTATCAACCTTAACAATTATAAGATCATCACCGTAATCATACGCAAAAATATCACCCGATTTCAGTGAGGAAATATTGCTGTCTATGTTCTCGAATACGTAAACTCCGCTTTCGTCATCGGCAGATACTACCTTATTTTTTGTTTTGCTTTCGGGTATGACATTTGTTTTGTCACTATATACGGCAAAATTGTTTGTTTTGTCATTGTCGAAATTCAAAACGGAATCACTATCGAAATCATCTGTTGTCTTTGCAAGAAATTCCTGCATTTCCTTTGTGTAATTCGGGCAGTCATACACCTTACACATTGGACGGAGTGTTGTTGTATCTACAAGAAAAACTCTGAGATAAAAATACTCGGGCATACTGTACGTATCAAGTGTGATTTCGGCAGACGTATCTTCCGCACTTACCTCCGTCTTACCCGTGGAAATTAGCTTTGTTCCGTCCTCGTCATAAATTGCCGCAATAAGTGTACCGCTCTCCAATGTCTGAAAGTCAACGGAAACTTTATTCTCTTTTACCTCCGCTGTAAAAATTTTGTAACCAACACTTTCGCTCTCCTCAATATCTTCATCGGAAATTTCTTTTGACAGCAAATTACCGAATGAGTTGGTTGAATTAACCGAAATGTCATTTTGCGTACTTACACCGCTGCCGCTGTCTGCGGATAATTCATCGGCTGCATTAACAAAAGACGTACCTACACCAATCTCTGCAATACCTGCAAACATTGTCACTGATAATGCTGCTGCAACCACTTTGTTAAAAAACTTTTTTACTTTCGGTTTCATTTAAAATGACCTCCTCTTATTTTTTGAATTTTTGTTTACGGACAGTAATAATAACAAATACACCTGCCGCCAATGCTATAATTATGATCGCTGTAATGACAATTACAGGATTTTCATCATTGGTATATGTACTGTTATCCTGTTCCGTTTCAGAATCGCTCGATATAGTATTATCTCCTCCTTTCTCCGGATTCAGAGATGCAATGCCGCTTTCCTGTGGAAGATTATCCGAAGATACTTCATCTTCTGCCTCCGCAGTATCATGAGATACAGTACTGCTGCTGTAACTCTGCTCGTACTTATCAGATGATATACCGTCCAACTTCTCAGTTTGAGCCTCGGACATGGTGGAACTCTCAACTGTTCCGCTGTCATCTGTTTGCGGTTTGTCGGAGGTATGGAGATCCATACCTACCGACTTACTGCTTTCCTGATTTTCGGAATTATTACTTGTGCTTGACGCCTGCCGACTGACATCTGTATCTTCATTTGTTCCCTTTGACGGTTCTTCAATCTCAATATTTTGCGGTGCGTTTTTTGTATTCAGACTATACTTTAAATCAACTGTTGTATTATCGGAAATCAACTTACTGTCAATATCATACAACTTGAAACTCTCCGCATATATTGTATTTTCATTAAACTTATCATTCTTTAATGAAAAAGTTATTACCGCCAATTCCGTATTTCCGCCCACAACACCTTGTGCATTCAGAAAATTAAGTGATACAATTCCCTCTTTATCGGGATTGATATTAACCATCTGTACATTCAATGAACCTTGAACCGCTGATTTTAGCTCAAGAACATCGGTATCATATCCCAGCTTGATTGTTCCTGCTGCGGAAACATCAGGTGTAAATGAAAGTATTGCCGTTATTGTACTGTCACTGTTTACAGTTTCGTCAAGTATAAAAGTAGGCTTATCGTCCGCATAAACAATCATGTTTCCGAATACGGAGAAAAATGTTATCAATGTACAAAATATATAAACTATTGGTTTACACTTTACTCTCAAATTTTTCTTCCCCCATAATACAATCATAACCCACTTATCAGCCCTGCATCAAACCTTGAAATCATCAATGCATCGGCAATATTTACTTCGCCGTCATTATTTACGTCCGAAACTGCAAGCTGACTTTCGTCAAGTTCAGCAAGTCCTGCATCATATCGTGATATCATAAGTGCATCGGCTATGTTTACCTCGCCGTCGTTGTTGGTGTCGCCTAAAACAACAGATGAGTCGAATATTTTATTATATACCTCAACACTTTTTTCAGCATAATTCAAAACTGACTCCGGCACAGTAATACTCTTTATAATTGTCGATGTTTTCAATAAAAATTCTTTTGCAAGCATCTTACCCTCAGCATTTGTTTCGTCCTGTATGTATGAAATCGTATAATCAATAGGTTCACCATTAACATTTTCAAGTTCAATTTTTGAAACAGTCTGCGGATCAATATATTGATTGAAAACAACTTTAACGCCCTCATCTATAATTTCCGCACTTTCAACTCTTGCTTTTTTTGTTGAAACCATACCGATATTCACATTAGTTTGTGGCGGAGGAACAGGCATCCATTCGCTGTATGCAGTTTCATAACCATCAAGTTCATATTTTACCTGCCACCAGCCTTCCGGAACATCCCATGCATAATTACCGTCATTATCCGTAATCAAAGGATTTTGCTGACTCCAATCATCCGCATTCCAAAGTTCTGCCCTGTCGGTCTGCGGAGCATCCCAGAATGTTTCATCGTCTTTATCTTCATCAAACGGGATCCAATATGCAGTCGTTTTTACACCGGAAAGTCTGTTTGATGTAACACCTTCATAAACATAGCCGCTGGGATCAATACACCAATTTATCTTTGCTTCATAATCACCCTCAAGTATGCCGGCCTCTCTGTAAGCAAAGAAGAAATCTGCCGCAATATCAAAAACACCCAATAGTAAGGAAAACGGAACCGCACCCGGTCCTACAACAGCTGTAATAGCAAATGTCATTGCCAAGTATAACTCTCGGTCTTGTTTTAGCTCCTTTGCTTTTTTCAGAGCTGTTTCCTTTTCTGACCATGACATACTCGATGAGTTGATTTTCCTTACTAAATCGTCATAATCTTCAGAAATATCCATAGCTTTCTTTATACTACCCAAATAACCGAAAACATCCAGAGCTGTTGATAGTGCCGCTGCTGATTTATAATGATTCCCATTAGCCATTAAAGAATCCAGAACATCATTAAGCTCATATTTTACAATTTTATTGTTAACTACATCATCAACTATCATTATGAATGTACTATCCTTGGAAAAATCCAAATTCAAATAGTATTTATCACTGCCCTCATCAATAAAATATGAATAGAAATCACTGTACGTTTTAGCATAGCCATACCAATCTATGTCACTTGTTTTACTGAGTTGTTTTATTGACAATTTTACTATTTTATCGCTCATATCCGACAAATCCGATAACCCCGGTACATCTGACAAATTGAAGCTATATTCCGTTGCTCCGTCAGAGGTTGATGTCACAGTTTTCGGCAAATCTTTAAAAACATTCTTACTCTTTTCAACAAAATTTTCGTATTGTTTTTTTCCTTTTTCAAAACTATATTCTTCACGCGGTTTTGTATATTCAATCGTTAATGTGCCCGGAACATAGGAATGATCGTTTTCATCAAAATATCCCTTTGCAACATATATCTTCTTATCCTCATCCCACTGTGC
>CANQBP010000080.1 GCA_947589415.1 uncultured Clostridia bacterium
CGGCAAATGCCGCTGAAAATCGTTTTATCAATTTTATTCACCCCTAATTAAATTATCGTCCAAACATACATCGGAGCGGTCAAACTGAACAGCAGACCGCCGAAAATGATGGCAATTGGCGTCCATTCAAGCTGACCGTGTTTGCGGTATTCGAGGTACGCTGTCCCTATTTTAACGAACAGCAAAACCCCCAAAATTACGTCAATAACGGGAAAAACAACGTTGTTCACGACATTTTGTATCTGCGCTTTTGCAGTAGTCCATGTCGAGCTTATCGCACCCGAAACGTCCGCAGATGCCGTGATCGTCAGCAGACCTGCAAAGCAGATCGCCGCTATGACCGCAGAAATAACTTTAGTTTTTTTCATCAAATGCACCCTTTCTTAAATCATCAACAGACGCCGATCGAAGTCATGAAAAGCGCCCGAATTTACCAAAAACCACAGTCCCCCGAAAAGGAGGGCGGCCGCAGCAGCGACCGCTAAAATGCAAATTAATTTTTTCATTTTTTCTTCCTCTTTGCTATGACAATTGCAGAAGCGCAAACCGCCATGACAGCAAGTGAAGCGTTCATGACCCCATTATCCGCACCCGTATGCGGATTCGCAGTACCTGGAGTATTGGGAACAACAGGAATATCCGGAGTATCGGAAGTATTGGGAGTTTCCAGCGTATGCTCATCGTACATAACGACCTCGGTAACGCTGCCGTCCTCGTTGACCGTGAACTGAACATCGCTTGCTATTTCAAAGCCGTCGGGAGCGGTAATTTCACGCAGAGTGTACTCTTTTCCTGAAACCAGTTTGCCTTCAATAAAATGCGCTTCATTGGTAGAAATCCATTCATCAACGACCTCGCCGTTTTCATCAATCACATGCAATTTTGCTCCTGGAAGTTCTTCATCGGTGGTAATATCACGCTTTGAAATTCTGACCTTTGTGGTGTCATCTTTCATCACAACAACGTCAACAGAGCCGTCTGTGGAAACAGTAAAAGTGATGTCGTTAGCTACAACATAACCGTCAGGCGCAATTTCTTCATGCAAAATATATTCCTTGCCTGCGACAAGTTTGCCCTCGATAATGTGCTGTTCTGCGGTGCTTATCCATTCGTCAACAACATTTCCGTTTTCGTCAATTACTTGCAGCTTTGCGCCGGGCAGTTCTTTATCTCCCGTAATATCTGTCTTTGAAATGTGTACTTTCGTGCTGTCATCGAGCATTAAAATCCTGTCCACAGTGCCGTCCGCCGAAACGGTAAACTGAATATCTGCCGCAAGAACATATCCGTCCGGAGCGGAAACTTCGTGCAAAATATACGTTTCTCCGGCGGTAAGTTTTGCTTCAATAAAATGCTTTTCTGCGGAGGTAGTCCACTCATCAACAACATTTCCGTCCTTGTCGATTATCTGTAAAACTGCGCCGACAAGTTCTTCGGGAATTATATTGCTTTCAGTAGATTCCTTTACATAGGCTTCATACTCGCCGTATTTTTCAAACAGCTTTGCAAGCCTGCCGTCCTCTTTCATAGCAAGAAGTTCAGCAAGTTCCGAGAGATCGAGCGACTTTTCACCGACAATTTCCATCATATATTCATCGTCAATTTTTCCGCTTACCGCATCGGAATAAATTTTGTTTATCTCGTCCTCGGTAAAGCCGATCTCAAGCAGAAAATCATACACTTTCTGCACTTCTTCATCATCGTTAAAATCGCAGAAATTCATAATTTCAGTTTCATTTTCTGCCGAAATTAAAGCCGTTTTGCTGACTTCAATTTTTGTCGTATCGTCAACCATTACAAGCGTAGGCACACCGTTTTCATCGGTTGCCAAAGTGTCAATATTTTCAACAGTTACAACATTAAATTCGTCAATTGCAAACGCAATATCCGTTGCAATTACATATCCATTTGGACTTGCAATTTCGTGCAAAGTGTAGCTTCCGGCAGGAATTTTTGTGACGATATGCTCCGCACCGTCCGACACCCATTCGTCAAAAATATTTCCCTCGCTGTCAATTATCTGCATTACCGCTCCGGGCAGTTCGTTTCCGTAAATATCTTTCTTTGAAACGTTTAATTTTGTTTCAAAATTAAACGCAGTAATTTCAATTTCTTTTCCGTTTTCATCAATCGAAACATCGTACTTTTTATCGCTGAAAACATAACCCACAGGCGACTGAATTTCAGTCACAACGTACTCGCCATAAGGAATATTTTCAAACGCAAAATTGCCGTTTTCATCTGATGTTGAAGTTGCAATTGCAGTTTCATTGTTGAATATTTCGCAGTCCGCACGGAAAATCCCAAACACCGCATTTGCAAGCGCTGCCCTTTCAAAATGCGGAGTGTAGGTCGTCTGTCCGTTTTCATGGACAGTTCCGTCTTTATCCTGCCATACCGCAGCAGCAAGAGCAGTCACGCCGCTGAAAACATCTCCCGTCTTGTGTACGGTAATTTTTCCTTTCTGCGAATCGTTGTCAAAATCAATTTCCAGACTTGAATATTCCGCAGAATTTCCAGCAAAATTAAATTCAAAAGTTTTGCTTGCACCGTTGAGCTTGTAACCCTCCGGAGCTTTGGTTTCCGTCAGAAGATACTTTGCCCCAACATACATAACCGCATCGCCGGTAGTCGCATGACCGTCTGTGCCGGTTTTCATCGTGCAGATAAGGTCGTTTTTAGTGTGGATTTTAGTATTTCCAATCAAAAAATCTTCAGCTGCTCTGACTTCAAATTCAGCATTTGCAAGCGGTTTTTTGGTTTCAATATCCTGCTTGAAAACATCGAGAACACCACGCTGATGAGCGTTCGGGACAGTGACTTCATACGGGATAGTCATAGTTTTTGCCGACTCGGAAACAGCCGTAAATTTTGTAATTTTGTTCGTGATTACATACGGTGCAGGCGCAGAAACCTCCGTTATCTGATACTCGAAATTCGGATATATCGGAATAATTTTATCGTAACCCTGAGTGCCGTCCGATTCAAATTCCGTGTACGAAGTTGAAGCTGTACCGATTTCATCTGTTGTAATAGTTCCGATTTTTTCTCCCGCTTTCTGAACGGTTTTTCCGTTGAAAACAACGTCCTTTGTCGGCGCAATTTCAAACACAACACCTTTTATCGGATTGTTAAATTCATCGACTTTGTGGACTTTAAGATCGACCGTCTGAAGAGTATTCGGAACGTCTGCGGAGTAGGTAATTACGGGATTTGAGGGGTTCTCAATGTCCGAAAGTGTTGTTGTGACGGTAATAGTTTTAGCCGCATTTCCGTCCTCATCTATCATTATATATTTGTCATTTTCCTTTTCGGTAATTACATAAACATTTTCAAAAGTCGAACCGTTGAGCTTGCCCAGCGGGAGATCATCAATGCTTGCATAACCATCGGAATTGGTTTTCATTGTACCGACAGATCTGCCGTTTAACGACACATCAAATTCAATTCCCTCTATTTTAACATCGTTGATAACGTCGTACTTATTGACCTCGATTTTCAGCTTGTACGGCTTGTCATTCACGGTGTAATTGTAGTCCGCAATTTTCGCATTCTGAAAATTATCAAGATCGACCGCCGCCGCATTCGCCTTGTTTACAAGATAAAATTCATTGTCAAGAACATAACCGCTCGGCGCGGAAATTTCGTGAACATAGTAATTTGTATTCGGCAAAA
>CANQBP010000081.1 GCA_947589415.1 uncultured Clostridia bacterium
CAAACCGTCTTATCAAGTACAACGGCGAAGAAGTCAAATACGATGCTGACGGCAATATGACATACGGTCCGCTTAACAGCGAGATGACAACATTCACATACGATTGCCGCAACCGCCTTGTATCGGCAGGCAGCACAAAGTATGAGTATGATGCTGAAAACAATCGTATCGCTGTAACAGCCGATAATGTACGTACAGAATATGTTGTTGAAAATAATGCTTCGCAGTATTCGCAGATACTTTCCGCAACAACAGACGGCAAAACAACACTGTATATCTATGGTGAAGGTCTGCTTGCAAAGGTTGACAATGATAATGATTACAAGACCCGGTTCAATATCTGTTTGAAATGTTAGAGAAGTTGGGTTTAGAAAGGAATGGTGGCAGTTTTGGAAAAAGTAATTGAGCTTATCAATGTTTCGGGTGGTGGGGATTGTGCATTAAGTAATTATGGAAATATGAGAGATGTAATAAAGCCGTTTAATTATAGGTTTAAAACCGGAGTGTATGTATATGAAGATGAGTGTGGCATGGGCGGCTGGGCATTGTCGACACTTTTGACAGGACAGAACAGATTGGATTACGGATATATTCTCTACAATAATCGTAAGGTAGAACAGACTCAATTGAAACAAATCGGTTGTTATGTGGGAGAGAATATTAAAATGAAGAAATTCTTCGGATTGGCAGATATGACAGTTTCAGAACAAATTCATTTTGGTATTCACCACGGTTTAAGTTATAGTAATAACATATTAGATATTAAAAAATTATTTCACTTGTCTGACGGGAGATTTAACAGAAAATTTAAGTTTGTTGGTGTGGAAAGGTGGAGAATTTCAATGGCAATCGGGTATGCTATGGGGAAGTCTGTATATTGTTTCCCATGGATGAATAGTGATACTGTTATTAAGCTCAAAAATATTTTAGCTGATTGTCTTTTCCCTCTTATTGATGTAGGTGCTATAATATTTATACCAACTACGAGTTATAAAAAGATATCCGATATTATTAAGCCTTATAGTCCGATTGTAATTTGTAATGTTTGATTAGTGCTGGAAAGGAAAAGAACAAATTGGTCGCTTGACTCAAGATAAATCACATACGAGTGTATCATCGGATAATGGAATAACACATAGATAGGAGAGATTAACATTATTATATCAATATATATTTATGCTCAAGATGATTATTATGCTAAAATAAAAACTGAGGAAGTTTTGGAGAAGTTGCAAATTTGTGATGAATATACTTGTTCCATAGAACCTTATTGGAAATTTCCGGATATGTTTTTATCTGTTGTGGAAAGCAGGTGCAATATATTGCCAAAAGATCAGCAATTGCAGCTAATTGCTGATAAATGGAAAAAATATTCTGATTTTATTTTAACATCAGATACGATTGCTGATAATACAATAAAGGTTTCCGATATTGCTATGATTGATATTTGGCCATTTGATTGACTAAATAATTTTAATTTGTAATCGGTCGACAGATAATTTAAAAAACTATTCTGTCTGTAAGCCTGCAACTTTATACCGAGAGTGTACCGGACTGCAACGCAGATTATAATATGTGGAACAAGTATTATACACGGGGAGAACCGTTGGGAGAAGAAACTCTCGGTGAATTTGCCGGTGTATTGTATTTCCGTAAAAGGGCTTTTTGATGATGTTCGTAATTTCAAGAACGTAAAGTATGATATTGCTGCATAACAGTGCTTTGTAGAGAGTACGCTTGTTGTTACAAAAGACGGTGCTAAACCTATTGAAGAGATTCAAGCGGGCGACCTTGTGTATTCGACCGACCCCGAACGGGTGAGAGCGAGTATGTGGTAAATTATCAAAATACTCAAAGGAAAGGATATGAAAAAGAAATATGGACTTAATAAATAGAATAAAAAAACACTATGAAGATAATTGGGGAGATTTTTTGGAATACACATTTCCCTCTGAACCAATATGTAATTTGTTATCAGAATTTCGAATATTAAAATTCAATCCAAATCAAAAAAGAAATTTCTGGACATATGCAACTTGTGGAATGTCAGAACATGATAAAACACAAGGATTAGAATTATTTATCTTTGCACCTACTGAAAATGATTTTATAATAAAATTACTTATTGCGGCTGCAGATTATCATGCGAGTGGATATCATTTGGGATTGGGGCATACTATCAATTTCGGATGTCCTTGGTATTATAAATCAAGATGTGATCATGGTTTAATATCTCTGCCATATTTGGATGGTACTACCTTAGAGTGGTTAAAGATTGGAAATAGAAGTATCCGATTTTTATGGTTAATTCCGATTACAGTAGAGGAAGTGGAATATAAGAAAAAGAATGGTTTGGATTCATTAGAAAACATATTTGAAAGTACCTCATTTAACTACATTGATCCGTATAGAGAAAGCGTTGTTTGAGGATTCGTCAACGAGTGTTAATTTTTAGCCCGAATTTATTTTACAAAAAAATGTATTAAATGTGAAATGAATTATGGTCGCAATATATTTGTGAAAGGAGTTGTTTTAGAGTGATTTATAATGGGAGCTGCATAAATTTTTCTAATGATGAGATTAAAAGTTATCTGGTGAATAGGCTTGTTAATAATGATAAACTTGAGTGTAGATTTTATATTGATTATGAGATAGTTCCTTTTAACTGTAAAGATAATTTTGAAATTATAAAAATCGGACAAGGAGAACAAGAACCGGAAATACATTTTTACAATGATTCTGCATCAATATTTATATACAATGAAGAGTTTATGTTTATAGATGATGATGCGAGGCAGTATTACACGATAAGTGATGTATATGATTGTATAGTTTATGAAGGAAAATTAAGGGAGTATTCCCATAAACAAATTCTTGATTTATTCTACAAGTTAATAAGAATTTTACATGGTGCAACAGATATAACAATTCTGAAAAATCCAAGATTAAATCGCTATAATTATCCAAGCTATGACTATAACATAAAAATAACAAATAATTTACAGTTGAAAGGTACATATCAATTTTATAATATTTTTATAGAGATAAAAAATTAGTTTTGGGATTAAAAATATGAGAAATCAGTCAACAACATATACTTATGATTGATTTTAGAGGAAATGTTGTCAAGTACGGTTATGATACGCTCGGCAATCCTATCTCACTCTAATATGCGGATGGCAGGATTGTAAAGTACTCGTATTATCCGACAGGCAGACTCAAGAGTGTTACCGATTGGAATAACAAGGTAACAAATTATGAGTATGACGGCAACGGTGTGTTGGTGCATAATGCGGAGATAAGTTTGTACGGAAGTGCAGATAGTAGTGAAGTACAATTCAAAAAACGGGAAGCAGGGGATAGTATAACTAAAGCAAATCCAAACGGGTTATATCCAACATGAAATCAAGTGAGGGAACGGTATTGAAAACACGTGCTGAATTTATGGCTGTTAAATGGGAATATATCATTCGCAATATTTTAGGACAATATTAAGTGATATGTCTACTCAAATTTCAGAGAAAATTTGAGTAGACGAGGAGGTAATAGTAATGAAAATTTTGTATAAAACAAAAAAATGGGATAAAGACATTGCACAAACTAAAGAAATGACA
>CANQBP010000082.1 GCA_947589415.1 uncultured Clostridia bacterium
GAAAGGATAAATAAAAAAGAAAGTCCCAAACAAGCCTCTAACTTGTTTGGAACTAAAAAAATATTTCAACACTGTTGCTATAATAAACCTTATTCGGTTAAATGTCAAGGGGTAAGCTGTAATTTTTTTATTTTTTACAGTGGGGTAGTACCCTAAAACGGGTAGTCATTATATATACCCATTTTTTTATTCCAACAGAAAAAAAAATAGTTATATATTACTCAAAGTATATTAAGGATCTGCTGCACTTGGCATATCGGCATTTTTTTCGGAACGTTGGTAAACCGCCGAAACCACATTAACCGGGCATTTTTTCTTCTGTTGGCAAAACTATTGGTATATTTGTCGGAATATGATATAATAGCATTGTTACTGTTCTCCAATCTGGTAACAGGGAGGAGGTGTGGTTCTATGTATGACCCTTTTATTTCGTTCTTGGTTTCCGTTATGGCAGGTCTGATTGCTAATCTGATTTGCAAATGGTTCGACAACGACAAGAAACAGTAATGAGCCTACGGTTCATGTCAGCCGTTCCCTTGTGGAGAAGTGAACAAACCCCCGTCAAAGTCTGGTACACTCTGACGGGGGTTGTTTTTGTGGTCTAATAGACCCTTTACTTCGTTACAGGTCTATTATAGCATATGCAAAACGAAAATGCAATATTCATGAGTAAAATTTGTTCGTAATTTGTTCGTAAAAGTCCTTGCGAAAATCATGGAAAAAAGTGTTCGTAAAGTCTACGAAAAACGGCATTTTTACATAAATTTTTTGGTGTTCGTAAAAGTACACCTTTACGAACAGGAGGGAGGGAAAAATATGGGAATATCAAGGACATATTATTATGCCCGTGTGAGTACGGGTGAGCAAAATTTGGACAGGCAAATTGAAGCATTCCGTAAAATTGGTGCAAATGAAAAATATATTTTTACCGATAAGGTGTCCGGAAAGGATTTAGATCGTCCGAATTATCAGATTTTAAGGAATAATATTCTGCGCCCCGGCGATACGCTTGTTGTTAAATCCCTCGACCGGCTGAGCAGGAATAAGTCAGACATTAAGTCGGAGCTTGAGTTTTACAAGAAAAACGGTATCCGTGTAAAGATAATTGATTTGCCTACGACCATGGTTGATCTTGACGGTCAGGAGTGGATCATTGACATGGTAAATAATATCATAATCGAGGTTTTATCCTCTATCGCCGAGCAGGAACGTGCCACAACAAAAAACCGTCAAGCAGAGGGTATTGCAGCTGCTAAGGCGGCAGGTAGATCGCTCGGACGCCCCACGGTCGAACTGCCTGTGAACTGGGATGAGATTTATACTCGGTGGAAGCGAAAGGAGATATCCGGTAAAACTGCGATAGAGTTATCGGGACTTAAGCGTACCACATTTTACAAACTCGTAAAAAAATATGAGCAGGACAGCAAGTGGATATAGCATAATGGCTTTGGGACTTCAAGTCCCATTTTTGCTTGAAGGGAGGTGATAAGTATGAAGCTGAAAAAAATAATCGACTTTTTGCAGACCGAGTTTTATTCTTCGAGTGTTACATTGATGTCATTTTATGCATTATTGCTCGTAGAGATGGCAGGCATTTTATTCAATATTCCCGGTTTGCAAACCATGTTAAACAGCAGCGATGTAACAACAGCTAATCTCCTGTTATTAGGACTGTTGTTTGCTGTTATGAACATAGGTATTGTCGGCGGAATTATCTTTTTTCATAAAAGGCTGCACAAGATTAAATGTGCAGTAAGATAATTCCTCGGTGCATGGGACTTCGAGTCCCACATTCAAAACCGCCCCGAAGTCTGATGACCGTGGGGCGGTAAATTTTTTGAAAGGGTTTGATTGTTTATGTTTAATAAAAGAAAAAAAGTGAAAACAAATTCTAATGATCTTGTAGTCGGCGGTTCATTTCCGGAAAGATAAAAAATTACAATATTAAGAGGGGAATATTATGAAATATAAAATAGCAAGTATCTTTAGTTATAATGAATATCAAATAACTGTACATTATGACTGTATAATAGATGTTAAAGAGAAAGACCTGTCAAATGTACATAATAAACTTTTAGAAAACATATCTATAGTTTTCGATATGATGACAGATAAACTGATAATAAAGATTTTAAAAAATGATTACTTTGAAGCAGTGACTATAGGTGAAGGCGATTATCGAATAATTGATGATAATAGTATATCGTTGTTATCAAAAGAAATGTTTGTATCATCTCTTGTAAATAATAAGCATATTTTTTTGCTGATTGATGATTCGTGTCCCAATGGAATATTACAGTTTACGGCAGTAAAAGATTATTTTTACTATCAAAAATATAACGAATCAGAAGGGTATTTGTCTTGAAAAAGTCTTCTTAGTAGGTTAAAATCTACAGATTTAATATTTTTGCATGGATATTGTTCTTTTATAAAATTAATATATTCAGCCAAACTATTGAATTTGGTATATGAAAGAAAAGATTTCAAAACTGTATTTACTGATTTTATTTCGGAAGGGCTGGCACATAAACTTGGATCAGAATTCATTCTATCAAATATTGTTTTAAGAGGACCAACCATTGGTGATGGGTTTGACTGATTATAAGTTCTTATGGAATATACAAAAATAATCAGTGTTCTTAATAAGTAATTGCTTTTGTCTGTAGTATGATTACTGCCGCCTAAAAAATATCCTGTTGTTTCTTGTCCTTTGTTTTGCCCATTCGAAAATACACTTAACTTCTGGGGTAACTCTATATTTCTGCCCCTCAACATTTGTCTACCAACGGTTTCAGAAAAAACAGGAAAATAACAAACGTCGGATTTATCATCATATACCTTAAACATAATAAAAGAATCCGTTATTTTTCTATTTCCGCTTGCATAACTATTAATTTGTTGTCCCGGAAATAATTCTACAAACGCTTCAACTGAAACTCTATAATTTTTAAAGATTTCTTCACGATTTTTTTGATTTGAACAGTAGAATTTTTTGAATATTTGTATCTGATGCTCATTTGCATTTATCATGTTCTTAGTCCCTCCCATGTGTTATTTTAGTACAGAAAATATGTAGATAATTCATCCCCAAAATATAGTATTAGTGATATGGGACTTCAAGTCCCACCCGTTGTTATATTGTAATGTTCATAAAATTTTGCGAACAAAATTACTGTAAAATATTGACATCAACAACTTGTTGTTGTAGAATATATGCATGATGATTTTTAAATGGGGCGACTCGACGTCCGAAAATCGAGATCAGTATGAGTAATTCCCTCCTCGGAGGGTATCAGATACACTCGGTGAGGTTTAAATTGCATACATTCAAGCCGTATGCACGATATGTAGCGGTTGCAACTTGCATATTCCTATATATTGCGAGACCCGGTGTTCGGAAGGTATCAACCAGGAGTCCACGTTGCACCTCGCATATTCCTACATATTGCGAGATTGCTTTTTATTTAGTTTTGGGTTTAAGAGCAGTGTAATCGAGTAGGAGGCTACCCATTAGTTGAGCAGCCGACCTCTCACACCACCGTGCGTACGGTTCCGTACACGGCGGT
>CANQBP010000083.1 GCA_947589415.1 uncultured Clostridia bacterium
CCCTTTACAGATTTAACCAAAAGACAGATTGCAAAATTTCAGAACCATGCATTAAATGTATGGGAATGGTCTCCCAGCCGTGTTCGTATGGTAAAGGCTGTATGTAGAAGTTTGGAAAACTACATATTAAACATTTTGGATGATGATTACCCCAACTATAAAAAGATATGGGATAAGATAGAGTCACCTGTAAATGAACCTGTCAGAAAAAAGTCGGTTTTTACTTTAGAAGAATTACAAAGTTTACTCAACTATCTTGTTGAAAAAAAAGAATATATGAAGTCTTGTTTTCTATCCCTATCTATGAATAGCGGAAGAAGGAAATCCGAACTACCAAGATTTAAAGTATCATATTTTGACGATAAGAATTTAATTTGTAATGGTGCTTTATATAAAACGCCAGAAAAAATTGTCACCAAAGGCAGAGGCTCAAAAGGAAAATTACTATATGCATACACTTTAGCTAAAGCGTTTAAACCATATTATGATTTGTGGATTAAAGAAAGAGAAAAACTTGGAATTACCAGTCAATGGTTATTCCCACAAGTTTATAAGAGCGGAAAATGGGTAGATGAGAAAATACCTGTTTCAACGATTGATTCATGGGCAAAGTCATTTTCAAATTTTTTGGGTAAAGCATGGTACCCACATTGTTTAAGGCATTATTTTGTGACAAGCCTTTCCGAACAAAATATACCGGATAATGTGATTAAAGATATTGTAGGTTGGAGTAGTGTAGCATTGGTTGATGTGTACCGAGATACCGATGCAGAAGATACATTTGAAAAGTATTTTGATGCGGACGGTATAAAAAATGTTGAAAAGACTTCGTTGGAAGATTTATAAGGTGGTTAAGTATGTCACAAAATTCAGATTTTAGAGCCTTAATTTTGGCTCATTTAGATACTAAAAATATCCCAAATGAAATAAAGCAGATTGAAAACACTCAAATAAATCTAAGTAATATTAAATTTGATAAAAGTAAATTAGTTAATTCAATTCAATCTGCGTTGAATGGGCATCAGTTCAATATTAAGTTTAATTCTCCTAATTTTAATACGCAAGGTTTTACAACACAAGCACAACAAACCGGTACAAGTGCCGGTAGACAATTTGTAAATTCATTTAATAGAGCAATTAACAATATTGATTTACATAATGGCGGTATTTCTCATCTTAGTAATATGTTACAGGTTGCAGGATTTGATAAAAAATCCATAAGTTCAATAACTGAAGGTTTAGGCAATATGAAGTTTACAATTGATAAAATAAAAACCTCAATGTTGTCAAGTGGAAATATTCGTCTGACTATTAGTGGAACTGATGAAATGCAACGTTCTGTTCAAATTATCAGAGATTATGATAGAGAAACAGGTAATGTAATCAATAGACAGAGAACATTCACACAAAACTTAGAACAACAAGTACAGCAAACTAAAAGAAACGAAGCAGCAATAAGTTCATATATCACTAAACTTAATAAGTTACAATCTAAATATAGTGACCCCAATGCAGCTAATCCTATTCGTAATGGAGAAAATTTACAACGTTTAAATGATGAATATAACAGAATAATTGGTGTTATACAAAATTTAAAGAATGCAGATTCTGAAACATTCGGCAGTATGAAAGCAAATATTGATAGTAATATACAAGGACTATCTTCTTTAATAAATAATATGCAAAATGCCGAAAAATCGCAAACACGAAACGAAGCAGCAATAAGTTCATATATCACTAAACTTAATAAGTTACAATCTAAATATAGTGACCCCAATGCAGCTAATCCTATTCGTAATGGAGAAAATTTACAACGTTTAAATGATGAATATAACAGAATAATTGGTGTTATACAAAATTTAAAGAATGCAGATTCTGAAACATTCGGCAGTATGAAAGCAAATATTGATAGTAATATACAAGGACTATCTTCTTTAATAAATAATATGCAAAATGTCGAAAAATCGCAAACACGAAACGAAGCAGCAATAAGTTCATATACAACTAAACTTAATAAGTTACAATCTAAATATAGTGACCCCAATGCAGCTAATCCTATTCGTGATGAACAAAGTTTACAACTTTTGAATAATGAATATAACAGGATAATCGGTGTTATACAAAATTTAGAGAATGCAGATTCGAAAACATTCGGCAGTATGAAAGCAAATATTGATAAGGAAATAGATGGACTTTCTTCACTAATAGATAAAATAAAAAATGCCGAAAGAGTACAAACACGTAACGCAAAAGACACTGCACAAGCAAATTTAGTTTTAACAAATTCTTCAAAGTTATCAAATGATATTCAAGCTTGGATGAATAACAACACAAAAGCCGCCGAACGCTTTGGGATAGAATTACAAAATTTAAGGCAACAGCTTAAGGGTAATACCGATGCTACCGACCTAAAAAGGATTAACGCAAGATTCAGGGAAATTCAGTCCGGAGCAAAGGCAGCAGGGTTGGTAACCAGTTCATTTGCAAAATCCCTTAAAAATACTATTTTACAAATCACGGGGCTTGGTAGTGCCGTAATGGTATTCAATAAGATTGTCAGAGTTATTAAAGCAGCCTATGAGAATGTTGTCAAAGTCGATACTGCTATGGTAAGTTTGAGACGTGTAACGACACTTAGTGAACAACAATATACAGAGCTTTATAGTAAGATGACTGCATCTGCAAAGAGTTATGGTGTTGCTTTGGCAGATATAATACAGTCAACTGCCGATTGGGTAAAATTAGGTTTCGATTCTGATACATCAGAAAAATTAGCTGAAATCACAACGATGTACCAGCACGTTACAGACTTGGACAACAGTACGGCTGTAAAGAATCTTGTAACAGCATATAAGGGTTACCAAAGTCAATTAGAGGAAGTATATGATAATGATGCAGTAAAGTCTATTAAATACATAGCCGATATATATGATAAACTTGGTAATGTATTTGCAGAATCCGCAGCCGATGTCGGAGAGGGTCTAACTCATGCGTCCTCGGTTTTATCTCAATCAGGAAACAGCATACAAGAATCCGCAGGTATGTTTACAGGTATTCAAGAGGTAATTCAAGACAGCAGTACTGCCGGTACAACTCTTAAAATCCTCGCTTTGAGATTAAGGGGAATGAAGGGCGAATTATTATCTCTTGATGAGGAAGTTGATGAAAACGTTATATCAATTTCCAAAATGCAAACCCAGATACTCAATCTTACACACGGTCATGTAAATATTTTTAATGATGATGGCACGTTTAAAAGTACTTATGAGATAATGAAAGGTATTGCAGAAGTTTATGATGAACTCAGTGATTCTGACAGAGCCGATTTACTTGAAACCATAGCAGGAAAAAATCGTGCTAATGGTGTTCAGGCATTGTTAAGTAACTGGTCACAGGTAGAGAAAGCGGTCAATGCTGCCAATAATGCGGAAGGTACAGCCGCAGCGGAGAACGAAAAATATATGGCGGGAATACAAGGTCGTTTAGATTCTCTTAATGCTTCTGTACAGTC
>CANQBP010000084.1 GCA_947589415.1 uncultured Clostridia bacterium
TAAAAATACCAAAAAATGCTCCAAAATCAACAAGAAGAGCTTTATCCTATGATGAAATAAACTGGATAATACAACTTACAGAGCAAGATTAGCAGCTCTTATAATGTGCTTTTGTGGACTTCGTGCAGGGGAATTAATTCCCTTAACATGGTCAGATATTGATTTCCATCGTAGCATAATCACAGTCAATAAATCTGTTCAAAAAGTAGCATCAAATATTTATAGAGTGAAGACTGGAACTAAAAGTGGGCGAAATAGAAATGTACCTATACCTAAATGGCTAATTCAGGAAATTCGCTACTATATGAACACATCCAGTTCAAGGTTCGTATGCTGTAAATCTAATGAAGATATACATACACCTTCATCGTGGAGTCGTCTATGGGAATCCTACAACAATCAATTATCCCATGCGTTTGCCACTGTAAATCAGGCAAAACATAGTTTATATTCTCCGCAAGGAATAAAAATAAGGGTGGAAAAAATAACACCTCATATGTTACGCCATACTTATGCAACTCTCCTCTATACTTCCGGAGTGGATGTGCTTTCAGCTTCAAAACTGCTCGGACATTCAGATGTAGCAGTAACACTAAAAATATACACACATCTTAATGAAGAAAAATATGTGGTGTCAATTGAAAATTTTGATGAATACATCAATAATCGGTTCTTCAAAAAATAAATGGGGTTCAAGAGGCCGCAGGTTCAACTCCTGTCACTCGGACTGCTGAAAGTCAGAATCGACTGTTTAACGGTTGGTTTTGGCTTTTTTGTGTACGGACGTTTTTGTGATATATAGGAATATGCGGTTGCAACCGCTGTATATTGTGCATACGGTCTGAATATGGGGATTTACGGAAATAAGTAAATTTAAGCTGAAAACCTTTAAACGGAGTACGCAAAGGCGACCGTGTAGGAACGGTATGGTGTTCTTACACGGTCGCTTTTGCATTATGTAGGGCAATCAAAAATTTTAGAGCGCATTGACACTAATTAGACCATTTTACAATGCAAGCAAATTGAATAAATGATAAATACATGGAATCAAGTTTATCATATCGAGTAAAGACTTTTCGAAACTCTTTGAGCCATCGAAATAACCTCTCTATAATGTTTCTTCGTTTATAAAGTTCAACATCATATTCACAAGGATCTAATAAGCTAATATTCGTTAATCTCCTTACTCGTAATTTTATTCTATGCTGTCAAACTCAGGTTCGGAGAAGTTTGTAAAATCATCATTGACCTGTTGATTAAGTAAAATTCTACCAATTTTCATACTGTTTATTGACCCTCCGCATAATTTCGATTATATCTTCAGGCTCGTAATTATCGTGGTACGCTAACCACTTATTGACGTATTTTAAAAACCATTTTTCGGAACAAAACAAGAAGAACATGATATCAAATTTCTTTTGAACCTCTTCCTCATTGCCTACACATTCATATGTTCCCTCGGAAATTTTATTTATACCTGCCATTTTCATTACTTCATCAATGGTGTAATACAATTTGTCGATTTTATATATACCATCATCATTTACAGCTTTTTCATCAAATCCTATTTCAAATCTCCTGAAGCTCATGCTTGTCAATCTCCTTACTCGTAATTTTATTCTATGCTGTCAAACTTGTTCGGGGAAGTTTGTAAAATCATCGTTGCCCTCCCTTTCGGGTACTCAACAGCTTGCAGTTTCTCAATTTTACACTCTGTCAGAAAATCAAAAATTGACGGCTTGACTATTTTTCAATGCCTTGTCAATCTTTTTGAATACAAAGGAAACCATGTTAATTTTTTATACATTTTAAAGATAATAGTTCTTACTTCGTATTTGGACAATAAACATTATATGTCATCACACTTAATTTGTGGTTTTGTTTTTTTATGACTTATTTCTTAAAGCAACCTTTCTTTGTATTGCGAGAACGTCTTCTACTTCGCCATCTTCGTATGATAACCATTTATCTGCATATTGTACAAACCAGTCTTCGCTGAACAAAGTAAATATGAGAACTGTTATTGCGGTTTCAATTTCATCGTCTGTACCATTTTCCATATAAGTACCATTTCCCGTTTTCTTGAAATGCAACTCATTCATTATTGTATCAAGAACATAATATAGATGCTCAGGTGTGTAATATCCGTCAGTTTTAATTTTGTTCTCGTCAAAATGTATTTCATATTTAATCATAATTGATTGTTCTCTCCTTACTCATAATTTTATTCTATGCTGTCAAACTTGTTCGGGGAAGTTTGTAAAATCATCGCTGCCATGTTCATGTTTTTTCACCTCTTTGCCACCGCTTGACGCTGCTTAGTTCGGCTGAATATTTCCGTCGCCTATCTGTAATTTTCAACAGTACCGGAAGTATTTCCATAGCTTTTTCTTCATTATATATTACTTTTCTTTAAATTTAAAGTACCGATTTTTTAATCGTACAGGTTATTGTATAATTAACTTATCGGAAATTATATGTATATTTTTCGTACATACTGCTTTAAAGTAATTCGATACATCAATTTGTTATTTGTCCCCCTGCATAGAGTATAGCTTATGTACTCCATGCGGGGGAAATTTATTTTAAGAATATTAAAGTCTGTCGGGTGTCTGTCTGCCGTACGGACAGTATGACCACTATTTATCGTTTATTCGGTGCAGCACACGTTATCCCGAAGTTTGACACATTGCGTAAATCCGTGGACGGGCGGAGGTTACGTTATCCCTTTCATTTTGTCATAGCCGTAGTGTGTGCAAGCGCAAGACGCTGCGATAAGTATAAATCACTGCACAATAACTTTAATGCTAATATTTTATGTATTGTTATATCTGCGTACACAAATAAGGGGCTTTCGGGCATTACATTATTAAAAACGAATGAATGTACCTGACAGCACTTTTATTAGAAATAGCCTATACATTATATTATACTATAACCGCAAAAGTTATGGTTGATTTTCCGAATAGCTGTTACACAAACGCAGACAGAAACCTCACTTACCGTTTGAAGAGCATTTAACTGATGAAAAATAAAAAAATTTTAAATTTTATAAAACCTTTTGCAATTCTCAATCGTCTAATTAGTAGCGGCAGATTGCTGTATATTATTTTACGGAGGTTAAAAAAATGAAAAAGAAAATTTTGACGTTGATGTTATGTTGTTGTTTGGCCGTGACAGGTTCGGCTTGTTCAAACGGGGGAGAGGCGTCTTCTGATACGGGCGGCGGCAATACGGGGACAACAAACTCCGGGAACACCGATACTGCGGCCGAGTTACATGGATATTGGCTTTATAACCACACAAAGGGCGAACCGATGAAAGAAAACTTTGTG
>CANQBP010000085.1 GCA_947589415.1 uncultured Clostridia bacterium
TTGCCCTTGTTTAATGTTACAGATGTCTTGCTCAGCTTAACGCTTGTCGGGTTGACCGTCTTCGGGTTCTTTACAGTTACCTTACAGGTAGCTTTTTTGCCGTTTGAGGTCTGTACGGTTATTGTAGCCGTACCAGCGGCTTTGGCTGTAATCTTGCCGTTTGATACTGTCGCAACCTTGCTGTTGCTTGTCTTCCATGTCACTTTCTTATTTGTAGCATTACTCGGATTTACAGTTGCTGTTATAGTTGTTGTTTTGCCTTTTTCAAGGCTTACGCTTGTCTTGTTAAGCTTTACACTTGTTACATTTATAACAGGGTTCTTTACTGTTACCTTACAGGTTGCTGTCTTACCATTGTTTGTCTTTGCAGTTATCGTAGCAGTGCCTGCGGCTACAGCCTTAACTGTGCCGTTTGATACGGTTGCTACTTTTGTATTGGAGCTTGTCCATGTCACGCTCTTGTTTGTAGCGTTGCTCGGGTTCACTGTTGCCTTAAGGGTTGTAGTCTTGCCTTTTTCAAGGCTTACACTTGTCTTGTTAAGCTTTACGCTTGTTACATTTATAACAGGGTTCTTTACTGTCACCTTACAGGTCGCTGTCTTACCGTTGTTTGTCTTTGCAGTTATCGTAGCAGTGCCTGCACCTACAGCCTTAACCGTGCCGTTTGATACAGTGGCTACTTTTGTATTGGAGCTTGTCCATGTCACGCTCTTGTTTGTAGCGTTGCTCGGTGTTATTGTTGCATTAAGCTTTTCACTCTTGCCTTTTTCAAGGTTCAGGCTTGTTTTGTTAAGCTTTACACCCGTTACAGCTACTACCGGGTTCTTTACGGTTACTTTACAGGTCGCTGTCTTGCCATTGCTTGTTTTTGCTGTTATTGTAGCAGTGCCTGCGGCTACAGCCTTAACCGTGCCGTTTGATACAGTTGCTACTTTTGTATTGGAGCTTGTCCATGTCACGCTCTTGTTTGTAGCATTGCTCGGTGTTATTGTTGCCGTAAGCTTTTCACTCTTGCCTTTTTCAAGGTTCAGGCTTGTTTTATTCAGCTTCACACCCGTTACATCTACAACAGGGTTCTTTACTGTTACTTTACAGGTGGCTGTCTTACCGTTTCTTGTCTTTGTAGTTATCGTAGCAGTGCCTGCGGCTATGGCTGTTATCTTTCCATTTACAACTGTTGCAACCTTATTGTTGTCCGTTGTCCATGTTACTGTCTTATCTGTAGCATTATCTGGTGTTATTGTTGCCGTTAGTGTTTCAGTCTTACCCTTTTCAAGTGTTACACTTGTTTTATTCAGCTTCACTCCTGTTTCTTCTATTATGCTATCAACATCTACAAAAGGTATATTATTCTCTTTGGCATATGATTCGGCTTCAGATCCAACTTTACCAAATATTGTCAGTCCTGTGCAATCCTCGAATGCATTATATGCTATATATGTAACACTGTCAGGTATGGTTACGCTTGTCAGTCCAGTACAACCGGAAAATGCACCACTGCTTATCCCCGTAACACTATCGGATATCGTGACTCTTGTCAGTCCGGTACAATCTTTGAATGCGGAATCTCCTATCGACATAACACCTTTTCCTATCGTTATGCTTGTCAGTCCGGTACAACCTTCAAATGCACTACTAAATATATACGTAACACTGTCAGGTATGGTTACGCTTGTCAGTCCAGTACAACCGTAAAATGCATAATAATCTATCCAAGTAACACTGTCTGGTATTGTTATGCTTGTCAGCCCGGTACAATCCTCAAATGCACTATATCCTATATATGTAACACTGTCAGGTATTGTTACGCTTGTCAGTCCGGTACAATCTTTGAATGCAGAATCTCCTATCGACATAACACCTTTTCCTATCATTATACTTGTCAGTCCGGTACAACCGTAAAATGCGTAATATCCTATCAAAGTAATACTGTCCGGTATAGTTACGCTTGTCAGTTCAGTACTGGCTCCAAACGCACACCAGTCTATTTTATTGACACCGTCAGGTATGATGTAGGCACCTTTTTTACCTCCGGGATATGCGACTAAAGTGGATTTATCTTTGTTAAATAAAACTCCGTTATCTGATGTATAGTTTTTGTTATTCTTATCAACATTAATACTTGTCAGTCCGGTACAACCGTAAAATGCATTCTCTCCTATATCCGTAACACTGTCAGGAATTGTTACGCTTATCAGTCCTTTACAGTAAGCAAATGCATACCACTCCATCTCTGTAATGCCTTTTTCTATTGTTACACTTGTCAGTCCGGTACAACCGTAAAATGCATAACCGCCTATTGACTTAACACCTTTTCCTATTGTTACGTTCTTCAGTCCGGTACAACCCTGAAATGCCGAATAGTCTATTTTCGTAACACTGTCAGGTATTGTTATGCTCGTCAAACCGGTACAATAGGCAAATGAATTCGAGCATATACTTATAACACTACAAGGTATTGTTATACTTGTCAGTCCTGCACAACCGTAAAATGCCTGACCACCTATCTCCACAACACTGTCAGGTATACTTACGTTTGTCAGTGATGTATGATGTTCAAATGCAAAGTCACCTATTCTCGTAACAGTTTTTCCGTCAATCTTGTTGGGTATAACAACATCGCCGCCTTTGCCTGTGTAGTCTGTAATTGTTACACCGCCGTTTTCGTTTTCTTCCCACACAAAATCCACAACAGTTGTTCCCGCAATGTCATTAGGTATAACAACATCTCCGCCTGCTCCTGTGTATTTTTGAATTGTTACACCGCCGTCATCATTTTTTTCCCACTCAAAAACATCATCGGTTATTCCCTCGCTTGCCGCACTTGCGACAATTCCGCTCTGTGCCACCTCCGGCAAAACCGTACCGGCACTGCCACCAAGCATAAGAGCGGCAAGAGATATTGCCATGATTTTTTTCAAACTCTTTTTTAAATTTTTCATAATGTTCCTCCATTCATAATTTAATTGACAAAAATTTGGAATATGCTGCCCCGGCAAAGCACATACAATTTCTGCCAAAGCACAATTACATTATACAATTGTATTGTATAAATTTCAATGTTTTTTGTGGATTTAAATAAATTAATTTGGGCATAAAAATATACCACTGACTGCATTTTTACGAGCCAGTGGTATACCAATAATTTTATTTTACTGTAATTTTGCAAGTTGCTTTCTTACCATTTGTGGTTTTTACGGTTATTGTAGCCGTACCCTTAGCCTTAGCTGTGACCTTACCGTTTTTAACAGTTGCAACCTTGCTGTTTGAAGTAGACCATGTAACTGTACTATAGCAATCCA
>CANQBP010000086.1 GCA_947589415.1 uncultured Clostridia bacterium
GGAAGCAAGGGCAGAACTTAAATACGCCCGCATTTCACCGAGAAAGGTAAAGATAGTTCTTGACCTTATTCGTAATAAGCAGTGCGATTATGCATTGGCAGTTCTGAGGAACACCCCGAAGGCTGCCTGCGAGGATCTTGAGAAACTGCTCAGATCCGCAATGGCAAATGCAGAGAACAATTATAATATGGACACAAAAAGACTTTATGTGGCTGAGTGCTATGTAGGTCAGGGTCCTATTCTCAAGAGAATTCGTCCGAGAGCGCAGGGTCGTGCATACAGGATCAATAAAAAGACATCACATATCACACTGGTGCTTAAAGAGAAAGAATAATCTGTGAGGAGGTAAACTAATGGGTCAGAAAGTAAATCCGCACGGTCTTCGTGTAGGTGTTATCAAAAATTGGGACTCACGTTGGTTTGTAAGTGATAAGGACTTCGGCGATACGCTCGTTGAGGACTACAACCTCCGTAAGACTCTCAAAAATAAACTTAATGTAGCCGGCGTTCCCAAAATTGAAATTGAGAGAGATGCTGCAAAGGTTAAGATTCATATTCATTGCGCTAAGCCGGGTATTGTGATCGGAAGAGGCGGCGCAGAGATCGAAAAACTCCGTCTGGAGTGTGAGAAGATTCTCGGCAAGCCCGTTGCAATTAACATTGTAGAGGTGAAAAACCCCGATATCAATGCGCAGCTTATTGCTGAAAAGGTTGCAGGCGATCTTGAAAGAAGAATTTCATACCGCCGTGCTATGAAACAGAGCATAGGCAGAGCAATGCGACTTAATGCTAAGGGTATAAAGATAATGTGTTCGGGACGTCTTGGAGGCGCAGAAATTGCAAGATCCGAACAGTACCACGAGGGTACAATTCCGCTTCAGACACTTAGAGCAGATATAGACTACGGTTTTGCCGAGGCAAATACGACCTACGGTATAATCGGCGTAAAGGTTTGGCTCTATAAGGGAGAAGTGCTGAACGATAACCGTAAGCCTCGCAGGGAAGGAGGCAGCAAATAATATGTTGATGCCAAAAAGAGTTAAATACCGTAGAGTTCATAGGGGTCGTATGACAGGTAAGGCCCTCCGAGGAAACAAGGTGACATACGGAGATTTCGGTTTACAGGCTCTTGAGCCGGGCTGGATAACAGCAAACCAGATCGAGGCAGCCCGTGTAGCTATGACACGTTACTGCAAGAGATTCGGTAAGGTATGGATAAAGATTTTCCCGGATAAGCCCGTTACAAAGAAACCTGCAGAAGTAAGAATGGGTTCCGGTAAAGGTTCGCCCGAATTTTGGGTGGCAGTAGTTAAGCCGGGAAGAGTTATGTTTGAGCTTGCCGGTGTTCCCGAGGAAACCGCAAGAGAAGCACTTCGTCTTGCCGCAATGAAACTGCCGATAAAGACAAAGTTTGTTACAAAGAAAGAAACGGAGGTTGATGAATAATGAAGGCTTCAGAGATCAGAAAAATGACCGACGCTGAGCTTAAAGCTAAGCTGCAAAGCCTTAAAGAGGAACTTTTCAACCTGCGCTTCCAGCTTACAATAAATCAGCTCGATAACCCGATGCGTATAAAAGCAGTTAAAAAGGATATTGCAAGAGTACAGACTGTAATCCGTCAGAACGAGCTTTCTGCGGCAAAACAGGCTGACGCATAAGGGGAAGGAGGAGATTTGTTTTGGAAAGAAACCTTAGAAAGACCAATGTCGGTAAGGTAGTCAGCGACAAGATGGATAAAACAATCGTTGTTGCTATCGAGGACAGCGTAAAGCATCCGCTTTATAACAAGATTATCAAGCGCACAATCAGACTCAAAGTTCATGATGAAAATAATGAGGCAGGTGTCGGCGACCGTGTCAAGATTATGGAAACACGTCCGCTTTCCAAGGATAAGAGATGGCGCTTAGTAGAGATTATAGAGAAGGCTAAATAATCAGCTTTCAGCAAAAGGAGGAACGCACCGTGATACAGCAGCAGACCTACCTCAAGGTTGCCGATAATACCGGCGCAAAAGAACTTATGACAATAAGAGTTCTCGGCGGTACAGGCAGGAGGTATGCAAATATAGGTGACGTCGTAGTTGCTTCCGTGAAAAAGGCAGCACCCGGCGGCGTTGTAAAAAAAGGTGATGTCGTAAAGGCAGTTATAGTACGCTCCGCAAAAGGCGTACGCAGAGATGACGGTACATACATCAGATTTGATGAAAATGCGGCCGTTATAATCAGGGACGATAAAAACCCGAGGGGTACCCGTATTTTTGGCCCGGTAGCAAGAGAACTTCGTGATCATGACTACATGAAGATACTCAGCCTTGCACCGGAGGTACTTTGATGGAGGTGCGGACAATGAGTAACAAGGTTCATGTAAAAACTGGAGATACGGTCGTTGTTCTCAGCGGCTCCCAGAAGGGTAAAAAAGGCAAGGTAATGGCAGTAAGCCCCAAGGAGGGTAAGGTCATTATCGAAAAGGTAAACCTCGTGTCCAAGCACGTTAAACCCCGTAAAATGGGTGAGCAGGGCGGAATAGTAGAGGCAGAGGGAGCTATGTATGCTTCAAAAGTACAGATTGTATGCCCCCGTTGCGGTAAACCTACCCGTATAGCTCATAAAATTCTTGAGGACGGTACCAAAGAACGTATTTGTAAAAAATGCGGCGAGGCGCTTTAAGGAGGTAAAACTTTAATGGCAAGACTTAAAGATTTTTATGTTAAGGAGGCTGCGCCCGCTCTTTTAAAGAAGTTCTCGTATAAGAGCGTAATGCAGATTCCGAAGCTCGACAAAATTGTCATCAACGTAGGTGCCGGTGAGGCAAGAGAAAATTCAAAGGCAATAGATGCAATTTCAACAGATCTTGCAGCTATAACCGGTCAAAAGCCCGTTGTTTGCAAGGCTAAGAAATCAGTTGCAAACTTCAAGATCAGAGAAGGTATGCCGATAGGCGTTAAGGTAACGCTCAGAGGAGATAAGATGTATGAGTTTATGGACAGACTCTTCAATGCAGCTCTTCCGAGAGTACGTGACTTCCGCGGTATCAATCCTAACTCCTTTGACGGCAGAGGCAACTACAATATGGGTCTTAAAGAGCAGCTTATTTTCCCCGAAATTGATTTCGATAAGGTCGATAAGGTTCGTGGTATGGATATCTGCTTTGTAACAACAGCCGAAACAGACGAAGAAGCTCGTGAGCTGCTCACACTTATGGGCGCTCCGTTTGCGAAATAAGGAGGGATTACCGTGGCTAAGACATCTATGAAGGTAAAACAGCAGAGAGAACC
>CANQBP010000087.1 GCA_947589415.1 uncultured Clostridia bacterium
ACGTCAGGTATTAACAGTAAACAGAGAGGTATTTCATGGGAAATTGATAAGGATCGTATAAAGAAATATGATTATTTGGAGCATTTCGGCGGAGATACAGGATTCTCGTTGAAATACATTGTTGACGGGAAAGATATTACCGGAAAATTCAACGAGTCTATCCTTGAGCTTAATACGGAAGTAATAACGAACGAGGGTATCAATTATAATCATTATACCTGTACCGATTTCTCGCCGGGCAAACAGTTCTTGAGGATTTCCACATACGGCTACGGCAACAGCGAGGATTATAATACATGGCAGAAGGATTATCTTGCATATATGAAATATCAAAAGGATCTGGAGGCTTTTAATAACGCTGCGAAAATCTATTATGCCGTAATAGGTGATCAGATCGCCGAATGGTTGGAAAAAAATGTACCGGGTTACGACCCGGATACAATGCCAACCAATACACCAGAATATCTAATGGACTATTTGGAGTATCTGCAAACAAACGGAACCTCCTATGAAAAAGGGTATTATAAGGATCTTGCACGGATTTACGGTGATGTTATCAACTTATATAAACCTGTCGAAGATTACCTTACCAAGCATAATAATGATGACAGCGAGCCTGAGCTTGTGGTTGATGATGTTCTTGTCGTAGGAACACGAGGCATCCGACTGTTGCCCCAGGCGTACCTTGAAGCCGGAAACGATGCGGAGGTTAATGTTGTTGAGGACAGATTCAATAAAGAATCCAATGTCAACAATGTTTCATTTGGCAAAAACTCCTCGAGCGGCATTGAGTTTATAAACAATGACGGAAAGTCAATAAGTGATTTGAGTTTCAGCTACTATAACTTTGCTTTGACAGCAGCCTATGCGGTAACGGATAAAATCGGTCTCGGAATTTATGATAATTATTCCAATCAAACATTGAGTAACGGTACGCAGGGTATTGTCGGATATGATTCATCATTACTGCGAAAAATGGATGATTCTTATGAACGTCAACCGGATACATACTTTGCTATGTCGTCCGTATTTTCAAAAAATTCCGTATATACGGCCAAAGAATATCTAAGAGAAACGCAGGGTACAGGTCTTTCAAAGGAAAACCGTGTGGCGTACGATTTAAGTGTTGACACGCTGTCTCCAATGAACATGATCGGAGATTCCTACGGAGACGGAACGGATAATGTTGGCGGTAAGACGATAGTAAAGGTATATAAGGTTGACGACAACGGTGAGCGGACGAGGGTCAATATGAATCCCTATGGAGCAGGCAACGAGGAGTATTATAACTTCCTTAAGTGGTCCGGTATGGATGTTTTTGAACCCGAGGATATTGGCAATTATGTTGTAGCGTTCTATTGGATTATGCCGGACGGCAGATATTATACGGATGAAAAAAAGGTTACTGTTTTATCTATCACACCCGGCGTTGTTAAGACGGTTGACAAGCAATATGATGAGGTCGCTGACGAAAACAAACTGACATATACAATAACCTATACAAATAATTTAAGTGCCGACCCGGTTACGTTTGCATTGTTTGATATACTTCCGTTTGAGGGAGATGTCCGTTATGATACGGCTGAGCAAAATAATAAAAAGACGGATATTACGCAGCGGGAGCAGGATGATCAATTCAGTCTGAAATTGGATTCAATAGACATTGTGATGGACAGCCATGTTTCGGTCAAGGGAGTCTATTATACAACCGATGCGGACGTCCGTAATTATATGTCAAGTAGCTCGGGAGATATGATGAATAAAGATGCCGCAAAATCTGCTAATCTGGGGCTTGTGCGAGCGGATACCTCGACGGGCGGAGACAACTCTAAAGCGGGAACCATTGACACCGAAAAGGGTATTGAATGGAAGGTTTTTAAACCTGTTCAAAATGCTCGTGCAACATACAGACCCGAGGATCAAACGGAATCGGAGTTTGCGGATAAGGGTAAAGGTGCAAAGGCGGTTGTCGTAAGCGGAGTACAACTTGAGCCAAACAAGAGTATTACGATGATTATCAAGGTTTCCTATAAGGGCGAAGCGAACGACCACCTCGTAAACAACGCATTTTACGATGTTCTTTATAAGAATACAACCGGTGAGGATGCCGAGCTTGCCGGATATTCCGAGCCTGTAACCACATCTATTGTAAAAAGACAGCTTAGCGGTTATGTCTGGGCAGACAAGAATAAAGACGGCATATATGATAAAGACGAACAGGTTATCGAAGGTATGCCGGTGAAACTACAGAAGCTGAATAAGGACGGAAAAACTTGGGATGATACAAATTATTATGCTGTATCGAATGAGAACGGTTATTACAGCTTCGACAGTGTGCCTGAAAACGGTACTTTCCGTATTGTATTCACAAAGCCGACAAGCGGCACGCTTACCGTACATAAATCGGACGGTACAACGCGAACCGTGAACTATGCAGATTTTATTCTTTCCACTGTGCTTTCCGAGGAAAAGGAAAGCGACAAAATCGATTCCAATAATTTAGCTAAAGAACTCGAGAGTGCGGAAAAGGAATATTATATAGATGGTATTACCATGCCGGAAGCACAGCAGATTTGTGAGGGCGCTGTGGAACTGCAAAGCAGTATTATAAATTCAAAAATTGAAAATTCTGTTTTCACAAAATCCTATCAGAATCTTGCACTTTATGAAAACTACGGTTCGATAACCGTTCATAAGGTTGATGAGGACAGCAACAATCTTAAAGATGTAGAATTCAAACTTGAATACAGTGACGATAACGGAATTACTTGGAAACCGATTACTTATGGTGCAGACGGCTACCCGACATACGGGGATAGCAGCGGAGATGCGGGCAAGTTATCAACAAACAATGACGGCATTCTGAATTTTGCCAACCTAAGTCTGAGTACAGCCAAAAAATACAGAATTACGGAATTGAAAACGCTTGACGGCTATAACCTGCTTGCAGGACCGATTGAGATTGAGCTTCCGTATGCAGTAAAGAAAGGTGAAGGTCCACCGTCGGGCTTTATAACTTCCGGAACGCATGATTATGATGATGACAACTATTACTACTACAAGGATGTAACGATAACCGTAACCAATACGAAAAAAATCAATGCTCTTCTTCCCCAAACAGGCGGAGAAAGCGGATTTGATCCTAAGATTTTCATCGGAGTTATCCTTGTGATAGTCGGAGTGGGAATATTGTGTTATGCACTTTTCAGAAAAAAGCCCGAAAAGCATAAG
>CANQBP010000088.1 GCA_947589415.1 uncultured Clostridia bacterium
GAACGGTTTACCATCAGAAAGAAAATAACTGCTGTTCCTCAGACTTTCGGGTGCGGCAACGGGGACTTCACGTCCCATTTCCTCGGACTGATAATCAGTCTTTACAGTTTTAATCTTACCCTCAATATTACTCATTGCCGCCCTGATCTGTTCAGACAACTTTGTATCTCTGTTCGGCTGACAGGTGCTTTCCATACCGAATTGGCTGCTTACCATTGCCATTGTTCCGCATATTTGTTCCGGATGTTCAGCGAAATATGCGTTCATTTCAATACCGTTTTCATCTGCGGCTGTTTTAATCCACAACGGCTCATTTTCCGGTATTATCTTTAAAGGCTCTGTACGCTTTTGTAGGAAGATAATATCCGAAGTAACCTCCGTACCTGCATTAGCCTTAAACGCATTGTTGGGCAGCCTTACAGCCCCTAAAAAATCGGCTTTTTCTGCGAGCAGCCTCCGTGCTGTCGGATCTGCTTTATCAAGAGTTCCTTTCGAGGTTATAAAAGCAACCACACCACCCGGTTTGACCATATCAAGGGATTTTGAGAAGAAGTAGTCATGTATCAAAAGATTGTTGGGATTGTACTTCTTATCGTAAACTCTGATGTCCCCGAACGGAACATTACCGACCGCAACATCAAAGGTGTTTTCTTTCAGCTTGCTGTTTTCAAAACCGCAAACCTGTATATCCGCTTCGGGATATAACACCTTTGCAATACGTCCGGTCAAACTGTCAAGTTCAATTCCTGTTACTTTTGTGTTGCTGCCCGGTATCATACCGATAAAGTTACCGATACCGCAGGACGGTTCAAGCAGTCTGCCGCCGTTCATACCCATTTCAGCAAGTTTAGCATACATTTCCTTGATGATAACGGGAGAGGTATAAAATGCCGTCATTGTGGACTTCCTTGCGGCTTCAAATTCATCATCGGTTAGCAATTCTCGGACTTCTTTATAGTGCTTGTTTTCAGGCTCAAAGACCTTTGCCATACCGCCCCAACCTGTATATTTTGACAGTAATTCCTGTTCTTCCGGTGTTGCCGTTCTGTCCTCTGCTTCAATCTGTTTCAATGTTCTTATTGCAGATATGTTATCCCGGTACTTCTCGGCAACAGGGCGTTGTCCGAGGGACAGGTCTGTTATTTTGTAATTTGTATCTGCTGAAATATCAAGTGTAACGTCTTCCGACTGTTCCTGCTTTGGTGCAGCAGTATTGTTACGCTGTTCGATTTTCTCTTTTGTCCTTGATGTAAGCTCATACATCGTACTTGTGTTACAGCCCTCAAGGTCAAAAGGTTGATTAAACCTTTCAACATAAGCATTAAATTCATCACTTGTAATGTCAACAGCCATCTGATTGGAATTGCCCTCAAGCTGTTCAAAAAATGTAGTTGTTCGTGGAACGACCTCTCTTATATTGACTGCTGCGGCTTCCGCTTCAAGAATATCATCATAGCTTATTTGACTGATAACAAACTGTCCACCCTCGGAACTGTTGGGATTGAAGTAAATTTCCTCTACACCGTATTCTGTAAAGAAAAATTTATCAGCATCCGAGTCAAAGTCATCTCTCGGCTGTGTATTTTTGCTGACTTCCTGTAATTCTTCAATTAAGTCGATATTCTGTCCAACAATATCACACAGTTCCACATCCTGAAACAGAGGATACCACCCTGTGTTATCGTCACGGATATGTGCATTGTTTTTTGCAATGTCCACTCTGTCAACAACATACTGCCTGCCGTTATAATCAACGGTTTTTCCGACAAGTGATTGATACTGTTCTTCCGATACTCTTGTAGGATAGCTGTATTTCAGCCTGTTAAGGAAAAGCTGATCTGCCTGAGTAAGTTTTTCGTGTTCACGCAGGAAAGGAATAATAATATCCCTGATTTTCTGCTTTTCGGCAAGTTCTTCATCAGAAAGATAAAAAGGATTTATCGGAGAAAGTGTGTAGTCAACATAAGCACTGATATGGTCGATCAGACTGCCGCCGCCCATTTCTTTGCCGTCACCAATGTCAAACCGTCCGCTATAACTGTATTCCTCTCCGTCAATTACCGCCGTTATTGTAAAGTTAGTCTTTTTATACCACCCTGCTTTGAGAAGCGGATTGAGTCTTTCAAGGTGCTGTTTTCGGTCGAGATATTCAAAAGCAGCATTGACAGCCGAAAAAGTCAACGGCTCTTTGTTGTTTGCTATACGTTCGTTCAGGTCGTCAATGATTGGACTTTCGGAAAGTCCTATCTCAACGGATATTTTATCTTCAATTTTGCCTGTTTGTTCTGTCTTATTCTTAAATTCCTCAACAACAGCACTTTCAGTATATGACGTATCATCGTTAATGGAAGCATTCAGTTCTGCTTCACTTGTTCCTGTCAGTGGTACAGTTGTTTTTTCGCTTTTTTTATCTGTTTTTGAAATGATAAAATCGGTAATTTTCTGTATATCGTTTCTATCAAATCTTTCAAACTCTATACCACGGTCAGACAGCAGTTCTTCAATTTCTCCGTCTTTTTCAATACTTTCCTCAAGATTATGTATTCTGCCTTCATTTTCAAACTCTACGGAAAGATCACGCTTAACTATCATATTTACGTTATTATATGAGTTATAAATATTAAACACATCATCAACATAATCCGGAGCATTTTCATTGAGATACACCGTATTGAGAGGTAACGGCGAGTCTGTTACAGCTACATCAACATTTCCGAGCATTAAATCCAGACGTCTTTTTTGTTCCGTAAATATTTCTTTCTGATGTTCAAGCGAACCGTCAAGTTTTTCAAAATTTTTCGCATAAACGAGTTCCTTTGCAACTTCTGATACATACTCGGCGTGCAAACCATGCTTTTTTAGTTCAGCAACGAGTTGTAACGCTGTTGTCGATTTTCCTGCACCGGGCCCGCCGTAGATATTGACTATAAGGATATTGTTTTTCATTTCCTCATCAGAAAAAGAAAATAGTTGGTCGGACTTTACCGATACGGCCGGACTGCCAATGTCGGGGATTGTTGTATCATTGTCAATAGCAGCATTAAGTTCTGCTACATCTTCAACGGTTACTTTCTCAACAATAGGCTGATTTTCAAGAAGTTGACTGTAATCAATATTATAACTATT
>CANQBP010000089.1 GCA_947589415.1 uncultured Clostridia bacterium
TCGTATCGGCTCTTTTTTCTTTTCTGCGAAATAAATCCCAAAAACTCAATTTTTTAACCCCGTTCCTATAAACTTATCGAACCCCATTCAAGCCCTGCACCGCCGCCGAGCAGTTCAAATTGATTGAGCAGATATACAGCATCAATAATAGCGAAAACCTCGTCAATCTTGCCTTTGCTCCGCTTTTTATCGGCATAGATGTTCATATTCGTATCATACCGTATTCTTGTATTTTGGAAATTAAGCACCGTAAGATAACTTCTTTCAATCTTGACTTTTCCGCTTACAACTTTTTCTTTAAGCAGTTTAAACGCAGGGTGTAAAACGCTTGAATGTTGCCGTATTTCGACTGTTTCGTATCTCTCATTCCATTTCTGTGCCGAGCTCATGGCATTACGTCGGTCGAAACCGATATATGCTACCTTACAGCCGAATTTTTTCTCAATTTCAAATACATATTCCTCAACCACCGAATAATCAATAATCCTGTCCCCGCAGGCTATGCAGCTGCCGTCTCGGATATGCTGCCGATAATCGACCTTTTCAAGCCTTGTTTTTTCCTCAACTCTGCCCTCGGGAATGAATGATACAGACTTAATCAACAGCGTTTCCCCGTCATCATCAAGAGCCGCCATAGATACCGCCGTATTATCCTCGGTTTCGGATAAGTCAACACCGACGTAAACCGTTTTGCCGTTCCAATCAATGCTATCGACCTCACAACTGATAATATCGTCAACGGGAATGTAAGTTTCCGTTCCAAGACCGCTGTAAATGATGTTGCAGTGCTTAACAAGAAAATTTTCTCTTGCACTCGGCATAACAATAGCATCATGCCGTTTTTGCTTCAAATCGTTCATTATTTCCGGGACTTCAAGTGCTAAGGGATTACCCTGTTCAAGAATACTGTTACTGCTTTCCCAACCTTTCGCCTCATCAGGTTCATACAACAGTGCAAATATTCTGTCATTTATATCAATCCCGTCAAGCACTCGCTTAGCACCCTCAACAATATCCTCAAAAGGATTATTCAGTGTCGGATATTTTGTACTTATAATGCACCCGAGCTTATTTTTGATATTAAGCTGTCCCGACCGCATAGCCTCAATAGGGTACATGGTCGGGAGTGCGCCGACCTCATCGGCAACAAACGCATTCGGAAGTTTACCGTCAAGCCTGCTTGTAGAAAACGCAAGCGGCATAAAATCGCTGTTATTGATATAGCAAAGAATATCATTATTTCTGATTTTGAAATGCTTTGACAGCAACGGAGAGGAAAGTATAAGCTCTTTCATTTGCGTTTTTATTTCCCTTGACAATGCACCGTCGGGAGCAACCGAATAAAATTTTGAGAACTCCGGTTCGGTAAGAAATAAAATCAAAAAAATAACGCCGACAAGAAAGGTTTTCCCGTTCTTTCGACATATCTCAAGTATTCCGGTCTGATACCGCCTTTTTTCCGAATCATCACGAAAAACAACCGTTAAAACAGCAAAAATAAAAAGCCATTGATAGCCGCACAAAACCTCGTACACGGTTTTACCTGCGGACAGACCTCTTGAAACTACTATCAGCTTTGTAATATTTTCAATCAGCTCTCTTTTTTCAAAATCAATGCAGTATTTTTTATCCTTGTCCTCAAAAATATCAAGATATATACGGCACTGTTTTTTAACGTATTTCGGAGCATTTATTTGCCCGTCAAGTACCCTGCGGCAATATTCAATATCCTTATCCATAGCCATTCATAAACTGCTCCCTCCTTTCAAAATTTGAAGTAATGTGTCATTTTTTTCTTCTGCTTTATTTACCGCAATACTTCCAATCTTCGCTCGACTTTGCGGACTAAGTGAAAGCTCGTTGCATATTCTAAAAAAGTCCTGCGTATAACCCTTGCGGATACTCATGACGTCCTTATCGGTCAAAAGGGCAGGATCGTTGTTAATCATTTGCTCTAATTGCTGTAATCTGTCAATTACCACAGCCCCCTCGGCAAGAACATAACAATCAAGCTCACCGATAAGCTCTGTCTTTTCAAACATGGTTTTAATCTTATTAAAAATTTTCCGTTGCCCCGCCGTAATCTTATACGGAGGTTTAACTTGAGCATTACCCTTGAGGTTACTCTCGGCATTTTTCCGCTTTTCTATATCCGACTTAGTATTATGTCGTGATTGAGTATCAATAAGTTTTGCCGGTCTTGCCATTCGATCACCGCCTCTCTTTAAAAATTTTCATTTTGGGAATTTTTTATAAGCAGGGGAGGCTCTGTTACGGTGTCGGAGAATAAAAAAATTCACATAATCACCTCCGGGGGGTACTGTCATGTGATTTTGAGTTTCATTTTAATCAATCCCCGCAGCGTGTCAGCTGATATTTCTCCGCTTTCTGCTTTCTCATGGTGAAATCTGCAAAGTGTAATGAGGTTTTTATCATCAAGCCGTTTATCAAAATTATTGCTAAGCGGTTCAATATGGTGAACATTCAAACTCCCCGTAGTGATTTTGTTCTCAAGTAAAAAGCATACACGGCACATACAGAGATCTCTGCTTAAAATTTGTTTTCTTTTGCGCTGCCACTTTTTGGTGTTACGAAAATGGTCGGCTTCACTATTTCGCTCCGCTTTTCTTTTTTGGTTTACCCTTTTCAAATACTCGATTCTGTGTTGCTGTTGAACAGGACAAACCTCGTTTATTCTATGCAGCTTACCGCAGGTCGGACAAGTTTTCAGCATAAAAACTCCTACTCCCTTCTTCACAACACAAAAGCACAAAAGCCGCTCCAACAGGAACGGCTATCGTGCATATCAAAAATATCAGGAGGACTATAACGCAAGTTACAAGCAAGTTACGAGCAAGTTACAAGCAAGTTACGAGCAAGTTGTTGGCGGTGAAGGACTAAGCTAAGGGATGCTTTCCT
>CANQBP010000090.1 GCA_947589415.1 uncultured Clostridia bacterium
CAGTTTTAGGTCAAGCCTTTTTCAAAAGGCTTGCGGTTTCCAAAGGCAGAGCCTTTGGTCGCCGTCCGCAGACGGCGGCGGCGTGCCGCCGCTGTCAATTCGCGGGGTCGCTCACTTGCGTTCGCTTTGACTTTTGTGTGGGGTAGTCTGTTTCCGCGATAGCGTACTTGCCTATCGGTGTGGGTAGGTCAATATCGTGAGTGGCTCTAACGAGCCACCCCGCCGTAAGAAAGTTATGGCATCAAAAATGCAAGTTTAGGTCAAGCCTTTTCAAAGGCTTGCGGTTTCCAAAGGCAGAGCCTTTGGTCGCCGTCCGCAGACGGCGAAATCTTTTCTCCTTCACGCCTGGGCAAGGGGTGAATTTAAAAACAGTCCGGTGGACTGTTTTTAAAGAGGGGACGCCCTGCGAGAGGGCGTCCCCTTGTCAATGCCTCTGCGAACTACTCCCAGCGGCGTGCCGCTGGCGGAGTGTCCCCGGCGGCGGAGTGCCTCCGCTGTCAATTCACGCTTACGCTCACTATGTTCGCTTTGACTTTTGTGTGGGGTAGTCTGTTTCCGCGATAGTAAACTTGCCTGTCGGTGTGGGGTCGAACGTATCGAGGGCGGCTCTAACGAGCTGCCCCGCCGTAAGAAAGTTATGGCATCAAAAATACAAGTTTAGGTCAAGCCTTTTCAAAGGCTTGCGGGCGGCGTGCAGCCGCTGTCAATTCGCGGGGGCGCTCACTATGTTCGCTTTGACTTTTGTGTGGGGCAGTCTGTTTCCGCGATAATGAACTTGCCTATCGGTATGGGGTTGAAAGTATCGAGAGCGGCTCTAACGAGCCGCTCCGCATTTTTTATATTTGTGTTTGACTCTGCAGATAGACTTTTCCCGCAACTGTTCCATTAACATTTGGTTAAGTTTTCGGTTTTACACACATCACAATAATCCGAAAGCGGCGGTATATCGGTCGATCATTTAGAAATATCGACACCGTTTTCGATGTCTGTAAGCAGGTTGACTCTGCGCAAGTGCCTGCCGCCCTCAAATTCCGTTGCAAGAAATACATCGACAATTTTCAGAGCCGTTTCAACCGAAACAACGCTTTGTCCCATGCAAAGAACATTAGCATTGTTGTGCCTTCTTGTCATTTCGGCAAGATGCTCGTCCGTACATACCGCAGCACGCACACCCTTAACTTTATTAGCCGCCATAGATACTCCAAGACCCGTGGTACAGCATATTATACCGAATTCGCATTCTTTATCTGCAACTGCCTTTGCGGCAATATATGCAAATTTCGGGTAATCAACGGACTCCTTTGAAAAACAACCGTAATCCTTGTATTCAATCCCTTTTTCTTTGAGATGTTTTGCAACGGCTTCTTTAAGCTCGTATGCTCCATGGTCTGCTCCGAGTGAAATTTTCATTACTGCATTTCTCCTTTTTTTAATTTTTCCTGTTTTTCTTTAAGTTCACGCTCTGCCTGCGGCAGCCTTAAATATATCGGCATAAGCTGCGCAGGCGTACAAAGCCTGTTTTCCCTTGCCATAATTTCCGCTGCAACAGCAGTACCGTAAGCGTGTTGATATCTTATATTGACAGGCGTCAAAACGACATTGTCGAGTTTTTCTCCAAAAGCCCGAAAACATATGTCAGCTCCGTCACCCGCAAGATATACGGTTTCATCATAAAATTCAAGGTCTTTTTCAAGTTCATCAATACTGATTGCCCTGTCCTCGGTTATTCTTTCGACTGATGAGTCGTTAAGTCTGAAAAGTGCATTATATACCTGATCCCTCCGAGCATCCATAACTGCACACACAATCCCGTCCGTATAGGGCAGGGAGTATGCAACTGCTTCAAGTGTAGACACACCCGCACAAGGTTTATTAAGCGGCATAGCCATACCTTTTACGGAAGCAACACCGATACGAACCCCCGTAAATGAACCGGGCCCCGCATTAACGGCAAAGACGTCTATATCGTTTATATTCGTTGAGGCAGCCGACAGCAGGTCAGAAACAATAGGCATCAAAGTCTGACTATGTGTAGTTTTGGTGTTAAGATAAAACTCTCCGCAAAGCCTGCCGTCACAAAGTAAAGCTGCCGAAACGGGCGAAGCCGATGTATCAATCGAAAGTATTTTCATATATTTTCCTCCGCAAACTTTTAATTATTTATACAGACAGAATATCATCTGATCCCTCTATTATAATTTCTCTTGTATTTTCGTCAAGCGGGCTGATGGTCACGGTAATATGATTTTGGGGGAGAAACTCACGTATATTTTCACTCCATTCAATAATCATTATACCGTTGTCCAAGTAGTCGAAAAACCCCGTACTGTACAAATCGTCCCATGAAGAAACTCTGTACATATCGAAATGGTACAGGTTAAATTTTCCGTTATACTCATTAACAAGAGCAAATGTCGGGCTTGACACACCCTCACAAATACCGAGTCCTCGTGCAAGACCTCGTGTAAAAGCTGTTTTACCCGCACCAAGACCGCCGAACATAGCAATAATTTCGTTACCCTTAAGCGTACCCGCAAGTTTTTCGGCAACAGCTTCGGTTTCCTCGGCGGAGGAAGTAATAAATTTACGCAAAAATATCCCTCAATTCGCAATCGCATTATTTTTCCCTATCAATATGAGAAAGTGTCACATTACACATTACTCAACGTTGATTATCTTATTGATTTGTTCTTCGGACATACCCATTTTACGCATTTTAACTATCATTTCGTTTATACCCTCGGCAATACCTTCAGCTTTACCTTCGGCTTTACCTTTTTCTATGCCTTCGGCGATACCTTCGGCTTTACCTTCGGCCCTGCCTATTTCAATTCCTTCACGTCTTGCACCGTTCAGGGCAGTTGCTTC
>CANQBP010000091.1 GCA_947589415.1 uncultured Clostridia bacterium
TCGGATTGTTCTTCGGATAGAATATTAGCTGTTTCACCGTTTGCTGCTACCTTCTGCTGTACAATTCCTAATTTTAATAGAGCATTTATATAGTCCTCGGTCGTTATTGTGGCTGTGTTTGTATATTTTGCAACATCATTATACGTTTTAACGTAGGCATCGATATTTCTCCATATATTTTGCTCATTTGCGTTTAAATCGAGGGGATTTAACTCGGCTTTACTTTGTATTTCAAGTAAGTCCTCATATTTTAATCCTTTTTTATCTGCTATATCCTTGATTTCATTAGTATATGACTTATCAGATTTTAATTCAGCCTGCACATCTACAATTATAGGTGTGTCTGCCGCTACTTTATTAAATTCTTTTTGTAATTCGTGAAAATAGTTAATGATATTTTCATGAGGAACATGCTGTTCATCTATATTAAAAGAGTCAACACCTAAACTGTTAAATACATCTTGATAATTTCTATATGCTTCTGTGATTTTTGTTAAGTCGTTTTCGGATAGAGCCTGATTGTACCTTTCTTCAGCCTCTTGCAACTTATTGTATGCCTCAGAATATGTATCATTAACAACTATGGCTGATTCAACACTTGTTTGTAATACCTCTTGATTATTTTGGTATGATTTATCTTCATTTTCAAGGATATATTTTCTTGCCTCTGATATTTTATTTAAAAAATCTTCCCATGCTTGTTTATCTTCTTTTGATAATGTGCCGCTCTTTAAATATTCATTTACTGCATCGTACAAAGTATCATAATCAGAAACTATATCATCACGTTTGCCTCGAAACTGCATATCTCCATAAGTTATAGGTGGTTCAGTATTAAATATTCCTTGTCCTATATGAGGATTTGCGATATTGTATTTTAATGTAGGCAAATCTAACTTATTTATAAAATCTCTTGCAGAATTTTCATCAATTGTAATATCTCTAATCTGAAAATTTTGGTCATCATTAAAGAAACTGTTTGCAGAATCAATAGCGGGTTGATTATTTTTAAGCCATTCGTCTGCATTTTTCTTTTTTAATTCGTCAAGAGCATTTGTTTCACCTTGAATAGCTTTGGTGATACTGTCAACAACTTCTTTTTCACCACCATATTTTTCAATAAGTTCATCTTGTATGCTGATTAATTCTTTTCGCTTTTCGATAGCTTCGGATTGAGATAATGAATTGTCATTTAGTGATTTTTGTAATTCTTCAATTTTTTCTTTGTAGTTGTTAATATCGTCAAGTGACTTCTTTAAATCATCGGCACTGCTAGCGGCATCTTCAACTGCTTTTTTTTCTGCTTCGGCTGCCTGTACTATACTGTTGATTAGAGCAGATATGCCCCAACTAACCAACATGGTGATACCCATATTGAGAGCGGTGGTCGCTACTTTAAGTCCGAGGGTTGCCGCTTTAGCCGCAACTAAGGAACGTATATATCCACCCATGGTAGCTTTTCCACTATCGACTTTAGTAAAATATGCTCCTAAAATCGGGTTTGACTGTGCCACACCTTCAGCAAATTGTTGCTGCTCTAATCCTAATCTTTCTTCTGATGTATCACTATTATAAGTATTAATCAATGCTCTAACATTACTCAATGATTTATTCTGTGCTGCCGTAGCTATCTGTGCCTGTTTTTGATTTACAACAAAACTTTCTACGGATTGACCGGCTCTTAACCCTGTTTCCGCAAAAACTCTGGCTTCTGTGGATGCACCAGCAAGTGCCTTTTGAAGTTTTTTAGTATTTGTTACTCCACTATTTATTTTTTGTTGATATTCATTTAAAGCATCTCCATCTTGCTGAATTCGCTGTTTAAAACTATCATCATAATCGTATTTTTCCTTACTCGTTTTTGAGAATACATCGGAGAAAATATTACCTATATCTCTATTGTTATCTATTACTTTAAATATCAAACTTATTTGCAATAATTGCTTGAAAATCATTGACTTTTTTAGATAAATATGGTAAAATTTAATCAGAATTATCGGAGGTGATTTTATGGATGATTATATAAATAAAATTGCAGACTGTCGCTATTGTGGAGCTCAATATACGGTTGAGGAGTTTGAATCGTTTGTAAAATTTGAAGATTTGCCCAAAAAAAAACAAAGAAAAATATATAAGCTCTACCGAAATTGTAGGGTTTGTCCTAAATGTAATGTTTGTATGGTTAAGATTGTAAATTATTATGGGGATAGGTTAGCTTATTGCCCTATATGTGGAGAATTTTCGAGAATTTTTAAAGGTACTTGTATAGAAGGTTTCAGTGATAATATCTGCCGGCGTTGTAAAAATTATATTACTCCGCAGATTTCACTACATGAATGGTCTTATTACAGTGATAAGGCAGAAGAAAGATATGGAGATGCATATTACAATGATATGATTGGGAAAGACAGAGAAATTTTAATAGAAGAAGAAGTAAAATATAATCCTCTATTTAACCCCAACACGACCGAACATAATGCTGCGGAAGCATTTGAAAAAAGAGAACGAATAGCCAAACAGCGATTCCAAGAGGGTTTAAGATTAGCAAATCTAAAGGCAAGCCTGCCTGAATGCCCAACCTGTCATTCAACAGACGTCAAAAGAATATCTGATGCCCGAAAGGTAGCAGGAGCATTGATGTTTGGCATTTTCAGCAAAACGGCAAAGTCACAGTTTCAATGTAATAATTGTGGATATAAGTGGTAGGGGTATAGGAAAGGTAAGGAACCATGATAAATCAAAAATTTTTACACAACAAATTGCCATATATTATATTTTCTGT
>CANQBP010000092.1 GCA_947589415.1 uncultured Clostridia bacterium
ATATATTTATTTTCTTTTATGCAAAAATACAAGGGCTGCCGCACTGCGTTTTTTTACGCTTGTGCGACAGCCCCTTTGGAGCATTTTCGTTCGGTAAAACCTACATCGGATTGAGGTAACACTGCACAACCCCTCCTGAAAGCTCAACGTACCACTGCGTCCGATACAGTAATACACATCATAGCTTTACATATTCTCAAACGGAATATGTACCGGTGAGGCTATCAAACCTATACTTAGGTAACAACCAACCTCACTCTCCAGAGGTATTATATGCTATAATTCAGAAAAAATCAACCATTTTTCAAAATTATTTAATTTATTATTTTCTCTTTAAAATTGCAATCGTTTTAACAGGTCTTTGTTCGAGAAATCGAATGCATAGATTTACAAAAATCCAAAAATAGTAAAATGAGGATCGACAAAATCGTCTGCCCTCAAATTTGGCATGTGGTTTTTTCATGATTATATGTTGTTTTTTAAAAATAGAGGCTGTCGCAATATTTTTCACTCATTTGCGACAACCCCTAAAGTCTACAATACATTTTCTTTCAAAAGCACTAATCAAAAACTTGCTTTCTATTCGGATTGTGGTAAATGATAAACCCTTATAAAGCTAATAAAGCACTGCACTCCGAAACAACACTTTACATCAAGGCTTGACAGCCACATAGCATTGGCTGTTGTCATCTCTGACAACTATATTATATGCTATAACTCCGAAAAAATCAACCCTTTTTCAAAATTAGAAGTGGCTAAAGGTGTTGTTAAAGAAAATCAACAAGAGAAAAAGGTAATTCACCACTTTTCTTACGCTGACGGTATTTATATTTGGCTAATCCGAAACGGTTAAAAGCATCGATAAATACAGCAACATCATCATAAAGTGTTTCAATTTTCCGAGCAAAACATATGCTTTTCCTTGCAAGGACAGGGATATAATGTCGTAAATCAGCATTTATACTTTCAACGTTGTGTGTATCTTTTTTATCTTGTACATTGCGAATATGTTCGCCGGGATAGACGACATCAATGTATCCTAAATATCCATCTGTATAACAAAAATCAGCTTCGGGTGAATTGTCAACATTATTTTGTATTCGTTCACTCGATTTATCAGACGCAACGTCAAAACCGACTATCAAACGTGGATTTCGGCTTATCATCGTTATTAGAGACTGTTGACACTAAATGCAAAAATGTATTATAATAAATACATGAAAATTACTAAAAAACAATTTCAAAAAATCGAAAAATACTTTCCGGTTCAGAGAGGAAACGTAAAAATTAGCAACTACGATTTTGTTAACGCAATACTGTATATAGCCGAGAATGGGTGCAAATGGAGGGCACTACCAAAGGAATACAGCAACCGGAATAGTATATACAAGCGTTTTAATCGATGGGTAAATAGCGGTGTAATACAGAGAATTTTCACGGCTTTGCAGCAGGAAAAAATCATATCAATCAAGGTTGAGGTATTGGCGTTAGACAGTACCTCTTGTAAAGTACACCCGGATGGACACGGTTGTTTAAAAAACATGGAAAGCAGTCTATCGGAAAATCAAAAGGCGGTTGGAATACCAAGCTTCACATGGTATCCGCAGATGACAAGACAATCATTGAAATGCACTTATCCGGAAGAAATAAGCATGACGCTCCGGAAGGTCGATCTTCAATCGAAAAAACAGGAAATGATTATCAAGGTATACCCTACTTGACGGATAAGGCATATGAAGGGGATAAAACACGTAAACACGTAATCTTGCCGGTAATTACGGACATGAACCTGTTGTTCCGCCAAAGAAAAACTGCTTAGATCCCTGGGAATATGATGTTGAACTTTATAAACGAAGAAACATCATAGAGAGGTTATTTCGATGCTCAAAGAGTTCCGGAAAGTCTTTACTCAATATGATAAACTTGATTCCATGTATTTATCATTTATTCAATTTGCTTGCATTGTAAAATGGTTGAATTAGTGTCAACGCACTCTAAAAAAGGAAAACTCAAGGTAGATGTGGGATATCTTTCGGATTCTTTTAAAAAGAACGGTGATAAAGACGGCTTAGGGTTAATAGGAACAATTTATGAGTTCGGCAGACCCAGAGAAAGCGGTTCGCAAAGAAGTAGTGATATCATGATTCAGAAGCGAGGCGGTAAGGAATATGAAGTGAAAAAAGGTGCAATTCAGCCTGTTCCGCATATCCGCAGAGGTTTCGATAACAAATCGGAACAGGCTGTTGAAATTACTGTCGGTTATATTACCGACAAAATCGAGGAGGTGCTTGATTGAGCATATTTGAGAGAATAGACGGACTGCTGAAAATAATTGATGTGCCGTTTTATTCAAAAATGCCGACTTTTGGCAACATGAAGAACCGAATTTATATGTTGTTTATTCGCTATATGATAATGCCAAAGAGCGGAATGACGGCAGTCTGACGGCTGTTGAATATACTGTTACGGTAAATGTTATCATTGAATGGTGTATGTCAATACACAGATAATGACTAAACGGAAGGACAAAGCAAAATGTCCTGCTGCTGTGTTTTTCAAATCCAATTTTATCAGTTACTTTTGCTTTTCAATTCCTGATACAACTCTTGGAGTGAATTTCTTGGTTTTATGTTTTTCTTAAGTCCATCTTCATATACCTTTATCCAGAGCTCTTCATCTCCGAATTGTCTTATCGTATCTAAAATTTTGTATAATGTGATTTCTTTATCGGATTCTTTATCATGCTGCCAATAATATTCCACA
>CANQBP010000093.1 GCA_947589415.1 uncultured Clostridia bacterium
TTATTTACGTCCGATACTGCAAGCTGATCTTCGTTGAGTTCGGCAAGTCCTGCATCATAACGGGATATCATAAGTGCATCGGCTATGTTTATCTCGCCGTCGTTGTTGGTGTCGCCCAAAACAACAGAGGATTCAAATATTTTATTATATACCTCAACACTTTTTTCGGCATAATTCAAAACGGACTCAGGCACAGTAATACTCTTTATAATTGTTGATGTTTTCAGTAAAAATTCTTTTGCAAGCACCTTACCCTCAGCATTTGTTTCGTCCTGTATGTATGAAATCGTATAATTAACAGGTTCACCATTAACGTTTTTAAGTTCAATCTTTGAAACAGTCTGCGGATCAATATATTGATCGAAAACAACTTTGACGCCCTCATCTGTAATTTCTGCATTTTCAACCTGTGCTTTTTTTGTTGAAATCATACCGATATTCACATTAGTTTGTGGCGGAGGAACAGGCATCCATTCGCTGTATGTAGTTTCATAGCCATCAAGTTCATATTTTACCTGCCACCATCCTTCCGGAACATCCCATGCGTAATTACCGTCATTATCCGTAATCAAAGGATTTTGCTGACTCCAATCGGATGCATTCCAAAGCTCTGCCCTGTCGGTCTGAGGCGCATCCCAGAATGTTTCATCATCTTTTTCTTCGTCATACGGAATCCAATATGCAGTTGTCTTTACACCGGAAAGTCTGTTTGATGTAACACCTTCATAAACATAGCCGCTGGGATCAATATACCAATTTATCTTTGCTTCATAATCACCCTCAAGTATGCCGGCCTCTCTGTAAGCAAAGAAGAAATCTGCTGCAATATCAAAAACACCCAATAGTAAGGAAAACGGAACCGCACCCGGTCCTACAACAGCTGTAATAGCAAATGTCATCGCCAAGTATAACTCTCGGTCTCGTTTTAGCTCCTTTGCTTTTTTCAGAGCTGTTTCCTTTTCTGACCATGACATACTCGATGAGTTGATTTTCTTTACTAAATCGTCATAATCTTCAGAAATATCCATAGCTTTCTTTATACTACCCAAACAACCGAAAACATCCAGAGCTGTTGATAGTGCCGCTGCTGATTTATAATGATTCCCGGTAGCAATTAAAGAATCCAGAACATCATTAAGCTCATATTTTACAATTTTATTGTTGACTACATCATCAACTATCATTATGAGTGTACTACCCTTGGAAAAATCCAAATTCAAATAGTATTTATCACTGCCCTCATCAATAAAATATGAATAGAAGTCACTGTACGTTTTAGCATAGCCATACCAATCTATGTCACTTGTTTTACTGAATTCTTTTATTGACAATTTTACTATTTTATTGCTCATATCCGACAAATCCGATAACCCCGGTACATCCGACAGATTGAAGCTATATTCCGTTGCTCCGTCAGAGGTTGATGTTACAGTTTTCGGCAAATCTTTAAAAACATTCTTACTCTTTTCAACAAAATCTTCGTATTGTTTTTTTCCTTTTTCAAAACTATATTCTTCACGCGGTTTTGTATATTCAACCGTTAGTGTACCCGGAACATAGGAATGATCGTTTTCATCAAAATATCCCTTTGCAACATATATCTTCTTATCCTCATCCCACTGTGCCTCGAGATATTTTTCAATATTATTCCTTGTACTTACAACATAAACCTTATCAACATATTCAGACTTATCAAATTTAACTTTAAAGCTATATTCATAACCGGTATTAAAAGAAACTGAATACTTTATGCCGGTTGTAAGATCGTAATCTATTCCGTTATATTCCATTGTAAAACCTGTAACAACAGGATTATCCTCTGCATAATAAACATCTGTCTGAGCATAAAGCTTATCGTCGGTTGCAGACTGTGCTTTTATCAAATATGTATCCCCATCAACAGGCTCTTCAATACTTATATCAGCAGAATATAAACCTGCTTTATTCGATTTTGCAACACCAACCTTTTTATCGTCAATGTAAAGTTCAACATCCGTTTCCACAGGTGCAAGACCACTAACATTGATTTCGCTGCTATTTGTAACGCTTCCGGTTTTGATTGAAATAGACGGAACATCTTCATTTACAATGTCTATAATTTCATAGGTGGTGTTACCGGATTTTCTGTATTGCATAAGTGCATATGAAACTATTTTCACATCTGCATCCGTTCTTTTAACAGAAAAAGTTACTTTTCCCTTTTTTGAATTTACCGGCAATATCAATTTTCCGTCATTAATATAAAAATCCGTACTGATATTACCATTGTCCATGAGTGTTTTTTCAATCAGTTCACAGCCGTTCGGTAATTTTATAACTATTTCCCTGTCAGAAACGGTTGAATACTTATCATTTTTAAACTCGTATTCACAAACAAAGGAAATGCTTCCGGAATTTGTTACTGCACTGAAATTTGTTGAATAAACACTTTTGGATATGTCAAGCACATCTTCATCCGAACTTTCTCTTGCTGATAAATTTGAAACAAAAGGAATATTATTATCTATCATATGTATAGATGCACCGGAATATTGTGGGCAATATGCTGTCAAAAGCGGACATTCTTCAAAAGCATTATGTCCAACGTTTTTTACTGTATTAGGAATTAATACGGTTTCAAGCGAATCTGTTCCGGCAAAAGCATAATCGGGGATTTTAGTAATGCCCTCAGGTATTTCTACACTTTTTATTGCTGTACCATTGAATACATTTGCCTGCCAATTTGTTTCCGTCCACG
>CANQBP010000094.1 GCA_947589415.1 uncultured Clostridia bacterium
ACAGGGGGCTGTAAATTGGCTGTAAGGGTCGTTTTTGATAAGAACATAAAACTACTTAAAATCATCCCAAAATACGGTTACAACGGCGGCGAGGACGTGACAGCGGCATCTGTACGGGGGTCTGTCGGTGTTCCGTCGTTGACCACAAAGGAAAAAGCGGCTAATATCGGCATAAGAACCGATTATGTTGCTCAAATCTGGCGGAGAGATTTTGAAAAGGACAGATATACCCATGTTGAATACGACGGCATACGATACCGCATTGAAAGTGTTTCTGCCGGAATGTGCGAACGTATTGTCAAGCTGATTTTATCAAGGGAGTGAGCATATGAGTGACGTTTTTAGTATGGATTTTGCCAGACTGGGAGATTTTATAGAAAAATTAAATCTTCTCGATGATAATGTCAATGCTGCCGTCAGAGCCGGAATACATGAAGGGGCTGCATTGATTGAAGCCGAGCAAAAAAGATTGGCCCCAAGCAAGACAGCCTCGGCGATAAAAACAGGAAGTATCTACTCTACCAAAAAAGGAAAACTCAAGGTAGATGTAGGATACCTTTCGGATTCTTTTAAAAAGAACGGTGATAAAGACGGCTTAGGGTTAATAGGAACAATTTATGAGTTCGGCAGACCCGGAAGCAGTCCGCAAAGAAGCAGTGATACCATGATTCAGAAGCGAGGCGGTACAGAGTACGAAGTTAAAAAAGGTACAATTCAGCCTGTTCCGCATATCCGCAGAGGCTTTGATAACAAATCGGGACAGGCTGCCCTAATTACTGTCAACTATGTTAATGACAAAATCGAGGAGGTGCTTGATTGAGCATATTCGAGAGAATAGACGGACTGCTTAAAATTATTGATGTGCCATTCTATTCAAAAATGCCGACTTTCGGCGAGCACGAAAGACCGGATTTGTATGTTGTTTATTCGCTATACGATAATGCCAAAGAGCGTAATGACGGCAGGCTGACGGCTGTTGAATACACGGTTACTGTAAATGTTATCGGTGTGAGTGAGTCGGAGGTTGATGAATTAAAAAAGAAAATCATAACATTGTTTGAGGAAAACGACCTGTATTATACCGGCTGTACGTATAATGCTGATAATGATTTTCCGCAGACTGTACGCAGAATATTTGATTTTAAAACTATAAACGGAGGTAATTTATTATGAATGTAAAAGTAAAATCAGAGGTAAACGCAAGAAATCTTGTAATGTGGTCGTTGACAGAGGGACAGGAGGGAGATACCTGCGACTCGGCGGTGGAGTTCGGGGAACGTCTTAAAAATTTCAGTGATACCCTGACTTCAAATTCACAGTCGGCGGCGGCTGACGGCGTTGTTGTTGAAACCTTTACCGGAATAGGCACGGGCACGCTTACGCTCGGTCTTTCCGACCTCATTCCGGATGAGCGTAAGCTGATATTCGGAGAAACGGTTAATGAATATACGGACGGTAAAGTCATTTTGACAACAGGCAAAGAAAAAATACCGTGCGTAAGGGCTGCACTTATGACAGACCGCAGTGACGGTAAGGTTAATCTGTATAAGTTTTTCAAAGTTAAGTTTACACCGGGAGAAAAATCCGTTGAGCAGATCAACGAAAGCGGACAGGCAACTTTTACAACAATCAGCATAAGCGGCACATATTTTCAATGTCACAGTGAAAAAATTGACGGTCTTAAAGCGGAAGCAAAGTGTGTAGATCCCTCAACGGAAAACGGAAAGAAATTTATAAATAAATGGTTTACGGAAGCGGACTACATCGGAGATAATGGCGACGTATAATGCTTAGAGAGCTTGAGGGCATATACAGTATAATACATATAGGCGGAGAGGAATATAAGACAAAATACAGTATGAACTGTCTTTTATGTCTTGAAGTTATGTATATGCCTATTGAAGAATTATTAAAAATACCATACACGGATTGGGACAGGCAAGCGGTTGTTATGCTTGCCTATTCCTCATTGTGTGATATTCCGGGAAACTATAAGGCTGTAAACGAACGCAGATTTGAGGATTTGAAGCCGTCTGTTTTTGAATTGGAACGGATGATAGCGGAAAGAGATATACCTCTGTTAAGGGCTGAATTGGTAAACTCTATTCTTAATTCATATCCCGATCCCGAACCTCAAGATACCGCACCGGAGCATAATTATTACAGCGGCGAAGGTCATACACGGGCTATATTCTGTGATATTATGGGCAGAAGTGAAAAAGAATACTGGAGGAGCAATAGAAAAGAGATCCACGATAAAATCAACTGGTATCTTGAAGCCAAAGGAATTAAAGAGCGTCCGGTTGTGGTTAAGCAGTTTGATGATTGACAAATCATTTCAAAGATGATAATATATAGTCGAGAGTACTACACAAAGTGGTAGGCGGTTTTCTCCCGTAAGGGAGGTGATAACTTATGTCAGTTTCCGAATTATTTCAGTTCGTGATAATGTTGACGGCTGTTATCGCACTCGTATATCAGATCGTAAAAGATCACCATACGAAGTAATCTTATTTTTTACATAAAATAAGGAACACCGCCCAACTCCCATTTGGCGGTGTTTCTTAAACATACCAATTTTGGAGAAACCGCTTACTGTGCAGTACTCTCTTTAATATAATATTACATCAGAATTTATTAAATGTCAAGAGGCACGCCGCTTATTCATCGAGTAAATATATGGTCGAGCCGTAGAATAATTGACCTAAAAAAACTAATCACGGATTGACAGCGGC
>CANQBP010000095.1 GCA_947589415.1 uncultured Clostridia bacterium
TTCTTTTTTAGTCAGTTTCATACTTCTATTATACTACTTTCATACGGATTTGTAAATATTTATGTTAACACGCTCTAGTATATGACTTATCAGATTTTAATTCAGCCTGCACATCTACAATTATAGGTGTGTCTGCTGCTACTTTATTAAATTCTTTTTGTAATTCGTGAAAATAGTTAATGATATTTTCATGAGGAACGTGCTGTTCATCTATATTAAAAGAGTCAACACCTAAACTGTTAAATACGTCCTGATAATTTTTATATGCTTCTGTGATTTTTGTTAAGTCATTTTCGGATAGAGCCTGATTATACCTTTCTTTAGCTTCTTGTAACTTATTGTATGCCTCGGAATATGTATCATTAACAACTATGGCTGATTCAACACTTGTTTGTAATACCTCTTGATTCTTTTGGTATGATTTATCTTCATTTTCAACAATATATTTTCTTGCCTCTGATATTTTATTTAAAAAATCATTCCATGCTTGCACATCATCTTTTGATAATGTACCACTCTTTAAATATTCATTTACTGCATCGTACAAGGTATCATAATCAGAAACTATATCATCACGTTTGCCTACAAAAGAAATATTACTTTGCAACCATTTTCCTTGTTGTTGGGCTCCTTTTTTCCCAAGGATTATAGTGGGCAAACTAATATTTTGCGAAGATAAAAACTTCGATAAATCTTGCCAACCAACTCCAGATGTATAATCTTCAGCTATACTAAACTCTTGTGTATCATTAAAGAAACTGTTTGCAGAATCAATAGCGGGTTGATTATTTTTAAGCCATTCGTCTGCATCTTTCTTTTTTAATTCGTCAAGAGCATTTGTTTCACCTTGAATAGCTTTGGTGATACTGTCAACAACTTCTTTTTCACCACCATATTTTTCAATAAGTTCATCTTGTATGCTGATTAATTCTTTTCGCTTTTCGATAGCTTCGGATTGAGATAATGAATTGTCATTTAGTGATTTTTGTAATTCTTCAATTTTTTCTTTGTAGCTGCTAATATCGTCAAGTGACTTCTTTAAATCATCGGCACTGCTAACGGCATCTTCAATTGCTTTCTTTTCTGCTTCGGCTGCCTGTACTATACTGTTGATTAGAGCGGATATACCCATACTAACCAACACGGTGATACCCATATTGAGAGCGGCAGTTATTGCTTTAAAGCCGAGAGTTGCAGCTTTAGCCGCCACTAAGGAACGTATATATCCCCCCATGGTAGCTTTTCCACTATTGACTTTAGTAAAATATGCTCCTAAAATTGGGTTTGACTGTGCAACACCTTCAGCAAATTGTTGTTGCTCTAACTTTAATTCACCTAAACTACTATTATACGTATTGATTAAAGCTCTAACTTTACCCAGTGATTTATTCTGTGCTGCTGTAGCTATCTGTGCCTGTTTTTGATTTACAACAAAACTTTCTACGGATTGACCGGCTCTTAAACCTGTTTCTGCAAAAACTCTGGCTTCCGCTGATGCGCCAGCAAGTGCATTTTGAAGTTTTTTGGTATTTGTTACTCCATTATTTATTTTTTGTTGATATCCATTTAAAGCCTTTTCATCTTGCTGAATTTGCTGTTTAAAACTATCATCGTAATCATATTTTTCCTTACTCGTTTTTGAGAATACATCGGAGAAAATATTACTTATACCCCTATTATTATCTGTTACTTTAAATATCAAACTTATTTGCAATAACTGCTTGAAAATTATTGACTTTTTAAGATAATTATGGTAAAATTTAATAAGAATTATCGGAGGTGATTTTATGGATGATGATATAAATAAAATTGCGTATTGTCAACATTGTGGAGCTAAATATACGGTTGAGGAGTTTGAATCTTTTGTGAAGTTTGAAGATTTACCCAAAAAAAAACAAAGAAAAATATATAAGCTCTACCGAAATTGTAGAGTTTGTCCCAAATGCAATGTTTGTTGTGTCGGAATTAGAAATGATTATGGTAAGAGGTTAGCTTATTGCCCTATATGTGGAGAATTTTCAAGTATTTTTAATGGTATTTATATAGAGGGGTGTTTCCCTGATAATATCTGTCGGCGTTGTAAAAATTATATTACTCCGCAGATTTCGCTACATGAATGGTCTTATTACGGTGATAAGGCAGAAGAAAGATATGGAGATGACTATTACGATGATATGATTGGGAAAGACAGAGAAATTTTAATAGAAGAAGAAGTAAAATATAATCCTCTATTTAACCCCAATACGACCGAACATAATGCAGCGGAAGCATTTGAAAAAAGAGAACGAATAGCTAAACAGCGATTCCAAGAGGGTTTAAGATTAGCAAATCTAAAGGCAAGCCTGCCTGAATGCCCAACCTGTCATTCAACAGACGTCAAAAGAATATCTGATGCCCGCAAGGTGGCAGGAGCATTGATGTTTGGCATTTTCAGTAAAACGGCAAAGTCGCAGTTTCAATGTAATAATTGCGGATATAAGTGGTAAAACGAAAAGAGATGGTTAAAATAGATAAATTTATAAAAATACTTGCAAAC